>CAVYSE010000021.1:0-79590 GCA_963771075.1 candidate division FCPU426 bacterium | reverse complement strand
AGTGGTCGTTGGTACCTACAGCAAGGCCCTGGGGAGCATGGGCGGGTTTGTTTGCGGGCCAAAATTGTTCATCGAGTCGTTGGTCAACCGGGCCCGAACCTTCATATATACAACCGGGTTGGCACCCGCCGTTTGCGGGGCCTCCCTGGGGGCGCTGGAGGTTTTACAGCAGGAACCCCAAAGGGTCGAAACGCTTTGGGAAAACGCCAAGAAGGTACGGGAGGGTTTGAGGGCCTTGGGTTATGAGATCCCCCGAGGCGCGGGGCCCATCATGCCCATTATCGTGGGGGGGAACGAGGAAGCGCTGAAGATGTCCGAAAAGCTCCTGGAAGAAGGCGTTCTTGTGGTGGCCATCCGCCCGCCCACGGTTCCCAAGGGCACGGCCCGCTTGAGGTTGTCCGTTTCCGGGGCGCATACGGATGCGGATATCGGGAAGTTATTCAATGCATTTAAGAAACTTTAATGTTAGCAATTAACTCTATGAACATTCTTTATGATTATTGTTACTAAACAAAAAGACGTTTTGAATGTTGATATAAAAATCAGAAAACCAGCAATTCACTTAGATCATTGGGCGTTAAGACGAATCTCTTCTGAAGATAATTTTAGGTTCATATTTTTAAGTTTTTTCCGTTGTAAAGGAACGCTTGTATTTTCGTGGGCAAATGTCTTGGACATTGTTGGTCAAGACGACGGGCGCTCTTTAGATGAAATAAAATCATTTTTAAGTGAAATTGGTGAACAGTGGGCCTTGGCCAGAATGAGTCCCGGGCCGGTGATGCGAGATGAAGAGAATCCGAATTTTTCTAATTCTCCGCCCTGGGTCGATATTGATTTTTTAAAAATGTATTATCCGATAATTCATGGTGGGCCACTTACGCTATCGCGAATTATAGATTTGGTTAATGCAAATCGAGAAGATTTAAAAAAACAACGGGAAGATAACCAAAGAGAAATAAAGACCATTATTGAGGAATCGAGAGTTGAATTTGCAAAGAGTAAAACTATTCTTGAATTGTATAAAAAGATAATAATTAAAGCTTATGAGGAGAGGCGTTTTTGCAGAGCTGTTTTTAGTGGTCTGCTAAGAGCGATATTTTCGAGACAGGATCAGTTTAAAGATAATGATGTAACTGATTTTTTTCATTCTGTTGTTAATCTCGCATATTCCGATATCGTACTACTTGATAAACATTGGAAAAATCTTGCTGAGAGCATGCCGCGTCTTAGACCTAGTGTGAAGGTTTATAAAGAAGGTGAATTGATCGAATTCTTCAAATTTCTAAGAACGCAATTTTCATACGAAGAAAAACAACTAGTAAAAAATGCTTATGAGAGGTTGGTAAGCCCCAATGTTTAAAAAGGGTATGTTTGTATGTGGGACCGATACCGGAGTCGGTAAAACCCTCATTGCCGCCGGCATCACCCGGATGCTCGTGAACCGGGGCGTCCAAGTGGGGGTCCTGAAGCCTGTCGCGACGGGCGGTAACCCCAGCGAAGACGGTAAGCTCCTGCAAAAAGCCGCCAAATTGCCCGATTCCGCCTATCCCGAAATCGTACCCGTCCATTTCAAACAGCCCCTTGCCCCCTTTTCCGCCTCGTGGAAAGAAGGCGCGGTGCCGCTCGCCAAGATCGAAAAGGCTTTTCATAAGGCCCTGAAGAAATACGACCGCGTGGTGGTGGAGGGGATCGGCGGGGTTTTGGTGCCCATTACCCGTAACTTCTCCGCGATCGACTGGATCGTGAACTGGAAATTGCCCACGCTGGTGGTGGCCCGCGCGGGGCTGGGGACGATCAACCACACCCTGCTCACGGTGAACGCCCTTCAAAGGCGCGAGGTCAAGGTGTTGGGCGTGGTATTGAACGGCTACAAGGGGAAAGAACTGTCGGAAAAGTCGAACGCCCTGGTCCTGCGGAAGCTTTTGGCCGTTCCGGTCTATGGACCGGTGAAATTCAACCCGAAATACGGGACCGATTTGGATTTACTGACGAAGGACCTGAACCGCTTAAAGCTGAAGATTTAGTCGGAATGGGTTTTCGGGAAGTGAATGAAAGTAATAAGGGTCAGGCCAACACATAACACTTAACAACCAATTCGGTATTTGATAAGATTCCGCCATGCCCCGAGCAAAAAGAATCCATTATGAAGGTGCTGTTTATCACGTCACTTCCCGAGGGAATGAACGAAGAAAGATCGTGTTTGATGATTCAGATCGTTGTTTATTCCTGAAAATACTCGCTGAAGTTGTGGAAGAACATCATTTGCACTGCCATGCCTGGGTCTTGATGGACAATCACTATCACTTATTGTTGGAAACCCCCGCCGCCAACCTTTCCATGGCCATGAAGCATTTAAATGGGCTTTATACCCAAAGGTTCAATCGAAAAAGGGGACGAGTGGGGCATTTGTTTCAAGGCCGGTTTAAGGCCATCCATGTAGATAAAGAAAGTTATTTGAAGGAATTGTGCCGGTATGTGGTCTTAAACCCCGTAAGGGCCAAAATGGTGAAGCATCCTAAAGAATGGAAATGGAGCAGTTATCGGGCTACGGTTGGCATGGAAAAAGCCCCATCCTGGTTGGAAACGAAGTGGTTATTAGGATTATTTGATAAAAGGTTAGGTTCAGCGCAAAAGGCCTATCAAGGGTTCGTGGACGATGGGCTCCAAGCGGGAACCAGCCCTTGGGATGAGTTGAGGCATCAGGTTTATTTGGGGAAAGATGAATTTTTGGAAAAGATGAAGGGCCTGATATCAGGCAAAGAAAACCTGGATATGCCGAAATACCAAAAGAAAATCATGCATCCTCCGGTGGAAAAAGTGCTGGCGAAGGTAGCGGAAGTTTACGGGGTGAAGAAGGAAGAAATCGTAAAAAGCCGAAAGAAGGAAAATGAAGCCAGGGATGTGGCGATTTATTTGTTAAAGAAAACGGCGGGAATAAGCTCAAGAGAAACGGCAAAAGTGTTGGGGGTGAGTCCATCGGCGATTGGGAATCGATGGGCGGTGATAAAAATACGCGTGGAAAAAGACCGGCGATTGGAGAAGATGGTCCATAAGTGTCAAGTGTTGTCCTGACCCCATTTTCTTGTTTGTGGGAATTTAGGAGTTATAAGCTAAAGGGGAGCGGATCACTTTTGGTCTTTTCGGATCTTGAGCCACGCCAAATCCGCGATATCTTTGGGCCTGCCTGCCGCCGTTTTATTGCGAATCAAGTCTTCAATGGATAAAACAGGCAATTTCAAGCCTTCCACTTCCGTCCATTGGGGGCGGGACCACGCGTCGGCAAATGAAACACCCGAAATGGACGTTAAAAGGTCAATGCGGTTGGGCGCCACGCCCAACTGAAAAATCACGTCTTCCTGGGTGAAGGTATGGGGGGTTAGTTCCGTCATGGGAGCGCCAAACTGGGCCAACGCCTGGTAAACTTTTTTTGAATTTTCAGGATTTGTTCCCACGAATAGATCGATATCGCCGGTGGCGCGCGGAAGGCCATAAACCGCCAGGGCGTATGCCCCGACGATCAAAAAATCAGCTTTTTCCCCTAATAAGGCGGCCAGCATGTCTTTGTAATCTTGATTCAGCATGAGGTCCCTTCATGAAAGCCCAATTATCGAGGGCCAACTGCCACATCATCCCCACATTCTCGCGTGGATCCGAAACCGCCCAACCCGGGTTTGGCTCCGGGTCGGTCAACCGGGATAATTTAGCTGTCCATTGGGCTCTGTTCTTCATCCGCAACACCCCTTAAAAGTGCCTCTATTATAGCAAATCACGCGTGTCTTTTCCCCGCGCCGAACTCCCGCCTTTTTAATCCGCAACCTCGATGCTGTCCAATTTCCCCGCGTGATGTTTGTTCTTGGAAGGCAGGAACATCGCCGGGAGCATGGCCAGCAGGATGATGCCGGTGCCCACGATAAAGGAATCCTCAAAGGCCGCCACCGAAGTCAAAAGCTTTGAAAAATCGAGCCCCGGTTAGGTATTCCTCACAGCGGCTTGGGGGGGATGGTATCCAGGTGTTTCTGGATCTTTTGCAACACATCCTCGACCTTCTGGTTCTCGGCCCAGATGGGGTTGAGCTCGGTGGCGATGAAATAAAAGGCCTCCCACCAGTTCCCGCAGAGGGGGGAATACTTCCCGTATTGAACGGCGTCCAGGAGCAGTTTCTTGTTGGCCGGGTCCTTGCCGTCCAGGAAGGCCGGTGACCCGGCGACCCGGATCAGGGCGGGCTGGGCCAGCCCCGTCTCGGCCAGCCTGCGCGCGCCGGTTTCCCCGGTGATGAATTGGATGAACTTCCAGGCCTGTTCCTTGTACTTCGACGACCGGGTGATGGCGTATCCCGAGCCCCCGGCCGCGCAACCCCGGATCCCCTGGGGGGACCGGGGCATCAAGGCCACGTCCCATTGGAAATCCTGGATGGTTTCCCGGAAATAGGGTGTTTTCCAGACTCCCGAAATAAACATGGCCGCCTTGCCGCTGGCGAAGAGGGCGGAGGTGTTTTCCGCTCCGATGGTCTCGTCGCTCGCGGGCGAGGCCATGACTTTGTATTTGTGGATCAAGTCCGCCCGGAACTGGATGGCCATGCGGGTCAGGGGGTCGGTCCCAAAGGTCCATCTTCTCGGGTCCTTCGGGTTGTCCACGTAGGAGCCCCCGCCGCTGTAGACCCAGCCGTCGGTCATGGCCCAGTTTTCGACCAATCCCCACCGGAGGATCTTTCCATCCGCGTCCCGTTTCACCAGTTTCTGGGCCGTTTCGGCGAAGGCCTTCCAATCCCACTGGCCGGTCGGGAAGGGGAGGCCCGCTTCCTCGAAAGCCATCTTGTTGTAGTAAACCAGGCAGATGGGGGCCGTATCCCGGGGCAGGGCGTAAACCTGGTTTTTCACGCTGAATCGGTTCACGATCTGGGGATAGAAAGAATTCAAATCCAGGTGGTCCCGGTGGATGAAATCATTCAGGGGCGCGAGGGACTTGCGGGCGTAAAAATCCATGAAATTGTTGGCTTCCACGAAGATCACGTCAGGCCCCGCGCCCGCGGCGATATCCTTTGTGAGCGTGGGGACGTATTCGGGGAAGGGGAGGCGTTCCACCTGAACCTCACAGCGGGGGTTCGCCTTTCGGAAGTCGTCGATCAGGCTGAGGAGGACGTGGTTCTCCTGAAGGTCGCCCCAGGATGTGACCAAGAGTTTGGATCTTTGTTCACGCAGGGCCAGCCAAAGGACGAGCCCCGCTCCTAATATAAGAAGGGCGATCAGGCCATACGAAAGTAGAGACATGCTATGGACTTTCTCCTACGGGAAGATTCACCCGAAACCGGGCGCAACTAATTTACGTTATTCTTACTCGATGAGCGAGAAGAAGCGGTAAAACTTGACCCGTTTGGTTGAAAGGGCTTTCGAGGTGTGGGTTGAATATTAGATTTGAGGTTCAAAACACAGCAGAATTTGATTTTGTCAGGAATGGGAACTATTTATAGGGTTTGGTCAACTATCCCGCCATTCCTCGTCGGCGATCAATGGATTAATAGGAACTTTCCTTCGCTTACCATTTGAGTCCCGCTCTTAAAGTAATAAGGGTCAGGCCAACACATAACACTTAACAACCAATTCGGTATTTGATAAGATTTTGCCATGCCCCGAGCAAAAAGAATCCATTATGAAGGCGCGGTTTACCACGTTACTTCCCGAGGGAATGAACGAAGAAAGATCGTGTTTGATGATTCAGATCGTTGTTTATTCCTAAAAATACTCGCTGAAGTTGTGGAAGAACATCATTTGCACTGCCATGCCTGGGTCTTGATGGACAATCACTATCACTTATTGTTGGAAACCCCCGCCGCCAACCTTTCCATGGCCATGAAGCATTTAAATGGGCTTTATACCCAAAGGTTCAATCGAAAAAGGGGACGAGTGGGGCATTTGTTTCAAGGCCGGTTTAAGGCCATCCATGTAGATAAAGAAAGTTATTTGAAGGAATTGTGCCGGTATGTGGTCTTAAACCCCGTAAGGGCCAAAATGGTGAAGCATCCTAAAGAATGGAAATGGAGCAGTTATCGGGCTACGGTTGGCATGGAAAAAGCCCCATCCTGGTTGGAAACGAAGTGGTTATTAGGATTATTTGATAAAAGGTTAGGTTCAGCGCAAAAGGCCTATCAAGGGTTCGTAGACGATGGGCTCCAAGCGGGAACCAGCCCTTGGGATGAGTTGAGGCATCAGGTTTATTTGGGGAAAGATGAATTTTTGGAAAAGATGAAGGGCCTGATATCAGGCAAAGAAAACCTGGATATGCCGAAATACCAAAAGAAAATCATGCATCCTCCGGTGGAAAAAGTGCTGGCGAAGGTAGCGGAAGTTTACGGGGTGAAGAAGGAAGAAATCGTAAAAAGCCGAAAGAAGGAAAATGAAGCCAGGGACGTGGCGATTTATTTGTTAAAGAAAACGGCGGGAATAAGCTCAAGAGAAACGGCAAAAGTGTTGGGGGTGAGTCCATCGGCGATTGGGAATCGATGGGCGGTGATAAAAATACGCGTGGAAAAAGACCGGCGATTGGAGAAGATGGTCCATAAGTGTCAAGTGTTGTCCTGACCCCATTTTCTCATTCTGTGTTGTCATAAACGTTAAGTGCACAATAAGGGCAACGTTATATAAAGGGAAATTTGCATGAATCTATTGAAACTCAATTCACCTCCCTCTCTCCACATACTCGATCAAAAATTCATAATTATTGGAGCATGCCCATGAGAAAGATCAGACGATGGGTTGTTTGGAAAATCCTACCTGGCTCTTTTATTTTTGCCTCATTCGTTCTCTCTCTATTGCCTTCAAAGGACGTGTATTCTCAAACACCATTGCCTGAACAAGATAAATATGTTTTCAAACATTACATGTTGATTCCTTGGGGCGAGGGTAAAGGTAAGCTTACTTTAAGACTTGAGCAAGAAAAGATACATCCCCCTGGGCCCAATACACCTGAGTGGGCTTTGAAAAAAAACAGTTCGTTTTACAACGCGACTGTTACAAAACAATATGCTCCTCCAACATTTAGGCTGGACGAAGAGGGGAATGTATATATTTGTGATTGCTTAGGTAAAAAACCCGCCCTCAAAAAATTCAATATCAAAGGGAATGAAATTGCAAGCTTAACTGATAATCCACCGTTAGATTTTACGATTCAGGGAAATAAAATCGTTGTCATAAATGAAAATGAACATGAAGTAAAATCACTGCTGTCCAAGACGTTTTTAAATAGTCTAGGAGCCCCCGGTAAAATATGGGTTTAGGACAGGTTTTACACTGTTGCCTAGGGAAAGCCCCTGTTTAAGTGAAAATGCTGTCCAAAATAAAAAGTCCTCAATATCGCGGACCAAAAAGGATATAAATCCCTTACCTGTAAGGCTTTTAAGAGAGGGCCATCAAAGAACCCTCGACGGTCTAAAAGGGAATATGCTGTCCAAAACGTTTATTTAGGACAAGAGTGAAGTAAAATATTTAAACAAAAATGATTTCTCCGTTTCGAGGATATTTTCGATTCCGAGAGAATATGACATGACGTATTCAACGGCATTGAACGGCGTTCTCCTCAAACGAACTGGAAAAGAACCGAATAAACCATCCGTTTTTGTCTTTGATGAAGAAGAAAGAAAAACCAACCCTGCCGCTGAAAATGATTATTTATATGACTTTAGTGATGGTAAGCATATCGGCTTAAATTTAGGAAAGGCGGAGATATTGAACTTATCCTCGAAAATTAAAGAGTGGACAAATGAAAAAATTTGGGGTTGGAATTCTGAATATCAAGATAAATTTGGAAATATTTTCCTAACGGCAACAACTGATATAGAGAATCGGAACGCAATACATTGGAATGAAAACACAAAAGGTATTTATGAAACGACCATATTTAAAACCGATAAATCCGGGTCATTACTTCTTACTATGAAGGTAAAATTGTCGACCTTGGGAGAATTGGATCCAGGAATAAACACACTTGCCTTTGTTTTTGATAAAAATGGAAATATTTATTACTGCTGGGGTGGTAAAGATGGGTTCCATATTGATGAATATCAATATTTAAATGAAAAAAAATAATAAAACATTCTTATTCTCGATCTTGTGGTTCCTTGCTAGTGCAAAGTTTGGTTTTGCCCAATTACCAACGGCTACATTTACTCCTGCCCCAACAGTAAACGATTTTGTAAGTTTTCAAAACACAAATGCAACTCTTGTTGCAGTCGTTGATGATGGTCATCCAATTCAAATTGCTCTTTCTCAATATCTTGGGGGTGTATTGTTTGGGGAACTTGGTAAAGGCCCGTCGTCAAATCGTCAAGATGCATACACGTGCAAATGGGGTCAGTCGTCGATTATTAAAAATACAAAACTATGCACTTGGCATTACTTAAAAACAAACCCTCTCCCCTTGAGGGAGAGGGCAGGGTGAGGGGTGCTTTACTACGGGGTCCCCCTCATCCCATCCTTCTCCCTCCAGGGGAGAAGGTGAAAACCACAACAACTAAACCTTTCTTGAATAACTTATGCCAAAGCTAGAGTCCCGTAAAATTATCTAAATCTCCGATTTAAACCCTAACTTCGTCGACCCTTCCGTGTTGGAACCGCCCCCCTGCCGTACGGCTTGCTATAATTTCATGGAATAAACCGCCCGCATCTGGATCAAGTAAGTAAGGGGACCACGGGGGAAAAATCCTCCCCTAGGCCCTTTCCGGCTCGGGTTTTAAAGGAAATGACTTGGAAGACCGGGAATTGGTCCAGAAGATCCTCGCGGGCGACGCATCGGCCCAGGAACTTTTGGTCAAGCTTCACAAGGGCATGTTGCGCGCGACCTGCGTCCATATCCTGGGTTACGGGGACCCGGAAGTGGATGACATGATCCAGGAAACCTTCGCTTCGGCCTTTCAAAAGCTCGGAACTTTCGAATTCCGGTCCAGCCTGGCCCATTGGCTCAGGCAAATATGCGTCCATTACTGCTACCGGCGCTGGCGCCACCGCAAGCGAATGGTTTTACAGGCCGAAGAGGAGTTGGAAATGCTTTTCGTGCCCGGGGCCCTGGAAAAAGATGGGCGAAAACACGAGGAAGGGGACCGTTCCCTTATGCTGAAAGTGCTGGAAAAGGGAAAGGCGGCCCTGGGCCAGCCCTGCAGGGACCTGGTGGGCTTGAGGGATGAAAAGGGCAATAGTTACGTTGAAATATCGGAGATTTTGCGGGTTCCCATGGGCACGGTGATGTCGCGCCTGGCCCGGTGCCGGCAAACGCTCAAGGAACTGGTACAAAGAATCCTTACGGGTGATTTGCATGAGTGATCTGGTCAATCAATTTTTCCTGAGGGACTTGAGCCTGGCCGAGGAAGAGGCCCTGGACAGTCTTTTGGGATCGTCCCTGGAGGACGCCAACCTTTTCGCCGATAGGGCGGCGCAGGCCTATGCCCGATTCGACCTGCTCGAGCCCAATGATGAGCCTGATTCCAGGCTTGGGCCCGAACCCAATGCTGGGCCTGATTCCGGGCCTGAAACCGGGTCCAAGGCGGACAAGGGTTTATGGCGGTTGTGGGGTTTTGGCTTAATTGTACTGGGATTAGCGGCCGGGCTATACGAGTGGCGGCAATACGCCTCGGTTCAAACCGAAACCCCTGGCATGACAACCACCCAGGGGGTTCCAGCCCCCGCCGATATTCCGGTATCGGCGCCGTCCCAAGAAATAAAGAAAACCCCATCCGCCAAGGCATCGGGTGTTAAAACCATTTCCCGTCTCAAGATCAACGTGCAGGTCGCCCAAGCGGGGCCGGTGACGGTTTGGATTTTGAACGGCAGTGGGTTCCTGGTTAAAACCCTCTACCAGGGTTCCTTGGCCGCGGGCGATTATGCTTATAGCTGGGATGGGCGGCTGGAAAACGGCCAAAAGGCTCCTGCGGGGGCCTACCGCGTTGAGACCCATACCGGTTCCATGGTTAAGACCCAGAACTTCCTCATCCAAAAAAAGTAATAAAAGAGGGAATAAAACCCTCCCCGCCTGATCATTCCAATAGGGGTACTTGCGGGTTCCCCCCACAAACGGTTTTCACGGAGGGATCGGGTTATGAGGAACACACGGGAATATATGGCGGCCTTGATGTTGGCGGTGTTGGTCCCATGGTTTTGCGGTGGATGCACGAAACAATTGTCACTGCCCAGCGCGGCGGTCTCCTCCGGGCCGGTGGCGCCTTCCTCGACCTATAACGGACAGACTCCCGCGGAGTCGGACTGCCAGTTAGGCGCGAACCTTTATAACTTTTACGAAAATCAATCCGCGGGTTCCAGCGGAAATATCTTCTTTTCGCCTTTCAGTATCATCACCTGCATGGCGATGGCCCAGGAAGGCGCGGTGGGGCCCACCCAAACCCAAATGCAAAACGTGCTTGGGCTCAACCCCAATACCACCGCCCGGTTGCAGGGCTTTCAACAGCTCCTATCCCAAATCAACGCCCCGAGCAAGCCCTACACCCTCTCCACCGCCGACAACCTTTGGCCCCAGCAATTACTCCCCGTCCTGCCCAGCTTCGAAAATAACCTGCAAACCTATTATGGGGCCGGTGTCACCCAGTTGAATTACGGCAATCCGGACGGGGCGGCCCAAACCATCGACGGGGCGGTCTCCCAGGAAACCGACGGGTATATTCCCAATCTCCTTACGTCGGGAGACGTCGCCAACGCCGAATTGGTGCTGACCAACGCGATCTATTTCCAAGCCGATTGGCAGAGCCAGTTCGTCACCACCGGCACCCGGCCCCAAACCTTCACGTTAACTACCGGTAGCACCGAACCGGTCACCATGATGCACCAGACCTTGACCTCCGCCATTGGCAATTACAACGGCGCGGCCAGCGTCCTGGCCCTGCCCTACAAGGATAACGGCGCTTCCATGTATATCTTCCTGCCGCCATTGGGGGGCATGGCCACCCTCGAAAGCCGGATGACCGGGCCCAATATCAACGCGTGGCTGGCCGCCAATTCATCCGCGATGTCGGGTTCAAGTTTCGGACAAGTGGCCTTATCCCTGCCCAAGTTCAAATTTTCTACACAATACCAACTGGCCTCTACCCTTTCCGCCATGGGCATGCCCCTGGCTTTCACAAAGCCCGGGCCCAATGGGAGCGGGGCGAATTTCTCGGGGATCGACGGAAACGTGGGCTTGTACATCTCCAAGGTCATCCACGAGGCCTATATCGACGTGAATGAATCGGGCACGACCGCGGCGGCCGCGACGGCCGTGGTGATGACGATCAGCATCTCAATGGTCGGCCCGCCCCCCCCGCCCCCGATTCCCTTTACCGCCGACCACCCCTTTATCTTCATGATCGTGGATAACGCCAACCAGACGGTGCTCTTCATGGGCCGGGTCAACGACCCGAACCAGGGCTCTTAAGGTGGGGATGATGAAAACCCAACAAGGTCAGGCTTATTTCCGCGGGTTGGCCTTGTCGACCCTCAAGTAAGGGAAACGCCGTGGATTCGGAACCGATCCTCAATTGTTCCGAATCCCCGCGTTCCATGTAAGAAGATCCACAAACATAATCAAAGTTGCGTCGCGGAAAACGCGAACCTTAAAACGGGGTTGGGGTAAAATTGGCCGTGAGGAAAACCATGCTAGCTTATAAAAAAAGAGCCGCTGCGCCGAATATCTGCGCTTTCCTCTTTTTGATTATATTCCTGCCTTCGGTCCTGGCCGCCCAACCTTGCGCCTTGAACGTGCCCTCGGGTACGGCGACCCTTTCGAACGGGGCCTATTCCTATTGTTCGGTGAACATCTCCGCCGGGGCCACCCTCTTTATCGGAGGGGCCGTCACCCTCAATGTCACGGGCGATACGGATATCTACGGCGCCATCAACGGAGTGGGGCTGGGTTATGGGTCTTCCTACGCCCCTTCCCTGGGACCCGGCACGGGGGCCGACGCCGACCTCGCCGTGACGGTTGGCGCGGGTGGTTATTTTTATGGCGGGGGCGGGGGAGGGCACGGTGGTACGGGCGGGGCATGGCCCACCGTACCCGGCGGGGCAACCTATGACAGCCCCAACAATCCGCTTACGATGGGAAGCGCGGGAGGAATGGGCGGGCCCGCGGGCCTTGGCGGGAGCCCCGGTCCGGGGGGAGCGGCTTTGCTTTTAAACGACCCCACCGGCAACGTGAATATCTTCGGCTTGATCGATATGAGCGGATTCCTGGGAGGTTTTCCCTCGAGCATGGGAACCACGGTAGGGGGCGGAGGCGGGGGCGGGGCGGGCGGAACCATTTCCATCCTCGCTCAGGGCATCTATGGCACCGGAAACCTGGTGGCCGCGGGCGGGCCGGGAGGTGGGGGGACCTATGGAGGGGGAGGCGGGGGGGGAGGATGTATCGCGCTGTGCGCATCAAACGGAATCGATAATTTCAATGGAACCCAGAACAGCCCGGGAGGCAATGGCGGAGTTGAGGAGACTATATGCGACAATTTGACAGGACCGGGTAGCGGCTGTTTCACCATCTACGGACCGGCCGGCCAAGCCGGGAGCGTCTATGGCTGTAATCCCACCTTTACCCCCACCCAGACCCCGATACCCACTTGGACCCCCATTATTTATTTCTTCCCCAACACCGAAACGCCGACCCCCAGCGTCACGCCCAGCCCGACTCTCAGCCCCACCGGAACCCCCACCCCTACTCCCAGTTCGACCGCCACTCCCATCCCGACCTCGACCGCGAGCCCTACCTCAACGCCCACCTCCACGGCCACTGCCCTGCCCTGTCCGCCGGGCTACACCGGCCCCAACCCGGCCGCGCCCGGGGAAAGCTTCACCTATCCTTCCCCCGCCCAGGCGCAGGGAGGGGTGAATTTCGTTTATTTCATGCGGGAGCCGGGTAGCGCCGAAATCCTGGTTTGGAACGAGCGGGGAACCTTGGTCGCGGAACAAACCCAGGACCAGGGTTGCGGGGTCCAAATGACGGCCCTCAATATCCAGCGCTTCGCGGCGGGTGTTTACTTTTACCAGGTAAGGTTGAAATACTCCTCGGGCGGGCAAGAATCGCCGGGGACCCAAAAGTTCATGGTGCTGCGGTGAGAATATTTCTATTAGCGCTATCCGCCCTGAACTTGCTGTGGGTTCATCCCCTTTACGCCCAAACCGTGAATAACTCCGCCAGCCTTTCCATCCCCATGGACAACGACCTCGACTCGGCCCGGTCCGCCGTTTTGGGCCCGGCTTACGTGGCCGTGGCGGACGACGGGGCCGCCCTGTTCTGGAACCCCGCGGGGCTGGGTCAACTTTCATCCGGGGAGTTATCCCTTCATTACCAGGATTGGATTAGCCAAACGAGCCTGGACACCCTTTTGGTGGCCCTTCCCATGCCGGGTTGGGGAGGCGTAGGGCTGGCCGCCCATTACATGGATTACGGAACATTCGCCGGCAGGGACGCCTCCGGCACCCCCACGGCCTCCTTTTCCGCCGACCGGATCGCCTTGGAAGGGGGATGGGGTTATCCCTTGGACGAGACCCTTTCCATCGGGTTGGGGACAAGGGCCTCCCAGCAGAACTTGGCCGGGAATAATTACACCGACCTTTCCTTCGACGGCGGTTTGCTGTACCGCGCGTCCACGGAGTTAACGCTCGCCTTGGCCTTCAGCGGTTTGGGGGAAAGCGGCGCCCAAGGCGACTTGCCTTTCACCCTGAATATGGGGGTGGCTTACCGGCCGGAACTTTCCCGTGACTGGGCGTTATTGCTTTGCGGGGCCGGTTCCATCGAACAGGCGAATTTGACCGGCCTTCAAACCGGCGCGGAGGCGGTTTACCAGGGCCATTACGCCTTGCGCGCGGGGTTGAGAATCGATTTCGTCGACAACCAGTGGGATGGGTTCAGCGGACTGACCTTGGGCGCGGGATACCGGTTGGAAGGCTTGTCCATTGATTACGCCTTCTTGCCCATGGGGGAGCTGGGGACTTCCAACCTCATCAGCCTCTCCTACCATTTCCAGGCCGTGAATTTAGAAACCGCGAAAGACGCGGGATCGGCCGTCCAGGCCCCGGCCACGAAACCCCTTCCGGTCAAAATCGCTTCCACGGTACAGCCGCCTTCCACTCCCACCGCCACCCCGACGAGCGAACCGGCGGATACCCATGGCACTCCGCAAACCGTTTCAACGGGTTCCGCGACCGATGGTCCACCCGCCCTGCCATTCGGGGCGGCGATTTCCGAGTCCACCACCCCAACGGGTACTGGCGAAGCCAGCGGCATGGATAACCATTTCGCCTTGCCGCCCGGGACCCAGGACCGTGGAAGGGAACTGGAAAAGGAAGGGCGGTTGATCGAAGCCATCAATGTTTATATCCAGGCGATCCAGGGCGACCAAAAGAACCTGCTGGCCTGGTGGGGATTGGGAAATGTTTACTACCGGCTCGGGCGGAGGGATTACGCGGCGCAATGTTTTAACGAGGTGCTGGAGATCAAGCCGGATGCCGCGGATTTAAAGGCCTGGCTTGGCCGATATGGAGCCCCAACCACCGCGGTTTCCCCAGCTTCTTCCATGAGCGTTTCAGCCCTATCCATGACCGCGCCGGATGACGTGGACGAGGAGGACAGCCTGGATATCCGGTTCGAATTGACGCCTGATATCACCGAACAG
The DNA here is from genome assembly GCA_963771075.1 of candidate division FCPU426 bacterium. GTDB lineage: Bacteria > Oederibacteriota > Muellerivitia > Muellerivitales > Muellerivitaceae > CAVTWJ01. The sequence continues at coordinate 64,955 of CAVYSE010000021.1, read as the reverse complement.
GGAAAGAAATTGGAACAAGAGGGCAAATATATAGAAGCAATCCACCTTTACGCCCAGGCGGTCCAGACCGACCAAAAGGACCTTCTCGCCTGGTGGGGCTTGGGGAATATTTACTACCGACTGGGCCGCAAGGATTACGCCGTGCCATGCTTCGAGTGGGTTTTGAATTTGAGGCCGGATGCCAAGCGCCTGGGGGCGTGGCTGGAGAAATACAAGGCCGGGCCGCCGACCCCGAACCGCTAAAAACCCCCTTGAGCGAAGGGCGAGGAAGAGGCATTCCCAAAGATTGTCCGTTAAACCTGTTCCCGCGGGGCACCGGCAAAATATGGGGAAAGCGGTATAATTACTACAAATTCTAAGGTTTCTTAAATCTTCAGCGGAAGGCTGAATTGAAACTTAGCGAATATTATGAGCGAAAACATTAATAGAGCACATCCATGGAGGCGGTCCGTATGAGAAAGAATATCTGGGCTTATTTCGGGTTGGTGTCGGGCGTCATCGTCCTAGGTTTCAACGGGGGCTGTACCAAACAGTCCGCCCTTTCCCCCCTCTCCAACTCGAACTCGACCTATACCCCCCTAGCCAGCAACTCAACGATTTATACTCCCCAGGAAGCATGCAATCAGTTCAGTTCCAGCCTTTATAACCTTTACCAAGGCCAAACCGGGAATATCTTTTTCTCCCCCTTCAGCATTATCACGGCCATGGCCATGGCCCAGGAAGGCGCGGTGGGGAATACCCAAGTCCAAATGCAAAACGCGCTCGACTTGAACCCCAACACCACGACTCCGGCTCCAGGGTTTCCAACAGCTCATCAACCAGATCAACAGCCCCAGCAAACCCTACACCCTTTCGACCGCCGACAACCTGTGGGTTCAGCAAAGTTTTCCCGTCCTTTCATCCTATGAAAACACCCTTCAAACTTATTATGACTCCGGCGTCACGAACGTGGATTTCGTGAATAACCCCTCGGGCGCGGCCCAGACGATCGACGGGGCTGTTTCGCAAGAAACTTATGGCCATATTCCCAATCTTTTGTCTCCTGCAAATTTCACGCCCTACACCCGGCTTGTGATCACGAACGCCATCTATTTCCACGCCGATTGGCTAAGTAAATTCGTGACCACGGGAACGACTCCGCAAACCTTCACGATGGGCACCGGCGCGACCGAATCGGTCAGCATGATGCACCAGACCTTGGGGGCCAACCTGGGCACCTATAACGGGGCGGCCAGCGTCATCGCCCTTCCTTACACGGGCAATGGGGCTTCCATGTATATCTTCCTGCCGCCCGTGGGTGGGATGTCGACACTGGAAGGACTCATGACAGGTTCCAACATCAACGCGTTTTTAACCGCGAACGCGACCACCCTGAACGCCACCTCGGGCACCCAGGTGGCCTTGGCCCTTCCCAGGTTCACCTTTTCCACGAATTACGACTTAACCAGCAACCTGACGGCAATGATGCCTTTGGCCTTTACGCGCCCAGGGCCCACAACGCTTATTGGCGCTAATTTCTGGAATATGGATGGCACCAATAATTTGTACATCACCGATGTGGTGCATCAGGCCTATGTGGATGTGACGGAGACAGGTACGGTCGCCGCCGCCGCGACGGGGGTTGTCGTTGGTGTTACTGTTATGATTGTTACCTACACACCTCCTCCAATCCCCTTCGTTTGCGACCATCCCTTCATCTTCATGATCGTGGATAACGCGTCGAACACCGTGCTGTTCATGGGCCGGATGAACGATCCCTTGTCGACGACGTAAAGCCGCACTTCCTCCTTAAACTCGAATCTTCCTTTTTGCCAATCAGTTTTTCAGGCCAAAAATCAGTCATTTTTTATTCTTCGACCATCTTGAGAACGAGTATCAACTGTGACTACTATTGGCCCCGTTGAATCATTTCCTGGTTCGGGGGAGCCGGCTTTTGAAAAAAATCAAGCCACGCCAAGTCCATCGCGCAACGCGTACCCAACCAAACAAGAAAAAGAAAACAAAAAGCTTTTTAGGGGCCCCCGACCAGGCGGCTCTATTCAGGGGTATCTTGGAAGCCGCGCCCGATGCCATGATCATCGTGGGCCAGCATGGCCGCATCCTTATCGTGAACGCCCAAACCGAGGCCCTTTTCGGCTGGAAAAGGGCCGAACTCCTCGGAGAGCCGATGGAAAAGCTCGTTCCACCGCGGTTCCGGAACATGCACCCGGCCAAAAGGGATAGTTATTTCTCCACCCCCAAGGCACGGCCCATGGGAGCGGGGTTGGACCTCTACGCCTTGCGCAAGGACGGGACCGAGTTTCCCGCCGAGATCTCCCTCAGCCCCCTGGAAACGGATCAGGGAGTCTATGTGACCGCCGCGATCCGCGACACCACCGAACGCAAACGCCAACTGGAGGAGGAGAACCGCCGCATCCAGGAGACCAACCGCCTCAAGAGCGAGTTTTTGGCCAACATGTCCCACGAGCTGAGGACTCCCCTGAACGCCATCATCGGTTTCTCCGAACTGATGGTGAACGGCAAGGTGGGGGACATGGCGCCGGACCAGAAGGAATACCTGGGCGACATCCTTACCAGCGCCCGGCACCTCCTGCGCCTGATCAACGACGTCCTGGACCTGACCAAGGTGGAGGCGGGCAAGATGGAATTCAGGCCCGAAGTGATCGACCTTTCCAAGGTCGCCGCCGAGGTGAAAGACATATTGCGGGGGCTGGCCGCCCAGAAGCGGATCCAGATCGACCTGGAGATTTCCCCGGGCCTTCCATCGGCCCTGCTGGACCCTTCCAAGCTCAAGCAGGTGCTTTACAACTTCCTTTCCAACGCCCTCAAGTTTTCCCCCGAGGGAGGGATTGTGACCTTGAGGATCCACCGGGAGGAAGAGGGCCATTTTCGGCTGGAGGTGGAGGATTCGGGAATCGGGATCAAGAGAGAGGACTTGCCCAAACTCTTCGTGGAATTCCAACAGCTGGACGCGGGTTCGGCCAAAAAATACGCCGGAACCGGGCTGGGGCTGGCCCTGACGAAAAGCATCGTGGAGGCCCAGGGCGGGAAGGTGGGGGTACGGAGCGAGCCGGGGAAGGGAAGCGTCTTTTTCGCTGTGCTCCCCTTCGAGACGAAGGCGGGAGCGTAAATAACCCAAACAAATTTTTCACACCAGAGACACAGGGGGCACTAGGAAGTTTCCCTGGGACCCTTTGTCCGCGTGGCCAGCACGGTTTGGGAAGAGCCGGGGGGAACAAATGCCGGGGGAATTGATTTTGGTCGTGGACGACAACTACCTAAACCTCAAGCTGACCAAGGTCATGCTGGAAGGGGAGGGTTACGGGGTGGCCACGGCCCAGGACGCAGAGGAGGCCTTGAAGTACCTGGAAAACTCCCGGCCACGCCTGATCCTGATGGACCTCCAGCTTCCCGGGATGGACGGACTCACGCTGACCCGGCGGCTGAAGGGGGACCCGAAAACTTCCTCAATCCTGATCCTGGCGCTCACTGCCTATGCCATGAAGGGCGACGAGGAAAAGGCCCGGGCGGCCGGCTGTGACGGTTATATCGCCAAACCCATCGATACCCAAACCCTGCCTGCGCTGCTGGCGGGATATTTGAACGGCGAAAAAAATAACACTTCCGCTTTTTTGGAGAATAATGAAAAAGATCCTGATCGTTGACGACGAGACCTTGGGCCGCAAGCTCCTGCGGGCCGTGCTGGGCGGAAAAGAGGGCTACGCCCTGACCGAGGCCGAGACGGGCCGGGAGGCCCTGGTGAAGGCCGCCCAATCCATTCCCGACGCCGTTTTGCTGGACTTGAACTTGCCGGACCTGGACGGTTTGCAGGTACTGGAAAAGCTCAAGGCCTTCTCGCCCCACCTGCCGGTGGTGATGCTGACCAGCCATAACGACGCGGAAACGGCCCTGCGGGCCGTGCGGCTGGGAGCCTTCCATTACCTGACCAAACCCTTTGACGCGGACCAGTTGCGGGTGACCCTACAGAGGGCGCTGGAAAAGGGAGAACTCCTGGCCCGCATGGAAAGGCTGAGGCGGGGGGCCACCCGGGACGGGGCCTTGAGCCGCATCCTGGGCAATAGCGAGGAGGTCCAAAGGGTCATCGGGCAGATTGAAAAGGTGGCGGATTCCCTTTTGACGGTCCTGATCCAGGGAGAAACGGGGACGGGCAAGGAACTGGCGGCCCGGGCGCTGCATGCGGAAAGCTCCCGGCGTGATGGGCCTTTCGTGGCGCTGGACTGCGGGGCCTTGGCGGAGAACCTTTTGGAATCCGAGCTGTTCGGCCACGAGAAGGGGGCCTTCACGGGGGCGGAGCGTAAAAAAGAAGGACTGCTCTTCCAGGCCCGGGGAGGCACGCTGTTGCTGGACGAGGTGGGGAACCTGCCCCTGGGCCTGCAGGCCAAACTGTTGCGGGTTTTGCAGGAACGCCAGGTGAAACCCGTGGGGGCCGACAGGGGTTTTGCCATTGACGTGCGTTTCATCGCCGCCACGAACGCTCCCCTGGAGGAAGAGGCGCGCACCGGCCGTTTCCGGCAGGACCTTTACTACCGCCTGGCCGAGTTCACCCTGAACCTCCCCCCTTTAAGGGAACGCCGGTCGGATATCCCCCTCTTGGCCGGGCGGTTCACCCAGGAGGCCGCGCTGGAACTGCGCAAGGGCGCGGCTGGCCTTTCGCCGGGGGCCCTGGAACTGCTCTCGGCCCACGCCTGGCCGGGGAATATCCGGGAACTGAGGAACGTGGTCCGCCAGGCGGTGTTGTTGTCCACGGGGCCGGTTTTGGACGAGAAATCGGTTAGGGCTTTTATCGGTAAAAAGGATGGACAGGAAAGCCCCGGACCGGTGGAGGTGCCCCTGACGCCGGGCTTGTCGCTCAAGCAGGTCGCCGAAAAGGCGGTGGACGCCGCCGAACGCCAAGCCATCGCCCACGCCCTGCGTTCCGTTGGGGGCAACAAGAGCAAGGCGTCCAAACTGCTGAAGACCGATTACAAAACCCTTCACTTAAAAGTTAAAAAGTACGCCCTCTAACTATGGCCTAACCGGCCATTTCCCTGTATTGGAAGTTCCGGGATTCACCCTCCAGTTCCAGCTTGGTGATCTCCCCGGAAATGAAGGCCCGCAAGTCCGATACGAAAAGGCCGATCAGTTCCAGGTGGTCGCTCATCCCGGGCTGCCAGGCCGTCGACAGGTTCCACAGGCGGATCCAATGCCCGTACCAGGTTTGAACGACGTTCCCCTCCTGGAAGATCGAGGGGTCCATGACCAGCATGAGCCTTTCCACCAATCCCCTGAAGCTGAGCCGGTCCACCTCGAATTCCTGGATCAAGGCGTTCATCCTCTTCCATACGATTTTTTGCTGATCCCTCGTCATGTTCCCCTCCTTCGGGTTCATCTCAGCGTCCCTTTCCCTTGACGATCACCCAGGCCAAGTCCGCCGACCGGAATAGCGGATTGGGGGAATCCCTCAGGATTTCCATGGCCTTGTCGGGGAAATGGGGGTACCTGGTTCCTGCCTTCCGATCGGCTTTGTTCTTTCTTGGCGCCTGGGTGGGTTTTTCACTTGAATATTCCATTTTCATTCCCCTTTCCTTAAATTTCTTCCATCCGGTCCATCAGGCTTTGAACGCTATGGACCATGATCTTGCCGCGGCCTGTGCCGACGACCCCCTCGGCTTCCAAGCGGAGGAAGGTACGAATACTGGTTTCCACGGTCGTGCCCGTGATCTCGGCGATCTCCCGGCGGGTCAAGGGGATGGTGTTCCCGTATTCAGCGACCAGGTTTACCAGGACGTGGAGGATGCGTTTTTCCACGCTTTCCTGGTCGAAGGTCTGCATGTCCTTGGATTGGCGCAGGCGGTCGCTGATGAGCCCTAACAGGTTGGCCGCCAGGGCGGGATATCGGGCCATCAGGTCCCGGAATTCCTGGAGCGGCAGGGAAACCACGACCACTTCCGTTTCGGCGACGCTATGACAGGGGATCTTTCCGCCCGCCAGGCAGCAGCAGGTTCCAAAAAGGCTCCGGGGACCCGCCAGGCAAAGGGTTTGACAGCGGCCGTTGGGCGCGTTCGCCATGGCCTTCACCCGGCCTTCCTTGACGAACCACACCGATTCAGCCGGGTCCCCTTCGAGGAGGATGGATGCGTTCCTCGCGTAGCGCCTTTCAACCAAATGCCTTTCCAACCCGGCGAGGGCTTCTTCGGGGATGGCCTTGAACAGGTCCAGGCCGGCAAGGAACCCCCGGTTCATCCTGGATCTCAGGGACGATAGATTCGGTTTGTAAGCGGTCAACATGGCATCCTCCTCATGGGTTGGGCTTTTCCCGTCAAGCCTGGTTTTTTCTCAAAAAACCCGCCACCAGGCCCGGGAGGGCCTGGGTGTCGATGGGTTTAGTGAGGTATAGGTCGCATCCGGCCGCGCGGGCACGGTCCCCGTCGCCCTTCTGGGCGTCCGAGCTCACCATCACGATGATGATGCCGCGGTAGCGGGGATCGCTTTTCAACCGGTTCGTCAATTCCAAACCGTCCATGCCGGGCATCTGAAGGTCCATCAGGATCAGGCGGGGCATGAAGGATTCGAGGACGCGAAAGGCGTCAGGGGCGTCTTTCGCGGTTTTCACCTGGTACTGCTCGATCTCCAATAAAACCCTCTCTAGCTTTTGGTTCATTGGGTTGTCATCGATGACCAGGATCGGTTCTTGGGACATTCGGTGCTTCTCCTCAAGCGGTTCGAGTTCAGATAGGCCGCTGTTGGATAGGGTGTAACGCAAGGGGAGTGCCAAAAGGGATGGAGGGAAAAGGCCTGGATTTTCAGGGTTTTTAGATTAGTGGGTTGATCCAAGATAGGGAATTGAGGCGCGGCCGCTATGGTGCCCTCGCCATAGCTGTGGGATTGGCATCTTCTAAGGCTGTAACAACAATAAGATCAAGTCTTCACTTTATAGCAGCTTTTCCAACCGCTTCTTCCTGCGCTAATGTTGTAAAATGCGCCATCGCGTATCCATTGTTCACGAGGTGGGCTAAAAGCACAAACACCTGGATGTGCCCAAATACCAGAAACAGGCAATTAAATTGAAACCGGAAGAGGTACTGGCGAAAGTAGCTAAAATCCATGGGGAAAAGCCGGGTGAGATATTGAAGGCTGGAAAAAGGGAGTCGGAAGCACGGGACGCGGCCATTTATTTGATGAAACGGAAATCGGGGATGAGTTCAATGGAAATTGGGGAAAAGATGGGCGTGGGTGCCAGCGCGGTGGGGAATCGGATAGCGATGGTAAAGAAGCGGATGGAGGGAGAGACACGGTTCAAGGCTCGGATAGATAATATAAAATGAAGACTTGACCCTATTGTTTTGCAGGAGAAGGGGGTGTGCCGAGGATCACCGAAGGTAGCCGAGGTCATCCTACGCCAAGGCTTCGGAGGGCAGGCCAAGGGGGAAGCCCATCAATTCTCTACAGGTTACTTAGGGGGACAGTTTTTACGAAGATTTGGATCTTCCCCATCTCTTTTTGATCATCTTTAGGTATTCAGGGCTTTTAATGACATCCTTAAATTGAGGATCTTTTTCCACTTTTCGTCTAAAGGAATAATCAATGATATAAAGTTGTTCAAGCCAAAAAGAGGCTAAGCCGCCGTTTTGTTTCGTCCAATAAACCAAGGACGAATTGTACTTATTCATTGGATCACCAGGATTGAGCCTCATGGCATTTTGAAGAGATTTTTCCGCTTCGTCCAGTTGCCCATTTCGTAAGTAGGAATAACCCATGTAGCCATAGGCCGTCCCATTATTTGGGTCTAAATCGATGGCCTTAAGATATTCGGAGATCGCACCTTTAAAATCCTTCTGTGAGTAAAGTTTTCTTCCTGCGTTAATGTGTTTATTTATCTCGTCCCATTTTCCAATAGAATTATCATCCGCCCATTTATAAAAAGAATTATCTGAGTGGCCGTTGGTTAATGTGTAGTCCATATTTGTTTCAACACTATAGGCGTGAATTTGGTGGTCTTCCCATTGAATCCAAGTTCCATCATTCCAGATAATCCATTTTCCATCGGGGCTGAATTCAAAAGACCCAATACCCCCACCGATGAAAGTGAATTTTTTCATTACCGGATCAAACTGCCAATAATCATTGTGCCTATCCGTAGAAGATCCTTCGTTCTCGGAAAAATAGAAAAGATCCCTTGTCGGATTCCAACAAACCGGGGACCAAGACCAACCCCCGCCTGGAATATCTACTTCTGTTTGTTGATTAGAATCACTGTTTAACAATTGAATGGAATGATCGTCTTCCCAACTACCTTCAGGCATGGTAATTAACCACTTTTTGGAAGGGGATATTATGGGTGTTGGTGTTGCCGTTGGGGTGCTGTACTTAACCATATCGGCGTAAGACGCAAAGGCTGCTTGAACGGGATGTTTGGTCTGATATTCTTCTGTCGCTTCTTCATGGGTTATAGTAAATGCTTTTTCTTCAGATGAAACCCCATTTTCATCGGATTTAAATAATTTGTAATAACTTGGTCCTTTTTTTTGATATGCCCTTCTCCAAAAATAAAAAGATGGAATAGTGGGTTTATCTTTGGCTAAATAACTTCCTATAGCGTTGACGCTTTCGTAGCCGGCCAATTCAACTAATATCCGGGAAACATCGGCATTCCCATCGTCAGGAAAGTTTTTCAACAATTCCCGAGCTTTCGTTGAGTTTTTTTCAACGCCATCACCTTTTACATACATTTCCGCCAATGAAACAGTGCCCCCTCTATTCCCATGATCCACCAACTTTTGGAATAATTTTAAGGCCGTTGCATAGTCTTGATTTACTCCATTTGTTCCTTCCTTGTACCACTTTGCTAACCATGTCGTCGCAACGTCATCCCCCAAATCAGAGGCTTTCCAAAACCACTTCATGGCCTCTTTCATGTCAGGATGGCCTTCAATTCCATGTTGGTAAATTTCGGCCAAATAAAGAGCTGCTCGTCCATTTCCGTTTTCAATGGATTTCTTATACCAAGTTATACCTTCCTGAATATCGGGATGTGCCATGTTTGTGCCAGCGCAATATAAGACGCCTAATTGTAATTGAGCATCCGAATCACCCTGGTTCGCAATAATTTTAATGTCTTCAAGCGTCAGTTTTAGATATTGATCATGAGTTAATTTTGAAAACGGTGTTCTTTGCATAATTTGGGGAATAGCTTGATTAGAATTAGTAAAATAAACGAATGCAATTAAAAATAGGATTTCCAGGTGGCCTGATTTCATACGAAACTTTTTCATTATGTTTCCCTTAGATGGACAATTTAAAAAACGAGACCCATTTTACGGCTTTACAAGAAGTCTCTGGCAGGGAATCTAATGGGGAAGAATTTAAGAATTAAAGGGTTTTAAAGGGGCTTGGGGTAAAGCCCCAGGAGAAGGGGTGTGCCGAGGATCACCGAAGGTAGCCGAGGCCAAGGGGAAGGCTTTCCCCACAAAATTTAAATTCTTAACTGCCGATAAGACGCCGATATTCCGCCGATAAAATGTATTAGGCGTCCCGTTTGCCTGACCCCTGTTTTTCGATCAATCCAAGCTCCAACCATTTGGCGAGCAAATCCCTGGCCGCGCGTTCCTTGATACCGAACAAGGAACAAAGATTTTTTGTCCGAAGCTGTAAATTCTTTCCGAAGTAAGCGAGCACACGTCTTTCCCTTGGCCCAATCTTCTGCATACGTTCGATATCCTTTTTGCTTTGAGGGGATGGTTTCTTGGAGGCGGCCAATGACGGCCTTGCAACAATGGGGTCAAGTCTTCATTTTATAGTAACTATTCCAACCCCTTCTTCCTGCGCTAATGTTGTAAAAGGGGCCAATACGTAACCATTGTCCACGAGGTGGGGTAAAAGCACAAAAACCTGGATGTGCCCAAATACCAGAAACAGGCAGTTAAATTGAAACCGGAAGAGGTACTGGCGAAAGCAGCTAAAATCTATGGGGAAAAAATTGGCGTGGATGCCAGCGGGGTGGATAACCGGCACAACAATGGGGTCATTGTTTCCGGGACATGGCTGAACCCCGTTCTTGACTAAATGACCTTATATGGTCATCATGGGGTCATGAATAAAACAGAAAAAACAACCGTGCAAATCGCCGACTTTAAGGCGCACTTGAGCGAATACCTCCGAAACGTCCGAAACGGGCATCCCCTGACATTGGTGGACCGGCGCACCCCCGTGGCCCAAGTCGTTCCCTATCCCGATAAGCCGAGCCAACTGTCTATTCGCCACGCGACTTTGCGCCCTGAACAGATTCAGTTTCCGCCGCGCCTGGGGAAGAAGGTTGATGTTCTAAGGTATTTGGCCGAAGAACGCCAAAGTTACCGATGAACGCATACCTGGACTCCTCGGTCCTGCTTCGTATCCTCTTGAACCAGCCTGATCCCTTCCGCGAATTCTCGCGTTACGGCCAAAAAATCGCCAGCAGCCTGGTAGAGGTAGAGTGCCTGCGCACCCTAGACCGGATGCGTGTGACGGGGGAAATGACCGAGGAACAGAATGCTTCCTTCCGGAAAGCCCTTTTTCAGTCGATGGAAGCCATGGAAATTATCCAACCGACCCCGGTCATTTTGCGCAGGGCATCCGGACCTTTTCCCGTGGCCTTGGGCACGTTGGACGCCATCCACCTTTCCACGGCTATCGCGTGGAGGGACGAGACGGGGGATGATTTAACCGTCTCCACCCACGATAAATCCCTAGCGAGGGCAGCCCAAGCCTTGGGGTTCAAGGCCGAGGGGGCTTGAGGATTTGCTTTGTTCAGGACTTCAACCCGAAATACCTTCGGCAAACTTTGAAATAAGTTCTGTATAATTTCCTCCCATGAACCATCAAACCCTCTCCCGAAAAGATAAAAAGTACCTCTGGCATCCCTTTACCCAACAACAGGAATGGGAAAGGGACCCGGATATCACCGTCATTACCCGGGGGAAGGGGACCTATCTATACGACGCCAAGGGGAATAAATACCTCGATGGCGTATCCTCCCTCTGGTGCAACGTGCATGGCCACCAGGTGCCCGAAATCGACAGGGCCATCCAAAAACAGCTCAAGAAAATAGCCCATTCCACCCTGCTGGGGGCCACCCATGAGCCAGCCATATTGCTGGCGGAAATGCTGGTCAAGCTGGCGCCCAAGGGCCTGACACGTGTTTTTTATTCAGATTCGGGTTCGGAAGCCAATGAGATCGCGGCCAAGATGGCTTTTCAATATTGGCAACAGGTTAGGGACAAAAACCAACATTCAACACGAAGCCGCGAAGACACGAAGAACGGCAAAAAAACAGAATATGACGATCAGAAAAACCTCTTCTTAACAATCAAGGAAGGGTATCACGGTGATACGATCGGATCGGTCAGCCTGGGCGGGATCGACCTTTTCCACGGCATTTTCGGGCCCATGCTCTTCAAAACCCTCAAAGTGAAAAGCCCCTTTGAGTACCCCAATCGAAAAGTCTCGAACGCAAAATGGCTGAAAGATTGCGTGGGGGAAGCCGAGGGAGTTTTCAAGAAATACGGTTCCCGCTTGGCGGCGGTCCATATGGAACCCCTGATTGAAGGGGCCGGGGGGATGCTGACCCATCCTTGGGGTTATCTCAAGGCCATTCGAGGGCTATGCGACCGATATAACGTTCTCTTGATTCTGGATGAGGTGGCCACCGGTTTCGGACGGACCGGAACGATGTTCGCCTGCGAGCAGGAGGGGGTACTTCCGGACCTGCTCTGCTTGGCCAAGAACCTGACGGGCGGATACCTGCCGGTCGCGGCCACCCTGGCCACCGAAAAGGTTTACCGGGCCTTCCTGGGCAAGTTCGAGTCGGGCCGAACCTTCTATCACGGTCACACCTTCATGGGAAACCAACTTGGCTGCGCGGCCGCCATCGCCAATTTGCAATTGATGGGGAGAAAGGGGTTCCTGAGAGGGATTCAAGAAAAGAGCCATCTTCTTCAAACGCTTTTAGAGCCCCTGGGGGACCATCCCCACGTGTCGGATATCCGCTTGCGGGGCCTGATGGGCGGTATTGAACTGATCCAAAACAAGGCAACCAACGAACCCTATCCCTATCCACTGAAAATGGGTTACCGGGTTTGCGCCGAGGCGAAGAAGCAGGGGGTGTTATTGCGCCCCTTGGGCAATGTGATCGTCCTGATGCCGCCCTTGGCCATCCGCGAGAAGGATATCAGGCTTTTAGCGCGGGTCATCACCCGCAGTATTGACCGGGCCACGAGAGGAAAACTTAAATGAACGAAATACTATCGACTGTCCCGCTTTCCTTGTTCGACAGCCTTTCGACGACCCTCCAGATCATCGTGTTTGTCCTGCTGCTGACGACGGAAAATCCCATCCGAAACGCGGTGGCCTACCTGATCGGGCTGGCCGGTGTCTATTTTCTTTGCGGTTTCGGGGGATATTACGCGCTCGACGCTTTGAGAGAGATCATCAGCCGTATGTTTCCCTACAAAAACGTCCCGAACCGGGTCTATTACCAATCGGAATTCTTCTCGGGGCTGATCCTGACCGCCATTGGCCTTTGGACTTTTTTCAGGAAGAAGAGGGCGCCCCGGAACCGTTTGATCCAATGGCTCCTCACAAAACTAATCCACATGAACGGCCTTTTCGCTTTTTGTATCGGTGGATTCATTTCCCTCGTGTCGTTTCCCGGCTCGATCCCTTATTTCCTGGCTCTTACCCAATATTCGGCCCTTCACCTGGCGGTGCCGGGAGTGTTGGCTTATATCCTTTTTTACAACCTCATTTACGCCTCTCCGATGCTTTTGATCCTTGGCTTTTACCTTTATTTCCGGGAGGACACCCGGGAATACCACGACTCCCTGCATGAGCACGCGCGTCGGTTGAACCTGCATCTCACGACCTGGACCTTTGTGGGGTTCGGGCTTTTCGCCATGCTGGACGCGGCGCTTTTCTTTACGGTCGGCCAGGCCATGATCAAACGATATTTTTGAAAAGACCGGAGTTTCAAACGACCTCAAGAGCGGGTCGGAATACCGAAGTTTTGTTAACCCTTCTTGAGCTATTTTGCTCCGCCGAAGGCCCGAAATTATTGGGCTCTTATGTTAGAGTATGCCGTCATGAAGACCCCCATCGCCTCCAAAACCAAAACCGTCGCCGTGATCAGCCTGGGTTGTCCCAAGAATACCGTGGACAGCGAGGTCATGCTGGGCCGCTTGGCCCAAGCCCAATATGCCCTGGTCCAAGATCCCGCCCAGGCGGAAGTCATCATCGTGAACACCTGCGGTTTCATCGAGGCCGCCAAAAAGGAATCCATCGACGCAATCCTGGACGCCGCCAAGCTTCGCAAAACGGGAAAACTGAAGTCGCTCGTGGTGGGCGGATGCCTGGCCCAGAGGTACGGGGAGGAACTGAGGAAGGAACTTCCCGAGATCGATATTCTTTTCGGGTTGAACGACGTCGAGAACGTCGCAAGCGAACTTCAAGGAACATCGCGAAGACGCACGGACGCCAAGGGCTATCCGGAAGTCAACCCATTCCCGGGCGAACCATTACCGGTTTATCAAATCCAGGCCGAAACGAAGCCGCCCCTATTGTCCCATTCATTCAATGAAGCTACCTACGTTTATGACGCCTCCTCGCCCCGCTTTCTCTCCACCCCATCCCATTTCGCTTATGTGAAGATCTCGGAAGGGTGCGACCTGCCCTGCACCTTCTGCATCATCCCCAAGATCCGGGGCCACTACCGAAGCCGGTCCCTGGAAGATATCGAAAGGGAATCGAGGCAATTGGCGGAACAAGGCGTGAAGGAACTTTGTCTGGTGGCCCAAGACAGCACCTGGTACGGGTCGGACCGATATGGCAAACCCCAGATTTCCAGCCTGTTAAGGAAACTATCGGCGATCAAGAAATTGGAGTGGGTTCGGCTCCATTATCTCTACCCGAGCCGGGTGACGGACGAGATGCTGGAAGTCATGGCCGGTCACGAGCGTATCGCGCCCTATTTCGACGTGCCCCTCCAGCATGCCAGCGACAAGATATTGAAGGCCATGAAACGTATCGGGAACCGGGCTTCCCTGGAAAAATTACTCGAACGAATCAAGACCAAGCTGCCCCAAGCCGCCCTGCGGTCCACCTTTATCGTGGGTTTCCCGGGGGAGACCGACCAGGATTTCAAGGAATTGGAAGAATTCCTGGATTTTGCCCAACTGGATTACGCGGGTTTCTTCGCCTATTCCAAGGAAGAGGACACGCCCGCGGGCGTCATGGGCCGACAGGTATCCGAAAAGATCAAGAAGGAACGGCTGGCCCAGGCCTATCAAATCCAAGGCGCAATTGCCGAAAAAGCGCACCAAAGGTGGGTGGGAGAGCGTCTAAAAGCGGTGGTCGAGGAAGTAGACCCCCAGGGCCCGGCCCAGGCCCGCACCCGATACCAGGCGCCGGAGGTGGATGGGTCGGTATTAATCGAGGGCCTTCCCCAAGCGCAAAAGGGCCAGTGGTTGGAAGTGGAAATTTCCCATGTTTTGGGCCAAGATTTGGTGGCGCACCCGACGATGAACAAGGTTTCCGAATGATCCTGCCCAAGTTTTTATTGACCAATAACCGTTGGAATATCGCCAACCTGCTGACTTTTTTTCGAATCCTGGTGACGCCCATTTTCCTGGTGCTGATCTTCCGCGCTGAGCTTTGGGCGAAATGGACGGCCGGCATTCTCTTCGCCTTGGGCGCGTTGAGCGATTATTTCGACGGCTACCTGGCCCGCAAATACAACCTCAAGACCGATTTCGGGACCTTGATGGACCCGATCGCCGACAAAATCTTGTTCCTTTCGGTCTTGTTGGCCTTCGTCCAGTTGGAACTGGTGCCGGCCTGGATGGTCGTGGTGATCATCGCCCGGGAAACCTTGATCACCGGTTTCCGCCAGGTGGCGCTGAGCCGGAATGTGGTGATCGCCGCCAGCCGGGCGGGAAAGCACAAGACCGTGTCCCAGATTGTGGCGATCTCGGTGATCCTCGCCATCATTTGCGTTCGCGCGACCGTGGAGCGTTACCAGGGCAACTGGGACGTCGTGATCGCCAAACTGGGCGTGACGGGCGATTGGATCAACCATTTGGTCTGGTACGGACCCTACTGGCTGATGTTTTACGCGACCGCCTTGTCCATCCTTTCGGGACTGGATTATTTTTTCAAGAACAAGAACGTTCTGAAGGACAACCCATGATCAAGAAAATCTGTTTCTTCCTCTCGACCTTTTGTTTTGTGGGGCTCCTTCCGACGGCCCCGGGAACCTGGGCCTCGGTCCTTTCCCTGCCCCTGCTTTATCTCCTGATGGATCGGCCCCTTTGGCTGTTGGGCGTACTGGCGGGCATATTGTTCGTGGGCGCGGCGGTCACGGGTGTCACCGCCCAAGAAATGGGGCTCACGGACCCTTCCTGTTGCGTCATCGATGAGGTGTTGGGAATGGGCGTGGCGCTATTGTGGGTTCCACGGGAATGGCCCTATGTCCTAATGGCCTTGGTGCTTTTTCGCATTTTCGATATTTGGAAACCCTATCCCATCCGGGACCTGGAAAAGCTTCCCGGGGGATGGGGAATCATGTTGGACGATCTCTTGGCGGGCATCTACGCCAATATTTGGCTGCAGATCGGCGCTTTTTTAGCCCGTTTCATCGCCACCTAAAGCGGAGCCGATCTCGATGTGAAGGGGCTTTTTCAGCGGCCCGCAAAAGTTCCATATCCTAGAGGAGCCATACGGATGAACGGTGAAATCGTCGTCATTGGAACCGAATTATTGCTGGGCCAGAGCGTGGATACCAACACCGCCTGGCTGGCCAAGGAAATGGCCCAATTGGGCATTGACGTTTTCGGCTCCCAAGCCGTGGGCGACAACGAGAAGCGGATTGAAACCGCCCTGAAGGGGGCCTGCGAGCGCGGCCAGGTGGTTCTCAGCACCGGCGGGCTGGGGCCGACCGTGGATGACGTGACCCGGAAAGTCGCCGCCAAGTTGGCCGGTAAAACCCTTGTTTACCATGAGGACATCGCGAAGGCCATTGAGGCCAGGTTTTTGCGCAACAAGATGGCCTTCCCCCAATCCAACCTGAACCAGGCCTTTATCCCTCAGGGCGCCGTGATCATTCCCAACCCGGTGGGGACTGCCCCCGGTTTTATCGTCAAGGTCGGCAAATGCCACCTGGCCTGCATGCCGGGCGTACCGGCGGAGATGAAGGCGATGTTCGAGGGGACCGTGAAACCCTTCTTGAAAGAAATGAACCCGTCCGGAAGCCTGATCAAGTCGAGGGTTTACCGCACGACGGGAATGTCCGAATCGCAATTGAACGACATCATCAAGGAATTGTTCGAGCGGTCCACCAACCCCACGGTGGGGGTGCTGGCCCACAAGGAAGGGGTGGACATCCGCTTGACGGCCAAAGCCGCCAGCGACGCCGAGGCCGATCCGCTTTTGGATGGGTTGGGCAAGAAGCTCACCCAGCTTTTGCCGAACCATATCTATGGCTTGGACCTGGAGGACCTGGAGGCCATCGTGGGCCGAATGCTCCTGACACGGGGACTGAGCCTGGCGCTGGCCGAGTCCTGCACCGGAGGTTTAATCGCCCATCGGATCACCCGGATACCCGGAAGTTCCAAGTATTTCAAGGCGGGATATGTTGCCTACAGCAACGAGGTCAAAACCGACCTGTTCGGCGTGGATCCCGTTCTTTTGAAAACCAAGGGGGCGGTCAGCTCCGAGGTGGCGATGAGGATGGCGGAAGGCGCCCTGAAACGTTCCGGCGCCTCCCTGGCGCTTTCAACAACCGGCATCGCCGGACCGGACGGGGGAACGCCCGAAAAGCCGGTGGGCCTGGTGTGGATGGGTTTGGCCGATGAGACGGGAAGCCAAAGCGTGGAATTCCGCCTTTTCGGAAGCCGAGAAAATATCCAATTCCGCGCGAGCCAGGCGGCCCTGGAACTTTTGAGGCGTCACGTATTGGGCATGGCCCTCAAGGGATGATGATTCGAGCCAAGACATGAGACTTTTTACGGCCATTGAGATCGAAGGAACTCCCGCTGAAAACATCAAGGGTTTTTTGGCGGTCGCCCAGGGTTTTGATTTGCCGGTCAAGTGGGTGGACTCGAAGAAGCTTCACTTGACCCTGGTTTTCCTGGGGGAAACCAAGCCGGAACAAATGACGAATTTGACCGCCGCCTTGAAGATGGGGATCCAAGGTTATTGCTCGTTCGAATTGGAAATGGGCGGACTGGGAGCCTTTCCCAACATGAAAAAGCCCAACGCGTTATTCATGAATGTCCTCCAGGGCCGGGATGAGGTGGTGGACCTGTTCGAGAAGATGGCAGGACCCCTGGAGAAGGCGGGCTTTCCCAGGGAAAACCGAAAGTTCAGTCCTCATGTCACCCTGGGACGGGTGAGGGAAGAAGGCGCCGATCCGACGGGGTGGGAAAGGGTCCAAAAAGCCGCCCCCGCCTCCCTGGGAAGTTTTGTAGTGAAGGAAATCAAGCTCATCGAGAGCAAGTTAACCCCCCGGGGATCGATCTATACCAACGTTGAAATTTTCCCGTTGATTACGTGACTTCGGATAGGACACGGGATTTACCAGGATGACGTGAAGAAAGCAAAGACGCCCATCCGGTTAAAACATAAGACGATGAGGTGGTTTGATCTTGGTTCGGTGTTGGGCCCGAAAATGAATCTTCCTTGTTGTTTTGAAGTGAATAGCGACGTAAAGAAAGGAAACTTATGCCGGAATCACCCCTGGAACCTTCCGAAAACCCGATGTCGGAAAAGGAAATGCAGGAGCAGATCGAGCAGATCCAGGCACAACAAAAAGCTTTTTTAGAACACCAATTCGCCTGGCTTATCCAGTTCGTGGCCGCTTACTTTCCCGAGGACAAACTGGCCCTGGAAGACGCCATGTCGGACGTGCATTTCATCCATTTGGTGGTGGAGGGAGGGAAAAACCTGGGCGCGCTCGTTTACCGGTTCCCGAAGATATTGGACAAGACGGCTTATTTCGCCGAAATCGGGGATGAGTACCGGGAGGGGTTGGAGGTTCCGGAAGTTCTTTTCGTGGATTCTCAAACCGATCAGTTCGAATCGCCCGCGAACCTGGAGATTGAGGGAAACCTGCTGGAAATTCCCCATGAGAAATTGACGGGAAAGATCAGGGATTTGCGGGAAGAACTGAAACGACGGGGCCGGTTGCGCCAATTGCGAGAAAGTGTGTAAAAAAGAGATCACCCCGGGCCGCCTATGGCAACGCACAGAGGCAAGGTGAAAAACAATGAAATATTGTGGTTTGAGGACCCTTAAAGATATTAACCCTGTTCTCTGGGGCCCCTCGGGGCCCGGGGCGAAAGATTTGTGATTTTTTTAGAAACCCTTAATATGGTTTAAATGAACCTGAAATCATCCCCCCGTTTAATCCGGATAAATCTGGTTTTGGCTTCCGGTTGGCTGATTTTGACCCTGCTGGCTTACTTTCCCCTTTTATTTCATCCCGAACTGCACTTGGCTTGTCCCGAGAACGATACTTGGAACCTGCCGGTCCGTTGGTCCGTTCTTTCCTCATTGAGGGAGGGGCAACTTCCCCTTTGGAATCCCCTTTCCGGATTTGGAATGCCCTGGCTTGCCAGTTGGGCCACCGAAACCTTTTATCCCGGAACACTCCTATTCGTTTGGAAGGGCCTTTCCGCCTGGAATATTTCCGGAATTCTTCACCTGCTTGTTTTTTCGGTTGGAATCTTCACTTTTCTTCGGGCCTCGAAGGTAGGGGTATTCTGGGCTTTTTTCAGCGCGTCCATCGGACTATTGAACGCATGCGCATATAACCATTTGGGGAGCAATGCGCCCATGGACACCATGGCCTGGATGCCCTGGATGTTCTGGGCGACCAAGGAAGTGATGGATGGGAAGCCCTGGGGAAACACCAAGTGGGCATTGCTCCTAGCCCTTCAGATCTTGGCGGGATATCCGCAAATCCTGATCTATACCCTTGCCGGGTGCGGCGCCTACGCCCTTTACTTTGGAGGAATGGCTTCCGCGCTGAAGTTGGTGATGCCTTTTTGCCTTGGGCTTCTCTTGACCACGGCCCAATGGCTTCCGTCGGTTGAATTCTTTTTACTCCATTCCGTCCGCATGCCTGCGGTACCCAACAACCCCCATTTCTTCCTGCCGTTGGAGAACTTGAAGACTTTTATTGATTGGAACGCTTTGGCTAATCCTTCAACCCCTGATTACGTCGCCTCACCCTCCTATTTTTTCTTCAACCTTTATTCGGGCCCCGCCCCTGTGGCGACCCTTTTGCTCGGACTTCTGATGTTTAAAAGATTGGGTCAAAACAGCCTATTTTTTTTGACCGCCTTTGTTTTGACCCTTCTTTGGGCGACAGGTTTTTTCGTGGGTACATCGATTCCCTCGATCTTCCCCATTCCGACCTTTTTGGAACCTGCCAAGAGCTGTGTTTTGATCAATGTTTTTGTAATTTTTATGGTGGGATTCATTTGGGAGGACCTTTCTCCAAAACAAGGAAAGATGAGTCAATGGATCGGCTTTATATGCAGCCTTGTTTTCCTGGTCGTCCCCATTTGGCTTTATCCCTATGAAACGAATCTGACACCCCCTCATTCCAATCTTGAGACAGAGACCCGGAAAATAAAAGATCACCTGGGTTCGGGGCGGGTCTTGGTCCTGCCCAATGAAAAGGAACATCGGGCCCTTTACCAACCCGATCCCCACGGAATGGGAACTCCCCTTTTCAAGCACTTCATTCCCAACAACAATCTTTTCTCTTTTTTGCCTTTGGCCAACATCTACAGTTCAACCTGGCCGACCTGGGGTTCTTGGGACGCGAATGCCTATTTCAAATATGGGTTTCCCTATGCCAAGGGCCGATTAATGGACCTGTTGGGGGTGGACCTGCTGCTGCTCACCTCGGACCAAATGCCGCCGCCCTTTGAAAAGGTTTGGAGCGAGGAGGCTTGGACCCTTTGGAAAAACCCCGGAACCATGGGAGGTTCCTTCACCTTTACCGGAAAGACGAATTATGCCGAAAGGAAAAATATATTCACCCTCTTGGCTAAGGGAGAGATGGATCCTCGGAAGACGCTTTTCGTGGACCCCGTACCGATTTCCTTGCCCCCGGAAGCTTCCCAGCCGCCCCTGTCCGCCCAATTCTTTGAGGGAGGAGGGGATTACCGGGTGATCACGCAAAATGCCATGCCGGGCTGGCGGTCTTGGGTGGACGGGAAGCCCCAAGCCATTTACCAAGCGGATGGAATTTTCTTATGCGTTCCTTTGTCGAACGGCGCTAGGCGGGTCAGCCTTTCTTATGAACCAACGAGCTTCAGGTTGGGGCTTTTTATCAGTCTTTTGGCCCTGGTGGGGTTTGCGGGTGCGGGATTCTACCGGACTCCTTCGAACGGGACTCGAGCGATCCCCTGGGGCTCGAATCCGAAATCCGTATAACCCTAAAAATTCGGCGGCGGGCCCGTTGCTTAATCGTTTCGCGAAAATTATGATTTTCTTTGCTTTTTATCCACGAGCTGGGGAAAGGGAAGGCCAGATGCGTTCAATTCTGCGTACGTCAGTGATCCTGCTAATGGGGTTGGTTTTCTGGATGCAAACCGGATTAGGCCGGGCGGATGAATCTGCCATTAAGGGAGGAGGCCCCTTTGGAATCGGCCTGGAATTCGGGGACCCTGGAACGTGGGGAGCGGTAGGCAAACTTTGGCTCGACAAGGTGGACGCTTTGCAGCCGGCCGTGAAGCTGGGGAATAGCGATACACTCCTTCAATTGGATTATCTTTGGCATGATTTCGACATCATCCATCCCAAGGAAGGGCAGATGCCCCTTTATATCGGGTTTGGCGGCGATCTGTCGCTCCAAACCACCGTTACGGTGGGGGCCCGCGGCGTGGTTGGGATTTCTTATCTTTTCGACCGGGTGGATGTTCCAGTGGACATCTATGTTCAGTTAGTGCCCGTTCTCTGGTTCAATACTGGTGGGGATACCTCCTTTAATTTGGATGGCGAGCTGGGTGCTAGATATTACTTCTGAAAATGGAATCACCCTGGAGACCCGAATAAGATTTCATTTGGTGAATTCATAACCCCGTATTCAAAAGGAAACCATGGCCTTCGCCCCTAAAACCAAATCGACCGCCCTGATGATGTATGGTGCCAGCGAATCGGACTCGAACCTTTATTACGCCGTCCAATTCGTGGTGCCCGATCCTTTCCCCTATTTTCAAATTGGGTCCAAGAAGATCATCCTGATGAGCGACCTGGAGTTGGGACGCGCCCAGAAACAAGCCAAGGTGGATGAGGTCCTTTCCTACTCGGATATCCAATTGCAGGCCCGCAAGAAAGAGGGAGACCGGCCCGGCTTGGCCGAGGTGACTTCCTTCTTCCTCAAGAAGAAAGGCATCGCACGGGTCCGGGTACCGGAAAATTTCAACCTGGGGCTGGCGGATGCTTTGCGCAAGAAAGGCATTTCGGTGGAGTGCAAGGCGGACCCCTTTTTCGAGGAGAGGGTTTACAAATCCAAGGAAGAAGTCCGGATGATCACCCAATCTCTTCGGGTGACCGAGGGGGCGATCCACCAATTGGAGAAGGTCCTCCAGCAATCGAAAATCAAAGGCAAAAGGATCACCTACCGGGGCGAGTGGGTGACCTCGGAAATGCTCAAACGGGTGCTGAATATTTCCATGATGGAACACAACTGTGTCGGAAGCCACACCATCGTTGCCAGCGGGAATCAAGGGTGCGATCCCCATCAGGAGGGAACGGGCCTCGTTTGGGCGAACCAATCGCTGATCGTGGATGTTTTTCCGAGGTCGGGCGCCACCCTCTATTACGCCGACATCACGCGAACCTTCGTGAAGGGCAAGGCCTCCCCCGCCTTAAAGGCCCAATATGAGGCGGTTCGATCGGCCCAGGAAAAGGGAATCGCCATGGTGGCCCCGGGGGTGAACGGCCGGGATGTTCACCAGGCCATTACGAAAGAGATGGAAGGCCGCGGTTACAGAACCGAACGGCGCAAGGGGGTCATGATGGGCTTTTTCCACGGCACCGGGCATGGACTCGGTTTGGACGTGCATGAGCCTCCTCGCATCAATTCCACCGAACATTTATTGAAAAAAGGGGAAGTGGTGACGGTGGAGCCGGGACTCTATTACCCGGGCCAAGGCGCGGTACGCATTGAGGATCTGCTGGTCGTCACCGAGAAGGGCCACCTGAACCTGACGGCCTACCCGAAAAAATTGGAAGTGGCCTAGGATCGTTAGGGTTGCTGGGATTGGCCGGTCGTGGTGGAAATGATGGATTTGATGGCTTCCTTGGAGACCTCGTCATTCCCGCCGATGGAAAAGATCCAATAAGAAAGAACGATCAATATCCCTCCCCAGAGGATCATTTTGGGCTGCATGGTTTTTTTGCCGCGCCACATCATCCAGGCGCCGATCGTTCCCATTAAAAAGCTGGCGAACCCCTTCAATATTTCCATTGGATTCCCGTAAGCCTTTATTTTTTTTCGGTATCGGAAGTCAAGTCCGCGAAATCCATGATGCCCTCGAAAACCTTACGGGCGATGGGGGCCGCCACATCCTTGCCCGTGCCGCCGTTTTCCGCCAGGATGGCCATGGCGATCTTGGGATTCTCGACCGGGGCGAAACAGATGAACCAGGCATGGAAATTCGGGTCCCGGGAACCGGAAGTTCCGGTCTTTCCGGCGATCTTGATGCCCTTGGTGCGGGCCTTGACGCCAATGCCCCTTTCCACGTCGTTGAGCATCATGGTCGTGAGGAACTGGGCGGTCTGTCGGCTGATGGTGTTTTTATAAATGACCGGCTTATTTTCTTCCAGGATGGCGCCATTGATGTTGGTGAGCTTGCTCACCAGGTAGGGCGACATCATGACCCCGTCATCGGCGATCGCCGAGGCGATCAGCGCCGCGTTCAAGGGCGTAATGCGGAAGGATTTTCCCAGGCCGGTCGCCGATTCGGCCAGCTCATAATGGGTCAGCCCCAAACGGGGGGAGAAGCCCATGGAAACCGGCACGCTGAGGGTTTTGGGAATGGAGTTGAACCCGAAACGGTTGTTGAACTCGAAAAGGGTATCCTCGCCCAGAACCGAGCCCAGTTTGGCGTAGGAAACGTTGCAGGAATCGTCGAAGGCCTCTTCCAGGCTTCGGACGGTCTTGTGTTTTTGCCAATCGTAAAAGAATTGGCCGTCGATGTTCACGTAACCCTTACAGAAGATGGGAAATACCAGGTTGAGGTTGATGTTCTTTTCCACGGCGGCGGCCGAACTGACGATTTTGATGATGGAACCGGGTTCGTAGAGGCCTTCAAAGGCCCGGTTTTTGAGAGGCGTGTTTTTGTTCCAATTGTAATTGCCCCACTCATTATGGATTTTTTCCGGCGTGTAGGTGGGTTGGGAGACGCAGCCCAGGATTTCCCCCGTGCGCGGGTTCAGGACCACGATGGCGCCCTTTTCCCAGCCCATGGCCTTGGAAAGGACGCGCTGGATGCGGCTATCTATGGTGAGATAAAGCTTGTTGCCGGGGAAATCCTTTTGGTAGATCTGTTCCAAACCGGCCGATCCGCGGTTGTTGATGGGGTCCTGATCGTAATAGCCGATGAGGTGGGCGAACTCCTTGCCCATGGGATAGCCTTTGGCACCATTTTTAATCCATTGAAGGGCTAGAGGGACCCCGTTGCGATCATATATATAGTAGATGGAGCCGCGGTCTTTTTCCTCTCGGGCCTGTTCCAGAAGAACTTGAATTTTTTTGTTCTTGGGCTGGAGGGCCAGGGCTTTTTCATAGGCCTTTTCCCCGTTGACAACCTCGCCCAAAGCCCTTTGGCATGTACCTAATGCGATATAAATTTCCGGATTATTGGGTTGAAGCTCCTGGGCATGTTGCAGTTCCAACTCGGCCTGGTTGTATAGACCTTGATCAATAAAGGTTTGGCCGAATTTAAGGTGGTCAAACCTTTGGCTGAAAGTGAGACCCGTTCCCATGGCCTGGCCGTATTTTTCCTTGGCTTTGTCCAGGTTGCCCGCCTTCAATTCGACCAAGCCTAAGCCGTCGATGGCCTTGGCGTTGCCGGGATTTCGGTCCAAAACCTTCGTGAATTCCATTCGGGACAGTTCCAAATCACCGGATTTCCAGTATTTGAGGCCCTTGAAATAGTTGTATTGATTTAAAAGGTAGGTTTTGGAGGTGACCACCCCGCTGAGGACAAGCGCCAATAGAACGATAGTCCGAAAAGAGGGTAGTTTGGTACGGCGTTTGCGGGAGAGGGGAATGGGTCGGTATTTGCTAAAAGGGTCGAGTTGCGCCAAGGAAGTCTCCTTAAAGAATGAGGCATTCTAATGTTATTGAATGGGGTTTTTTGAGAAAAATAAGGGTTTTAGTTAAATTGATGGATAAACGCAATTGATTGACTCTTGAAGCGGAAGGAGGGCTGGCCCCTTGCATTGACCTGATTTTATGCGTTTTTTATAATGAACCCACATTTCGACCGCTCGAAACGATTGAAAATCGAAGTAAATCCAATTCTTGCTGAGTCGATTTGATTGAGCTTCCTGAAAACGGTGCCGACTGCTTAGTAAGGAAAGCCGAGGATTAACCAATGAAAATCACGCCTCTCGCCCCAGGTTGTTACCATTTAGAAGGCCCCGTCACAAGTGCGCTTTTGGGCAGCCCGCCCGAGATATTGAAGGTTCTTCTCAAAAAAAAGAAGCAAATTCCCCAAGTCGGTATTCTCCCTGATATCGTCCATCGAAACGGTGTTTCCCAAATGGCTTTTGAGTTTTTGGGTTATTGGTTCCTTTTCGTGGAGCAGGGATACCAACGAAACCTGAAATTCAGGGTTTTGGGGACCAAACCCATGTGTGAAAGGCTTTACGAGATCCTGCGGATCACCCTGCTGGGACCCAGTCGGGAAGAACTCAAAAAATGGGGAATCAGCAAGAGCCGGGCGGAAATGTTGGTCAAGATGTCGGAAGGCTTGGCCCTGAAACGAAACGGCGTGATCCTGAATGTCGATGATGTGTTCGAATTTGTCCAGCTTCCGGAAGAGGATGGAGAGGCCAGCGTACCGATTTTCGCGGATTCAAATCAATTCCTGATCAAGCGTTTGGGGGGGAACCGATACGAGGTGATCCAGGAAAAAGAGAAAACCCTATTGGACCTGAATTTTGAGGGCGAGCAACTTCCTCCCCTGCTGGATCTATCCGGCGAAGTGGAAAAGCCCCAAGGTTTGCGGCTTAAGGTTTTAGGCTGTTATACCGGTTTTGACCCGGAGGGGCCGACGACCGGAATCTTGATGTGGATCCATGGGAATGCCTTTCTGGTGGATTCGCCCGCCGGAATCTCCAAGTATCTCAAACAGGTGGGGGTTTCCAAGGACCGACTGACTGCCGTGATCCAAACCCATGTACACGATGATCATTGCGCCTTGAGCGAGCTTTTGCTTTCAGAACATTCTTTTAATTTGATCTCCACCCGAGAAATATATGAATCAACCGTTTTGAAAGTGGCCAACATTATCGGTGAATCGGCCGAGATGGTCCGACAAATGATGCCCTTCGTTGAGGTCATTCCCGGGAAAAGTTATTTCCTTTACGGGGCGACTTGGGAATTCTTTTATACCATCCATTCCATTCCGACGATCGGATTTCGTGTGTCCGTGCCGGATGACAAAGGGAAAAATCACACGCTTTTGCATTCCAGCGACCTTGATCATTTCAAGGGGATGGACCACTTGGCAACTCAGGGATGCGTTAGCACGGACCATGTGGCGCGAATGAAGGCTTTGGTGAGGGGGGATGAGGAACTGGCCATGATCGATGCGGGAGGGGGCATGATCCATGGGGAGCCCGGGGATTGGGATTCCGCCATCTCCCGTTTTCCCGAAACCGAGTTCCTTTTTTACCATATCAATCCTTCGAAGTTGGATACATCCAAATATCAAGTGGCCCGCCCGGGGTGGGGAAAGACCTTTATCCCGGAACGGCAATTTCCCCAGTCGGTTTTTAGCGGGGTCATCCAAGCCCTCAAACTCCTGCATGTGAAAGACCTCAGTTGGCTCAATATCCTGCTTTCCCTTGGGAATGTGGTTGAATTTCCATCGGATTATGAAGTCGTGAAAAAGGGCCGGGAAGGAGATCGGTTTTATTTCATCCTCTCGGGAACTTTAGAGGTTTTGGACCCCGAGAATGAAAAAGATCCCTTGCTGGCGATCCTGGAAGGCGGGGACTTTTTCGGGGAGATGTCCATCATCAACCGATCCAAGACGAATGCGACGGTAGTAACCAAAACACCCGTTATTCTTTTTCAACTGGCGGGGGATCTTTTTCTCGACTTTGTTGAAAAGAATGAGCTGAAAGATCAGTTTGAAAGTCTTTGGAAAAGGCGCCCGCTGATTTCATCCGTCGCGATCTTTAGGGATTTGGATCCGACCGCAAAGCACGAGATATCCCTTCTCGCCCGTAACCAGTTTTTCAAGAAGGATGAGGTGATCTTCCGGCAGGGCAGCAAGACGGAGGATTTTTTTATCATTTCAGTTGGGCGCGTGGGGATCTCTAAAAAAAACGACCACGGAAAGGTCTTGTTAGCAACCGAGCTGAAAGCGGGGGATTTTTTCGGTGAAAACGTGGCCATGGGCTACACCGATAGGCGAAACGCCACCGCGACCGCATTGACCGATTTATCCACTCTGGTTATTTCTTCTTCCGAATTGCGGGAGTTAGCCAAACGAATGCCTATCTTGCGGCATCAATTACATTTAATCATGAAGCGGAGGGGAGTGCCGGAAGGCGTGCTTGAGAAGGGTTTAGTTGGAAACTAAATAAACGAATGGAATGTTCATTTAATTGAACCCCCTGGTTGGTTTTTACTCAGGTCCAATTCCATTTGTTGGAGTATGTAAATGAGCTCATTGTCATTGGGAAGATCGATCGGGTTCTGGCCAATGATCTTGTAACGAATTATTTTTTGTGGATCAAGGATGATAATCGCAGGATGCGCAATGTCGTGGATTCCATGGCCCTTGGCATGAAGAGCCCCCAAAGCGGTGATTAGGCTCAAGTGCGGATCGGAAAGAAGTGGAAAGGGAAACCGCCATTGTTGGTTGATTGTTGCAGAATCTTCCACGCTATCGGTGCTGACCGCTACCAGAGTAGCGTGTAATGGAGCGAATCTCGGGAAATCTTCCTTTAACTTAAAAAGTTGATCCCGACAGGCGTTGCACCAATATCCGCGGTATAAAACGATAACCAGGTACCAACCGGACGGGACATCCGAAAGCTTCATTATTTGACCGTTGTCATCCATCAATGAAAAATCATCGACCTTATCGCCAATTTGAAGGCCTCCCGGTTTGACATTTGCCGGGGAAGATCCACAACCTTGATTCAAGAGAATGAGGCCTAGACTAAAAAGAAAAGGAACTAGAATGGATAATTTTACTGGGTGCACGGGAATCAACCTTTTGGATCGCTTTTATTTTGCTTATTTACAGTGATTATTTCAAAAAGCGGTCTAAGTACTGCTAATCATTAGTGGGAAATTAGATTCAATATTTTCAATGAAATATGATTCAGATGTCAAAAGTTCGGTGATTTTGTCGTAAGTTTGACCGGAAAAACAGTTTAACGGGAAACACCCACTTGGCGCAAAATAGCATATGTGATGAAACACAAGCAGTTACCGCTAAAATTGGTGTTTTTGGTAGCGCTTTTTAGGGCACGGAAATTGCATTTTTAATGAAAAAAAGTAATATTTGGTATCATGCATAGGTACTAGAAATTCGGGGATTGAAAGGTTTTTAAGGCCATGAAAAATAAAACCCAAATATCGTTTTTAAGGGTTTCGGTTTTTGCCCTTTTATTTTTATTCCAATCCCGATTGAATGCCGCACAACCCTATAGCTATTCCAATTATGTCGCTATTCCTACCTTGTTGGCTACGCCCCAATTTTGCCCTAATGATGCCCCGATAACTTACGAGGAAAACCAGCCGACCGAATACTCTTTAACCGGTGAAACCGCTTGCGGTTACGCCGAGACAGGCGCTTTTGCTTCAAATGCCTATGCGGCTATTGACAGTGATAGTTTTGGCGATACGGCCGCCTCGGGTGGAAATGGTGGACATTTGGGCGGATTTCCATGCGGGGCCTGCGCGGCATTACATAATTCCAGCAATGGGGCATCCGTAACGGTTGTGATTGTGGATGAGTGCCCACAAGGTGGGAACAATGCCAATAATTGTTGGGTGGGTTCATATCATTTGGATATTGCCACCGCAGCCTACTCCACATTATCTGGGGGCGGTTCCTTCCCATCCAATTCCGGAACCAATACCCTTTCAGGATCAACCGTAACTTGGCGGTTTGTCGTGTGTCCGGCGAGCATATTGACCGCGGTGAGTGGCTCGGGTGGCAATATAGGAGTTGCGTATAATGGCGCGAAGTCAGGGTATAACCCGATCATGTTTGCCAACGCTTCCTTGCCCATTAAGTCGGTTGGGTACAGTACCAGTTCCACGGGCCCATTTGCCGCTTGTTCATCGGATGCCGGCGGAAGTAATAATCTCCCTTTCTTCTGGGGCGGGAATGGGAACCCCACCTATTCAAGTTATACTTCTTATTTCCAACTAACTAGTTATGAATCAGGCCTCGCCCCGGTAACCGTTTTCGCAAATAGCGGTCAGTGGGGTCCTAATGCTAATAGCGGCCAGGACCCTTGGTTTAGCACGAGTCAATTTGCGAGTTGTGTAACCGGGCCCACCAGTACCCACACCAATACGCCTGTGCCTGGTACTTCCACCCAGACCTATACCCCCACTCGTACACCCACAGTCACCGCGACTCCAACCGCTACCCCGACCGTGTCGGGCTGCGAATCAATTTATTACAACGGGGATACGTCAACTACCGATTTGTCTACCATTAAAACATGGACGTCTTCCGCTACCGATACTGAATTACAACCAAATCCGATATCATTCAAGAACGGATTGTTTAGAAATCGCGTTTAATTGGACTAGAACAGCTATTACGCAGGAACCGGACTGAATTGGGCCAATTACGCTACTGCGAATCCGGTCGCCCCCCCTTACCATAACTTATTAGACATGACCCAATACACCTATTTACAGTTCTGGATTACAGCTACAACCGGCGCTCCGATCAATAATTGCATGGTTAATTTAGTTGATTCAACGAGCAGCCCAAGATCATTCAACTTCTGTTACCTTAACAGGTACATTTTACCAAGCGGTATAACCACTTCTTGGCAATCAGTTTTGATTCCAACTTCCAATTTCAAAGCGGTATCCACTTTTACGAATACTTCCGTCATGGAAATTGACTTTACGACGGGGGCGGGAATGCCCTCGGGAACGCAAACGATTTTTGTTGATGATTTAGGTTTCTTTGGCCCTTGCGCTACTTCGACTCCCTCGGCCACGACAACACGTACTTGGACCCCCACTCCGCTATACACCTTTACCGCTACTGGAACTCCTACAGCCACTACAACGCCGACCCCACTTCCTGGTTGCCCCTATTATGAATATAACGGAGGCGCGGTGACGGGTGGTTCAACCTATGCTTCCAACAATGACACGACGACGGCGACTTTCGTCCAAAGTGCCACGGCGGCCCAAGCGGGCGAAGCCTTGGGGTATCTATATGAAGGAGCCGTCACGGCCAACGGATATTTCGCGGGATTTGGCTTTAACTGGGCTGGATACAACGCCATCCCCGGGCCCCCGGATTCTCAATTAGTGACTTTAGGTAATTACACCTATTTGACTTTTTCATTGCAAAATCCTGGCTTGACCGGTTCGCAATCGATGACCATGACCGTGAAGCTGTTGGATTATCAGGGGGCGGCAACTGTTTCTTCAGTGCCGGTTACGTTCATCATCGGGGCCGGATCGAATAGGGAGGTTTTCCCGGTTGGC
Organism: candidate division FCPU426 bacterium; assembly: GCA_963771075.1. Taxonomy (GTDB): domain Bacteria; phylum Oederibacteriota; class Muellerivitia; order Muellerivitales; family Muellerivitaceae; genus CAVTWJ01. Next base: position 34,969 of record CAVYSE010000021.1, on the reverse strand, counting down.
GATTTCACGGCCAGCGGGGCAAATTATAACACCACGAGTATTGGCGAAATCGATATCGCGGCCCAACTCAGCGCCGCAGCTCAAGCGGTCACCCTGTATTTTGGGAACTTGGCTTTTTATGGCACTTGTCCAACCTTGACTCCGACAGGCACCAGCACCTATACACCCACAAGAACATTTTCAGCAACTCCAAGTCCCTCCAATACCGCTACCGGAACTTCAACCGCTACTTATTCAGTAACTTCTACCAAGACCAATACAACGACGGGAACGCCAACATCTTCCGCCACTCCCACGGCCTCTCACACCTCTACGGCTTCCAACACAACGACCGGAACTGTTACACCTACAAAAACCAATACCTATACTAATACGGCCACCAGTTCATTTACTTCCACTGCTACCATTGCCTTTACTTTAACCTCCACTTCCACGGCAACGTCCACTCCCAGCAATACCCAAACCTTGACTCGAACCTCCACCACCACTTATACGCCGACCATTTCAAATTCATCTACATTCACGCCCACGCCCACTTTAACAGCCACTTCTACCTTTACTTATACCAGAACCATAACGGCGACCAGCACCGCTACGGGTCCCTTTACTTCAACCATCACCTCGACTCCGACGACGACTTCAACCAATACCATCACTTCCAGCTTTACCGCTACTTCGACCAAAACTTCCACCCCGACCAGCACGGCAACGGGTCCCTTTACCTCGACAAGTACTCAGACGCAATCAATTACATCAACCTCGACTAGAACTTCAACACCGACCAGCACGGCTACGGGTCCCTTTACTTCGACTAGTACGACAACACCTTCTATTACCGCTACCGGACCTTTCACCGCGACAATTACCCCGACCAGCAGTTTGACCCTTACCCTGACAAAGACATTAACGCCGACCTCAACGGCAACAGGGCCATTTACCGCGACGATAACCCCTACAAGCAGTTCAACTGGTAGTTTTACTACGACCGCTACAAAGACATCCACTGCCACCAGCACGGCAACGGGGCCCCTTACCTCGACAGTGACTTCAACGCCGTCCACTAGCTCTACCGTTTCCTTTACCATAACCGCTACCAAGACTTCCACGCCTACCAGCACGGCAACAGGGCCCTTTACATCGACCATAACTTTAACGCCTACAAGCACCTTCACTAATTCGGAAACTTACACGAGCACCTTAACCCCAACCCGTACGCCAACCGCAACCGTAACTCATACCAATACCGTGACGAATAGTTTTACAACGACCGCGACGAATACCTTTACTTCAACGCATACTCCAACCATCACTACGACCCCGACTATTACTTCGACTGCAACGATTACGAATACTCCTTTACCCGGCGCGGCAACGATCAACATTGTTGATGGAACGCAACCTCCAAACGCTTCCTGGCTATCCGGTTCAGTCACTACAGTGCCGGATTTGAATTTGGTATTGACCAATACCAGCGCGGGGCCCGTAACGGTTACTGAAATTGCGGTGGTTGACTCGGGATCAGGGAATGTGGCGACGGGCACGACGGGTGTGGCTTTCACTGAGGGAGCCACTTCCTTGGGGACGGCTGCTTTCGTTGGGTTGACCTCAACCTTGAATTCCTTGAGCCTTGTCATTCAGGCTAATTCAAGCATCACTATTTTGGCTTCCTATGACTTTACCGCGGCCGCCACGGGCAATTTTGAAGCAGCTCTTGCCAGTATCACTGCCACCAACGGGGTGCCCGCTGTCATTAACAATACCTCTACGAGTGGGGCGTTGTTGACCATAAGTGTGCCTACCGCTACCTCAACGTCTACGGAAACCAGCACGTCTACCTTTACCTCGACCTTGACCCCAACGGTCACCACGACCTTTACCAACACCCCGACTTCCTCCAATACCCAGACAGAAACCTTCAGCTCCACCGTTACCAATACGGCCACTTCTTCCTTTAGCCCGACAGCAACCTCTTCACCGACACACACCCAGACTCCAACCTTTACATCCACTTCGACGAATTCGGCTACTTCAACGGCTACTTTAACGGCGACGGTTACTGCCACGAATACCTATACATCCACTATCACCAACAGCCCAACATTCACTAATGTGTTTACGACCACCATTACGAATACACCTACCCAAACCTTCACCTCGACCTTTACAGGCACGCCCACCCAGACAGCGTCCAATACTTACACCTTTACTTTCACAGGCACGAATACTCCTACGGACACCTTTACCTTCACCTCGACCCACACACCCACAGTTACATTGACATCGACCGCGACGCCTGTCTTCACCGGTACATGGACCCCAACCCAAACGACGTCCTTTACGCCCACCGAAACATATACCGTTACTCCGGTTATGGTTCCTGTGGTCCAGAACCCATATCCCAATCCGACGACCGGCCAACCGGTTCAAATTGGGATCACTTATCCGAGGGGCTCCAATGCCACTTATACGGTTTATACTTTAGCCTTCCGCAGGGTCGCGTGGGGTCCCGCCACGGCACAGAGTTCAACTTTTGGTTTAGTGAATTGGAATTTGCAGGACAACTATGGGTCGAAGGTTTCGGACGGCCTCTATTACTTAAGAATTGATGTTTTCGGATCCCAACCAGCATCAAAGGTCTTCAAAGTTCTCGTTCTTCGATAATCAGATTTAAAATTGAGGCGGCATTAAAAAAGCGCTTTTTTAACAAGAGCGCTTTTTTTGTCTAATTAATTTGAATTTGTCGGCTTTTCAAACAGTTGCGATTTTAGTTTCAATCCCGAGATAACTTTCAAACAAGAAACCCATTAAAATCCTTTATTAATCATTTGTTGCTTATTCGTTTATGAGTTAAAAAAGGGTATAAAACTTGCATTTTAACGTTTAGCCGTTTACGAATTATTTTGCTTACTGAAAGGCGAATTTCCGCATGTTTGTAAAATTTTTCCTTAAACGCTTAGTTTTGATTACAGCATGGGTTGTACTATTTTCTTTTTTTAATGTAACAGAAATTTTGGCTCAACCTTCCCAATTAATGGTATCGGGTAATCACTTGGTGACAACCACAAGTGGATGCACGGTTGTGTTAAAGGGTGTGGATTATTCAGGGCTTGAGATTAACGCGACTGGCAATAGCTATGGTGTTGGAGTAACGACCATTGATAGTATTTCAATGGCCAATATGGTCGCGGGCGTGGCCCAGGCCGTTACCGCCTGGCACGCGAACTTAATACGACTTCCCTTAAACCAGGATTTTTGGATGGGTTGCACGAATTCTAGCAACAACAACATCCCGGTACAAATAGCGGCTTATCAGGGGATGGTTCAATCGATCATCGACTATTGCTCTCAAAATAACGCTTATGTCATCCTCGATCTCCATTGGTCGGGAACCTACGCATCCACCACATCGACCACACCTTGTACCGGCGCGGGCTGGAAAACCTCAACCGGGCAACAGGATATGCCGGATGGAAATAGTGTCACCTTTTGGAGCAGTGTCGCGGGAACCTCTTGGATTAAAAATAATCCAGCGGTCCTGTTTGACTTGTATAACGAACCGATCGACCCCACTTACACTGAAACGGCAGTCAAATGGGATGTATGGTTGAACGGGGGGGCAACGGGGGGAACACCCTCTACCACCCCTGGAATGCTCGCTTTATTGTCGGCAATACGAGATGAAGGCGCCAATAACGTCGTCATCGCTGGAGGATTAAATTGGGCCTACGACTTGAGGGGTGTGGTTGGAAAGCAACCGGGTGGCGGGCTTAGCTATCCCTTGACGGATACGGGGACCGGGTATGGTGTGGTTTATGACGCTCATGTGTATCCCAATAAAGGGGTAAGTGGAAACTTCAACCCGGCCACGGATGGAGTGACCTACATTGATCCTTGCGCGGCGGTGTACCCGGTCTTGATTTCGGAATTCGGGGAATCGACGTCTTGTTTGGGCGATGTCAGTGACGGTGGGGCTTGGGATACCACTGTCACCAATTGGATCAGCACACAACCGGGCATAAACGGTGGAGCGGCTTGGGCGGTCAATACGAACCAATGTCCAGCCTTGATCACCAGTTGGACCGTGCCTTTTCCCCTTACCAGCAATCACGGTGTGCCTGTTACCGAATGGTTGGCCACGCAAGTACCGACTTGTCCGACGGGTCCCACGAATACCCCGACGATTAGTTTGACCCCCACCTTTACCCTCACCCTAACCAGTACCCCTACGCTTACCTATACCGGTACCCCCACTTTAACCGCGTCTCCCACCGTGACCTTGACGCCTACGCCGACCTTAACTCCCGTTTTAACCCCTACGATCACCAGCACCCCGACGAGCACCGGAACGGCCACTCCCACCTCCACCCCGAGCCAATCGCCGACCCAAACCGTCACTGACTCCCCCACGGATACTTTTACCGCCGGCCCCACGGACACCATAACCCTTACTCCGGAAAACACCTACACGGTGACCGACACCTTTACCACTACCGCCACAAATAGTTTCACCGCCTCCGATACCCCCACAAGTACCTTCACTCCCACACTGACCTTCACGATCACGAATACCCCGGTCGAATCATTCACCTATACCCTAACGGCGACGATCACGTTAACTTTGACGCCGGTCCCGCCCACCCATACCTTTACCCTGACGCCGGTGAATACCGCGACGATCACGCTCAGTCCCACCCCTACCTTCACGCCGACACCCACCTTTACGCCCATCCCCGCGCCGGTTTCTCTTCCCTATCCCAATCCGACTTCCGGTGATCCAATCCATTTTGACATTAATATGCCGGAACCCGGCCCGATCCAATGGAACGTTTATTCGGTGGCATTCCGTACGATTCGTAGTGGAACGTCTCCCATTGGAACGTCCCATATTCAATGGGATTTGAAAGACAGTTCGGGAACAACCGTTTCAGATGGGATTTATTACGTAAAAGTTCAAGTCGGATTTTATAAAGTGATTCGAAAAGTTTTGGTCCTTCAATAATTGCTGGACGTGAGACATTTTCATCTTCTATTCATCAAGCCTTGAATGTGTGTTTAAACTAATGAAAAAGATTGAACTTTATTAAAAAATGACAAACCAGTTAATGCTGTAAATAAATTATCTAAAATAATGTAAAGGAAAAAAGGTTTAATGTTCAAAACACCGGTATAAAACGCTTTTTCGATATTTTTCAAAGGCGAATCAATCCAAGATTTGGTTTGAGTATGGTAAATTTTTAATAAGTTTAAAAAAGTTTCATCAAGGTTACCCATTTGGCGAGAGAATTAATCTTTAAGCAATATCGTTATTTCCTCATATATTCCTGCCTGTTTTTCATAAGTTCAACCGCCCTCGCCACCACCAACATACCCTCTCAAGCATGGAGCCGGGATATCAACGCCGGCGGTTATCTGGATGGCGCTCCGAGCGGCGGTTTTGGGGCCGGGTCTTATACTTGGAATTTCGCCGGCGATTTTTATTTAAGCCGGCTCAATATCGCCACCTCTCCCGCGGCCTGGACCAACAACGATCCTTATACCCTGGATAGCAATTGCCATTTTTACATGTACCAGAAACCCTCCGGGCAGACGGCGGCGACCAATCTGTTGAACGCCACAACCCTTGGATCGGGCCAAGCCAATTATTACTCCCTTTATCCCAAGTCTTGGGTGGATTATTACGGGTCCAAATTTTCCTGTAAGGCTCGGGTCACCCAATTCACGCCGATGATTCCGGGCGACGACAACCGCAGCAGCTACCCGGAGGGGATCTACGAGTGGGACCTCTCGAACCCGACCTGCACTTCCACCGATGTGGCCATCATGGTGACCTGGGACAATACCTTCGGAGGGGCGAGCGCTTCCGTGACCACCTCGGGTAATAATACAGGAATCGTTTTAACCCGTACGGGCGGGAGCGCCACTTCGAAAAGCCAGGGGGAGTTTACCCTGGCCGCCCAATCCTCGGCGGGGGTATCCATCACCTATGAATCCGCCGCGACCGTGGCGACGCTTCAAACGGCCTTCAATACCGCGGGCCTTTTGAGCAACACGGTGGGAAGCAATACCATCGGGGGAATCGCGTTCAAGGTAACGCTCGCTCCGGGGCAGTCGGTCAAGATCCCAATAACGATCGCCTGGGATATCCCGCTTTGCCAGCCCGGAACCGGGGCCCAATGGTACAGGGAATACACGCGTACCTATGGCCGGACGGGATTGAATTCCTTCAGCATCGCCAACGACGCCTTGAATAATTATGCGACTTGGGAATCCTCGATCGATACCTGGCAAGGGGGAGTCCTGGGCGGGCCCTACCCGGACTGGTTCAAGCAAATGCTGTTCAATGAGCTTTATTATTACGTGATCGGCGGCACGATCTGGGAAGCGGGCCAATATGGAAACACCTCTTATGACGCCGGCCCCGACATGTTCAGCAGCCTGGAATCCTATATCTACGCTTTTTACGGCACCTCGGACGTCCGGTTCTACGGTTCCTGGGCGCTGGCCCAAATGTGGCCCAATATCGATAAACAAGAGGTCGAGCAGTTCAGCGACAGCGTGGTGGTGAGCCCCTCCCAAACCCTTCCCCGGCCTGCCGCCATCGGAACCTGCGCCCACGATTTCGGGAGCCTGAACGACGTCTTCACGGCGTGGAACGATTACACCTACCGGGACTCCACGACCTGGAAAGACCTGAATTCCAAATTGGTGCTCATGGTTTACCGTGATTGGGAACTCACCGGCAGCAGCGATACGGCCTTCCTGAACTATTGCTGGCCTTCGGTGCAAACCGCGATGACCAAGGTCCATAGCCAGTGCGTTTCCGGCGGGGTCACCTATAACCTCCCCATATCCACCGGAGTGGACCAAACCTACGACAATTTAGGGCTAACCGGTGAGACGTCCTATTGCGGTAGCCTCTATCTCGCCGCTTGTGAGGCTGGGAAAGCCATCGCGACCGCGGAAGGAAACGCCGCCCTGGCCAACACCTACCAGTCGTGGCTGACCCTCGGGCAGGCCGATTTCGAAACCAACCTTTGGGACTCGACGGGGAACTACTACAACATCGACACGGGGAGCGGGGCCGGCGGAGTGACCGGGGTGGCGCGGATCATGAGCGACCAACTTTGCGGCCAATGGTACGCCAAAGCCTGCGGCCTGGCGGATGTGGTTCCCGCGTCGCACGCGGTCAGCGCCTGGCAGGCGGTTTTCAATAATAACTACTCCAAATTCGACACGGGAACCCATGGCGTGGTCAATGTCATGACCTCGGCGGGGGCGATCGATACCAGTACTTCCCAAACCCAGGAAGCCTGGGTGGGCACCACTTGGGGTGCGGTCGCGGGCATGATCCAAGAGGGCATGTTTACCCAGGGGGTTTCCATCGGGAACAGCCTCTACAATTGCGTCTGGAACCTGGGGCAAATGTGGTTCCGCACGCCCGAGGCATGGACCACGGGCCTTGCCAATATTCGGGCGCCTTATTATATGAGGGCCAACTGTATCTGGGCCGCGAAACACGCCTACGACGTGAATTCACCCTGCGGGGCCGTGGCCTGCACGCCCATTCCCAGCCCGACACCTCTCACTACCCCCACGGTGAATTGCGGGACAAGCCCCACGATGACCTTTTCCCCAACCCCCTCCGGCACCCCCACCCCCACGCGCACCTTCACCCAGAGTCCCACCCCAACCCATTCTTCCACCTGGACCGCTACCCGTTCCAATACGCCGACCCCAACCGCTACCTTTACCTTTTCATCCACCTTGACCTTTACCCCAACCCCGCCTTTCACCCTAACTCCCACCCGGACGGCCACCGTTATCTCCACCTTGACCCCCACCCTGACGGCCACTCCCATTCCAACGGGGACGCCCACTCCCACTTTTTCAGTGACATCCACCTTCACTTCCACCCGGACGAATACTCCCCAAAACACGGCCACCTTTACCTTGACCGCGTCCTTAACCAATTCGGTTACCCCGACCTTGACCCAAACCTCCACAAAAACCTATACCCTCACTTCCAGCCCTACCCTCACCGGAACGGTTACGGTTTCACCGACCCCGAGCACGGTTTTGACGAATACCCATACTCCCGTAATCACCCCTACTCTTACCCTGACGGCGACCTCAACCCTTTCCCAAACGGTCACTTCCACATTCACCCTGACCCCCAGTCCCGTCTTTTCCACGACTTCAACCCCTACGCTCACCCGGACCAATACGCCTGGGGTCACCTTAACGAATACGCCATTTTCGACTGCGACCTCGACGAATACATATACGGATTCACCCACATCCACCTTTTCACGCACCCAAACTCCAAATTCAACCCCAACCTCTACGGGGAGCGCTACGCCGACGACCACCGCTTCCTTGACCAACAGTTTTACTTGGACCCCAACGGTCCTCCTCAGTTCCACTCAAACCCCGACACCGGTCAACTCAACCACGGCGACTTTGCAACCCACCTTGACCCTGACCCCCACACTGACGGCGTATCCTGTGCCTTCCTCCACCCCTTCCGCGACTTACACTTCTACGCCTAGCGCGAGTTTTACTTCAACCCAAACCCTCACTTTAACGGTGACTTCCACCCCCACCCTTACCCCAACGGTGATCAATACCGTCACTTGGAGCCCTACCCCACACTCCACGATTACGGACACACCCGTGAATACCCCTTACTTCACCTTTTCTCCCAGCCCGACTCCAACACCCTCCGGGTCGCCGACCCCGGGTTTCACCTCGACCCGTACGACGACACCGACATTCTCCCCGACCCCCACCTCCACCATTGGGTTTACAAACACCGCAACCGCGACCGAAACCAATTCGAATACGCCATCCTTCACCCCGACCCCCACTTTCTCGGCGACCGATACCCGGACGACGACGCCCACAGCGACCCAAACCCCGACACCGACTTGGACCATGACGAGGTCCTTAACCCCCACCCCCAGCCCCACGATTTCGCCCACGGCTACCTTGACCCCGGTCGACACGCCCGTCCCAAGCCTGACGCCTTTCCCCACCCTTACTCCCCAAGCGTCCGTTTGGGTTTCGGCCCCCTTCCCGAACCCCTCAAACGGCGGCAAACCGATCATCGTCGATGTTTATGATCCGGACCAGGGTTCCGCGGAATGGTCCGTTTTCACCACGGGCTTCAGGAAAATCAGGTGGGGAACCGTTGCTTTGAACGGTTATGGCTACCTCTCCTGGGACGGGCTGGACCAATTCGGGAATCAAGCTTCAAGCGGGCTTTATTATTTAAAGGTCACCTTTTCAGGCGGCGGATCCCAAAAATTCATCCGTAAAATCCTCCTCCTGCGTTGAGGGCATGACCGCGGCCCCAACCGGGTTATAATCCTCCCATGAACAAAACCAATCCCGTGCGCATCGGTGTCATCGGCCTGGGGCAAATCGCCCTGAAGGCCCATTTGCCCGGTTACGCCAAAACGCCCAACTGCGTCCTGACGGCGGTCCACTCCAAAAGGGAAGACCATGCCCGGCAAGTCGCCCTGCGCTACGGCATTCCCCACATATTCACCGATTGGCGGAAGATGTTGGACTCGGATCATTTAGACGCGGTCTCCATCTGCACGCCCAATTTCACCCACCTGCCCATCACCCTGGCGGCTTTGGCCAGGGGGAAACACGTATTGGTCGAGAAACCGATGGCCGTGAGCCATCGCGAAGGCACGCGGATGGTCCGGGCCGCGAAGGCGCGCAAAAGGGTCCTCATGGTGCATCACAACATGAGGTTCGACCCGGCCATCCGAAGCGCGAAGGAAATCCTGGACCGGGGAAGCATCGGGAAGGTATTGGCTTTTAAGGCCAATTTGACCCACCGGGGGCCCCGGGCTTGGAGCCAAAACGCCGACTGGTTTTTTGACCTCCTGAAATCGGGAGGGGGGGCCCTCATGGACCTGGGTTCCCATCCTTTCGACACCCTCCGCTTCATGCTGGAAAGGGAAGGGGTGGTGAAGGGCGCCCTGGCCGTTCCCGGCCGTAATAAAAAAAGGACCGCCCCGGAACTCCATTGCGCCTGTTTGATTGAATTCCAGGGCGGTATCGTGGGAAACGTCAGCGTCGGTTGGATGGACGCGGAATACCACAATCACTTCATCTTTTACGGTTCCAAGGGAACCTTGGCGGTCAATCTTTCAAAAGGGGACCCGATCACCCTTTCCCTTTTAAACTCCAAGGGGAAAAGCCATCCGCCGCTATCCTCCCGGAGTTTCAGCCCGACCATTTATGGGCATTTTGTCGAATCCATCCGGAAGGGAACCCAACCCTCCACCTCGGGCCGGGACGGTTTGGAGGTTTTGCGCATGATTGAGGAGGGGTACCGTTTTCTACGGGGCTAAGCGGCTGGGGTTCCCGGGGCTTTTGGGGCTATCCTCGATTTTCTTGATCCCCTTGGGCGTCCGGGCCGCCCCCCTTCCCAACGTTAACCTGGAAGGGATCGCCTCCCTTCAAACCCAGGATGAATTGGCCCAGGAAGCGGACGGCATCCTCCAAGAATTGTCCGTTATGCGGGGAGTCCCCATCACGAGGAAAGTGAAACTCGCCTTGGCGGACAAGGAATTTTTCGCGCGGTATTACCTGAGGCGGCTCCAATCCCAATATCCGTCCCCTGAAAAAGAAAATGATGAGGCGGCCTTTCGGGCCCTTGGCCTGCTCGGGAAAAACGACGACCTGATCACGACTTATTTGCGCCTGTTCCTAACCCTGGTCCAGGGGCTTTACGATCCGGATACCAAAACCCTTTATTTGCTCCGGGGTATCAGCCCGGGCAACCAGGAAAGGGTCATGGCCCATGAGTTGGTCCACGCCCTTCAAGACATGCAATTCGACCTGGGAAGCGAATTGAGGGAACAAAGTTCGTTCACGCTGGACGAGCAGTTCGCCCGTACCGCGATGATCGAGGGCGAGGCGGAGGGGTTGTCCCTGGACTGGAAACTCAGGGAGGAAGGAAAGGATTTTACGCGCATCGGGGACATCGCGCCCTGGGTCGAGCTGGGCCAAATGTTGGAAAGGAACGGGCTTAAAGCCGTGGGGAAAAGGGCCCTGTCCGCCGATCCCATCAACTTTCCCTATGTCTACGGCGTGACTTTTTTTCAGCGCTGGGTCCGGCTCCATGGATGGAAAAGCGCGGGAGAGGTATATCAAAACCCACCGCGATCGACCCAACAAATCATTGAGCTAAACGGGTATTGTCCCAAACCCCTGCCTTTCGTCAGGGTGGAATTGGAGGATTTGACCCAAACCTTGCTTCGGGATTACCGGCTCATCTGGAAGAATTCCCTGGGGGAATACGGCTGGGAAAGCGTATTGGGAAATTATGTTGAAAAAGAGGAGGCCTCGCGGGCGGTTCAGGGATGGAAAGGGGATGGGGTTCAAGCCTACGAGGCGACCAGCGATTCCTCCATCCTTTTGACCTCTTACCTCTCCTTCAGGGACGATCAATCCTCGGAAGCCTTTTTCAAAGCGGCTGAAATTCTCCTGAAAAAAAAGGTTCCAATTCAAAGCTGGATTCGATCGGACGAGGGCATTTGCTGGGTTTTGCTCGCGGATCAAAAAGAGGCTTATTTGGAAAGATTCGGTAAAAGGGTTATTTGTTTGGAAGGAGTCCCCCAAGGGTTAACGCCCCGGTTGAGGGCGAGTCTTTGGGATTTAAAAGGGCCTGAACCCTAGGCGCCGGGTTCCGTCGGAACCAACCGGGGTCCTTGACACTACCAGTTGTGGTTCCTAAACTGATTCTCACAGGTGAAGGGCGGAAGAAAGTGCCCTGCATTGATCTTGACTGGAGGAATTCATGGGCGCTACCGTTCACACCACCGATGGAAATTTCAAAAAAGACGTGTTAGAGGCGAAAGAGCCTGTTTTGGTGGATTTCTGGGCGGAATGGTGCGGCCCCTGCCGGATGGTAGGCCCGGTCTTGGATGAATTGGCCAAGGAATATGACGGAAAAATCAAGATCGCCAAGGTCAATGTGGATGAAAACCAGCAGGTTTCAATGGACTACCATATCCGAAGCATACCCACCCTCTTGTTTTTCAAAAACGGGCAAATGGTGAAACAACTGGTCGGTGCCCATCCGAAGTCGAAATTGGTAAGTGAAATAGGGGAAGTCCTGGGTTAAGGCCTGGATGGTAAGTCGCGGTTACCCTGGTTGATCGGATTGAGGTTCTTTTGCCCTTCTTCAAAAAAGTACTGCTTTTGATCCTCCTGTGCGCGCCCGCCATGGGTTTCGGCCAAGTGATCAACACCACCGATGACAGCTTCCAGAAAGACGTTTTAAACTCAAAGGTGCCCGTCTTGATCGATTTTTGGGCGACCTGGTGCGGCCCCTGCCGGATGTATGGACCTGTGGTGGATGAAGTCGCCAAAGACTATGGAAATAAGCTAAAGGTTTGCCGGGTGAACGTGGATGATAACCCTAATTTGGACCGGCAATTTAATATATCGGCCATCCCGGCGACATTCGTATTAAAAAAAGGCAAGGTAGTCAAAAACTGGGTGGGTGTCATATCGCCCGACATGTTGCGGGAACAACTGAAAGGCGTGTTAAAAGCGCCCCATAAGGCGTCCGTGCCGACGCAATGACCCAATAAAGAGGTTGGTATAGTCTTGTTTCATGGGCCTTCGGGCCCAAGGTGACAAGGACCCCAAACCGGAACCCTATCCCTACCGCATTTTATTGACAGTTTTTCGGTTTTTTTTCTATACTGCCACCGTTTTTCCCCGAGAAGTGCCCTGAGAAGGCCTTCAATTTCATAAAATCCCATTCCTTGAAAGGTTTTCCGTGACCGCACAAAAGTTGATGGCCATTGTGGTTCTGCTAATGGTATTTGGTTGTATTTATGTGCTTTATCCCCCCTCCAAAAAACTCAAGTTGGGATTGGATATTAAGGGCGGATTGCATATGAACATGGCCGTTGACCGGGACAAAATGCAGGGCAAAACCGAGGATGAAATCTCCCAAGCGGCCGACCGCGCCCTGGAAATCCTGAGAAATCGCGTGGATGGGCTGGGCGTCAGCGAGCCCGTTTTGGAGCGGGAAGGGACCGACGGTATCGTCATCCAGCTGCCGGGCTTAAGCGATATCAAGCGCGCCAGGGATGTGATCCTTTCAACGGCGCAGTTGGAATTTCGTTTAGTTTCCAATTTGCGTGAATCGGATTACCAGGATAAGGACGGAAAGATCGACCCGGCCAAACTTCCCAAGGGGATTACTTATTTTCCCGGCAAGGAAGAGGGCGGTTACCTATTGGAAGACGTGCTCCTAACGGGCGCCTCCCTGGTGGAAGCGAAGGTCATTACGGATCAATATGGCCGCCCCATCATCTCCTTTAAAATGAACGCGGAGGGGGGCCACAAATTCGGGATCATTACCGGCGAGAACATTAACCGGCATTTGGCGATCGTCCTCGACAACAAGGTCTATTCGGCGCCCAACATTCAAACCCGCATTCCCGGGGGCCAGGGGCAGATTACCGGGAGTTTTACGGATGAGGAAGCCAAGGACCTGGCGCTCATCCTCCAGGCGGGCGCGTTACCGGCTCCCTTAAAAGTGACCGGGCAATTCCAGGTGGGTCCGACCTTGGGGGCGGATTCGGTTAAGAAGGGAACTTGGGCGGCCATTTACGGGCTCCTACTGGTGCTGGTTTTCATGGCCATTTATTACCAGGTCTCCGGGATCATCGCCAACGTCGGGCTTTTGGTGAACCTGATTTTCCTGATGGGTTGTTTGTCCCTCCTGCAGGCCACTTTGACCCTTCCGGGTATCGCCGGCATCATCCTGACCTTGGGATTGTCGGTTGATTCCAACGTCCTTATTTTCGAGCGTATCCGCGAGGAACTGAAGGCGGGAAAAACCATCCGGTCCGCCATCGACGCGGGTTACCATCGCGCCCTGGTGGCCATTATCGACACCCATGTCACCACGCTCATTTCGGCCGCGGTCTTGTTCCAGTTCGGGACGGGGCCCATCAAGGGATTCGCCGTGACCCTGAGTTTGGGCGTGGCCCTCAGCCTCTTTACCGCCGTCGTGATTACCAAGATGATTTTTGACGCCCGCAAGGAATACCAAGGCTTAAGCATTTAACGAACGGAAAGGCATCCCAATGATGTTTCAGTGGTTTAAGGAACCGAAAATCGACTTCATGAAGGTCCGCAGGTTTTTCCTGGGGCTTTCCGGCTTGGCCTGTTTGGCCGGGGTTTACGCCATTGTTTTGCTTTACCAGGGCAAGGCCAATCTCGGTACGGATTTCGGGGCGGGTGTCCAATTAAGGATATCGTCCCAAAAGGCCGTGGACCTGGACCCCATCCGGCAAACCTTGAAGGGGGAAGGATTTCCCGAGGCCCAAATCCAGCAGGTCAAGGACGATTCCACCTCCAATTCATTCAAGATGATCATCAAGATCAAGCACGACCCGACCAAGGCGGTGGGCAGCATCGGCGAGGAAGTCTTGACCGTATTTAACAAGAATTTCCCGGACGCCCATTTCGTGTTGGACGGCTCCGACGAGGTCGGTCCGGCGGTTTCCCAAAAATTGCGGGAAGACGCCACCAACGCTTTCATGATCGCCATGTTCGGGATCCTGATCTACATCGCCTGGAGGTTCGATTTCAGGTTCGCCGTGGCGGCCATCATCACGACCTTCCACGACATCCTGGTGATCCTGGGCTTCATCATCCTGACGGGCAGGGAATTCAACCTCCTGCAGGTCACGGCCCTCTTGACCCTGGCGGGTTACTCCCTGAACGATACGGTGGTTAATTTCGACCGTATCCGGGAAAACATGAGGCTATTGCTGAAGGATCAAACCTTTTCCGGGCTGGTCAATTTGAGCGTGAATGAGACCCTCAGCCGGACGATTAACACGAGTTTGACAGTGTTCCTGACCCTTTTACCCCTTTGCATCATGGGAAGCGACACCTTGAAAGACTTCGCCATGACCCTCCTGGCGGGCGTGATCGTGGGTACCTATTCATCGGTTTTCGTGGCGAGCCCCATTCTCGTGGAATGGAACCTCCTTTCAGGCCCCAAGAAAAAGTCCTGATCTTCCAATAAAGGCCAAGGGCGGCATGCGTGAATATTGCCCAGCGAATTAGCGAGATTCGGGGCCGCATGGGGGAAGCGGCCGCGCGGTCGGGGCGCCCCCCGCAATCGGTTTCCCTGTTGGCGGTGACCAAAACCTTCCCGGCTGAAACCATCCAAGCGGCCTACGATTGCGGCCTCCGCCATTTCGGCGAGAACCGCGTCCAGGAATCGCTCGAAAAAATGCCTTTCCTCCCCCAAGACATCCATTGGCATCTCATCGGCCAGCTTCAGACCAACAAGATCAATAAAACCATCGGCAAGTTCGATTTGATCCACTCCATCGACGGGGTGGACTTGGCCCAGGCCCTCTCCAAACGATTGGGCGAAAACCCCCAGGACATTTTGCTGGAGGTCAATACCTCGGGCGAAACGTCCAAATCCGGGATTCCGCCGGATCGGGCCCTGGCGGCGATCCGGGAAATCGGTTCCTTGCCCAAACTTCGTTTGCGCGGCCTGATGACGGTGGGGCCCTTGACGGAGGACGCCGCGCGGCAAAGGGACGCGTTTAAAACCCTCAAGGAACTTTTTGACCGGGCGGCCGGGAGCGCCGGTCCCGCTTTCGACATTCTTTCGATGGGAATGAGCGGTGATTTTGAAATGGCGATCGAAGAAGGTTCGACCCTGGTGAGGGTGGGGTCCGCCCTCTTTGGCGGCAGGACTTAGAGACTATAACAAAACCTAATTTCACCACAGGCCGCCTTTGGCGGCCACAGAGGCACATGCCGACCATCCATAAGACATTAAATGGGGTCGGTATTGTCCCGTTTTCTTTCGCCTTTTGGGCGAAAGGGGACAGGAAAAAATATTTCTAAACTCAAGGAATCTTAAACCAATTGTCCGGGTTTACTCTGTGTCTCCGTGTCTCTGTGGTAAATATTGGATTTTGTTAGAAATTCTTAAAATAAAAAATTCGTGCCGCCTATCGGGGCCCGCTACAATGTCGGGAATGAGGATGGAACCATGAAAAACAAACAAGACACGGTGGTATTGGGCTTTGGGGCCATGGGCAGCGCCTTGGTCCGGGGATGGGTCCGTAACCGGATGATTCCCGCCTCCCGAATCACGGCGGTCGATATCGACGGGGCCAAGCTGAGAAAATCGGCGGGTCCCCTCAAGATCAAAACCCAAACCGATCCGACCAAGATTCTGCCCCGGGCGGATCTGGTCCTCCTGGCGACGAAGCCCCAGCAAATGAAGGGCCTCCTGGCCCAGGCGGGCCCCCTTTTTCCCCGCGAGGCCCTGGTGGTATCCATCGCCGCCGGGATTTCGACCCGGCAAATCGAGAAGTTCCTTCCCCAAGGATGCCCCGTCGTCCGGGTCATGCCCAATACCCCCGCATTGCTCGGCGCCGGAATGGCGGCGGTGGCCGGGGGCGGAAGGGCGAAAAAAAAGCATGTCCAAAGGGTCCTGGAACTCTTCTCGGCGGTGGGGAAGGCGGTGGAGGTCAGGGAAGACCAGATGGATCTCGTCACCGCCCTTTCGGGAAGCGGACCGGCTTATTTTTTCCACATGGTGGAGATCATGGTGGAACAAGGCGTTCGCGGCGGCTTGAAACCGGAGGTCGCGAAATTATTGGCCGCCCAAACGGCCCTGGGCGCGGCCCGGATGATTTTGGAAACGGGTAAAACGCCCGAGGAACTGAGGGCCCAGGTGACTTCCCCCGGGGGGACCACCCAGGCCGCCCTGGAAGCGATGGCCGTGGGAAAATTTAAAGAGACGGTGGAAGCCGCGATCCAATCGGCCGTAAACCGCGGGGCGGAACTGCGCCGGATGGCCGAGTCATGATCTTCCTGGCCCTTTTACTCACCCTGTTTTGCAACGTTTATGCCCTGGTTTTGATGATGGATTGGCTCTTCCATTCCCTGCCGGGAAGCTTCCTCAACCCGGTGCGGAAGCTCTTTTTTTACCTGACGTTACCCTTGCTGAAACCTTGCCGGAGCTGGTTTTCGTTCCAATGGAACGGCTTTGACAGCCGGGGATTGGGGTTGGCTTTCATCCTGTGGATGCTGGGCCGGTTCGGGATTCCGTGGCTCTGCCTCTGGGGCTTCGCCCTGAGGGGGTGAATGGATGGAATGGGACTCGGTTTTGCGCCAGGTGGAAGGGGATTGTTTATTACGGGTCAAGCTGGTGCCCCGTTCCGCCCGGAACCGGGTGGTGGGGGTCGAAAACGGGGAATTGAAAATAAAAATCATGGCGCCCCCGGTGGAGGGCGCGGCGAACGAGGCGCTCCTGCGTTTTATCTCCGATTTGCTGGGCGCCGCGAAGACGGATTTGACGGTGGAACGGGGCAAGGCGTCCCGCCATAAGGTGGTCAAGTTGAGGGGAATGAACATCCCCGAGGTGACTCGGGTTTTGGAAAAAAATCTCAAAGCCGTTTGAAGGAGAGGGCGCAATGGAAATATTCGATCAAGTCCAGGAATCCGTTCGGGAGATCAAGAAGACGATCAAGGCCAAACCGAAGGTGGGGATCATCCTGGGCACCGGGCTGGGAGCCTTGGCGCATGAGATCAAAAACCCCCAGGTCCTGCCCTATGGCCAGATCCCCCATTTCCCGCTTTCGACCGTGGAATCCCACGCGGGCGAATTGGTGTTCGGCCAATTGGGAAAAACCGACGTGGTGGCGATGAAGGGAAGGTTTCACCGTTACGAGGGTTATACGCTCCAGCAGGTGACTTTCCCCGTCCGGGTCATGAAGGAATTGGGGGTGAAGTATCTCCTGGTCTCGAACGCCTGCGGGGGGATGAACCGCGCCTACCATCCCGGCGACCTCATGATCATCGAGGACCACATCAATATGATGGGGGACAACCCCCTCCTGGGCAAAAATGACGACCGCTTGGGGCCGCGCTGGCCCGACATGGCGGAGCCCTATTCCAAGGAATTGATCGCCTTGACGGAAAAGATCGCCTGGGATAAACGGATCCAGGTCCAGAAGGGGGTTTATGTTGCGGTGACCGGCCCCAACCTCGAGACGAGGGCCGAATACCGCTGGCTTTCCACCCTGGCGGATGTGGTGGGGATGTCCACCGTTCCCGAGGTGATCGTGGCGGTGCACGCGGGATTGAAGGTTTTGGGCATTTCGGTGGTCACGGACAAGTGCGTGGCGGACACCCTGGAACCCGCCGATATCACCCAAATCATCAAGCACGCGCAGGAAGCCGAACCGAAACTCACGGCCTTGATGAAAGAAGTGGCGATGAGCTTGGAAAGCAAATAAGGGACAGCAAAAAAACATTTGGTAGTGTCTCGGTTTGAAGTCATTCCGAGGAGCAGAGCCGATAGGCTCGTTTTGCGACGTGGGAATCTCAGGTTTTGCCGTAGGTTCAAGGTGTACAACCTGAGATTGTCCTGGGGCTAAAGCCCCAGGATGGTTGGCCGAATTCAGGCCAACTACTACATGCCTGGTTCATGCCGCTTTACAAAAAAAGACAAAGGGTTAGCGGCATAGTCCTGATTTACGTTGCCCATTGGGCAACGTAGGACAAACCGCCCCGACCCTTCGAGAGCCTCAGGGCCCTGAGCAAAGTCGAAGGGTTGGGGCTGACCCTCGCAATGACGACTTGCCTGACCTGAGCAGTTACGACTTTTTATATCCAATAGGAGCGAATATGACCGAAGCCCTGAAGCCCATCCGGTGGAAAAATGGAATTCTCTACCTGCTAGAACAGCGGTTGCTTCCTTTCAAAGAAGTCTGGGTCAAGTGCGACACGGTTGAGAAAACCGCGAAGGCCATCGAGGACATGACGGTCCGGGGCGCGCCGGCCATCGGGGTCACCGCGGCCTATGGGGTCGCGGTGGGCGCGAAAAACGCCAAGACGAATTCCGCGCAAGTGTTCGTGAACCAGGTGGAAAAGGGCATCGCCCGCCTGAGGAAAACCCGCCCCACGGCCGTCAACCTTTTTTGGGCCTTGGACCGGATGCGCGAACTTCTCATGGAAAACGGGGGGAAGCCGGTCGGCTTCCAGAAAAAGGCCATCGAGCGCGAGGCCCTCGCCATCCACCGGGAAGATGAAATACTGTGCCAAAAGCTGGGCCGCTTTGGGGCGGACGCCCTAAGGGGGCGCGCCCAAATCATGACCCATTGCAACACGGGGGCTTTGGCGACCGGGGGGCAGGGAACGGCCCTGGCGGGAATCCTGGAGGCCTATCGGCGGAACAAGAAAGTGCACGTGTGGGTGGATGAGACGCGGCCCTATTTGCAGGGCGCCCGCTTGACGGCCTTCGAGCTCGCCCATGCCAAGGTCCCCTTCCATTTAATCACGGACAACATGTCCGCTTTCGTCATGAAACAGGGGAAGGTCGACGCGGTGATCGTCGGGGCGGACCGGATCGTGGCGAACGGGGACACGGCGAACAAGATCGGCACCTATTCGCTGGCGGTATTGGCCAAGGCGCACGGGATCCCTTTTTTCATATCGGCGCCAACGACCACGCTGGATTTGACCAAAAAAACCGGCGAGGAAATCGTCATTGAACAGCGGGGCTCCCGGGAAGTGACCCATCCCCAGGGTTATCCCATCGCGAAGGAAGAATATCCCGTTTACAACCCCGCTTTTGACGTCACCCCCGGAAAACTCATCACGGGGATCGTCATGGAAACGGGCATCTGCCGGCCGCCCTATACCACATCCCTCCGCTTGGCGTTGAAAAGGTCCGACCGGTAAAGGGTTGGCCCCTTGTCCAGCCCATGGCCATGAGCCGTGGGGCTCATGATCTCCTTGGTAGTAGATCAGTTTGATGGTGGACCCTCTTTTTCCCCCTCTGTGCTAAAGCACTATACTGTTCTCATTAACTGAAATTTATATGAGGAACAGCATGAAAGAGGGGAATTAAGGGGGAGTTAGCTTTTTAGTTAAAGGCTAATACCCCCCTGCCCCCCTTTTTCACCCCCATTTCTTCATTTGGAAACATACGAAATAAAAATGGGGACGTCCCCATGCCCCCTATCATTTTTCTCAATAGAGGCATGGGGGAAGTGGGGAATTATTCAAACTGACCCACTACCATCTCCTTCGGTTGACTAATAAGTTGACATACGGTTGTCTAATAACAAAGGGGCCGGGCCCTTTGTATTGGGATAAGGGGTGGTACCCAGGTTTTAAAGGATATCGGTTCACCGTCATGGCTTATTACGGATTGCCCCCCCGCCAGCCGCACCACCCTGCGGGGCGGGTTGAAGGTGTCGTTTTCGGAGCCGGTCTCGTAGGGGCCTTAAAATGAATAGTGGCTATCAAGGATTTACTGCCTTTTAAATAATTCCGAGCGGTATAAGGAATATCTGGCGATTTAGATATTTTTAATAATTGATGACTGACCCCGTTTACGGGTCCCGGAACTGCTGTTGGTGATCGGCATCCAGCCTCCTTTTAACCCGTTTGAGTGATTTCCAGGCTAGGTTATCCGTCTTATTTCTGCTTGACCACGACCACTGCACCAAGCTGGGAGCTTGGTGCTCCCCGCCGTGGACAGTACCACGGGCTTGCCCATGTGCAGCTATTTCATTCTTTTGATTTGCATATACATAAACTTACCTTCCGTGCAAATCGATTGACTGGTGATTTGAATGCCTTTCCTGAATAGAGGACCGTCCGTAACCAAGGTATGGTATTCCCCGTTTTCCCCACAAACATCCAACCCGGTTTCTTTGTGTATTTCCATCAACCGGTTCAAACATCGCTCGTCGAGCGTCTGGCCGACCCATTCCTTAGCAAGCCAAGGTTTTTTCACGCAGGAAAAGATAACGCTGAATCCGAGGGAAAGAAGTTTGCGGAGGATTTCAACTCGGTTACGTTTCCAAAGGGGCGTAAGAACACCTACGCCACTTTTCTTGCTGCATTCCCTGATCCAGTTTGGATGGCCGTCCACCTCCGAAATGTCGCCGGTAACCAATGTACCGATCGTTCGGCTCAAGCCTTGGATCGCCTTTTCGTAACCCTCCTTAAAGGGCGGACGAATGTGGATCGTCCGGTGAGGGAGATGAATAGCCTTCGCTTGACGCTTCATGAATTTCAGGGGATGGGCGAGGAACCTTTCATTTTCGGGAGCGAAAGTGACAAGAGCGTTCACTTTATATCCCATTGAAACGGCTTCATAGAAGGCCAAGGAAGAATCTTTTCCGCCAGTCCACAAAACCACTGCTTTTTTGTCCATGTTGGCATTTAACTCCCGAGTATGTAGTCAAACCTAGTGTTAAGGCCTTGAGCCATTTATCCCTTGTCCAATCCGGGTCCCCGTTGTGGACAACGCTTTTTCTATTTAACTACTGAATAACAATATACATCCCTGGGTTCCTTACTTGCATTTGGATGAATGATTCGTCGACGCAAAATTCCCTCAAGCTTCATTCCGGCTTTTTCCATGACCCTGGCAGAAGCTGGATTTTCGATGTCGCAGATTGACCAAAATCTGAAAATGCTCTCTTGTGCGAGACTCCACTCCACAAAGACTTTTACCGCTTCGGTCATATAACCTTTTCCCCAATGGGCTTTCGCAAGGACGTACCCCGCGTCAGCCATGTGCCCATCCAACCTCAACTCGAACATTCCGAGAAATTGGCCGTCTGTTAATCGGGTTATCACATAGGGAAATCGGGTGGCATTTTGAGCCCTATCCAAAACACCTTTAAGAAATGTTTGGGTTTCTTTGACGTTTTTGTGAGGGTGCCAGGTTAAAAATTTCACAACTTCGGGATCCTGGGCGTAACTTTCAAAAATGGACACCGCATCGGCAATTTCAGGGGGCCTCAATCGAAGTCGGGTCGTTTCGATAATATCAGGTGGTCTCATTTAAAATTTTCCAAATAAACCATTTTTTGGTTGTCCAATACGGGTCCCCTTCGTGGACAACAGTTCAGAACCGCCCCACTGAATTATTCAATTAACGATTTCAAGTTTAGCGATTTCATTTTCTCCATTTTCAGTCAAATAAGAAATCCTAACTTTAAGGCCTTCTTTAATCGGACCACCATGGGAAGAAGAATTGTTAAACCCTGCTTGGGGTGAATAATCGGAATAGGAAAAACCTGTTCCTTGAACTTTAAATGATTCATTTTTGTGCCCTTCACCAGGCATTGGAACAAAATCAGTCACAGCGCCTGCCACAACACTGCATTTACCAGTCAACAATGCCTCGCGAAGATTTAAAAAATCGCTGGTTGGAGAGTAAGCGCAAAAAAGAAATGAAATAACCCAGAAAATTAAATACAGAATCTTTACCGGCCTGGAAACGGTGGATTTTCTACCCACCACCAACCCCCAAATTCCTAAAAAAACAGGAACGACCAAGAACACCCAAAACTTTATAAACCAATAGGTGACCCCGACATGGCCAACATCAAAAACAGGTACATAATTCATGAATATTTCACCTCAAATATTTCCCGGCTCAATCTACAGCTTTTCTTTGTCCACGAAGGGTCCCCGTCGTGGACAATTAATTCGTTCCGAAATGGTTAATGGCCGACCCCTTTGTGTCATTATTTGACGATCGCTTTCAGCAAATCCAATATTTTCCCCTCGCCAGCCTTGTTGGCTTCCCTATCAAAGAAAAAAATGATAACCGCCATGCCTGGAAAGATAAGTCCGACGATACAAAGCGGAAGTTGTTCTGACGCAACAAAATTATGGGCTAAAGCCTCTCGGATAAATTGATTTAAAAGCATGATACAAAAACCAATCCATATGGCCAAAAGTAAATAAACCGCAAAGGGCGGACCGGGCAAATGGCCATAAATGCGGCTGCCCGTTCCCTCGCTTTCGATAACACCCCGCATTGTCAAAGAGCCCGCGCCTCTCATAAAGTATGAGGAAAGAGGTTTATAAGAAATCTCAAAATGACCGTTAGTCGATTTTCCCCTCAGCTTCTCATCAGGCAACCATTGAAACGACATCTCTTTGATTACCTTTTTAGAGATTCCGTCTTGGATTGTTTTAACCGGGCGCTTGCTCTCAATTTCAAATGGGCGCCATAAATAGTTTTTAAGTTTTGTTAAATCAAGCATATAACCACCCTCATAAATGAAAGTAACAAACACCAACGAAAAATCGGGGTCACCTATGAAAAAGAATGTCCAGGCAAAAGCGTAGTATCACGGCCCCAAGTCCAACCTGAGTCTCAAAGGACTACAAGTCAGTCACCTATTCGCGGTTGTTTCACCGCACGATAACGTTGGACCCGGCCGCTCAATCAGGCCAAGGACCTCAACTCTTGCGGGTTGTGTCAGACCCCGTCGGAGCTGGCCGGGCAGTCCTCAAAAGCTTCCTTCTTTCGTAACATATGAAAGATGCTTTTCAGCATAGCCCTTGCTACTGCTATTCGTCCCGCGTTATTCCCATGCTTCTTCTTCACCCTCGTGTATAAGGTCCCATACCGTCGGGTTTTGCGAATGGCATGAAGCGAGTTCTCAACCAATATCCAGCGAATCCATTTAGAACCCTGTTTGGTGATGTGGCCGTTGTGGCTTTTTCCCCCTGATGCGTGAACACTGGGGACCAATCCACCATAAGAACATAGATGTTCCGCGTCCGGGAACCGGCGAATATCCCCAATCTCGCTCAAAATTAATAAAGCCGAAAAGGCACCCACGCCTGGCATGGTCATCATCAGCTGGGCTTCCGGGCTTTCTGCTGCCATTTTCTTGATCACCTCTTCTGATTTGGCGATCTCTTGGCCTAGTTCCCGGATTACTTCCATATATCCGTCCAGTTCCAAACGGTAGCAAGGCCGGGTACCTACCGTGGCAAGTTCGCGGAAGTTCTTTATTCCGAATCGGTTTTTAGTAACGGGTTCGATTCCCGCCTTGGTCATGACCGAAGTCATCCGGTTTTTGGCTTGTGTTCTCAATTGCACCAGGGAAGCCCGGTACCTAAGGATTTCCCGTAAGTCGCGGATCTCTCGGGGTGGCACATAGGCTCGTGGCAGCAGATCCACCCGCAAAAGTTGAGCCAGGATTCCCGAATCAATTTTATCCGTCTTGATCTTGGCCGAGGCTATGGCTTTGACCTTTTGGGGGTGGGCCAATACCAGGTTGGGGAATCGATCCTCGATGAGTTCGTAAAAGTGATACCAATGACCTGTGGCTTCTACTACGACCTGGCTACTCACGGGTTGCTTCTTGAAATAAGCCTTTAAAGTATCCGCGTCGTTCTTCAGATCGACTTGTTCCAGCACCTTTCCTTTCTCATTCACTCTCGTGACGTAGGATGTTTTCTGGTGTAGGTCTACTCCGATATACTGTCCCACGGCTGCACCTCCTAAGCGTTTTGCACCACCTGCAAAGGTGAGTGCCTTTTCGACTCTGGGTTTATCCTAGAGCCTCGTCCCACTTAAGTGGAGACGCTCTACGCTTGGAGCTCTGCAGCCTTTTTCATGTTATCAGGCCAACTACCTTCGCCAAGGCTTCGGCAGACAAACCATTATCCATTTTTCTTTGTCCATTCCGGGTCCCCATCGTGGACAACCTGAACCTTGTCTCAATTTCAGGCTTGAATATTAATGGGCTAGTTTTAAAGAGCAATGGCGTGCGATATGTTCGAAGTCACTGTCCACCGCCAGAAGATGAGCCCCGTTTTCGATGCAAGCTTGGGCTATCAGACAATCGCCATGACCGTTTATGGTAATACCCTTTTGTCGAAGATGGCGGAACAACCGGGCTGCGTTGACGTGAACGGAGGGGCCGGTTTGAATAATTGGCAAGTCCAACATGAAATCCAAAGCTTTTTTAAAATCCGTGTCGGACTTAAACCCGGATAATACTTCCATTAGAACCATGGGAATAATAGCCAATGGGGTTTCGGCGGCGAAACAGGTTTTCAACTTCTCGGCGGTAGGAGAAGGATGGTGGTTGAAATAATCAATCCAAACCGATGAATCAACGACAATCATACCCTGCTTTTTCTCATTTGCTTCAGGTCGCCTTCCCAATGCAGTTTCCCCTCAAGCTTGAGGAATTTTTGGTAGAGCCCCGCCTGTTTGATGAGCTTTCTCAAGGCGATATCGACCGCCTCGCGTTTGGACTTTGCCCCCGTCAATCGAACCGCTTGCCGGATCAATTCGTCGTCAAGGACGATATTTGTGCGTGCCATGGATTCACCTCCTGATACACCATATTAAATCTGGATGGTGTATATCACAATGAAGTTTAATACATCAAATCGGTTAAAAACACCGTCCATGACAGGTCGTTAAACCTGTCCACGATGGGTCCCCATCGTAGACATCGTGCCAGCGAAGGTTTGTAGAGCCAGCAGGTGAGGGAGTAGGCCGAAGAGGGCCAGCCCAAATCCTGACCAGGTAATCGCCAGAGAGCCTGGAAGTCAGCCCCCGGCGTAGGACCGAGAGGTTCTGCCCGAAACGGGGTCATAAACCTCATTCAGTGAGGGAACAATCTAGCAGTCCGCAACATCAAGTGAATCCTGCCGCGTCGTGAATGGGACACCGAAAGGTGCAAGAGGATGCCGAGCCGCGTGTCTACCGGCGAAGGCCACGATCCCGCTGAAGAATCTGGAGCAAGCGGGGCAAGTCCTCCGGCGTATGGGGAACGGAATGCTGGAAAGGCTTTGCAAGCAACCTGGGAGATCCTACCCGCCAAAAGACTTGCCGCTATAAGGCTAAAACCGAAAAGGGGCAAGGGCGGGAGGAAGTCGGAGGGGGTCACAATACCTGTGAAGGGTGGACAACAAAACCACCTGGAGGGAAGGACCCCTGCTTCAACCAAGCAACCTTCAAAAGGGAGGCGCTGGAGCATGCCCCAAAGGGCCAACAACTCCGAAGACAAGGCGCGAACCCTTCAAAGGGCGCTATACCGAGCGGCCAAGAGGAGCCCAAGCCGGAGATTTCATGTACTGCATGACAGGATGACCCGATGGGATGTCCTGACAGCGGCATGGAAACAGGTGAAGGCTAATAAAGGCCAAGGAGGAGTGGACGGGGAAACGCTGGAATGGATCGAAGAGAAGGTGGGAATTATTCCATTCCTGAAGGGCATCCAGGAAGAACTCAAAGCTGGGAAGTATCTGCCTAAACCTGTGAGACGAGTGGAAATACCCAAGCCTGATGGAAGCAAGAGACCGTTGGGAATCCCGGTAATTCGGGATCGGGTAGTTCAAGCGGCTTGCCGGAAGGTGGTGGAACCCATCTTTGAGGCGGACTTTCTGGAAGGCTCGTTTGGATTTCGGCCAAAACGCGGAGCCCAGCAGGCCCACCGGGAGATCAAGAAGTGGATCAATGGCGGGTACAGATGGGTGGTGGATGGAGATATTCGGAAGTATTTCGATTCCATCGACCACGACAAACTGATGGTGCTGGTGCGCCAGAGGATCAGTGACCGGAAGGTTTTGAAACTGATCCGAGGGTGGCTGAAGGCGGGTGTGTTTGAGGAAGGAAGGCTTACGCCGACTCTCCGAGGGACACCGCAAGGCGGGGTGATCTCACCGCTGTTATCCAATGTTTACCTTCACTTGCTGGACAAGGTTTGGAATAAGAGGCACAGGAAACTGGGTAGGCTGGTGCGCTACGCCGACGATTTTGTGGTGTTGTGCGGAAGCCAAGCCCATGCGGAAAAGAGCCTGGAAGTCATCAAGGAATTGATGGGACGACTAGGGCTTGAACTGCACCCCGAAAAGACACGGCTGGTGGAAATGGGGCCTGGGAAGGAAGGGTTTGACTTCCTTGGGTTCCACTTTCGAGTAGGTATGCCGGTGGTAGGATTGGGTAAGACCTGTTGCCTGAGCTGGCCGAGCCGGAAGGCCATGAAGAAAATCGCCGAGAAAGTGAAGCAGATGACGGCGGGCCGAGAGCGGCTCTTATCTCCAATGGAGGATGTAGCGAAGGCTTTGAACCCGGTGTTAAGGGGGTGGGCCAACTATTTCCGAATTGGGGACAGCCAGCCATACTTTTCCAAGCTTCAATTTTACGTACTCGAAAGGCTGACTTTGTTTCGGAGGCATAAGTACGCCTGGGAAGGACGAACATGGTCGATCGAGGAAGTGAAACGCCTTGGTTTGAACTGGATTCCAGCTTTTGCCTTGAATGCTGCCGGTTGAAAGGTTGTCGGAAAGCCGTATGATCGAAAAGGTCACGTACGGTTTGATGAGGGGGCGCTGGAAACGTGGTGATGAGAGCCGGACTGAGGCCCAATCCGAAAGGGTTGGATTCGCCACCGTACTCTAAGGCATACGCGCCAGCGCTCTACTCTGCAGGTTCGTTTACGATTCAGCTAATGTTGGGCGGGTTTTGGGGAGCTGCGTCTTTTTTTGCTTTGTTTTCAATTTTCTTATAGCCAACGAAAATGAGAATGATGAAAGTGACGAGTAATGACAAAAATTTGAGCCTATCATCTATGTCATTCCAGTTATTCCCATAGCCGTCAATGAGCGTAAAAATTCCTCCGAAAACGAGGCCGGTCCCGATGCCTTGAGCTGCGAGAAAAGCGCCAACAACTATGGCGATCAACCCGATCGGGAGCGCGACCCAAAACAATATTTGGTCAAAACTAGATTTCGCTTTATCGAACGCGTCCTGATTTTCTTTTTGCTTTTTGTTTCTTTCCTCAATGGCCGCGGATCGTTCCGCTTGAGGCATTGCGCTCAAATCTTGATAATCATTCTTGTGGTAATCTTTCCATTTCGGTTCATGAACAAATGAGCTGACCCCGAAATGAATAAGCAATGGAAAAACCAACGCGATTCCGAATCCCAAGGCGATTTTTTTTGCCAGCATAGATTCTCCTTTTTTCACTTCGAATATGGTTTGTCCACCTCCCCCTCTGGCAGACCTTCGGAACCCATTTTAACTCTTTGGGTTAAAAAGGATCGTCCAATACGGGTCCCCGTCATGGACAACCTTATAGTTTGGAAATGGATTGGAAAATCCATCTTAAAACAAATGGCAAGACGACGATCGAAAAATTAACCAGCAACGGCACTGAGAAAAAAGGATGCCATTCATTTAACAAATAAAGACCGCCTTGAAAAAGTATGATGAGAAGCGCTTCTTTTATGCCAATTTGATAGTCCGAAAGATGGCTTATCATCATTTCCGCATCTTCCCATTTTTTACCACCCTTCGCTTTGGCTTGTCGGCTCCCCTTAAAGGCCAATTTGACGAGGGATCCCAAGGCCAGGGAAAAATAAAATCCATAGACAGTAAAGAACAGGATCGCCATTCCTGAAAAGAACGCGGATAGATAGTGGTAATGACCCAGGAATTCCCATCCCCTATCCATATCCACTAGCCTAAAATCTCCTAAAAGAACCTGGAAACTACAAAGATAAACATTGATAAACAAAAACCAACTGTAAAAGAAAAGTTTTCCTAAAAAATTCAATTGCGCCTTTAAAAGAATAACGAGCAGTGTCCCAAGAGTGGCGACACTGCCGAAAGAAATTAAAAATGATGTCCCTAACCCAAAACCGTCAAAGTGTTTAAAACAAACAAGCCAAAAAATCATCGTAAAAGAAAGTATATTTGCTTGGCCAATTGAAGGTACGGTTTTGTCCATGAATAAAATGCCGGTGGTCACAAGGCAAAAAACCAAAGTCAAAACGATGAATGAGCTATAAGCGATTTCGACCCATGGTTTTCCCCCTATAAGATCGGGGATGTCCATTGGAAGAAGGACCAATAATAGGGAAATAGAAAAAACTAAGAGTAGCCAGCGTCGCCTTTCGGATGGTTTGGGTAATCCCTGGGTAAAAAAATAGGCCTGCACGGAAAGTCCTGATAAAAAGGTAAGAATGATAAGAAAAGAGTTCAAAAAGCCTCCGAATAAATTAAACCTTAAAAAAAGCGGCTAAGTCTTACAAAATCTTTGTCCAATCCGGATCCCCGTCGTGAACAACTTTAAATGGGTAATTGCAAAATTTCCTTTAATAGAAAAAAGCTAAAATAAAATTAATGAGAGCAAAATAGACGGCGGTGTAAAAGGCTTTTTGGCCATCTTTTTGAAAGTCTTCAAAAGTTTTCTTTTTCTTAATCCAATCCATTTGCATCTGGTACATCCATTTCATTAAAGGCTTAATACAAACCAATAAATAAAAAACCGATCCCCATATCAACCAAAAAATTCCATTCCCGATTCTTCCATGGTGATCTAATTCAAGGGCATTTTTGACATAAACAATTGAAATTATGGCCAACAATCCCACAAAAAGAATATTTTGGAGGAAGTCTACAAATAGAATCTTTAAATCCTTTTATATTCATTCGATTCCTTTCTTTTCATCTGTCCACGATGGGTCCCCGTCGTGGACAAGCTCCGGAAAGCCTTAATGCGCGTGGGAAAATTTCTTTTCTCCGGCAACACTCAATAAGGCTTCGTTGATGACGGTTTGGTATCCAATGCCTCTTTGTCGGCCAATTCTCTTGGCCCATTCTAAGGTTTTCGGATTAAGGCGAATGGAAACCGGCAAATAAAGCTCATGAGGCTCTTTAGCGGGTCGGCCACGCGGACGGCGCGGTTTGCCAGTGTGATGTTCGATCGCCTGACGGTTCTTCTCCACTTCTCCGGGAGTCAACCTTCTTGCCTTGTGAAACGGAAATTCATTTGAGCTCTTCATAACGGTTCCTTTCCCGACGGCTTGCCGGCCTTGCGCTGATGATGCGACAGATCTGGCCTTGTAAGCGTTTGGTGAAAACTACCACCAGAACCTTTCCACCGTCAGCTTCTCCAATCAACCATTCCCTGGATTCAGTGGTGGAATGCTTAGGGTCAGCGGCTACCAGGGCATATGGATCATCAAAGGCCGAGATAGCTGTTTTGAATGAAACGCCGTGTTTCTTAAAGTTAGCTTCGTCCTTAGCGGAGTTCCAATCAAATCTCATAATATTAGTATATACAATAAATAGGGAGTCGTCAAGGTTTGGGTTTCTTATCATTAGACTATCCCTCATAGGGTTTTTAGTTGTCCACTACAGGTCCCCGTCGTGGACAACATTAGTAGCGGTTTTCCCCATCACGGTTATCCTAACCGAGCTGATAGCTTTTCCCAATCGCCGGAAGACAGAACCTTTTGGGCCAATCCTTTCACTTTCTCAAAAACCGGCGCCGGCGCGGTCTTTTGAAGCTTGGAAAGGAACTGGGCCCTCTCCGCCGGATTCATCCCCGGGATCATATAGCCCAGCATCATGCCCATGTCCGCGGGCTGGGTGCGGGCGATGATTTTTTTGAACTCCGCCTCGATTTCAGCGTCGGTGAAATTTTGATAAAGGGCGTCGGTCAGATCCGTCTCTTCGTGGTCCATGTGGGCCAGATAATCCGAAAGGAACCGGTTATAGGCCAGATAGAAGGCGTAACCCGGCTTGGATTTATCCGTTTCCACAGCCAGCCGCGCCCATTGTTTTTCCAAATCGTCGATCTGCGCTTCCAGACGATGGTGTTCTTCCATTTCCCGACAGGCGGCCCCGGGCACCTTATTTTCCAGCATCGGAAATTGGATCTGGTCCTCGTTGGCCGCGTGTTCCATTAAAAAGTGAAGCATGGTGGCGAAATCTTCCCCGGCCGCCTTGACCTCTTCCTGATCCTGCCAGTCCAAGGCGCCCAGCTTGAGCGCCAGGCCCAACAGCCCCCGGCGTAGTCCCTTGTGCACATTGATCAAAACCTCTGCCCTTTGTTCCGTTTTCATTTGCGTCCTCCTGTTTGATGTAATAAACCAACTTGAATAATTTTAGGTAGGTGTGGAAAAAACCTATTGGAAAAATCCGACAATCTTAAAGCAGCCCGGTTTTATATTTTTGGGGTGAAACCCCGGTAAAATTCTTGAATTCCTGGATGAAATGGGCCTGGTCGAAATAGCCGCACTCATAGGCCACCTCTGTCCCATCCTTCCCCTCCTGAAGCATTTGGATGCTTTTTTGGAAACGCAGCAGGGCCGCGAACCGTTTGGGGCTGGTGCCGATCCATTGCTGGAACCGTCTTTCGAGGGAACGTTCGGTGGTGGCCAGTTCCCCGGCCATGCGTCCGATCAAAACATTACCCGCTTTGAGGATGAACCGTTGGGCGGCGTTGAGCGCCAGAGGATCGATGGTTTGAAACCGGCGGCGCTTGACCAGAAAAGTTTGCAAGAGGACCACCGCCGGTCCGGGCGTAGAGTGATAAAGCTTATCTTCGAGGTCGCTGACTTCTTGCGGGTCCCACAACTGGCGCAGGTCCACACTTTCGTTCATCAGCTCGCCCATGGGCCCCGGTAAAAAGCAGGAAGGCCCCCAGGGTTTGAAACGCACCAGGATGGACCGGGTCTTGCCGACCCCTTGATAAAGACGGCTTTGCCCCTGGAGTCCGGTAACGCCGCTGGGAGTAAGGGTTGTTTCGCTCCCGGGACGAAGCGTTTTCAAACGGCCTTGCAATTGAAACCCCATGACAAATTGGGGCGAGGGCAAAACCGAATAGGCGGGACCTTCGCCAGTGGTTGCGGTGTCATGAAGATCAATGGAAGCGATGACGTCCGCCAGAACGGGCCAGGGTTTAAGGATTCGGGTGGTCATGAAAGAATTCTTTCTATATCCAACCTGGATTTCAACTCTTTAGAAACGGCTCGATCATTAAAATTATCCTGTCCAATGCGGGTCCCCATCATGGACTTATTCCACCACCTGAAACATGGGGATATACATGGCAATGGTTATTAGCCCTAAAACAATGCCCAAAAAAATAATAATCAATCCTTATTTCAACCAAACTAGTTTTTTTATCACCTTCTCGCAAAAAAAGACCACCCCGACATACAAGGGAAGAGTTAGTAAAACCACCCACGAATGATTAAAAAATTGAAGCTGTTCGCCAATTGAAAAACAAAATGTTGTTGGTACCGGTAATCGAGCCGCGCACTTTGTATACCAATCATTAAGTTCCGCGCTCATATGGATCAAGAAATAAAATATAACTACCAAAACCACAAAAATCGCCGACCTGTCAATTGTGAAAAATTTCTTCAACCACAGAAAAAAATGTTCCATTCATTACACCTTCATACGTCTTTTACCTGTCCGCGATCGGTCCCCGTCGTGGACAACCCGATAACGACTATTTTACCCCCTTTGGTCATGTGGACTTCCCCGATTTAGTGGACACCCTAGTTTGGCCGCTAAAACAACCGCTTCCCTCACGGCGCCGCCAGCCGTACCGCCCTGCGGGGAGGGTTGAAGGGGTCGTTTTCGGGGCCGCCGCCATGAGTAGGCAAGAGTATTAAAATAATTTCTTTGTAATTGGATCTTTTCATGAAGTGCTTAAAGAATTGTTTTACGGGTTACCCTTTTTTCCCGGAAAAACCATTTCCCTCACGCCGGTCACAAGCCCCTTCGACTCCGGCTCACGGGAGAGGTCAATCACGAGCCCCGAGGGTTTTTGGGTGGTGACGGGGTCCGAAATATCCATCTCACTCCGGGTGACCAAGGTGCCCTCCACTTGGAATTCCTCCGATTGATCGTCCGACCTCAATAGTTTCGCGTCGCCCGAGGGTTTGAAACTTTCGACCAGCTTATGTTCGCCGATTTCCTTGATCTTCAAAGCCGATTGGAAAGGCTTTGAAAAAAGCGCCGGAATAGCCTGGGCCCAAATATTTGTTGAGTTTGGTTCTCCTGCCCAACAGGTCGTTGTAATCCGCCGCGTAAAAGACCTGGGCGAAAGCCTGGGCGGTTTTTGATTCCGCGTTGATTTGGTTGAGAAGGTCCAACTGGGACTGGCCCGAAGGGTTAGTCGAAGGTCTATTATCGGTAGCCGATGGGGCCAGATTTAGTTCGGCAGTCGACGGTTCGCAGCCAGAGCACCAATTCCCTTTTCCGGAATTGGCGCGCCCAAACCTTGTTCCTCGGTTTGAGACCTCGGAACAGAGGGTCAGGGAAGCTTTAGGCGAAATATGAGTGGCGGAAGCCCAGCTGGGTTTTGGGTTTCACCGAAACGCGATATTCTGTGCCTCCTTTGGGGCTTCGTGTCTTTGTGTTGGATTTGAAGTTCCCGGGGTTGGAATTGTCGTGGGTAGTGGTTGAGGAACAGCCTTACTATCGCTTTCCCAAGGGTTTACCCAAGACCCTACCCAATGGATCACCCCAGAGGCGGTCCGGCTCAACAAGCCCCTCAAACCCGCCGGGTGGAAGAAGAATAGATAAAGCCCATAGGCCAGGCCCACCACCAAGGCGATACCTACCACGCCCTTGGCTATTTTCTTGGCGGGCTTGCCTACCACCTCCCCCAGGAGCCTAAGGATGGCTGTTCAAAGCCCTTTTCAAGTTTCGCCCAACCCAGCTGAAAGAACCTCTTGGCAATGGGCCAGGTCGTATGCCATAGCCAATGCAAGATCCGACCAAAGAAGGCCGCCACCAAGAACAGCTTTTCCCAGAGGGCGAGGTCTTGCCCTGCATTGATTTTGGCTCGAATGGCCTTGATCCAGGGGATGCCGGCCATTGTGCCCCAAAATAACGACTGGTCGTCGCTCTCAAGGCGACGACCATGACCTGTCTGTGCCGATACCATTGGGGTATCGGCGTGAGACTCACCCGGATCTTTCTTGATTGCCGTATTTATCGATCCATTGCCTTGGGGTTGGGAATGGGTGGAATGAGGCTTCTTATCATGATGGGGACCGGGTTGATCTTTGGGCATAGCGCCGGATGGATGGGGTGTGGGGGCAGAAGGGCCCTTTGCCGGGGAGCCTGGCTCAGGTTTAACTTTAGACTTAACTGTGGGTCGGTAGCCCTCCGCGGCTCCGCCTTCTTGGATATGGACAACCAGGCCCTTCACCTGGGGTTCGGTCAGGTAGTCGTCCAAGACTTCCCGTAGGGCCTTTTCTACCAGGGCCAGGTCTTCCAGATCGGCCAGGGAAAGCAGGATTTTCCCGTTTAGCAAAAAACCCTTATTTTCGTCGGTCGCGGAGCGCATGCATATCGGCAAAGTGCATGTTGAAATAATGGAATACAAGCGTATACTCTCCGCTGAGGAGGAAATTTATGACCTATCGGCGGATGAAAAGCATTGAGATCTTCAAGGGGATCAATACGGAAGAGAAGGCTCGCGATTGGGTGTGGAAGTGTCGTTTTGGTGGAAAAAAATTTGTTTGTCCCTATTGCGAGAATGAAAACTATTGGCAGCACAAACGTCGGTCCGAAATAAGGCAATGCGACGTTTGTTTTAAACAAATCCGAGTACGGGCAGGAACTATTTTCGAGCATTCCAAGCTTCCTTTGCTTATCTGGATCAGGGCTATTGGCTTTGTTATGCAAGGCAAAAGAGGCGTTTCAGCCCAAGAACTGAGACGGCATTTGGGAAGGGGATACGAAACCGTTTGGGGGATGTTGCAAAAGTTACGAGAAGCCCTAGCGCAAAGGGAAAAATGCTATCAACTCAAGGGTTTAATCGAGTTGGACGGTGCGCAGTTTGGGAAACGAAAGACCTACAACGAGGTCCAAGTGCTTATTGGGGTGGAAAGCAAGGAATGGACAGACGAAAAGGGTCGCAAAAAACCAAAAGCGGGCTTTGCCAAGGTAAAAGTGGCTTACGAAACCCAACAGAAGGCGAAAGAATTTGTAAATGAGGCCGTCCAAAAAGGGTCTCGAATTCGCAGGGATGCCAGTTCTCGTTTGAATCATCTGGAAAACGTAGAAGTGGAATACGAGAAAATGGCGGGAAAGGGGCAATCCTTTGACCGTTGGTTGCCCTGGGTTCACAAGTTCATTTCCAACGCCAAGACATGGCTCAAAGGAACTCATCACGGCGTGAGCGCCAAGTACATCGGCCGTTATTTGGCTGAATATACTTACCGCTTCAACAGACGGCATGACCCGGATTCCTTATTTCATCGGGCTTTGACGGCTTGTTCTCTTGCTAAACCCGTAACTTTACATGCACTTTGCCGATATGCATGCAGCGGA
>CAVYSE010000020.1:0-143650 GCA_963771075.1 candidate division FCPU426 bacterium | reverse complement strand
TAAAAATAAAGCGGTGTCCGTCCCCAAACCGCCGCCCCGACCCACTGGACCCCGGATTTTCTTAGCACCTTTGCGCATTCTTCCAGGGTTGCCCCGGTTGTGAAAACATCATCAATCAGGACTACCCGCTCGGGCAAAGAAACCCCGGGGATTGTTTGATAAGAGCCTTCCGGATTTCGTAATCGTTGTTCCTTCGATAGGGACATCTGTGGCGGGACTGATTTGATTTTTTGGAGCAGTTTCTTGTTTGGCAATCCCTTCGCCAGGGAAATATGCCTGCTCAAAATTTCAGAGGGGTTATATCCCCTTTCCCTTTCCCGTTCCAAACTTAGCGGGACAGGGCAAACAACGCAGCCTTTTTCAACAAAACTCATGGGGATCATTTGGGCCATTCGTTCCGCCAAAAGACTCCCCAAGTCTTCCATTCCCTCAAATTTGAAAGAATGATGGGCGATTCGCAGGGCTCCCGAGTATTCCCCATAAGCCCTGACCTCATCCAGAAAATAATCCTTTTCACCACAATCCAAACACCTTAAAAGGGTTGAGCCCTCGAAAGCCCCCTGGGCCAGCGCTTCCCCACAATGCGAACAAACTGGATCGGAATAGGGTGAAATGGCGTCAAAACAGGACACGCAAAGGGTATTGGATAGGCCCACTTCGAAGCGGGCTCCGCAAAAATCACATATTTTCGGGAAAAGGAAGTCGAGAAAAGCGTCTAAAAAGGAAGACAAAAATCGAACCTGAGCCACAGGCAACCCCTCAAATAAGCCAACGCACCCCGCTTCAAAAGACCTATTCGATTCCATTCATTTCCATCTGCTGCTTAGCGGCATACATCATGTCACGCGTCATCTCGGCGATACGGGGAAAAGCCCGGATTTCCTTGCTGGCCAAGGCGCGTTCGTAAAAACGCCTGGCGTCTTTATATAAGCCTTGCCGCCGGTTGAGTTCGCCGATCAAATAAAGGACACCCGGTTCTCCCAGGTTCTCCGGAAGCCGGTTTCCCTTGTCAAAAAACTCTTCATAGGCCTTTGCCGCTTGGGCCATGGCTTTTTTCTCGTTTTCGTAATCCTGCATTAAGCGATAGATCCATACCAAATGCAGGTAAAGCCCCGCCAGTATACCCAGGTCCCCATATTTCCTGATTTTCATGAAGGTAATGGCCAATTCATGCCGTTTGATCGCCACTTCCGGAGTCGAGATCCCGAGATCGAAAATATTTGGTTTTTTCTTGGCCGATTGGCGGATTTGCCTGCTGACTTCCATGATCATGGGCTCCGCGCCAGCGCGTATCGAATCGAAATCCTTATTCAGGGCCGCAAAAGTGCATTGGGGACAAACTGTAACGGCGTATAAATAGGGGCACTCTCCTTCATATATACTTCCAAAATCGGTCTGTTTGTCCTTGATCTTGATGACAGAGGAACGAAGCCGGGTCGTCTCGAACTCAAAAACGCAAAAAGGACATTTTAATTTTTTGTTCCAAAGCGGAGTGGCCACAAAACCCTCCTGAAGGGTTGATTCGCAGGGTACTTTACTTGATAACAGCCACCTTGTCGATTTCCTGGTGCCCGTTCATTTCCACGGTCACCAGATAAACACCCGATGCCACCAGAGCACCACCCATATTGCGAGCGTCCCAAAAGACGGGATACTGATTGCCGGGCAAGCCCCAAACCCCGATGGGTACATTGTCATTCTCAAATATTGTTTTGATGTAGGTACCCGTCAAGGTGTAAACCTTAATTTCCACCTTGCCGGGGTTCGTGACCACGAATCGAACATGAAGTACAGGTGTAGGTCCATTAGGCCGAATGGCATTGCAATCCAAAGCAGCTCCGGCGCTCAAGGGGTAAGCGGTTATGGGATTGTAGGGAGTTTCATGGACCATGCTAACGTTGCTGACCGAGGCGCCCGCGGGGGAGTCAAAAGCCTCAATGAGATAGGTGTTAGTGGACCCATTCACCAGGGTCACCGGATCGGTATAAGAGATATTATTGGTCACACCTTGGGAACTGGAAACAACCGCCACCAATTGATAGGTTCCTCCTCCATCCGTGGAACGGTTGACATAGTATCCGCCCAAAGGATACATACGGGTTGGATCATAATTGTTGGTGGGATAATTGGCCGGCGCCCAGGTTAACTGATTTCCTGCCTGGTTTTGAAGAAGGGATACCTGCGGGCTTACAACGATAGGTGGAGCCGCAGGCAGCGCAGAAACCACTGCCGGTATGGACGTCAATCCGCCCGAGTCAACGCTGATCACCTGATAGTTGTAAAGTGTTTTGTCCAGAACCCCCGTGTCGGTGTAATTCACCCCTTGGAAAGACGATTTGATGGTTTGGTACTCCGACACGGGTGCCGAACCCAATTTCCGTTGAAGAATGTAAGTGAATTTTTGTGTCCCCTGATAATTCCAGCGAAGTTGGACCAATCCGTCCCCCGAAACCGCCTGCAAATTGCTAACGGGCTGTGGGACAACTGTAACGCCTACCCCCACTCGATTTGAAAACGCGCCGAGAAGGGGGCTTCCACCCCACGGATTATTGGCCGCGGCCGCGACCTGATACACATAAGAATTCGAGTCCTGAACGCTATTGTCAGCGTATTGGGTGTTATTCAGGCCCTCGATAATGGAAGGCCCAATGGCCACAAATCCCGGGGTGGGGGTCAGGGGAGGGATGGGGATGGAGGGTAGGGTCATACTTTCGACGGAATAACCCGTAACGGGACTCCCCGTCGGCACTGCCACAGGATTCCAGTACAAGTTATTGACCGCAGGGCCGGGGGTAAGGATCAGCGTCGGTGCGGCGACCGCCAAAGCTCCCATGCTTGCCGGGGCGCTGGTCACTCCCTGGGCTCCTGCATCAACCCAATAATAATAGGCAACCCCATAGGTGAGCGGACCATTATCGGAGAAGGTCGTGACTGAACCCGATGTGCTGGATAAATAGGTGGTTGGGGAGAAAGCATAGGTACTTCGATAAACATCATAACCCGTCACCGGCGCGTTGCCCGCCTGGGACCAAGCCAAGTTGATGGTAGTGCCGGTCGCCGACACCCGAGAAACGAGGCTTGCCGGTGCGGCCGGCCAGAAGGTTACCGGAATGGCCCCGGGCGGGTTGGGGTTGCCAGATATCGAACCGTTCTGAGGAACTATTTGGTAATAGTTCACATAGCCGCTTACCGGGCCACCATTCGGGACGGCCGAATCAAAGAATACAACTGGAGTAGCGGTCGTCAAGGAAGTCGGCGCCGTAACGGTACCAATCAGGGTCCAACATGTGACGCACATGGATATGGGGGTTGCCACTATCGAGCGGAAAATGGAATAGCTATTCACCCCTGTTCCCGGGGTTGGAGTGCTGTTGAAAGAGAACCCTGAAATCCAAACGCCCGCGGGATAGGCGGGGGTGGCATTAGGCGTTGGACTCACCCAAGTTGGGGGTCCCAGGCTTAGGGTTGGAACGGCGTTATAAGAAAGCAATACCGAAACAGATGAGGCGTTGCTTCCCTGGTTGTTTTGGGCTGCCACCTGATATCCCGTTTCCACCCCCGGCGTATCCTGGATCGTCGCGGCAATGATCGTGGCATTGGGGGTTGGGATAACCGTGGCAACCGGAGTGCCGTTTTGAAGGATCATATAATAACTGACGCCGTCGGAGCCGGGATTAGCCGACCAACTCAATGTGGTGAAAGAAACCGCGCCACTGGCCGTCAAACTGACGGGAGCCGTGGGCCAAGTGAATATCCCCGTTTCCGAACTTGGCGTGATCCGGGGATAAGGGTGCAGCGAACTCTCCACCCCATTGGACCGGGCCGTGACGCGATAATAGAAAGATTGTCCCGCCGAAGCGGTCGTATCCGTATAAACCATGGTTGGGTAAAGGACGGTGGCAATTGGGGTAAATTGACTTCCCTGGATAACGGAACGATAAACATCAAAACTATCCAATGGAGGCGGAGTGGTCGTCGGAACGTTCACATTCCAAGAGAGGGAAACTGCCTGGGTAGTGGGAGGTATGGCCGCCGATAAGGTAATAGCCGAAGCGCCGAGGCAAGATAGGGTTGTGGGCAGGCTGGAACCCGACGGGCCCTGGGCCGTTAAGTAATAATTATTCACGACCCAAGGGGTGGCGGGCGATACAAAAACGGGTGTCATGGTTGGTGAAGTCACAGGGGGCACATAAGTACTGAGGGGCGTGACGCTTGGGTTCGTTGGATAATCGAAACCATAGACATTGTAAACGGTGACTGCGTCCGTGGTCGGGTTCAACAGCCATGGAAAAACCAAAGTATTCGGTCCTCCCACGACCGGAAGCGCCACCGGGGCCAAGGGAGGGCTTAATGGCGAACTGGAATTGATATAAACGCTATTCGAAGAGGGAGATAGGTCGGATTGATTTTGCAAAGAATCCAGGACGGAAATTTGATAACTAAAATACGTATTCGCGGTCACTCCGCTCGCGTAATCGGTATAGTTGATCTGTCCAAATGGAACCGTGGCGACGGGTGTAAGGGTGGGGGTAGTGGTGGTGGAGTACTCGCGGTAGATTTGATAAGCCACAGGTGTTCCATAAAATCCTGTAGAACCGCTCGTCCAAGCCAATTGAAAGGCGTTATTTCCCGGGGCTGTGGCCACCGCCACGGTTGCCACTGGAGTCGGGCCCAGATCCAAGTAGGTTGGCGTGGTGGCTATTCCCCCCGCCGTAACAGCCGCATAGGGTTGGACCCAATAGGTTAGGCCACTTGCGTCCGTGACAGCGGAATCTATGCAAACCAAAGTCGGTGTTCCAAAAGGGGTGACGATGATCGTTGCGAAAGGAGTGGGAGTAGCAACTGGGGTCCCTGTGGTTGCCAATGGATTGGGATAAGTACTTTTGAATATTTGATATCCCGCGATGCCGTAGGTTCCCGTAATTCCCTGGCTCCAGCTAATGGAAACTGATTCATTGGTGGGTATGGGAATGGCCGAAACAACCCCATTGATGGATGGTTGGGTAATTGTTTCGGCAACCGAGTTCGAAAGGATGGAACTGATTCCGTTTCCATTGATAGCCATGACCGAATAAGTCGCCGGACTATTGGCGGAATAAGAAATTGTCTGGTCTTGATAGGTCGCGATTGGGACGGGGGTCTGGGTCACAAGGATAGTTGCTAATGTGGCGCCGTTCGAAAAAACCTGGTAAGCCGTTACCCCCTCGGAATCCAAGGAACCCGTCCATTGGAGCATGACGCCATAACCGCCGCTCGCGGGGACGGGAGTCAAAGTGGCCGCCAATTCAGCGGACAATATCGGGGCGTAAGGTTTATTGGATTGCGGGTATCCGGCCACACTTGAATTAGCGGGCGTGAATCCAGTGACGCCATTCGAATCCATTCCTAATACTACATAATAAAAATACTCATTAGCCAAAGTTTGCGGTTGATCCGAATAGGATGTTAAGGAGACTTGCGTAATAGGAGCACCCGCCGCGATCACAGTTGAAGCCGGAATAGGCCCCGTGTTAAAGGTCGGGGTCGGCGAGGCGTTCGGTGGTGTCCCCAGAGGAGTGGGTGTGGTGGTAACCCCCAAGCGGTAGACCTGATACCCGGTAACCGGATAGGAAGAAAGGGGAACTTGCCAAGAGAGGTCCAGGGCTCCGGCGTGCAAGGAATGAACCGTCAAGGTTTGGATCGCTTGGGGAGGCGCGTAGGGGTTAGCCGCTACGGTCGCGGGGGAGCCAAGGTTTCCAGAGGAATCCTGCCCCATGACCGTATAAACATAAGAATCGCCATTCGCGACCTGTCCATCAATGTAGGTCAACGGGCTGGCGGAAGCCATGACGGTCGCTACGGGAACGGGGGTTATGGATGAATAGTAAGCCCCTGATTCGGCCCTGTAGATGAAAAAATCAGATGCGCCCGAAAGCGGGTTCCACCCCAAGGTCACCACCCCATTCCCCGATGCCGCGGTGAAGGCCGAAGGAGACGGAAGCGGGGTTGGGGTTGGTGTTTGAGCGCCCGCTCCCCGGGTCATCGACAGGAAACAAAGGAATACCGTTAGGACAAGTTGATTTCGGATCAACCGCGGGTGGTTAAAAGTAAGGCCCTTTTTCCCAGTCGAAAGCATCACTAAAACCTCGCTTCGCCGGAGATATTGATCTGCCACATATCGTAACCCAGGTAGGGGTAAGGATTGTCCTCAACAAAGTACTCGTTTACCACCCCCAACCCGATCCTCAGGTTTTTCATGGCATTGTAATTGAGCTGTAGTGTGCCGCGGTATTTTTCAGTCTGAAGGTTATTAAGGCTGTAGTTCGGGCTGAGGTTATTTACGAACTCCGCCAGGAAATTCGCCTGAAGCTCGATCGCCTGGTCGAACTTGATTTTCCAATGGGTGAAGGGAATGTGCAAAATCTCATTTTCAAGGAATTTCTGGTTGTATTGGATGGAATACTGGTCATCGGTCTGGTTGGTGATGATCCCGTTGGTGTTGGTGAAACCATCCGTACGTTGATACCTGACATTCCCTTGGGATTGTTTGGCGATATCATAAGGCACCGTGAATGAATAGGTTTCATTGGCGCTTTGGCCAGAGATGACCGGGGGAGAGGAACTATCCCATTGGGTGGAATCGGTCCGGGTGTACTGGAACTGGGCCGAGTCAAAACCAACGTTGATGAAGGGTATGACCAGTAATTTGCGGTTATAAACGGTCGTGAAACCCAAGGTGTCGCTTTGCTGGGTCACGGGGTTGGTGCCAGGCGATAATAGGTTTCCCTGCGTGGTCCAGGAACCAGTCGGCTTGAAATCCCAAAAATCAAATAGCCTGAAGCTGAAATTGATCTGATCGGTCAGGGACTGGGTCGAGTTCAAGGCATAGGCGTTATCCGGGTCCATTCCCCATACCTGGTCGAAAGTCGGCTCGGCAGGCAGGGCCCTGAAATTCGGTATAGCCGATGAGGCGTTTTCCGTTCGGCCCGCGAAGGCCGTCAAAGCGATGGTTTTAAAGGGATCCCACCAAAGGGATGGCGACAAATTGAGGGAATAGTTGAGGCTATTGGAGGTGTTCAGCCGGGGGCCTTCCGGATAGGTGACGTTGTCCACTTGCTGGGAACCGGTATAGTTCACCGCCGGGATAGCCCCGGGAACCCCCCGATAGGTCAACCCCGCCTTGGGCTGGTCCCTTTCCTGGAAATTGATGAATTGGTTCACGCCACCGGCAACCCCCGGTGAATTGGTGTTTCCCATGGCGTCCACCAGGTTCAGGGTATAGCCCGGGGTAAAGACCAGGTTTTTGAAAACCTCCGTTGTATTGGTCCACCCGTAGGTTTCGTTCTCGGTGGTACGGTTATAATTCGAAAGGTTCGGGTCAGTAGTGAAGACCTGGGTGTCGTAGGAAAGAATATAGGTCTCGGAAAACTGGTTGGTGCCCACGGGAAAGCCTATGACCTTGCCGGGGGCGTCATAGGTGGAAGCAACCGTATAGGTCTGGTTGCCTTTCTGGGTATTCCCTTGGATACCCGGTTGATTCAAATAGGCTTGCTGATAGACGTCTGCCTCATCATAGGTACTTTCAGACAGGCGAAAATTCGTTAAACGGCCCCAGGCCGGCCCCAGGTCTTTGGTGTAGGAAATACTGCCGGTAGTGTTTTCCGATTGGGCGTTAGGGAGGGCGCTGTAATAGGGGTTTTGGAGTAGGGCGGTCTCGGTATAGAGATTCTGGTTCGTGTAGGAAAATTGGGTCACGAGGGGCTGGTCAAACAACTTGACCCCATTGGAAGTATAGTCCAGACCATATTGAGTGGAATGCTGGAAATGGTTGTCAGTTTGGTCGATCTGTGTGAACCCCGAGTCCACCTCCCGATATCGGGCGTTCACCGTGGCGAAATTGTTGCCCAATACGAGCGTCGCGTTCGCCCGCCGGGCCAGCCCGGTGCGTTGGTTGGGCGTATTTACCCGCAAGTTATTGATCCAAAGTTCCTTTGTCAGGCCATTCTCATGGTTCGGCGACAAAACCCCGAAACTAACTTGGGTGGCCCGGTTGATGAAGGGGGTTCCGACCGTATCCCGGTTGCCGTCCGAACCGTCGATCGGGACCGTGATGGTATTCCAATTTCCATAAAATTGGTTGCTCATCTGAATGTTGTACTGGTAATAGTCCTGTTGGTCATTTCCGATTCTGATGAATAGGACTTCACCCGGTTCGATACTGTTAGTTCGCACATAAAGATCGAACGCGAGATTCGAATAATCAGTAAAATCGATTCCCTGGTTGAAAAAGCGGGTAGCGTAATAGTTAGGAAAAGTAACGGGGGCCGCGGAGGGTGGAGCCGTATAGGTTACGGTGTCGCTGTCGGACAGATCATAAGTAATTTTAAGCGATTTTTCTTTCGCCAGGATCGAGGAACTGCTGGTTCCGGGCGGGATCACGATAAAACGGGTAGTGGGAAGATATCCCGGGTCCTGGTCCTGGCTGATGGAACTGCAGTCGAATTTTTCGGTGTTGATGGTCACCCCTTCAGAAGCGTTGGCGGTGGGATCGACCTCCAACTGCCAGAGGTTATGGTTGAACTGGATGCTTTCAAACAAAACATATCCGCTGACGGCGGAAGTCGCGGAGACGCCGGTCATCCAAAACCGGATCGTGCGGATAAGGGTGGGGGTCGCCAAACTGGGGTTTTGGTTATGGAAAAAGTAATTGACCCCTTGATCAGTTTGATACAGTCCATCCGATTGTGAGAAATTCACTGGAATCTTAACGATTTGCCATCCGGTCCAGGCGGCCTGGACCCCATATTCGTAATAAGCGTCCGTCGTATCCAATACCCCGTTGCCGTTTGTATCTTCAGTATCGAGAATGTTATTGCCCTGTCCTTCCTGGGTTCCCTGGGATTCATCTGTAATGGATATT
This sequence comes from candidate division FCPU426 bacterium, assembly GCA_963771075.1. Lineage (GTDB taxonomy): Bacteria > Oederibacteriota > Muellerivitia > Muellerivitales > Muellerivitaceae > CAVTWJ01. The sequence goes on along the minus strand of CAVYSE010000020.1, from coordinate 134,751 downwards.
CCTCCCCCCCCACTTGGGAAACTGGCCCGCCGGGGCCCGTCAAAGAATTGAAATAATTTGTCAGTAACCCGATATCATCCTGCGGGATAAGGGGAAGCTGTTCCGCCTCGATGGTTGGCCCCTGATCCACGTTGATGGCCTCACTCATAACGCCAAAATCAAACATAATCCACTTCGGATTACCATCGTTATAAACCCAAGCCTGCATATAGACAGTGCTGGATAGGTCCAATCCGGTGGCGGACAAGGTTTGCCGAAGGCCAGCCCAGTTTTGGTTGGTCAAGTTCGCGTAGGGGATCTGCAAGACAGATATAGAGTCCGTGGCAACGCCCGTCCCGGGATTGTTCAATACACCCGCGTAAATATGTCCCCCCTGGCCGTTCACAGCCATTTGTCCGGCCGTCACCGAAGCCCCAAGAGTTGTAAATTCAAGGGGCCCATTCCGGAACCGAAGCCGGTTATTGGTGGCATTCGTGGAACTACTGTCGCAAACGAGGCTTGAAAGGTATCCGGGAACGACCGGGGAGTTTATCTGCTCGGGCGCGGATGAAACGATCCAGTTCGTGGCGTTCATGGTGGGGCCGGTCACGCTATCGATGCCCTCCATGTTATCCACCATGGCTACCCCATTTTCGCCTTCCATGCTGTAGGTGTCCGGATTGAAATAACTCTGGGCAACCTCACCCGAAAGTTTAAGGGTTGCGGGCGGTTTCCAATCCCCAAGGCCCGGGAGGAGGCCCGTTAAACCCTGCAGGTCATCCGGACCCAGATCATATTTCATGTCCGCGTCCAACACCGTCAAGGAATTGGGGGTGGAACCAATCTGGGGCATATCCTGGGGCTGTTGGCTGGTTGAGTTGAGTATGGTCGAGCCGATAAAAAAATGATCCGTCACGTCATATTCCATTCGACCGCCCAGGATATTATTTTGACTGAAGGAACCAAAGGGCGCGTATTCATATGAAATGACCAGTTGGCTGTCAGGGCGGAGGATACTTTTATCCGGAAAGTCCAGGAACCCCGATGTGTAGTCAAGGGTGTAGTCCACGTCCCGGCGCAGCCTGCGTCCGTCCAAAAAGACCGTGTCGGAACCGCGGATGATGTTGAATCGATTGAGTTGAAAATAATTTAACTGGGTTTTATAGACCAGGTGTATCCGTTTGAGGCTGGTGGGCACGGTGGCCTCGTTGTAGATCCCGTTAGTGCCCGCCCCCAAAGAGGGGTCCACATTGGGATCCACAAAGGCCCTTTCCGAGAAATTAGTCGTGACCCCCGCCGATACCGTGACATTGGTGTTGTTAGTGTTGGTGACCACCAGATAATTGAAGTCTTGGTTCATGACATAAGACCAGGGTTGCGAGTTTTGGCCCAAACCGCCTTGGCCGGTCTGCAAAACGTCGTTCGTTCCCTGGTCGATGACCTGGAAAACGAAATTGGGGTCCTGCTGGGGCGGGATGATCTTGTCCCTGCCCAGGTCAAAATAATCCACCAGGTAGAGGGCGCTGGTCGTGTTATTGTTGTTTTTGATGAGAATATTGTTCAAGTTGGCTGGATTGACTCCGGTATAGATCACCCCGTCCGGCGGGACCTGGAAGTTGGCGATCGCGGACGAATTGCCGAACCCCAATACATTCCCGATCGCCGAGGGGCTGGTGCCCCCGGCTACGACGAACAAACCCCGGTTCGCGCCCAACTTATTGGTAAAGCCGACCACAATTTGGGCGCTCATGGGCACCGATCGGATAAAAGTGATGATCCCCGTGTTGTAATCGAGGGTGTAATCCCGCCCCGGAAGCCAGTGCTCGTAAGCCCCGATAAAATTCGTCCCTGTGGCCAAAGTCGAGGTGCCGGTTCCCGAATTGACCCAAATTTGTTCGGCGTTGGCCTGGGGGAGCGCCATGTTCTGGGAGACCCCGCTGGTACTCGCGATATATTCCTTCGTGATTAGAAAATATCTTTCCCGTATGTAATCGGTGTCGTTGTAAACCTTATCCACTTGGCCCGTGTTCCCGTTAAAAACCCTTGTCTCGGAAATGCCCTTGGTCTGGGCGAAAAAGGCTGTCACCCGGAAATCGTCGAATTTCAATTTGGCCTGGAGGCCGAAAAGCTGTTTGCTGAACCCGGCGAATTCGGTGTTGGGCAGGTTCATTTGCAAATCTCCGAACGCAACTTCCTGGACCGGGCTGTTGCTGTCGCCGTGGTAGACAATGGATATTTCCTGCTTGCTTTGGTCCACCCCGCCCGCCCGGTTGACGTCGCTGTAATCGACGTGCACGTCCACGTTCTTGCCGACCTTTCCCTCCAGGTTCACGACCATTTCCTGGTTCACCGTAGTGCTATCCACCTCGGATGGAATGCCATTCTGGTCCGGGCGGTTGAATTTCTGGAAGGAAAAATCCGCCTCGATTTTTTTATATCCCTGGATCGAAAGCTGGGTATCCGCGGGGAGCTGAAGGCTGATGATCTTTTGCTCCGGGATCTTGAGTTCCTCCTCCTGTTCAGTCCCGGGGACGGTCAGGACACCTTTTTTGCCTTGTTTCTCCGTTTCAGGGATTTCCATATCTTTGGGTGTCACGGCGACCTCATCCGAATAGTCGCTTAAACGGCCTTGAGTATCGACCGCGGTAACCACATAAAAGTAATTTTCCCCGTTTTTCGGAGGTGAAATACTGGATGGCACGCCATCCAGGAAATAGGGCGCGGTCAACGATTTCAGGTTAATTTGTTTGTAATCCGAACCCGGCATGGTGGACCGATAAACGTTGTAAGTCGTCGCCGCGGTGGAGGAGCCCGCGTCCCAGGAAAGATAAACCCCTTCCTTCAACACCAGGATGGTAAGTCCCGTCGGGGGCTGGGGTTCCCCTGACGAAAGGTCCGCGGTGGTCACCGGGCCCGGAGAGGATTGGGGCGTCGTTTGAGTTTGGGCCGGGGTCATAGCGGAGGAAACCGAACCGGAACCGGAAAGGTCGAGGGTTGTCGGAGTGGATGAATTATTTTGCGAATCGATCGCCCGAAGGATCTGCTGTTCCTCCCCCGGGCTTAAGCCCTTTAGGTCGGGAATTGCTGTCGCCGTAGGTGTCTGGGCAAACAGAAGCGGGGCCGCTGTACAAAACAGGGCCAGGGCCCAAACCTTCGAAGAACCTGCATGAAAAGAACCCGTCTTAGCCAAGACCCAACCTTTCCTTCAATTCATCCAGTCTTTCGCGGCTGACCAGAAGTTTCGTTTTCGCCACATCCGAAAGGACCGCCAGGTACTTCCGGTCTCCCTGGTGCTCCAGTTCCTTGAGGAAGTCCAAGTTGATGACGGCGCCCCGGTGGATGCGCAAAAACCGGCCTGGGTCCAGCCTTTGAGCCAGGTGATCCAGGCTGTCGTCACAAAGGATCTCCTGTCCCTCCACGAGTATGGAGGCATAGTGATCCTTCGCCACGATCGCGGTGACCCTTTCGGGGTCCAACACCCGGTACCGGGACCCGCACTTCACGGCCATGCGCCGCTTGGCCCTTTTTTCCTGGAACTTTTCCAGGAAGGATTGGAATTGTTCCAGCCCGGGTTGGGGTTTATGACGGCGGACCTTGTCCAAGGCCTCGCTCAACCGATCCGCCGAGACCGGTTTGACCAGGTAATCCAGGGCGGAAACCTCAAAAGCCCGGAGCGCGTGCTCGGTATAGGCGGTCACAAAAACAACCGCGGGTCCGTTATCGGCCCAAGCCTCGGCCACCTCCAGCCCGTTGAGTTCAGGCATCTCGATGTCCAAAAAAGCCAGATCGGGCTTAAATTCCTGGGCCGCCGATAGGGCTTCCAAACCGTTGGCGGCTTCTCCAACGATCTGGATATCCTTGATTTCGCTTAAAAGCCTCGCGAGCCTTCCCCGGGCCGGCGTCTCATCGTCCACCAAAAGAACGCGGATCATGTTTCTCCTCCTGATTTCCCCGCGCTAACCGCGGGAAACCTCATGATGATTTGGGTTCCGCCCCCCTGTCTTTCCTAATATCTCCAGCCCGCCCTGGGCGTCATAGGCAAGCTCGAGACGTTTACGGCAATTGGCCAGGGCCGTCCCGGAGCCCGCATAGGGGGATTTCCCAAAACCAACCCCGTCGTCCTCCACCACCAACTCGACCCATTCTTCCCTCCGGCGGGCATGGATCCAAACTGTTCCCCCCGAGGAAAGAGAGGAAAGTCCGTGCTTAACCGCGTTTTCAACGATGGGCTGAAGCAAAAGTACGGGAATCTCCACCTTCTGCAAATCAAGCGCAGGGTCCAGGGTCGAGTGCCAATTCAAGCGCGAGCCGAAACGGACTTGCTCGATCTCCAGGTAATCCGCGCAAAACTCAATTTCTTTGGCGAGCGCATGATGGGTCCGCCGGGTGGAAGCCAATATTCCCTGCAAAAGGGCGGAAAGTTTTACCACCACCTGCTCCGCCTTGGATGGGTTTTCCGGGATGAGGGCCGCCACCGTATTGAGCGTGTTAAACAGGAAATGCGGGTTCATTTGGTCCTTGAGCTGGTTTAAAAGCGCCTGAAGCCTTTCCTTTTCCAGTTCCCTGGCTTTGATCTGGCTTAGCCTGACCTCGTCCCGGGTATCCTGCCAGGACTTGAAAATAAAAAACTCAAGCAGGAGAAGCCAACCTCCAAAGACGCCTTTCCCGTAATAATCCCAATGGAATTGGGCGGTCATTGGGTCGCCTGGGAAAACCAAGTTAATGAACCCCACCATCCCATGGAGAGACAGGACGATCCCAGGCGGCACCAGCACCGCCATGAGGACCAGGTACTTTCCACCGCCCGGTCTCCCTAGGAAGGGAATCCTTTTCCACCAGCCTCTTTGATCGGCCCACCGAAAGAGAACCATGACCAGGAGTGCCACCAGGGAGGCAATGGTCGCTTCCATTAAGCCCCAGGCCCAACGAAACGGCAGGGAGGCCGTATCCCATTCACCCCAGAATAGGCTGGCGAGAAGGGTCCACAGGGGGTTCCAAACCCCCAGCAGGCGCAAGGAGGACCGGATAAAACGGGCCTCAAAGTCGAGTGAAAAAAATCGGTCCCAGGCTCGGTTCACATTCTCTCCCGGCATTGTGTCTTCAAAAGCGGTTAAGGGTCTCTCAAACGGCGCCATCCGAACTCGTCGGGTTAAAATCATAACAACCCCTCAAGGCTCCGACGAATGCTTTTTCAACGGAACATTCCCCGATATCAGGATACCCCCTCCCCAAGGCCGGAACCGCTGCCTTCCACCCGTTCGTCGGATAGCCGCCCCGAACGGACGCCTTCCTTCTCATCCGGGCACTCTTTCGGGCCCGCATGATATACTGCCCCGCGAGTTCCTTTTGCGAGGGCCTCCGCCAGTTATCCGAACCTTTGATCGTTTTATTAACAACGTCCAAACCCGAGAGGCCTTGTTGAAGACCGTTTACCGCTATGTGTTAATGGAAACCCTTCCCTCTTTCGCCTTGAGCGTAGCGGTTTTAACACTTCTATTCATGACCAACCGGGTTTTAATGCTCCTGGACCTGGTCCTCAACAAGCAGGCTCCCCTGGGCGATGCCCTTTTGCTTTACCTGAGCCTGATCCCCTTCGTGCTTTCCACCACCATTCCCATGTCGTTGATGATGGCGACCCTCTTGGCGTTCGGCCGCATGAGTTCAGACATGGAAGTCACCGCATTTAAGAGCGCGGGAGTTCATCTTTTCCGCCTGATTCTGCCCCTCCTGGTGGTCGGGGCGTTCCTGACCGCCCTATTAATTTCGTTTAACAACTGGGTTGTGCCGGCGGCGAAATACACCTTTAAAAAAATCCATTTTAAAATCCTTCAGAACCGCGCCGACATGGCCATACGGGAGAAGGTCTTCGTCGACCTATTCGAGGGTTACCAGTTTTACATTGACCAGCTGGCTCCGGACGGGACATTTGCGAATGTCCACATGTTCAACCGCGTCTCGCCCCACGCGCCCGTGCAAACGACCTTGGCCAAGCACGGTCGCTTGATCACCAACCCTAAGAACCTCCAGGTGTTTTTCCAACTGGATGACGGTTTGATGACCTGGGATAACACCAACTACCAGACCTATAACCGGCTATATTTCAACCGCTATCTGATCCGCTTGAACTTGGAAAACCAGCTTTCTCAGATGTCGGACGTGAAGAAGGAATACGAGGACCTGGACCTGGCCGAGTTGGACCAGGCGATCGCCTCCTGTTCGGACTCCGCCTTAAAGAAGCAAATGCAAATGGAATACCAACAACGTCTGGCCCTTCCCTTCGCTTGCCTGGCCCTGACCTGGTTTTGCGCCCCCCTCGGCTTGTGGGTCCGCTCTAAGGGGTTTATCGGTTTCATCCTGGGCTTGGTGATGATCTTCTTTTATTATTCCCTATTCACCCTCGGAAACATCCTCGTTCAGAAAAATCTGGTGAACCTTTCCCTGGGCGTTTGGGGGGGCAACATCCTATTGGCAGCCGCGGGCTGCCTTATTTATTATTTGGTGATTTCAGAGCAATCGGCCTTTCGAGGGGAAAAAACCCTGGGGGGACGGTTAAAATCCAATACCTTCAAGAGAGAGAAACCAAGGCCGTGAAAACCCTTACCCGATACATCCTGCGTGAATTCACCAAACCATTTATCCTCGCGTTAATGTTCTTTACGGTGGTTATTTTAATCGTCAAGGTTTTGGAGGAACTCCAGTTTATCCTCAATAATCATCCCGGGCTCTGGCTCACCTTCAAATACTTGATATCCCAAGTCCCCGAATTGATTCAACTGATTATTCCCCTCGCCGTCCTTTTCGGGGTCTTGATGGCCTTAAGCACCTTGGCCAAAAACAGCGAACTGATGGCCATGCGGGCGGGGGGAGCCAACATTTACCAGGCTGTCATTCCCCTGTTTTTCGCGGGCCTCGTGATTTGTATTTTGAGCCTGGTTTTTTCCGAAATCGTCGTGCCCAAGGCCAATCAGATCAGGCGCCATACCCAGGAAGTCGAAATCGAGCACAAACCCGAATCCTCCCTTGAAACGTACCGGCAGAACCTTTCCCTGCGCGGGGACAACAACACCCTTTACCACATCGGCACGTTTGACGGGACCAAGAACACCATGACGGATATCCTCGTACTCCAATTTGACAATGCCTCCCATTTGAAATCGAGGGTGGACGCCAAAGCTGCCCATTACCAGGATGGGCGTTGGATTTTCGAGAACGGATATATCCGGACATTCAACGGAGATGATAACGAGGTTCAAACCCTGCCGTTCGACCAGACCGTCGTGGACCTTACGGAAAAACCCTCTGACTTCATCAAAGAGCAAAAAGAACTTGCGGAGCTGTCCATCGCCGAGCTGACCCTTTATATCCAACAATTGAAAAGGAACGGTTTGGATTGCCACAAGGAATTGGTGGAACTTAATAACAAACTGGCCTTTCCCTTTGGCTGCGTGATCCTCGCCCTATGGGGAGTTCCCTGGGGTTGGTCCATGGGAAAATACAGCGGAGTGGTGGCCAGTTTCGGAATTTGCCTTCTAGTGGGGTTAGCTTATATCGGCGGGATGCAAATCGGACATACCTTGGGAGACGGTGGAGCGATACCGCCCTTTTTCGCCATTTGGAGCATCAACTTGATTTTCGCCCTAATGGGGCCCCTTTTGATCTTGCGAAAAAACAATTAACAGCCCTTCGGGACCTATTCGCTTAAACCGCCAGAATGAATATTTTTTTCGAGTCGGCGAAACGCAGGGTTTTTTCTTTTTCCAGGAGGAACGCTTTTCCGGCTTCGAGAACCACGCCTTCCGCCCTCGTGATGGAGAGGATTTGGGCCGTTTTGAACCCGATGGTAGGCACGTCAAATCGCCAGTCCTGGTTGGGTCCCGCCGATTTGATCAGCAGGATCCCCTTTCCCGCCCATTGCCGGCCACGCCGGATTGTTTCGTCGGTGCCTTCCATGGCTTCTACAGCCGCCACGGCTCCCGCTTTCACAACGATAGACTGTCCAACCCCCAAACGGGCCAATTCCCTGGCCTGGCGCAGACCCCTTTGGATCATACCAGCAAAGTTTTTGGGAGGGCGAGTTCGGGTTAAACACCCCCTTGAGACAAGCAAATCCTCCATTAGGTAACGGCCATCCAAAACGAGAATGCCGTTTCTTTTTAATTCCATGCCCAAAACCCTTAACAGCCCCGCACCCGACTTGTCCTTAGCCTTAATCCAAAGGGATAGACCCTTTAAATCAAACTGAACCTTCTGAAAAAAGGATCCATGTTGGACTTTGCCATGGAAAGCGATCTTTCGGATTTTGTTTTTCTTGAAAAAAGAGCCGAGGGAACCTACCTGACCCGGGTTGGCCCAACAAACCTTTTTTGCGAAAGAAAAAAGTCGGGGATCCGCCGAACCCTTTAGGGCGAAGAGAAATAACGGATGCCCTTTGATTTGGGTTTGACGGGCGAAATGGAGGGGAAGTTCGCCGGCTCCCGCCACCAAGCCGACTGGTTCATGGTTTTCCACGGGTCAGCGGACGATTCCGCGCTCACAGGAACCTAGAAATTCAATTAGGTGCCTGATCTCGGGCATGGGTGGAAAATCATCATTCAAGGCTTTGATGGACTCCTTCAAGGTAAGGTTGTTCCGGAAAATGACCTTATGGGCCTTCTTGAGGGTATCGATCGTTTCCTTGGAAAACCCGTTTCTTTCCAGTCCGATCTGGTTGATCCCATGGATGCGAAGTGGTTCATCGCCCGCGATCATGTAGGGCGCGACGTCCTGAACCGCGCGAAACCCGCCTCCGATCATGGAATAGCAACCCACCCGGCAAAACTGGTGGATCGGGGTGACACCACCGATCGTCGCGTGATCCTCGATCAGCACATGACCCCCGAGGGTGGCGAGGTTCGCTAATTTGATGTGGCTGCCAATCACGCAATTGTGTCCCACATGGGTCTGGATCATGAACCAATTGTCGTCGCCGATGACCGTCTTAGATCCTTCCCCGGTTCCGGGGTTGACCGTCGCGTGTTCGCGAAAAAGATTGTCATCCCCGATGATGAGATAGGTTTCCTCACCATGGAACTTCACGTCCTGGGGCTCGCTCCCAAGCACCGCGCCTGGAAAAACACGGTTATTTTTTCCCAGGGTGGTGCGTCCGGTGACGACGGCATGGGGCCCGATAGTCGTACCCTCGCCCAGCTTCACATGCTCATCGATGATGGCGTAGGGCCCGATCTTGACCCCCGGGCCAAACTGGGCCTTCGGATGAACAACCGCCGTGGGATGGATCTCGACTACCAAATCGGCCATGGTTTATTCCTGAACCATTTCGTCTCGATCGACGATGGCGCAGGTCAGTTCGGCCTGTACCGCTACCTTTCCGTCGATGATCGCTTTACCCGCTATTTTCCCCACTTTCGATTTCAAAACCAGGACCTCTACCTCAAAACGGATTTGATCCCCGGGAAAGACGGGTTTACGGAATTTGGCTTTATCCACCCCGGCCAGATAAAGCAGTTTTTTGCCATCCCCGTTATGAAGAAAAATCATTCCACCAGCCTGGGCCATCGCCTCGATCACCAGAACTCCCGGCATGATGGGATGCCCCGGAAAATGACCTTGAAAAAAGCCCTCGTTAATCGTCACATTTTTAATCGCCACCACTTTTTTCTCATCGAGTTCCAAAACCCGATCAATCAGCAAAAAAGGATAACGGTGCGGCAAAGCCTTTTGAATCCCCAAAATATCAATCATCTTGGTTTCCCCCTTTGTGGCGCCGGGTGATTCCTTCCCATTGCCGAATTTCTCTAAAATCGCCTTCGCCAATTCCACATGATACCGATGCCCGGCCTTTTTCACCGTGATCTTAGCCAACAAGGGGCGGTTTAAAAGTGCGAGATCCCCAAGCAGGTCCAAGGTCTTGTGGCGGACAATTTCGTCCTCATAGCGGAGGGGAGGATTCAATACCCCCTCCTTCCCGATGACAACCGCGCATTGGAGGTCCCCGCCTTTGATCAGGCCCTGTCGGCGCAAGGCTTCCACCTCCTGCTCAAAGCAAAAGGTCCGGGCGCCCGCCAATTGGTTCCCAAAGGAACCATTTTCGAGTGTAAACCGGAAATATTGATTTTCGAGGCCGGGCGAGGGGAAGGACGTATGGCAATTCAACTCAAGACTTTCCGAAGGCTCAGCCTTGAGAAAGATATCACCGAATGTCATTTCAAAAGTTTCGTGTATTTGAATGGGATGGATGCTTTTGGACTGATCCACTACCCCGCTGGCCTCCAAACCCTTATAAAAGGGTTCCGCGCTCCCATCCATGATCGGAACCTCTTCCGAATCAATCTCAATAATTAAATTATCGAGAAAAAGCCCCTTGATCGCGGAAAGAAGATGTTCAACCGTATGAACCGAGGCGCCCTTTTCTCCGCTTAGGGTGGTCCCACGGGCAGTATTGGTCACTCCCAAGGGGGTAAGGGGGATCAAAGCCTGAAGATCGGTTCGATAAAAAGATACCCCCTGATCTACCCCGGCGGGGAGAACCCGGATATGGGCGGTTTTGCCGGTGTGCAAGCCCCGCCCCTCAAATTGGGCGGGTTGGGCCAGGGTTCGCTGGAGTCTCAACCTTGGTTTTCCTTTTCGATTTTCTCAAAAACCTTCTCGAGCCGACGGAGACGCTTGATCACGTCCGGCAATTGACGGTAGGCGGCGACGTTTTTCATTTCGACGGACATGGGGCTGGAAGGTGATCCCCAGTAGACCCCCTTTTCAGGAATATCCTCCATAACCCCCGTCCGGGTCGCCAGGGTCACATGATCCCCAATCTTCAAATGGCCCGCGAGCCCGACTTGTCCACCCATGACGACGTGGTTACCAATTTGGGTGGACCCCGAAATTCCAGTTTGTGAGACAATGATTGAATTTTCCCCGATCACCACGTTGTGGCCGATCTGGATGAGGTTATCTAATTTGGTCCCCTTGCCAATTCGGGTCGAACCCAGGGCGGCACGGTCCACGCAGGTATTTGCGCCCAATTCCACATCATCTTCCAATATCACATTCCCCACCTGGGGGATCTTCTCATAGGTACCTTTGTCCGGGGCGAACCCAAATCCATCCCCTCCAACAACCACGCCCGGCTGAAGGATAACCCGATTTCCCAACAAACACCGGTCTCGGACGGTGACGTTGGAATAAAGAACGCAGTCCTCGCCTACGACCGCGTCCTGCCCCAGGAAAACACCCGGGTACAAAACCGTTCGGGGGCCGATTTTAGCCCCGGAAGCCACCACGACTCCGGGATAAAGGGTCGCGGATCGATCAACCGTCGCTTGGGGATGAACCCAAGCCCCCTCCTGGATGCCAGGTTCAGGCTTGGTGGATGGGTAAAAAAGCTGGATAAGACGGGGAAGTTTTGCGTATGGATTCGGCGATAGAAGGAAGGGCTTTGAAAGTCCTTCCAGAGGTTTTTCCGCCAGGATGGCCGAGGCCCGTGAGGTCTCGGCCAGTTTGGCGTACTTGGGATTGGTCAAAAAAGACAGCTGACTTTCCCCAGCCGTATCCAGGGGTGCCAGTCCGGTCAAAACCAGATGTCCGTCCCCGGTAAAGGTGCCACCAATTTCAGCGGCTAATTGACGGAGGGTGAAGGATGAGGCCATGACCACCCGCTTCCGTTAATGCGATTACTTCGAACTTGAACTATCCGATGAGGATTTAAACTGCTTTTCCACTTCGTCCGTAATGTCCGTTCCGCCCTTGACATAGGCGGTTTTTTCCGAATCCAGGACCAGATCAAAACCCTTGTCCTTGGCCACGCCCGCGATGATCCCCTTAATCTCTCCCAAAACCGTTTGGGTCATATCGCTTTCTTTGGTCTGCAAGTCCAATTGGACCTGTGACTTCGCTTTGGTGTACTCATCCATTTTTAGCCCAAAAAGCTCTTTTTTTTCCTGCTTTTCCTTCTTCGAAAGAACCGAGCTGTTGTTCTGTAATTCATTTTGAAGATCTTTCAATTCATCTTCCATCGGCGCTAACTCTTTGATCTTCTTTTTTTCGATATCTTTCAACTTATCCTCGGCCTTTTGGGTGCCTGGATAATCTTTGAAAAGTTTTTGAAGATCAACCGTGGCGATTTTGATGTCTCCCGCCAGGGCCAAACCCGCGGCAAGAAAGGCTGCCAAAAACAATGATAAGAAACGCATGGAATCTCCTTGTGGAAAAATTTAAGGCTGGATTCTAGCAAAAGGGCCGTCTGAGGGCAATAAAAGGTTGGTGAGACAAACCTGAACGGGCGGTTTTATGCCCCTAAAGCGGACAAATAACTATTTAACCCTTCCCGAAAATGCGGGTGCATCGACGTAAATTGCAAACCATATTCAAAACGGCCTTGATTTGGAAAATTTTGGTTGTTTGCTCGAACCACTTCCGCCTCCGCCCGAAGGAGCTCCTCCATAATTCTGACCGGAAATTCCACTTCCAATAGAGAACCCACCTCAAAGAAATTCTTGGTCGAGAGGAAAAAACCAGTTCGACTCAAGTTGGACATCTCATTATTCCCGTTGTGAAATTCAAGTTCGGGTTTTTCGCCTACGGGAGATTTAACCAGCCGTAACCGGAGAGGAACGCGCAGGGGAATCCTTAAAGCGCGGGGTTTTTCGATGGGTGAAAGCATCAGATAACGTTCCCGGTCCCAAAAAAGTCGTTGAGAATACGCAGATCTTCCTCATAAACGGGAATGAAATGGATCCCGCATTGCCAGGAGCCTCCCGGGGGCACCTCCCGGCTCCAAACCACTTTGGCCACAGAGCGGGCTATTCCTTTTCCGGGAATTTCCATTTCCAATTCCATCACATCCCCATCCTTCAGGCGCGTCGCGGATAAGACCTGGAGACCGCCCAAGCTCAAATCTTGAATCTGTGCGTTCTCGACCATTCGCTCGTCCTTTACTTCTTCCGGAAGGCGCTCCAAGTCAAACACCTTAAAGCGGACGGGCAACGAAATAAAGACGCGGTTTTCCCTTCGTTTTTCAATATACATTTGGAATCCCAGGATAGCGAATTGAGTGGCGAATTTCACCAGGGTTTGGGAAATCCAGCCAAAACTTCATTTCGTGAGGGTCATCAAATGATTTGGCCCTGTCCAAATATTTTTAGGAAGTGAGTTGCCTTGCAGGGTTGGCTCAACGAAAAAACTACCACTTCAAATAAACCCGTGAAATTCTTGGGCTTTAGATGAAAAGAAGAACGACGGTCACAACCGCCGTCGCACCGATCGCAAGAATTTTGATAGCGCTCGAGGGTTTCTTTTTCTGGGCGTCTAAATTGCTCACCTTCATCGCGTCAAACGGACGGCCGTAGCTCCAAAAGTCTTCTTCTTGAATGGTTGGCTTTTCCTGGGCGGCCGTAGCGGCTGAAGTAACTACAGGAGCGGTTTGAGCCGAGGCCATTCCTACGAAAGGCATGAAATTCAACCGGCCATAACTCGGATTATACGCGCCATCGTAGATGGTCCGCATGATTTGCTGGGCATCCGCCAAACGAAAATCGTTATTGGGAACGGCCAAGGGCTTTGCGGAATAATTCACCATGTTGTACTTAATATTATTATAGATGTGATTCTCGGAAATAGTCGGGATACCGAAATCTTTCATGTAAACCCCGAAATTATTGTTATAGATCTCGTTCTTGGAGATCACGGGGCTGGCGGTGTCGGATAACAAAGCGATTCCCACACCATTTGCCGTAATGCGGTTCCCCATAATTTGAGCTTGGGAATTCGATAGAACTTCTACTCCCGTTTTGGAACCATAAATCGCGCACTGAGTAATGGTGGGGGAACAACCGTTAAAAATGATGCGTCCACCCTTGATCAAGCAGCCTTGAAGGACCGAATTTAAGGAATCGGCGTTCGCGAAATAGAGAGCCCCCCAAAGCGATCCCGTGACCGCCGGCATAAAGGATATCGGCGTGGCGGAATTCCCAATCGCTTTCAACCCGCCTTGGATCACTAGGTTAGGACCCGAACCCGGCTTGCTCGTTGTGGGTGCCATGAACTGAACCGTTACGCCCGGATCCACCGCGAGAACAGCGCCTTTATTAACGACAATGTCATTTTGTAGAACATAGGGACTGTTTGCCTGGGTCCATTCCGTGGAAACGGCTATCGCATCACGAACGTAGGTTGGACCCACTGCCAACGCTAAATTTCCAGAACTCAAAGCTGCAACGATGGCAATAATGACGAAACGTAATTTCATTGATGGTCGCCTCTTGAGGAAGTGAAATTAGAAGTAAAGTCTAACAAAACACATATTATTTGCAAAGTTTAAATTGCCCCGGGCAAAAGGATTTTTGAAGAAAGCTTTATTCCAATCCTGAAAAAGGGGCGACAATTTAGGGTATGGGAGTTTTGTCTTTCACGCTACAACACTTAAGAACAGTCGAATAGGCAGCTTATCTTTCACCAAAAAATGGTGGAGGTGGTGGGAATCGAACCCACGTCCTGAAAAACATCCGTAATGGGCCCTACGTGCGTAGCTCAGGAAAGAGTCTCGCCCCCCGCTCGCTCCCGAGCGGCCGGCGGAGAGCCAGTCCCTTTGTTTCTCGTCCGTCCATCGGTGGAACAACCCTGATCCGGACCAGCCTACTGCTTACGTTCTATCCCCTTAATAGGCATCAAGGGTAAAACGCTAACCGCTTAAGCGGCGAGAGCTAACTGATTGTCGGCAGTTAAACCGTTGCCATGTTTGACGAGCGATGGCGCCTCGACACGCACCCAAAAGTTCAGTTCCCCAGTCGAAACCGGTCACCCCCACGTTCTAATCAATCTCCCCCTATCCAGGGTAACGCCTCGTCCCAACGTCCTTGGACAAAAGGCGCTTCCTTAATATTAGGCTTGGATTCCCAATTTCTCAAGGATTGCCGGGATATCGGATAATCCCACATGCTTAAACCACAAATTGTCGGGGTAAAGAAGAACATTGGGGCCATCCTCACAAACATCCAAGCATTTGCTTTTGGAAACCCGGATTCGGTTCGCCTGTCCCGCCAACCGGACCCTTTCTTTCAAGTTCTCCGAAAGTTCTTTTCCGCAAAAAGTCCCACCGCAGGAAACCCTTTCGCCTTCGGAACGTTCATTGACGCAAACAAAGAGATATTTCTCAAAATCCGGTTTTGAAACCTCCATTACTCCCCCATCACCTTAATTAGCAATCGTTTTTTCCGTTGGCCGTCGAACTCAGCGTAGTAAACCTGCTGCCATGGGCCGAAATCCAGCTGACCTTTGGTGACCGGCACAATGACCTCATGATGCACCAGCAGGCTTTTAAGGTGGGAATCCCCGTTAGTTTCGCCGGTTCGATGGTGTCGGTAGTCTTGTTTGAAGGGCGCTAGCTTTTCCAACCATTCGTCGATATCGGCGATCAATCCGTCCTCTGCATCATTGATATAAACCCCGGCGGTAATATGCATAGCGGAAACCAAAACCATTCCTTCCTGAATGCCACTCGTTTGAACCGCCTTTTCCACCTCGCCGGTGATATTGATGTATTCGCGGTGTTTCTTGGTTTGAAACCAAAGGTATTCAGTATGAAATTTCATGGGAACCTCCTTGGACAAAAGTAGAACCATGATATCAAAGTCCGGAGGGTCACTAGCCACCGATTAACGTGCGATGGGTTCTTCCTGGAATTGTTCCTTTTCGTCCAAAACCCAGGATTTCATCGAGGTGAATTTACCATTTTGGATCGACATGATCACGTAAGAAAACCCGGGCCAGGCCGCCTGCCGGTCGGTCTCGGAAGCTTTGTCTGGATGGTCGGGATGAGAATGAAAAATCCCCACAACATCCAACCCCTTTTGCCGAGCCAGGGCCTCTCCCTTCATGTAATCCTTCGGGTCCATGTCGTAACGGGTCTCCGGCTTTAACCGGTTCAGATTGCGACACTCAAATACCTCTGAAACTTCTCTGGTTGCTCTCGCCAGGCCCATCAGCAAGCCGCAAATCTCGAAGGGGTATCCGCGTTCTCCAATGCCTACCATTTCATTTTTTGCCTGTTGCGTAAATTGGAGCATTCCGATTCCCAGACTATTCCCAGACCCGGGTGGACAAATACTTATCCCCCGAATCGGGAAAGATAGTGACGATACAACCCTCTCCGATTTTCTTAGCCAACTTCACACAACCCGATAGGGCTCCTCCGCAGGAAAGTCCCAGCAGGAGACCCTCCTTTCGGGCCAATATCTTCACCCACTCGTAGGCATCATCGGTATCGATGGATATTTTCTTATCAAACCCGTGGGGATCATAAATTCCTGGGACAATGGAGGAAGCCATGTGCTTCCACCCCTCCAGCCCATGGAAGGATTCTGCTGGTTCCAATGCCACAATTCTCACCGAGGGCTTGATCTCCCGGATTCGGCGGCCCGTCCCCATCAAGGTACCGCTGGTTCCAATACCCGCCACGAAATGGGTGATCCGGTTCCCCACCTGTTCCATGATCTCCTCGGCGGTGGTCAAATAATGGGCAACAGGGTTCTCGGGGTTATTGTACTGGTCCGGCATGAAATACTTCCCGGGGTTTTCCTGGAACAGCTTTTTCGCCAGGAGGATGGCCCCATCCGACCCTTCCATTTCGCTGGAATAATGTATTTCAACGTTATAAGTCTCAAGAATTCGTTTTCGTTCTTCGCTTACATTGGAGGGTATCGCCAGGACAACTTTTAATCCCAACGCAGCGCCGATCATGGCATAGGCAATTCCCGTGTTACCAGAGGTCGCATCCAAGATCGCCTTATCGCGAGTCAGTTTGCCCGACCGGATTCCCTCTCGGATCATGCGCAATGCCGGTCGATCCTTGACTGATCCTCCTGGGTTGAAACTTTCCAGTTTCGCGTAAAGTTGAACGCCGGGCACAGCATGGCATTGCACCTCAATTAACGGCGTTTTTCCCACCAATTCGGTCACGCTGTCATAAATATTTTTCAATTCAGTCAAATCAATCTCCCCAAATCAAAAAGGCGGCTCCCGAAAGGGTCCGCCTTTTGTACCCTAAAACTTCATTCAATTACAAGCCGAAGGGTCCATAATCCTTCGCCCGCTTCACCCAGCCAGGACTTTCTTTTCTTTAACAAGGTAGTTCGTTGATGGTTCCTAAAACGAATCAAGCCGGTTGAAGACAAGACCCGTCACGAGTTTGGGGTAAAAATAAGTGGACTTCTGGGGCATTCGCTCCTGGTTGAGGGCGATCTCCCGAAGCTGGTCAATCCTAGTCGGGTTCAGGAAGAATACCGCCGCGAACTCTTTTTTTCGCAAGCCTGCGACCGCCTCCTCTGCCCGGCTGGTGAACGAGATCTCATGCTCCACCTTTTCCTTGGTGATCCCAAAAAAAGGTTCCAGGATCAGGCGGTGCAAAAGGGTGACGTCCAGTTTCTTTTGCGCCGGGGATACATCGCTCAAGAGGCCGCTATGAGCCACTGACTTGGAAAACTGAAGAGCATAAAGTTTATTGCCGTCAAAGGAAAGTCCCAATGCGGGATGAGTTTTCCCCAGCTTTTCCAGCCACTTCCAGGGAGCCAATCCGGAAATCGGCTTGGGGTAGGTGTGTATTTCTCCGAGGGAAGAAAGACGGCTCAACAGCATCGCCGGGGATGGGACAATTCGCTTAGGTAACATTCGGTGGGTCGGCAAGATCACCAATCCCGGATCTTCCATGGCCACAAACATCATTTGCACGAAATCAAAGGGTCGGGTTCCCACAACGCCCTTCATCCGGCCCGTTTGAATTTTCTGATAGTTCAAGGCCGTTTCATATCGGTGATGGCCATCGGCGATAAAAAGAGTCGCATACTTCATTTTTCCTTGCAAAACCTTCACCCAAGTTGGATCAATCACAACCCAAACTTGGTTTTGGATTTCTTTGGGGTATTCAACCGATAGATCCGGCTTGCGGGAAGTCGCTTTCCTCAACCAAGCTCCCACTCCGGCCTTATCGGGGTAGAGGGAGAAAATACAGCTGAAATTCGCCTTCGTGGCCTGGGTCAATTTCAGCCGGTCGGCTTTCGGCCCCGATAGCGTGTGCTCGTGGGCCAGGATGCCCCCCTTCTTATTGCCGAAAGGTGTCAACTGGGAAAGGGCGATGAAACCCGCGCGGTGGTAGGTTTTTCCATTCACCTTAAAACTTTGCCGGTAAACATAAACAGCGGGCGTCCCTTCCCTTTTTAAGACACCGGATCTTTGCCAGGCCAAAAATGTTTTTTTCGCGTCCTCATAATCCGCGGCACGGTGGGTTTCGTGGCTGGGGTTGCCGAGGATCAACCGGATCACGTTTTTGGGGTCCGCCGCCAAAAGTTCCTTTTTCTGGGCGGGAGAAATCACGTCATAAGGCGGGGCCACCACTCGTTTGAGTTCCCTGGAGGATGACAAATGGTAGCGAACCCCTCTAAACGGCCGAATCTTTGCCATGCTTCACCTTTCCTGTCGGTTAAGATTTGATTGAATCAAAATTTCCATCCTCAACCGTGCAAGAATTACAAAATTATATGCTTGGGTTTTATCCGACTTTACCAGGGCTTCTGCGTGTCCCTTGTTGAGGAAATTTGAGGTTTTAACCGGGAATTTTTAAAACAACCCTTCATTTTTCTTCGCTAACTTTGTTAGCTTTGTGGCGGATTATTTTTTTATTAACTTTTTTTCGCCATCAATTTTTTGACTTCATCCATGAAGGCGCCAATATCCTTGAATTGGCGGTAGACGCTAGCGAAACGGACATAGGCCACATCATCCATGTCTTTTAACCTTCCTATGACCATTTCCCCAATTTCGGTGGAATTAATTTCCTTGGCCGCCCTTTCCATCAAGACATTTTCAATGTCATCCACTGCGGCCTCGATTTTCTCGGACGACACCGGCCTTTTCTCCACCGCCTTGCGGATACCCGCAACGATCTTCAACCGGTCGAAGGGCTCCCGGCGCCCGTCCCGTTTCACCACCATAGGCAAAATTTCCTCGATCTGTTCGTAGGTCGTGAACCGTTTCTCGCACTTCAAACATTCCCGACGCCGGCGGATCGCAGACCCGCCCTTGGAAGGCCGTGAATCCATGACCTTGTCTTCCTGGTGGCCGCAAAAAGGACACTTCATCCTGAGGCTCCTTGAACAATTAAATACAACGGGCGGGATTATACCATATACGGGGGGGACGGGGAGAAATGGAGACAAGGCAAAACTTCAGGGAATGAGCTCGGTCCCTATGCCTTCAGGTGTAAAGATCTCAAGCAAAAGCGCGTGGGGTAGGGTGCCATCAATAATATGAGTCTTGCGCACCCCCGCTTTTAACGCGTGGAGACAGGCTTCCACCTTGGGGATCATGCCCCCCGAAATGACCCCTTTCTTCACGAGTTTGTTCACCTCGGTTGTTTTAATAGTCGAAAAAAGGGTCTTCGGGTCGTCTTTCTTTTTACATATACCCGGTACATCCGTTAAAAAAACAAGTTTCTCCGCTTTGAGTGCCCCTGCGATGGCCCCGGCCGCCTCATCCGCGTTTACGTTATAGGTTTTGCCGTCTTTCCCAAGCCCAAGCGGGGCAATCACCGGAATGAATTGTTCCTTATCCAAAATGTCCAAAAGGGCGGTATTAACCTTGGAAACTTTCCCCACGAAACCGATGTCCTTGCCAGTTTTGGAGGTAACCCGGGTCGCTTCCAGCAATCCTCCGTCTTTGCCCGAAAGGCCCACGGCCTGCCCGCCTAGCCCTTGAATTGTACTCACCAGTTCCTTGTTGATCTTCCCGCCCAGGACCATTTCGACCACTTCCATGGTCGGCAGGTCCGTCACCCTCAAACCGTCCACGAATTGGGAGTGAATTCCCAATTTTTCCGTAAGGCGCGTGATGTCTTTTCCGCCCCCATGCACGACCACGGGTCGCATCCCCACGAATTTCATCAAGACAATATCTTGAAGGGTGTTTTCAAGATCGCTATCACCCGGCCGGGCGCTTCCAGTCGACCGGGTGCTGCCGCCGTATTTCACCACCACGGTCGCGCCGTACCATTGGCGGATAAAGGGGAAAGCCTCGATTAAAATTTGGGCCTTTTGGATGGAAGCCTTCAATCAAATCCTCCCATGCTGGGCGGCGGCACGAGGGGAGGGGGCATCGCCGCGGAGTCCTCCTTATTCGGAAGTTCCTTGTAATCGCATTCCTTGTTCGGGCAAGAGATGTGGGGCCCTAAGGTTTTAGTGTATTTTTCGGTCAGATAAACGTTGGCGCATTGGGGACAAGCACGGTTCACCGGCTTGTTCCAGGAAACGAATTTGCAATCGGGATACTTATTACAACCATAAAAAGTCCCACGGGGAGACCCGCGTGAAACCACTTCCCCACCACAGCCCAACGGGCAGGGGATCTTTAGAGATATTCCCTGAGTGCTTTTACATTCCGGATACTTGGAGCAGGCCAGGAATTTGCCAAAGCGGCCCGTCTTCACCACCATGGGACTCTGGCATTTGGGGCACTTTTCATCGGTCGTCGTGTCGTCAATTTGGATTGATCCGTCCGTGGTTTCCTTCAATCCCTTGGCGTTCTTGCACTCGGGATACTTGGAGCAGGCCAAGAACTTCCCAAACCGCCCCCATCGGACGATCATCATCAGCCCGCATTTTTCACAGGGGATATTGGTCACTTGCTCGAACTTCGACCTTTCCTCGCCCGATCAGCTTTTCCGCCTCGGCCAGAGTATCCTTGAATGGCGCGTAAAACTCCCCAATCACCTTCCGCCATTCATACTCACCCGCTTCCACCTGGTCCAACTCCAACTTCCATCTTGGCGGTGAACTCGTAATCGAGAATTTTCGGGAAACTTTTCATCAGGATGCCCAGCACCAAGTTTCCCAATTCCGCCAGGAAGAAACGTCCGCCTTCTTTTTTCACATACCGCCTTGCCTGGATGGTCTCTAGGGTCGGCGCGTAAGTGGATGGGCGCCCGATACCCATCTCTTCCAGGGTTTTAATCATGGAGGCGTCCGTGAAGCGCGGGGGAGGTTGGGTAAAATGCTGTTCGGAAATGGGCTCTTCCACTTCATCCCCTGGCCTTCCTCGATCCCGGACAATTTATTGGCGTTAACGACGGAGGTCGAATCGCCGTTGTCTTCCGGGCCATTATCCCCCTCTTTTTTGTCCTCGTCGGCGGCTTCCTCATAAACCTTGGTGTATCCGTCGAAGAGGGTCTCTGTGCCGGTCGCCCGAAAAACGGCGATGTCGCCGGAAATTTCCACTGAGGTTTCTCGGTAAAGGGCGTTGGCCATCTGGCTGGCCAAGAAATCTTCCCAGACGAGTTTATAGAGCTTGAATTGTTCGGGTGTTAAGAAACGCCTTCACCTTCTCGGGCGTTCGGAACACTGAGGTAGGGCGGATGGCCTCATGGGCATCCTGGATGCTGCCCTTGCTGGAGGTATCCCGGTCCGCCGGGCCCTTGTATTTTTCCCCATAGGTTTTTTGGATAAATTGGACGGCTTCCGCCTTGGCCTCGGGGGAGATGCGCTTGGAATCGGTGCGCATATAAGTGATTAATCCCACCGGGCCCGATTCGCCAATCTCGATACCCTCATAAAGGCCCTGGGCGATGGACATGGTTTTCCTGGCCCCAAAACGGAGTTGTTTGTAGGCTTCCTGCTGGAGTTTGGAGGTGGTAAATGGCATGGGGGGTTTTTTGCTTTTTTCCCGGTGCAATACCGCCGAAACCTTGAAAAGGGCCTTGGCCAGTTGGTCGACCAACGCCTGGGTCTCCTCCTGGGTCTTCAGGTCAGGCTTTTGCCCCTTGACCCTGAACAACCGGGCTTGGATTGTCTTGCCCCCTTCGGTTAAAAACTCGGCTTCCAAGGTCCAATACTCGACGGGTTTAAACCCCTCGATTTCCTTTTCCCGCTCGTAAATTAGCCTCAAAGCCACCGATTGAACACGTCCAGCGGACAAACCGCGGCGGATATTCTTCCAAAGGATGGGGGAAATTCCGTACCCGACGAGCCTATCCAACACCCGGCGGGCTTGCTGGGCGTTCACCATGTTCAGGTCCACTTCCTGCGGGGACTGCATGGCTTCTTCAATGGCGTGTTTGGTGATTTCATTGAGTCGCAAGCGGTACATGGGAGGCTGCTTCGGCAATCCCGTCAGGAAATTCTTGATGTGCCACCCGATGGCCTCCCCTTCCCGGTCCGGATCCGTAGCAAGGAATACGATCTGGGCCTTTTGGGACGCTTTTTTGAGGTCTTTAATAATGGAGGCCTTGCCCCGGATATTAATGTACTGGGGCTCAAAGTTGTTCTCCAAATCAACTCCCAACTTGCTCTTGGGCAGGTCGATCAAGTGCCCCTTGGAAGCCAAAACCACGAAATCCGAACCCAAATACTTGTTGATGGTTTTCGCCTTGGAGGGCGACTCGACGATCACCAGTTTTTTGAGCTCTTCCTTCTTCGTTTTCTTTTCTTTCTTCTTCTTGGGCGCCTTTGCACCGGCAGGGATACCGGAATTCGCAGATACCCCCGGATTGGACGGGGTGTCATGGACCGCCATGGCCTCTTGATCCACCGTTACCTCGGAAGCATTTGAATTATTTACTTTTGCCACGAAAGGGTCTCCATGCGCTCTTAGTTGCGCGCCGTTTATTTATATGAGAGTGATTTTCTTTTTGCGCGTGGGGGCAAGAATAGGCAGGCCGCTATCCTTTGTCAAGTTTCGGAGGGCCGACCACCACGGGATGGGATGGAAAGAAGATGGATTATTCGACGGATTCCCAAAAAAATTAAATTCAAGGCTCGGGATCGGTTGGATCACTGCCTGGGGACAAAACCCGGTTATTATTGGATGCCCTCGGTGGCGAGGTATTCCCGCAATCCCGATTTATCCTCTTCCGGCATTAGCAAAAGTTTGATGCCCGCCCCGCTTTTCGAGGCTCGAACCACCTCAGCGAATGCGAAATAGTGTTTTATTTTTTTCCCCGGTATGGAAATATCCAACCTTAAAACGTCGCCAACCGCCACGGGTTTGTCGGTCTTGACGAACATGCCGCTCAAGCTCAAATCCTTTGCCAAGGCGTGGAGGCCCCGAACCTTCGCCAGCACTTTTTTGTTCTCCACTAAGGTGTAATGCACGGGGATCTTAACCCGGACCCGGGATTGCAATCTTCTCTCAAGAAACGATTTGGATTCCGACATCGTTGACCCTCGTGTGGCCGACCGGGGTGATCGGCTTCGTTTTAGAATGATGCAATATGCGGCACCAGGTCAGCTGTTTCAAGACCCGGGAGAAGGTGAACCTTTTCGGAGGCAAAAGGGGCCCTTCATCCATGGGCGCAAAGGCAACGATGCCGTTTACCGGGTTGAATTACCGGGCCTTGGGGTAGATCGAGTAAAGACAGGACAGCCTCGTCTTCTCGATCACCTTTCCCACCAGCGCGTTGAGCACGTCCTTACCCGTGAAATTGCCCTCAATGGGGAATTTCTTTTCCTTGATGGCAAAGAGTGTGAAATGGTAATGGTGGATTTTCTCGTCATTCCACGGTGGGCCAGCCCCGTCGTAGCCGAAATAATTCCCTTCCATAGCCAGGTTGCCCTTAAACCAGGTGGTGTAGTCGTTCAATCCCTGCCTCATGCCGCGGGGCGCGGCAGGGCCCGGCTTCCCCTTGACGGTCACCAGCTTGCTGAATTCGCCCGCCAGGATGGGGGAACCGCTGGTGGGTATATCTACCAATACCCAATGGAAAAATTCGCTCCGGGGGGCGTCAAAGGGCAGGGTTTTATCCGTTTTGTTTACGAAGTCCCGGCTCTGGGGAGCATCGCTATCATGCATAATTAATACGAGGGATTTCGCGTCCCTAGGAATCTCGCCCCAAGCCAAATGGGGGTTCTTGTTTTGGGACAGGATCGCGTGCTGAGTCGGATGGGGTTTCATGAAAACATAATCATCCCTTAATTTCGAACCCTCGCCGAAGGTATCGCTCCAGAGCTTCATAAACGCCTCCTTGATCTTTGGCCCAGGGAAACTAAATGGGTCGAATATGCCTTTATTATAGTCACCGTTATGAAAAGATGTTCTGATTAAACTCTTCGCGAACAGGGTGGATTTAACGTGAACCAAACCTTCCAGCAAAACACCTTTCACCACGACGAAGACAAAGTTACACAAGCAAAACCATATGGCCCTTCATTTAATTATGATCGCTTTTCCCATGCCATAATTCGCACCCTTTGGCCCCTTATCGGGGCCCTACTGGCTCCTTAATATATTTAAAGAGAGTCGGCATGTGTCTTGGCGGTTCAAATTCCATGGCTTCGGGATTTGTTATTAGTTTCTTAATAGTTGGGCTTTACTTGGGGTTTTGGTGCCTTGTTCAAAAGTTTTTTCATTATTTCAACAAATCCAGCAATCCTAAAACCTTGTAACTTGAGGGTGGCGCGAAAGAGCCCGGGGCGATATCCCGCGAACGGACCGAGAGGATTTGGAATCTTCCAGTATGTTTGCCGTTCGTATAAAGATCGGCAAAAACAGGAAGCGGAGCCTCTGGTAGGTTCTGTTGAAAAAACGTCGTGTCCGCTCCCAACTGGGCCAATTCACTCCCGCACAGGTCCAATAAAAGATGGGCCAAGCCCCGGATGGTATTGAAGTCTTCCCCATCCACTCCCGCGGCAGCCGGTTCGGTGGTCCAAACTTCCCGCGTCTTTTGGCCGTTCCAGTCGGTTTCGTAATGATCGCAGGTTAAGCCGGCCTTGGGCTGGCCGCTTTCTTTCAAAAAGGGCGTCCCGTTAAAGAAGGCCTGGGCATTCTCCTTGACCATTGCGAAGGTTTTCTTGGCACTGGGGGTCGAGCCCGTGATTTGGCCCATGAGCTTCGCCGAGGAAAGGGCTCCGATGACCTTCAAGGCGGCCTGGTTTTCTTGTGTGAGGACAATAACGGTCTTACGCTGTTCATCCACGATGGTCAGCTGGGAGGTTTCCCGGTCGTAAATCAGGGAACCCAGGCACCAGGGACCTTTGAAATGCACCTTTAAATGTCCGTCGCTTACGACGGTCCCAAGGTCGATCCAAGCCTCCTTGTAGGCACTGCCTTCCACCAGGGCCTTTATCTCAGTTCCCGCCCACAAGGGGGGCGCCAAGGCAAAAAGCGCCAATAATATTCGGCTTTTTTCCATATTATTTTTCCAGGGCACAACAACCTTCTTCCAGTAAATGTCCACCGATCCTAACCAAGCACAACTTCCTTCCGCTGAATTTTCACCAAGAAGCAAAATCCAGTGTCAAAGTTTGAAATAACAATGTCCCGGGGTTTGCTGAACGAACCCCTTCATTTCCAGGAAAAGCAAAAGCTCGTTCAGTTTTCGAAGGTCCATGCGGGCTTCGTGCATCAGTTGGTCCACATGTCTTGGCTCATGGGACAATTTCTCCAGCAGGTACTTTTCCTCTTCGGTCAACAGTTCCCGATTCCCCGGGACTTTTCCTGAACCATCCTGCGCTTTGAAGAGGATTTCCGCCCGCAAGTCGCCTAATTCATGGAAAATATCCTCCACGCCCGTCACAAGCCGGGCCCCTTGTTGGATCAGCGCATGGGTGCCCTCCGATTGGGGATGATCGATGGGACCAGGCACGGCGAAAACGGGCCTTCCCTGTTCCAGGGCATGGTCCACCGTAATAAATGAACCACTATCTTTCGCGGCTTCAACCACCAAAACCCCGCGGGACCATCCGCTGATCAATCGGTTTCGCTGGGGGAAATGAAGCGCCAGTGGTTTTGCGCGGAGAGGGTATTCACTTAAAACCGCACCCCGCTGGGTGATTTCTTCCGCCAGATCCCCGTTTTCGGGCGGATAAAGGTTCAGAAGTCCACTTCCCAAAAAAGCGAGGGTTCTCCCCTGCGGGTGCTTGAGAGCTCCCCGGTGGGCCAAGGAGTCGATGCCCCGCGCCAAGCCCGAAACCACTGTGTATCCAGCGCCCGCGATGCCCTCCGAAAGATGAAGGGCCGCGTGCTTACCGTAGGGGCTAGGCCTGCGACACCCGATGACCGCGATGGCATTTTCGTCTTCCTTCAATAATTGGCCCCGAACCCATAAAACGAATGGGGGATCGTAAAGATTTTGAAACACGGCCGGGAACCCATCGTCTCCCTCAACGTATAAATGAATGCCCCGGTGGGCAGCCTCCTCCAGTTCGGCTTTCGCCCTTTCAGCTGGATTTCGCAAGGCCAAAACTTTTTTCGCGCAAGAGGGGGTCCAATCGGGGAGTTCCTGGAGCTTTTCCTCCGGTGAGCCAAAAACATCTTCCAGGTTCGAAAAGGCATCCTTCGCGGCTTTAAGACGGCGGGGTCCGATCACCCCGGTCAGGTGAAGTGCAAGGCGGGCGAGACGGGTATCCATGGGTTAATCGGGCAAAACGGCCTTATTGGGGCCGGCTTCCTTGGCCTGGGAAAGCAGTTTTTCCGTGTGTTCATATAAAGCGATGTGGTTTTCTACATGCTGGGGATAGGTAGAGGCACTCAGGTTTATGTAAACCAACGGATGGTCCCCCATGATTTGCTTGAAATATTTAAAAATGCGCTTCGCGATGATCCCGTAAGTGTTAAAGGCGGTATCAGGAAGTACGATGGCGTAACGGTTTTTATCCAGCCGGCAGATGACGTCCACCCGCCGAAGGCTGTTAGATAATATTTCCGCCACTTGGGTCGCGACCTTGTTCTCCTGGTCGCCGAGGGGGGCGAGGGGGGTTACCTCGAGGAAAAGCAGGCTGACATTACGCTGATATCTTTTGGCCCTTTCAACCTCGATAGCCAGGCTTTCCTCAAAATAGGCTTTATTAAAAAGTCTCGTCACCTCATCCACAAGCAAAACAGGTCGGCGCCTTTTCCCTCCTATTTCATCATGAGCGAAGGGCTCATTCACGGAAAGATGCGGAGGAGGTGGTATTTCGCCGGGCGACCTCTTTTGTCCCGAGCCGGAAGCCGATGCTGATGGACTTTCTTCCGAGGGTGGAACTTTGAGGGCGACGGATGGTTCCGCCTTCGTCGCCGAAGGAGTAAGCGGCGGTTCGTTGGACGGGGCCACTGGATAAGCTTTCACTGGTGCGGAAGGATACCCCGTCGACAAGGCCTTATCCAACCCCAGGTTGAGTGCCCCCAGCCAGTCTTTCCAAACCCCGAGGATTTCCTTGAGCAACGCCTCCGGATAGGACTTGGGTTCCTCATGCATCAGCCCAAAAAGGATGTAGCGTTCATGCGGCTTGAAATCGTTAAGAAACATCCCCCCATTAGGTTTTTGCATGCGTAAGGAGCCGTATTTGTTGAAAACAGGTTTCCCTGTTACGTCGGAAAAGGTCTTATAGGACGCCTTGGAAAGGCTGATTCGCTCCTCCACTCCTAGTCGGTAAAGTCCAGAATCGACCAATTCTTCTTTTCCATCAAAAGCCAGGGCGGTGATGGGTTCGTCGGGGGCGCCGGAAACAGCCAAAAAGACCGTATCGAACTGGTATTTTTCACGCCATTTCAGGCAGGCATAAGCCAGGTGGGCCGGGGTGGGATTGGGGGAATTGGCGAGACCGTTAATTTCGGTCAATAAAGCAAGGTTTTCATTCATCCGTTAAATCCTTCCAGGGATTTGGAATGGGCTAAATAGGAAACAATGTTTAATGCGCGCTATCTTATCACGATCTTTGGAGGAGATTGAATGGAAGAATTGCCAAATTCTGGAATAATTTATTGATAAGATCGCGGAGCTCTTCAGTTAGCCCACCCAAATGATATTTTAGCGGACCCGGATGGCTTGGAAGATCGCCTGGAGGGAGACCGGATCCGGGACTAGGATGAAATATCCGCCCACCACCTTGTTGTCATCCAAGAATTCGGTTTCGATCACGATGACCTTTGTCGATTTCTCAATTCCGTGAGAGAGAGTAGTCAAAAGGGCCCCCGCCATGTCAAACACCAGGGTTGGAACGGACATTAAAAGAAGCATGCCCAAAAACTCATTTAAAGCACTCAAATAGGCACCTGCAAGGATATTTCCCGCTTCCTTGATCGCCGAATGCCCCATTTCGTCAAGGATTTGGCTGGTACCCACTTCCTTTTTAAGTAGCAGATCCGCCAGGTGCAATGCGGAATCCCGGGGAAAAAGGAGGAAAATTTTTCCTGTCGCGTCCCCTAGGATGGTCAAACAAAGACCCGCCACGAGGGTCTGGGGATCACCCACCAGATGGGGCACATCCCCCAATGCCAAAATGGAAGCCCGCGGGACGGTGATCCGGATCTTCTTACCAAGCATCTGCGAGAGGGCGGTGGCCCCGTGGCCCGCCCCGATATTACCCACCTCCTTCAGGGCGTCCAGTTGGGCTGGGGTCAAATCGTCAAGGTTCAAGAGCATGGGCGTTTTCCTTCCCAGGAAGAGAATGATCAGCGCGATAACGGCGTTCGCGTAAATCCTCGATAAGACTGTTCACATCCAGAACGAGGGCGATGTTTCCGTCCCCCAATACGGTAGCTCCCGCGAAACCCCTGATTTTTTTTAAGAACCGATCCAGTGGTTTGATTGCGATCTCATTCTGGCCAACGATGGAATCCACCAATAATCCCACCCGCGACTCTCCAACTTCCACCACGACCACTGGTTCCAGCTCCAAAGTAAGAGGAGGAGCACCTAATTCAAGCAAATCCCCCAGCCGGTAAAGGGGTAGAACCTCATCGCGCAGCAAAAGAGTCTCTTGTAGCTGGAGGAGGCGTTTTTCGTTCGGGTTGATCTCAAGCGTTTCGAGCACTCCCGATACCGGAATCGCGAAAGTTTCCCCGCCCGACCTCACCAGAAGCGCCTTAATGATGGCCAACGTGAGGGGGAACCGCAGGAAAATCGTGGTGCCCGACCCCTTCCGGCTTTGGATGCGGAAGCTCCCACCCATTGACTCCACCTTCGTTTTGGCCGCGTCTACTCCCACTCCCCTACCCGATATCTCAGTTGCCCTTTCGGCAAGTGAAAAGCCTGGCTGCCCGATAAGCCTTACCGCTTCTTCATCAGTAAGTTTCCCGGCTTCTTCGGCAGTCATCAACCCTTTACTCACCGAACGTTGTCGTACCCGATCCGGGTCAATACCCTTGCCGTCATCGGTGACGGATAAAACAACCGACGACCTTTCGCGTTTGGCTTGTAGCCGGATGGTCCCAAATGGATCTTTTCCTTCCTGGGCCCGTAGACCGGGTGTCTCGACGCCATGATCCACGGCATTGCGAAGCAGGTGAACCAGCGGCTCGCCAATTTCGTCAATCACTGTACGATCTAATTCCACCTCCGCCCCATCCATCTCCAAATTCACCTGTTTTCCCAGGCTCTTGGCTAAATCTCGGATCATGCGTGGAAATCGGTCAAAGACCTGTTTCACTGGTATTAATCGCACTTTCATGATCTCATCCTGAAGCTCATCCGTAATGTGGTGAAGTTGAGCCAAAGGTTCCCGCAATTCCCTCACTTCCCCGTTGGAAGCAACCATCTCGAAGCGGACCTTGGATATTACCAGTTCTTGCACCAAGGACATTAATTTATCCAACTTACTGGTATGAACTCGGATGGTAGGAAGGGTGAAGGCTTTTTCCTCGGTCAAGCCCGGTGACTCGGATGGTTTTGGAACTGTAGGAATATTTGAAATTCTAGCGTCCCCTATCTCGGAGTGGCGCCCCATAGTTCCGGATTCCAATTCGGAAGGCTCCAAGGGCGACACCTCCGCGGCCTCCACTTCTACTACTGAAAGCACCGCATCCCTCAGCTTTTGGGGGGAATTCTCGGTCACCAAGACCAATTCGAAGGAGCGGTCGAACTCGCCTTTCTCGACCGCCGGTCCAGGAGGAATTGATTTAACCACCTCACCCAGCGGGATAAGGTTCTTGAGGACCATAAAAGCACGCACTTCCTTGAATACGCACCCCGGCTCAAACCGGACGAGGAGTCGAAAAAGCGAGAACCCATTCACCCTGGCCTGGGCCAGGATTTCCCTTTCATTCTCATCGAATGCAAAACCGCTTGAATCAGGCTGGGCCGTCATCACCCCCGGCATCATGGCGGCCGACGCCTCGGTCCCACTGGAGGAATCGGCGGGGGATTCGAGCCTTTCCAGGAGGTCGCCCGTGGATTCTTCGGAAATCTCATTTCCCGACTCCAAATCTTTTACCCATAATTCCAGGCGGTCCAGGCAAGCGAAAAGGACGTCCACCTGTTCCGTAGAAAGGCTGGAAGTTCCGGACCGCACCGGCTCCATGACTGTTTCCATCCGATGCGTTAGGGTGGTCATGGGAGCGTAACCCATGGTGGCGGACATGCCCTTCAGGGTGTGGGCAGCCCGGAAAATCTCCTTGACCGCCTCGGCGTGCCCGGGATCCTTTTCCAGGACCACGAGGGCATTATTCAAGGTAGAGAGATAATCTCTCGCTTCGACAAGAAAAAGTTCTTTGTAATCCTGGGTGTTCAAATCTCCACGTCCCTATCTAAAAGTCGAGTACAAAACTTATATCCCGGCGCCAAGTCACCCAGGCTTAAAATAAATTGAAAGACTTGAGAACATACCACTTCGAAAATCGCTCATTTTGTAATGCCCTATCCTGGTGTCTTTGGGATGAACAGGGTTTTACTTTTAGGTTCTTATTTTAAAGGAAAAAACTGGAACCCGGCGGTCAAACTTGGGCGATTAGGATGGAATTGATTTCGTCAGCCATGGTTTCCAAGTCCAATTGGCGGGAAACAACCCCTGCTTCGACGGCTGACTTCGGCATCCCGTAAACAACACAGGATTCAGCGTTTTGAGCGAAGGTTTTTCCACCGGCGGAGCGGATATCCTTTAAGCCCAGCGTACCATCCCGTCCCATGCCGGTCAGGACCACCCCAAGACATTTGGCCCCGGCCGCCTTGGCTACGGAAGTCATAAGGACATCGGCAGAGGGTTTCACCCCCAGGCGGGGCGGCAAGTCGCTGAACTGAAAAGTGAATTCTGCCGATTTTCCCTCCACCACCAAGTGCTTGCCCGCCGGGGCGACATAACCCCTCCCCCCCAGGATTCGCTCACCCTTGGCCGCTTCCGTGACGTCCAAGGAGCCCGCCTCTCCCAAACGACGCGCCAAAGCCTGGGTAAACCCCACTGAAATATGTTGGACCACCAGGAAAGCGGTTTTGGGATGATGCTTGATGACGGAAAAAAATTCATTGAGGGCTCTTGGCCCACCGGTTGAAGCGGCCACGCAGACCAGGAATTGGGCAGAATGGCTTGTCCGATCCTGCCGGGACGTCGGGGGAGCCTGTGGGGCAGGGGCCAAAGAGGACCCCAAAGCGATGCGGCCGGGGCGGGGCTTGCAAAGCGAAGCCAGCCGGATCTTTTCGATCAATTCCTTCTCCACCCCCCTCATCGATCCCGGAATGATCCCAGCGGGTTTAAGGACACATTCGACTGCGCCCAGTTCGAGGGCTTTCAGAGTCGCATCCGTGCCCTTTCCGGTATGGCTGGAAAGCATGACGACAGGTATTGGACTTTCCGTCATAAGCCGGGCCAGCGTCTCAAGCCCGTCCAAGCGGGGCATTTCCACATCCAGGGTCACTACGTCAGGCTTGCACGTTTTGGCCTTCCGCAATGCGTCCAACCCATCGGAAGCCGTTTCCACAACCTTTATTCCGCTGCCCGGAGCCTCCAGGGCTTCCACGATCAGTTTCCTCATGAAAAAAGAATCATCCACGACAAGAACCCGTATCATGTCGGGGCCGCCGTTGACCGCGTTTTCCGCCATTATCCCATCACCCTTTTAAGGGCTTCATGGACACGCGGAGGCTGGAAAGGCTTGATGATGAAATCCCTTGCGCCCGCTTGGATGGCCTCAATCACCATGGATTGCTGACCCATGGCGGAAACCATGATGATACGCGCATCGGGGTTTCTTTCCCGGATACCTTTAACCGCATCAATGCCGTCCATCTCAGGCATCACGATGTCCATGGTCACCAAGTCGGGCTTTAATTCCTGGAATTTCTCAATTCCTTCCCTTCCGTTTTCCGCCTCTCCTGCCAGGACATAGGGATCTTTCAGGATTATTCCCTTTAAGATTCCACGCATAAAAGCAGAATCATCTACAAATAAGACCTTGATAGGCACGGCTTATTCCTCCTGGGGGCCGGACCGTGTGTCGGGCTCCTTTTTAAGTTCTTCCAGCCGAATCATGTTTTCCAGGTTCAACAACAACACCTCCCTCCCGGGTCCCTCCCAAAGGCCCGAGAAAAGGGACGGGTCGACCCCCAGCCCGATCCCTGCCGGGATCGGTTTCAACTCCGATCGATAGACCCTCAAGGTTTCCAGGACCCTATCCACGATTAGTCCCATCACGAGGTCTTTCCATTCAACCACCAGGATACGGCTATCCGTGTTACGGTCCGTTCTTGGCAGTCCGAGCCTTTTTTGGGAATCGATGACCGGGGTAATCCGGCCCCGCAAATGAATGACTCCCTCCAGGAAAAAAGGCGCTTTGGGCATACGCGTGATGTTTCCAACCCTTAAGATCTCCCTTACTTGGCGGATTGGAATCCCAAAGGCGCATCCCGCAAGGGTAAATAGGATCAATTGGGCTTGTGGGTCTCTGGACCCGGCTAGATCCTCGAGCGCAGACGTCCCCCGATCTGACGAGACTGGCGAGTTCCAAACCGGATCTTCCTGGGACTTATCCATCGGGTTCATCAAATCCACCGTTCCGGCTGATTAAGGCAGCGAATCGAAAGCCTTCCATCTTTGGGGAAAAAAACGACCGATCTCCCACGGACACCTCCCACATCTTCCGCTACGACGGGCACGCCCCTTTTCGCCAATTCCCGCCGACAGGCCATGACGTTCCGCAGACCGATTGGCAAGGGGTTGAATTGGATGGAATTGAACATGTTCGCCCCCCCCACCAACTTGGCCCTCAACCTTCCCTGGTCGACCCCTTTTTGGACCAGCTCGGAAAGGACCCATTCCACGGCAGTATCCGCGTATTTTCCCGGAACAGGCAACTGGGCGGTGGCGTTTCGCGCCGGCATCATGACGTGGGCCAAAGCTCCCCAGCCCGTTTCGCCGTCCCAAAGGGCCACCCCCACGCAGGATCCCAGCCCGATGGCGGAAAAGCGGTCGGGGCCCTTGGCGATTTTCATTTCAGCGATGCCGACGGGCCATTCCGTCTCAGGCATTGCCGGGCGTTTCGATGGATTGATTGAAAGCGTTGAACAATTTGGGAAGGGTTCCTACCTCAGGCAGGAGAAAAAACCTCCCCGTCAGCTGCCTGTCGTTTTCGGTCAAGCGGGTTTCAATCACGATGGCCAAATCATTGTCCTGCTCCAGGTCCACCAAAACCGTGTCCAAAATGGCCTGGGCCATGTCCACGACGAGGGTAGGAACACCGTGAATCATTTGGACATGGATAAAGCGGTAAAGGGCGCTTAAATAAGATCCCGTTAGGATACTACCCAATTCCTTGATAGCCGAGCGATCCATCTCGGACAATTCCTGGGAAGCCAGGACATCCCTTTTCAACAGCAGTCCCGCCAGATCGGGCAGGAGGTCCAAGGGAAAAAAAATCAACACAACGCCACAAAGATCGCCATAAACCGGCATATAAACGGCCGCCACATCCGCTTTTTCCCCGCCCAAGAAGCCAGCGATTTGGTCGGTGGGCAGTATGAGCACCTGGGTGATGGACATGCCAATGGGCCGCCCCACCATTTGGGAAAGGGCTGTAGCGGCGTGCCCGGCCCCAACGTTGCCCACCTCCCGGAGCGCATCCAATTGAAAATCAGTGAAGGATTGGGAATCGAACGACATTGCGCGACGCACCTTTCTGGATTCGTCCCCGATTTCGGCTTAGCCGAGGACTTTCTTGACCGCTTCCAGCACGTTGGAGGGTTGGAAAGGCTTGACGATGAAATCTTTTGCCCCGGCCTGTATTGCTTCAACTACTAGTGATTGTTGCCCCATCGAACTACACATTAGAATTTTCGCACTGGGCTGCATCTTTACGATTTCTCGTACCGCGTCAATCCCGCCCATCTCGGGCATGATGATATCCATGATGGCCAAATCCGGCTTTAGGGCCTTGAATTGTTCGATGGCCTTGGCCCCGTTTTCCGCCTCCCCAGCCACCTCATACCCCGCACCAACGAGGATATTTTTAAGCATCATGCGCATGAAGGATGCGTCATCCACCAATAATATTTTTTGAGCCACGAATTCCTCCCTAAGCAGGACTATTTCACCATCACGCGAAACCCGAATGCCGGATCAACCCCCGCCAGCCACGAATGGGTCTCGAAAAGGCCCTCCTCCTTTCTTGAAAGGAAAGGAAAAAGGCTCGTCTTTATAGGGCGTTCTCGCCCCTCTCACCGGTACGTACACGTATCACGTCTTCCACGGGAAGGACGAATATTTTCCCATCCCCTATGCGGCCCGTTCGAATGACATCCAAAAGGAGCTCCACCACCCTCTCCAACTCATCATCAGGAAGAACGATCTCCAACCTCAAACGGTCTTGGTATTGTACCTTATAATCCGTTCCCTGCACCGACTCCACTTGGACCCGTTGGTAGCCGTAGCCGGAGGCGTCTGATAGGGTCACGCCCCGGATTCCGGCTTCCCAAAGGGCCTTTTTAACCGGCTCAAGCTTTTTGGACGAAAACATGCACAAGAGTAGTTTCATAGGTTTCCTATTACTTGATCAACTTGGATTGGCCGGCAGACGGCGAAACCTGGAGCTCGGATTTCCATACCTGGATTTGACGGATCCACTCGATCGCCTGAGAGCCTTTATCCTCCTCAGGCGTGGGCGTATCCAAGTAAAGCCGAAATTCCCTGAGCGCCTCATCCCACCAGCTTTTGGAACGGTAGATCTGGCCCAAGTGAAAATGGATCTCGGTCAGATCGGGTTTTAACGTTCTGGGCTTTCTTCATCTCCACCTGGGCCTCATCCCACCAACCCCGGCGGATATAGACTTTCCCGAGTTGCAAATGCGCTTCCGGGTGGGCGGGATCGCAGGAAACGGCTTTCGCCAAGACCTTCACTGCCTCGTCCATTTGGCCCAGGAGCAAGTGAGTCTCGCCTAGTTGGGTCAGGGCGTCCCGGCTTTTAGGGGAAATCCGGATGGCTTCGGTGAATTCGCGCATCGCCTCTGGATATTGGCCTGTGTTCTTATATAGAAGACCTAGGTTCTGGTGGAGGGAAGCGTTCTCCGGGTCGGCCATGATTTGCTTGATGAGCGCCTCGGAGGCCTCAACCAGGACATTCTTTTTTTTGAGGGCCACCGCTAGGTTATTTTGAGCGGTTTTATAGTCCGGTTCAATTTCAACGGCTTTTCGGAAGCACTCAATCGCCTTCTCGTACTGGCTTTGCTTGAAATACACCACACCGAGGTTGTTAAAGGCCTTGGCGTACCGGGGGTTCAACTCGATGGCGCGGAGGTAACTGCGGATGGCCTCGGGCATCTGATTGGCGTTCTTGTAGGCCACGCCTAGAGAATTATGAATGATTGAATTTTTCGGGTCGAACTCCAGGGCCTTTTTATATTCCGCGATTGCTTCCTCAAAGCGGCCCTTATCCGCCAAGGCCAGACCCAGGTAGGTCAAGGCCTCCGCGCTGGATGCGATGGAAACATTTTGCTCCATGGCCAGGGTGATTTCGCGGATCGCTTCCTCAAAGAGGTTTACTTTGTAATAATAAACCCCGAGATAGTAGTGGGCTTCCGCGTTCCGCGGGTCCAATTCCAGCGCGCCCCGGACCTCCCGGGTGGCCTTCTCGCTCTCACCCATCTTAAAATAGGTCACTCCCATCTCAAAATGGGCCATGCTCGACCCCGGCATAAGATCGATCGCCTTTTGGAATTCCTCCGCAGCGGCCTCATTCCGGTTGAGTTCCCGGAGGGCCACTCCACTCTGGATATGATTCTCGACGTTGTTCGGGGCGAGCGCGACCGCCTTTTGAAAGGCTTGAAGAGCGTCCACCACCAAGCCTTTTTGCAGCAGAATTTCCCCCAGTGCCCGGTAAAGCCTTTCCTCGGTGGGATTCAATTCAATGGCGCGTTTGTATTCCCGGACGGCCTCGTC
Source organism: candidate division FCPU426 bacterium (assembly GCA_963771075.1). GTDB lineage: Bacteria > Oederibacteriota > Muellerivitia > Muellerivitales > Muellerivitaceae > CAVTWJ01. The sequence continues at coordinate 98,686 of CAVYSE010000020.1, read as the reverse complement.
CAAGAGCCCCTTCCCCTTGTAGGCTGCGGCCAAGCTCATAAAGGTTTCCGCCGACGAGGCGGGCGGTTGGGCGGCGACTTGCTCCGCGACCCTTTCTTCCATCGTTTTGGAGCGTTCAATGGAAAGAAGGGCCTGCGCGCCTTGTCCAAAATTAGGGTTGAGGTCCACTGCCCGTTTGAATTCCCGTTCCGCCTCCTCCAGCATATTTTTGTCCCCGTACACGAAACTGAGGTTGTAATGGGCGCTGGGGTAATCCGGGCTCAGCGAGATGGCCTTTTTAAACTCGATCAGGGCCTCATTGATCATGGCCTTCTTGTAATAAACTTCCCCCAGGTGGTTGTGGAGGTCGGCGAAATAAGGATTGGATTCGATGGCCTGCTGGAACTCCCTGACCGCGTCATCCAGGAGCCCCAAGCACTTGAAACAAATACCCAGGTAATTACGGGCAAAAGGATGATCGGGATTCAGTTCCAAGGTCTTGCGGTAACACTCCGCGGCATTCTCAAATTGGCCGGTATAGCGGTATGCGTTTGCCAAGTTATAGACCGCTTCTGAATCGGAGGGAAATAGCTGGACCGATTTTTTATAGGCTTCCAGGGTGCGGTCATAAAGGCCCGTCTGCCGGTTGACGGACTTCAAATTCTCAAGGGCCTGGGTATTCTCTGGATCCACCTCCAGCGCGGTCCGAAACTCCTTGAGAGCTTCTGCAGACATTCCTTTGGAATAATAAAAAACGCCCAGGTTGTTATGGGTGGAAGCATCCCCTTGGTCGGATCCATTGGCCATTTCGCGGATTGTTTTTATATCAGACCGGGTCGGCATAATTTTCCCTTGGGAGGGGGGGCGGAATAGGCCCCTCTTCCAGTAATTTTTCAGGGTTCAAGATGGAGTAAAGATCGTCTTTTATTTTACCTAAACAATAAAACAAATCGGATTTTTTTCCAAAAAGATATGGCGGCGGTGATTCAATTTGGTCCACCCTGAAACGGATCACTTCCCTGACCCGATCGACCCAGATGATGAATGGAACTCCCCGGATATCCAAAAAAACGAACCAAGTAGCGGCGGAATTGGGAAAATCCTCCAAACCCAAGACCCTCCTGAGCGACAGGATAGGCACTTCCATCGAGTGGATGGGACAAAAGCCGACCCAAACTCCACCTCCCTGAAGGGGTTTAAAGGGTGCGTACTTCAAAACTTCTCTCGCCCGGAATGTTTCCACCCCGAAAAGTTCCCCTCCCACCACGAAGGTCAGCGTGGACAGGCCCTGCATCACCTGCAAAATATCCTTTTCTTCCACAAAGCCCAAACGAACGAGGACCTTGCCAATGGGTTCATGGCTTTTTCGTTGCTCGACCAGGGCCACCTGAATCTGCCGGGAGGTGATCTTGCCCGCTTGCCGCAGAAGTTCCCCCAGGGATTTCTCTTGGTGCAAGGGACTCATTCCGCGGTTCCCTTGACGAATTTCAGGTTATTCTTGAGGATCTCGTTGTGGGGTTCCAAAGCGAGGGCCTTTTCCCAATGTTCGATCGCCAGGCCTTTTTGCCCTTTTTTTAGGTAAAGATTCCCCAGTTTCGCGTGCGCATCCCCATTCACCGGGTTTAGGGCGACAACTCGGGCGTAGTTCTCAACCGCCTCATCGAATTTCCCACTTTTATAGAGAATATTTCCAAGATTATCAAGAATCACGAGATCGTTCGGATTTAGAGCCTTTGCCGCCATGTACTCCTCCATGGCCCTTTCTGAATCACCTTGCTTATCGTATATGTAGCCCAGAACATTGTGAACACTGGCGTCATGAGGGTTGATCTCCATGACTTTCTTGTACATGCGGATCGCTTCCTCGTGCCGACCTCGCCCGGCGTGGATCATTCCTAGTTTCAAATAAACCTCGGCGTTGAGCGGATTCCGTTGGACCGCATGTTCTAGAATTTTTTCGGCCTGGTCATAATCTCCCAGGTTCATCAACACGATCCCCATCCGGAAATGGACCTCAGGCTCCTGGGGATTCAAACGCAAGGCCTCCTCGTAGCAGGCCAGAGCCTCGTTGAATTTTCCCCTCTTCGAAAGGGCGTTTCCTAAAATAGCGTGAACCGCCGCGTGACGCGGATTGATTTTGAGGGCCTGGCCGTAATCGTCAATGGCAGCATCCAGTTCCCCCGTCTGCTCATGGGCAAACCCCATTTTAAAAAAGATTTCAGCGTTCTTAGGATTAATGGCAGTATAGCTCCGGTACTGTTCGAGCGCCTGCGGATAACGGCCCATCTTGGCCAACACATTGCCCAGATTATTGTGGAGCCCCGCGTCCGCGGGATTCAACTCCAGGGCCTTTCCGAACTCCACCACCGCTTCCTCGTACTTTCCCTCCGCCTCCAGCAAAAGCCCCAACTTACAGTGGGCATTGAGGTTCATGGGGTTAATCTCCAGGGCCCGCCTGTAAAAGTCTTTAGCTTCGTCATACCGACCCAGGTTGGTACAAAGCCCGCCCAATTGAAAAAGGATTTCACCGTCCGAAGGGCTTAATTCCAGCGCCTTACGGAATTCAACGATGGCGTCCTCATACCTCTTTGAAATGGAAAAAGCCGTTCCCAGGTTGATGTGATCTTGGGCCCTATCCAAAGGATTCCTCCCCCAGCACACCACCCTGATCCGGAGATTCCAGATGAGCCCGATAGATTCGGTGTTTCACGTCCACGCAATGAAACAACTCTCGAGCCTTGCCCATGAGCGTTTCGGTCAGACCCAACACCAAAAAGCCGCCGGGAACTAGCGCTTTTGCGAATTTGTGGTAAAGAATTTGCTGTTGGGACGCGGTCATATAAATCATCACGTTTCGGCAAAGGACCAGGTCAAACCCATCCAAGTCCGATGGCCATCCTCCCAGTAAATCATGAGTCCTAAAACGGACATTTTTCCTCAGTTCCTCCACGATTCCCGCCTTATCTTGTTGGGTGTAAAACCATCGTGACAGGCTGGCCCGATCCACCTGGGAGAGGGCCTCAACCGGGTATTGAGCTTTTTCGGCCGTTTGAACGCTTTGAGGATCGATATCCGTGGCCCAAATTTCAAACGGGAAGGGAGGATGATCCAAGGCCCAATTCTTAAGCGCGATAGCTGTTGAATAGGCCTCCTCGCCGGTGCTGCATCCGGCTGACCACACCTTGAAAAGATCTCCTTTCGTCGGATTGGAAAATACCCTTTCCCGCAACGCCCGGAAAACTGCCTGATCGCGGAAAAAACCGGTCACGTGAATGGTCAATCGGTCCAACAGAAGACTCATCTCGGATGGCTTGCGCCGCAAGAAGCGGCCGTATTCCTCGTAAGTCCCTGAACCCGTCGCCCTCATCCGGACGGCGATCCTGCGTTTGATGTAGTTTCGTTTGTACCTGGAAGCGTCGAAACCTTTTGCCGCAAAGAGGTGCTTCATAATTCCCTGTAGATGCATGTCTTCTTCCGGCGCCGGATTCGAGGGCGGGCCGGACGATGGTTGGAGGGTCAATGGGCTTTTTCAGGGCCGGTAGAAGGCCGCGAATCCCTTCTGGATGCCATCCCTGGACTCCGTAACACGCGCCAAGCTGTATTGATTTCCGCAGAAAAAAACCTCGGCGAATCCGAGGGGATTGAATAGTGGGTTTCCCTCCAATCCCCGATCGGTTTTGCGGTCTAATTCAAACACCATTCCTTCCACCAAACCCTTATCACTTCCAGCCGTTAGCACGATGGTATCCGTTTGCTTGTATTGGACGTTCAATGGATAGCCGCCCGCCACGGAGCAGGAAATATCGGCCAAAGGCAGATTTTTCTTGGTTTGGGCTTTTTTCCAGCGTTTCACGTCGATACCGCAATCCCGCGCCATGTCCCCATTGGAAAAAGGCTGAAAACCTTCGATGATTTTAACTCGAGCCATATCCTTGATGATTTCCTGGATCTGCACGACCGCTTGAATTTCCGCCCATGACCCCTGAAAACCAAGCTCGGAATTGTCCAACGATTTTTTGTATAGGTGATAAATCGTGAGCAGGTCGCCCACCTTGGAGCGTGTTGGATGATCAAGCTTGACATGGGCTTCCGAGGGCTGGCTATAGCTCATGGGGTCGCCTTCAAAGGCATACACCAATCCCAGAATTTCCCTAGGCTCCGAATCCATAACCACGAACCCGGAAGAAAGGAAAGAATAAAAGCTGATGTCCTGCGCTGCACGAACCCTTTTTAACTTTAACGAAGGCACTGTCCGTGCGGGGGCCTGAACAGGCTCCTTTTTCGGAACCACCGTCTCAGTGTCCGTGGGCGAAGGCTCCAGGATTGGTGTAGGGGTAGGTGTTTCCTCGGTATTCGCTGAATCATCCGAAAGTTCTTGAGTCGGAGTATTCGTCGCAGAAGGTTCGGAAAGTTCTGGAGTCGCCGTATTTGTCGCGGCAGGAACAGAACTCGCGATAGTAGCCGTACCAGTCGGAGAAGATAAGGAAAACCGTGGAGTCACCGTGCTAGTCGCGGCAGAGATAGAATCCGCGCCGGTGGCCCTGCCAACCGGTAAAGCAACAGTGGGCGTGAAGCTCACAGTTTCAGATGTCAAGGTGGGTGTCGCCGATTCATCCCCGTCCACCTCTACCTCAATGGTCTTGGCGATGGCGAAGTTGACATTGGCCAATAAAAGAAAAAGCGCGAAAGCGAAAGCTTCCCTTTTAAAAATGTTATCGAACATAAGTCACCTGGTCCCTGAGAGCTTTTGCCTTTTGCACCCATTCCTCCTCACTTGAATATTGGTTAAGCACGATATCCAGGATGGGTATCGCGTAGTTTCTCGTAGCGGCGGACGTCTCGACCTTATTGTCGGCTTCATAATAGAGGGAAGCGGCACACAAGGCTGAATTTTCCGGGTACTGCTGGTAAACTTCCCAATAAACGGATTGGGCCTTTGCGTTATCGCCCAAGATATCGCAATAACGGGCGGCGTAATAAAGAACCTCTGGCGCGTGTGGATCTTTCGGATTGTTCTTGACCCATTGCTCCGCCTGTTCGGCGAGCATCTTCGCATTCAAAAACACGGCCAAAACGAGGATGAGGATCCCCCCCAATACGATAAGTGTTTTCATGTTATTCCCTTTCCTAACCTATCTTCGAGAAGATGCCACTGAGGGTGTTTTTTTTCAATTTGGCCTCCTCGATTTTTTTCAAAGCCCTTTCATTCGACGGATCCAATTCCAATATTTTTTCCCAAACCCTTATGGCTTGATCCGTGTCGTTGGCCTCGAACGACTTTTTCCCCTCTTGGTAAAGCTTTTCGGATTCTTGCTGAATATGAATTTTCAGCTCCCCCAATTGGCGGACCACCTCGGGGTGCCCAGGAGAAAGGCGGAGAACCTTGGAATACTCTTTTTGGGCGTTTAACCACTCTCCTGCCTGGTGGGCGCGCCACCCGGCCTGGAAAATATCATTTATCTGGTCTTCCAACATCTGGGTTGATTTTTGGAGATAGGCCGCTAGATAGGTATTACCTTCGGCCTTCCCCGTAGCCTTCTTGAAAAACTCAATGGCGGTTTGGAAATCGCCCCGAACATAACTGCGGACGCCCTGTTCAAAAAGGCCCAAAATAGTTTCCTTCTCCGGGTTCAAATCGATCCCCTCCACCCCGAAAGACAACAGTTTCTGGATACCCTGATGGAGGTACCGCGCCACCTCTTCCAAGTCCGGGTTCAACTCATAAGCCCTGTTCCACGCAACAAGGGCCCCCAAAAGGTCTCCGTTTTTATATAAATCCACCGCCGTTTGACTGTATTCACCCGCTTTTACCTTGGCCTGTTCCTTTTGAATCGCCAATCTCAAATTACGTTGGAGAACCTTGGCCTGCTCGTGGGTTGGATCCAAGGCGAGTGCCTGCTCAACTTGGGAGAGCGCTGCAGCTAAATCACCGGACTGCTGGACTTGGAGTGCTGTTTGGAAGATTTCCCTGGCCTTGGTTTGATTTTCCAACTCGGCGCGAATGGAACGGACGTAACCCTCAGCCTGTTTATTACTGGGGTCCAATTCCAAGGCTTTTTGAAACTCCAGTATAGAAGCTTGTTGTTTTCCTTCCCGGTACATTTGAAGGGCAGTTTTAACGATACCCGATACATCCTTTTTCTTTTCGGATTGATCGTCCTTTTCCCGGATTCGGGCCATCAGAGCGTTGGCTTCCTTATGGTCTGGCTGTTCCTGTAGGATTCGCCGCAATTCGGCCCGTGCCTCATCCTCTCTATTTTTTCCATAAAGTTCCTGGGCGCGTTTTAGCCATCCACTCAAACGCTCTTTTTGCTGACTGTTTTCCATCTGGGAAATAAGGGATTGGGCTGAGGCTTTGGAAGAGGAAATCCCTTTTAACCCCAGGTCAATTTCACTGGGGGAAGTGGCCTGTTCCATGGCGTTTTCCTTGGTGATCATGCCTTTTCGGACCAATTCGATCAGGGACTGGTCAAATGTCTGCATGCCATACTGGCTGTGGCCCTCGGCGATGAAACCCCGGATGGTGGAGATTTTCCCTTCCCCGATCAGCGACTTGATGGTGGGCGTGGCGATCAATATCTCGCAAGCTGGAACCACTCCAACCCCATCCGCCTTCCCAACCAGTCGCTGGGAAATGATTGCACGAATGGTTCCCGAAAGTTGGACACGGATCTGGTTTTGTTGGGTCGGAGGGAAAAAATCAAGGATACGCTCAATGGTCTGAATGGAATCCATCGTATGAAGGGTGGAGAACACTAAATGTCCCGTCTCAGCCGCCGAAATAGCGGCTGAAACCGTCTCCACATCACGCATTTCACCGATCAGGATGACATCCGGATCCTGGCGCAACACATATTTCAGTGCCGACTTGAAGCTTTCGGTATCCAGACCCACTTCCCTTTGGGAAACACTTGATTTTTTATCCGTGTGCACAAACTCAATCGGGTCCTCGATTGTAACTATATGAGCGGATCGGTTCAGGTTGATCTCATTGATCAAGGAAGCCAATGTGGTGCTTTTGCCTGATCCGGTGATACCCGTAACAAGGATCAAGCCCCGTTGTTCTGAAGCGATTTGTTTTAGAACGGCAGTGGGCATATTGATGTCCTCAATACGGGGAATGATCTGGGGAATTACCCGCATGATGATCTCGGGCAGACCCCTTTGCCACATGGCGTTCGTCCGAAAACGGGCTAGGCCTTCCACTGCGTAAGCTAAGTCCACTTCCCGGTGTTCTTCAAAAAAAGTGCGTTGTTGTTTTTCATCCATTAGGTAGGAGGCCACTTCGGCCAATTCCTGGGGGGTAAGCGGGGTCTCACTTTGGGGCTGAAGGTCGCCGTCAATGCGGAACATGGGAGGGGCCCCGGCCTTCATATGGACATCGGATGCCTTTTTTTCAACCATTGAGTTCAGGATCGGCTGAAGGTCCATTCCATCTCCCGGAATCGTTTAAATGGCCTAAAAAACATCGTTATTATAACAATAGATGCTTTGGAAAATCCCCTTATTCTTTGGGGTTTTTGCTTCCTTCCCCTCGGTAATAAGCCAGGATGACCTGAGACGAGGGGTCCCAGGCATTTTCATCGCCCGCTTTCCACCTGAATCTTTGAAGGGAATAAAGCCGACGTGTTTGCGCGGAAGAAGGTTCCACGCGTTTCCCCTTCTGAATTTCAATCCACCGCATGGCTAAACCTTCCCTGACCCAGCGGCCCCGCACTGCAACCAGGGCGAGTCTCATTTTGTTGTTATCCAGGGAATAGTAAAGGGGATGCCGGAGGGGTTGGGACGTCAAGGTTTCCAATCTTTCCTGGAAAAGGGGCGATTGGCTTATGGCAGACCAATCCCTATCTTGCTGTGCGATCTGGCGCCAACCCCAATCGTGCACCAGGAATACCCCCGGCTCAAAGGTCACGTCGGGCCTTTCACCTCGGGCGTAGATGGCATCCCAGATGCCCATAACGTAATGATCCCCCTCCCCGATCAAAACGGCATTTTGCGGGAGTCCTAGGAGTACGTTATCGGCGAAATCCCCTGCCAAGGCATATCGGCTTTTATCCTCCAGGCCCATCGCCTTAGCGGTCCAAAATGATTGAATAGCCAATAGCAAAAGGATGATCCCGATTCTTCCTTTTTGGATCCTCCCGAACAGGACCCACCATCCGTAACCCGCCACGAGCCAAACCAGTGAGGAAAGGGAAAGCAAATAGAGGGGAACCAGGAAGGTGTTATTCTCTTCATGGATCACGCCAACCGCGAGGAACACTGAGATCCCCAAGACCAAAAGGCCTCTCAGCCAGTCCCTTTCCTTCTTCCCGAGAAAATAAACGCCGGGCAGGACACCCAAAACAAAACCCGGCAACCAATGGGTCGTGTAAATAAGCTTGAGTTGACTCAAATAGGAAAGATAAAAATCCAAGTCGCGGGTGAACGGTTCCAAGCCCGACACCAATTTGCGGGTGACGATCCAATTAAAACCCCTCCAGTGGTTGGGATCTCCCCAGCAAGGCAGGGGATGGAGGTTACCTCTTAAGGACAGGTAAAGATAAGGGGAGAGCCCGATCAGGGCAATGGTGAAACCCCGCGCCAATTCCTTCATGCCCCATTGGGCGCGGGTTTGATAAAACCAGACTCCTAAAAAAGGCAGCCATACCAGATGGGTTTGCCAATGGTTCGACATACCCAGGGCCCAGACAAAAAACGGAAGCATCATTCTAAGACCTCTTTTGACGGCCATCCGATCCCAGTACAAGATCAGCAACCAAGCGGTAAACAGAAGGGTCAAGGTATAGACACAGCCCTTTGCAGTCAGGCTTTGGGACAAAAGATCCCGACATCCCAAGAAGGCCATGCCTAGCCAAGCTAAAAAAAGCGTTAAACCTGGCGAGCTTTCCGTTTGGGGCAAGATCCTCCGCAAAAGCTTTATGGAAACGAGAAGAGCGCCAACGCCAAAAAGCTGGGAAAGCAGGTTGAGGCGAAATGCGGGGGTGCCGATGGGAAGTAGGGTGAAAATCCTGTCAAGAAGGCACAAAAGAGGATAGCCGGGGGGATGGGGAAGGCCCAATTGACAGCTGGCCGCCGAAAATTCCCCGCTGTCATCGGTCATGATCCCAGGGTTTTGAAGGCGTAAGACGAAAAACCATAGAATGAGAAACAATGCGCCAAAGATCAACCAACCCTGACCCCTCGGTCGGTTCGGGGCGCAATAGCGGGGTTTCCCTATGGCTGGTTCAGGAGCTTCCACAATTCCACCTGTGCTTCCTTGTTGACCGGGTCCACCGCAAGGACGGAGCGGAAAGCTTCTTCGGCATTCAATCTATTGCCGAGTTTGGCCATCCATTTCCCGTAACTCAACTGGGCATCCACCTTTTGCGGATTCAGTTGAACTGAGGCTTCTAAAAGGTTCTTGGCCTTTTCCGGATAGCCCAATTTATCGTAGATGAGGGACAAATGGTACTCGGCATCGGACAACTCAGAGTTGAGGTGGATCATTTCATCCAACAAAGCCACAGTTTTTGGCTCATCCGCCTTTTTCTGTGCTTCCTCCACCTTCGCCATGAGAATCCGAATCCGTGCGGGATGATCTTTCACGGTTTTTTCCATTTCCAACCGAGCTGCTTCCAACACGTTGTCTTGGGAGTAGATTTGGCTCAGGAGGATACGGGGTTCATCCCAGCTTGGGTCCAAATTGGCCGCGCGTTCCAATGCCTTGATCGATAATGAAAACCGGTTTTGAGATAAAAGATATCGGCCCAGGGCCTCAAAACCCTGGACGTATCTTTGTAGATAAGGTTCCTCCTGGGGTTCCACCGCGCCTTCATGGGGCAGGGAGGATAGATCCAGACGGTATTGGGCTTCTTCCGGCTGTATTCCTTTGCTTCCATTTCCCTTAAATTGCAGGGTGAGGACTGTTGGTTCGGCGGGGGGTCCACTCCAAGAAACCGGCATCTGGGAAAGTCCCCACTGTAGGCTCCAATCCCCCGAGTTGGCCTTGACGAGGCTAACCAACTCCTCCCAGGGAGAGGAGGAAAGGGAGGACCAAAGAAGTTCCGGAACCTGTTGAAAACACTGGGAGGCATACCAACGTTGGTCCAAATCTTTCACATCCAGCAAAACCACTTGCGTACGAAGGGGTTCCATGAGCATGGCTTCCCGGCAGGCGGCCGCCTCGAAGGGGTCCTCCAGGAAAAATGTCGTCCTTTGCTCCAGAGATCGAAGCAGGTTAAAAGCGTGTTGAAGGGGAAAATCTTTTTTTTGTCTCCAGCAATTCTGGCCCTGACCGAAAGCGATCATGCCCGCCAGCAAGAACAATGCGCCCATCAACGCCGCTAGGAATCCCCCGGAAAAAAGACTCGAGGTTGTTTTTTCCAAACCTTTTTGGGAGTAGGTCAGGATCATGGAACCCAGGCCCAGTGGTACCCAGGCGGCAAGGCATGCGGTTTGATGACCTGAAAGGGTGAAAAATAAAATTCCCAAACCGCAGGCCAGAACGAGGGACCAAGCTTCGGCGGGGCTGGTTGTAAGTCTTCTTCCCGAAGTCCAAGCGATGAAATGTAAAATCCAGAGGAAAACCATCATTAGGAAAAGAACTCCAACCGTTCCCCCCAATTGGGAAAGGGCCTCCCTCCCGTTCCAATCAGTTAAAAAATGATGATCCCATATCTTGCGCCAGTCCCTGAGGGATTGGCCGAATGGATCATTACCCCCCCAGGAAGGAAAATACTTTCCCGTGCGGAACAGGACCCATAGGTAAGGGGAAAAACCTGCCGTCAAGGGTGGGATGGTGGTGGAAAAACGGGGGTTGGCCGTCTCCAAATGGGTGATATGGACAAAGGCCCCCCATATACCCCAAAGGGGATGGGTGGAAAAAAGTAACCCCAGTATCATGTGCAACGCTCCCCATGGTTTTTCCTCCATGCGCAAAAGGCCCCTCTGTAAGATGGCCAAGGATAGTCCAAGGGATACAATCAAGCCCGACCCCAATGTGGCCGCGTCCCACCAGGGTTTGCTCACCGCCAAAACCAGGGTCAGCAAAAACACCACCAGCCCGTTTAAAAGGTTCTGGTTGCGAAGCTGTTGGAATAACTGTAACAGCGTCATCATGACCGCCAATGCCATCATGATGGAGGAAAGCTCGGGAAGAAGGCTGAAGCGGTAACGGGGAAACAAATAACACGCCGCTTGACCCAATAGGGTGGCCAAGGGAGTCCAGGGCGGATCGGTGACCGCTCCCGCGTGTACGGAAAGCCAAAAGTTCGGGTCCGCCCCCCAAAAGAAAAAAGGACAATGGCTGAAATGATAAAGCAGAAATGCCGCAGACCCCGCCGACAGCGCCGCCAGGAGTGTGTAGGCGTTCGTCTTACCCCATAGGCCGAATAACCCAAGGAGGCCGCCAAAAACCAGGAACGAGAGGAGAATCACCAGCGCACCTGGGCCCTGTCGTCCCGCGGCGAAAAGGCCCCAGCCCGCGAAAAAGGCGCCAAATCCAAAAAAGATAAAAAAACGCCTAGTCCATTCCCTGCGCCGCATGTTGAAAATGGCTTCTTCCTCGGCGGCCAGTTGTTCGATATTAGCCATGGTTCCGTTCATTCCAATAAAGAGAGAGGCCAATCAGCGTCAGGTCCGGGTTGATACGCCGGAAAAGGCTTGTCCCACGAAACACCTCGCACCATCCACCGGTAGCCACGGCGGGAGCCTGTCGCCGCAATTGCTTGCGGATACCCCGCAGTATTTCACGGGTCGCGCCAAGGGTTCCAAAATAGATCCCGGAACGAATGCCTTCCTGTGTGGTCAACCCAATGGGATTTTTGACTTTTGCAAAGGGAACCAAGGGGAGTTTGGCCGTTTTTTCATGCAAGGCTTGGAGGGATATACCCACTCCAGGAAGGATCACCCCCCCATGGTACCCCCCCCGGCTGTCAACGATGTCGAAAGTGGTGGCCGTGCCATAATCCACCACGATGACGGGAGCCCCATAGAGTTTCCTCGCGGCGAGACCGTTGATCACCCGGTCAGCCCCGATTTCGGAAGGATTTTTATAATGCACTGGCAGCCCCGGATCTCTCCGAACGTCCACAAAGAGAGGCGGTTTTCGGAATGTTTCAGTAAGGGCTTTCCGTACGTTTTCGTCGACACTGGGTACCACACTGGAAACGACCGAATCCTGCCATCCCCAAGCCCTTTTGAGGCTCTGGGCCCAACGATGGGCCTTGCCCGGGATCAGCAGGTCCCGGGTCGGTAGAATGATCTTATGATGGACCTTTCGGCCCCTTACCAATCCTGTGACAACCCGGCTATTGCCGATGTCAACGGCGCTAAGCATTTAGGATTCCTTGCTTTTCATTCGCGCGACGGGTCCGGAGGGTTTCAACCGTAAGGTCTCCACTTCCCCTGCCGTCAATTTTTCCACTGTGCCCACATCGGTGCGCACCAATAAGGCCCCCCGCTCGTCCACGTCCAACACCTGGGCATAGATGGACCGGCCACTTAAAACGACCCGCACTTGTTTACCGGTAAGGCTTGACCGTTTCCGCCATTCCGTTAACACCCGGTGGAATTTCCCTTCCTTGACCCACTCGTAAGACTCCTCCAACTGATGCATGATTTGTTGCAGAAGCACTTCCCGGGGCGGAATCTTTCCTTTCGTTTGCATTCTCAAACTAGTCGCGGTTTCCCTTAATTCAAGAGGGAAATTCTTCAGGACCTGGGAAAGATTCAAGCCGATACCCAAGATCGCCGATGTCATTTTATCTTTTTTAGGGCCGGTTTCGGTCAAAATGCCACAGACCTTGCGTCCGGACAGGAGTACATCATTGGGCCATTTGATGGCGGGGTGGAATCCGAATTTTTCCAGTGCCCTCGCCACTCCCACGGCGGCAGTTAGGGTCAATTCACCGAAACGATCCTGGGAAAGGGTGGGTCTCAAGACGATCGAAAAGGTCAGGGATTTGCCGGGTTGGGATACCCATTTGCGCCCATGCCGGCCTCTCCCCTTGGTTTGGATTTCCGCCAGGATCGTCGTTCCCTCGGAAGCTCCGCCCCGGGCCAACTCGGAGGCCAGATCATTGGTTGAAGTCAGCTCATTAAAACAATAGAAAGGTTTGCCGAAAAAACGGGTGGAGAGTCCTTTGCGCAAGGTTTCAGGCGTCAGGGCCTTTGGGTAGTTTTTAGAATTGTTCAAAGTTTTCCATTTCAAGTGAAAAATCAATGGAAGGAGCCGAATGGGTCAGTGCGCCCGAGGAAAAACGGTCCACCTTCAGACCCTTGAACCGGGTAATGGTCGAGCGGGTGAGCCCGCCGGAAATTTCCACTTGGGCCTTCCCCTTCACCAGCTTCAGGACCCTCTTCACCAGGGTCGGCGAAGAATTATCCACCAGCAACAGGTCCGCGCCCGCCCGAAGGGCATCTGCGGCTTCTTCAAAAGTTTCCACTTCCGCCTCGATGAATTCCTTCGGCCCGTATTTCTTCCGGGCGTTCATGACACATTGGTAAACCCCGCCGCCAAGCTTGATATGGTTGTCCTTAACCAAGACGTGGCCCCGTAGGTTATACCGGTGATTTCGACCCCCGCCCACCCTTACCGCGTAGCGCTCCAGGGGCCGCAACAAGGGCGTCGTCTTGCGTGTATCATAAAGCTTGTCGGTTCCTATCAAATTTCGCATTTGCCGGGTCAGCGTGGCGATACCCGAAAGGCGGCTTAAGAAGTTAAGAGCGGTCCGTTCACCCGATAGAAAGGCCCGAGCCGGGCCGGAAAAGGTCAATATCCTTGCTCCGGATCGCACCTTGGCGCCCTCTTTCACCCGAAAGACGACCCGGCAATTCTTATCAACTAGTTTGAAAATCGCTTCGACGATGGGCAATCCCGCCAGGACGCCGTCCTGCTTGGCAAGAATTTTCCCCCGGGACTTCACATTTGCTGGTACGGTGGAAAAAGTGGTTCGGTCGGCAAAGGCTCCGTCTTCCTCCAGAGCCTGGCGAAGGAGCGGACGAACTTGATTCCAGGTGATGTTGGGTTTCAACGCGGGCTCAATTCTCGAGGAAATTCAGGTTGCCCTCGATGCGGGCGATTTTTTCCTGGGTTTCCATTAGTTTGGCCTTTTCGCCCTCGACCAACTGGGTGGGGGCGTTTCGAACAAACTGGTCATTGGAGAGTTTTCCCTCGATAGACTTCACATAGTTTTGAAGTTTCACCCGTTCCTTCTGCTGTTTGGCCGCCTCCGCCTTCAGGTCGATCAGACCCTCCAGGTGCAGGTAAATTTCCCCGCCCTTCACCACCGCCAGGGCGGTTTTAGGCGGGCGTTCGGCCGCCGGAACGGTTTCTGAAACCCGGGCCAAAGCCTTTAACAGGGCGGTTTCGGGCGAATGGGGGGCGAATTGAAGCTTGTCTCCCTTCATGAAAATTTTCAAGTGGCCTGCCGGGGGAATATTCAGCTCGCTTCGGCTGGTTCTCACCGCCGTCACCACTTCCTTCAAAAACTCAAATCGCAATATGGCGTTCTCATCGACCGGATAGTCCCCCGGTTTCGGCCAGGGAGCCTTCATGATGGATTGGGTTTTGCCTGGAAGGCGGGACCAAAGTTCTTCCGTTACAAAGGGCATGGCCGGATGCAAAAGCCTCAGCACAGCGTCCAGAACGGACACCAGCACGCCCTGGGCCCGGTCCCTTTCAGCCGGGTCCGCCTCGTTATATAGACGGTGTTTAACCGCCTCTAAGTACCAATCGCAGACTTCGTTCCATAAAAAGCGGTAAAGGATCTGGGCCAACTCCGCCACCCGGTATTTCTCGTAATCCATGGTAACTTCGGCGATGGTTTGGGAAAGGCGGGAGAGAATCCATCTGTCTTCCAACGCCAGGTTCTTCAAATCTATGGTCGGCGCGGGCTGGTCCTTGGGCAGAGTCATCAACACAAACCGCGTGGCGTTGTAGAGCTTGTTCACGAAATTGCGGGAAGATTCAAGCCTCTGCGGAGTCAATGCCACATATCGCTGGCGGGTCTCAATGCTCATCATGGTGAATCGCAGGGCGTCGGTGCCGTATTTTTCGATCATGAGCAGGGGATCCACCACATTGCCCTTGGATTTGCTCATCTTCTTTCCCTCCTCATCGGCCACGAGGGAGTGGATGTAGACTTCTTTAAAAGGGACCTGGCCCATGAATTTCAATCCCAACATCATCATCCGGGATACCCAAAACGTAAGGATGTCCCAGCTCGTAACTAAAAGGTTGGTCGGATAGAAAGTGGCCAGGTCCTTGGCATTTTCAGGCCAACCCAGGGTGGAAAAGGGCCAAAGGCCGGAGGAAAACCAGGTATCCAAAACATCCGGATCCTGCGCCAACTTCGTTTGGGAACATTGAGGACAGGCCGTCGGAGTCTCAACCGATGCGAATTGGTGATTACAATTCTCGCAGGTGTAAACAGGAATGCGGTGCCCCCACCATATCTGCCGGCTGATGCACCAATCCTGGATGCCGCCCAACCAACGTTCATATTCCGTTCGCCACATCTCGGGTACGAATTTCGTTTTCCCTTCTTCTACCGCCTTAAGAGCTACCTCCGCCAAGGGCTTCATCCGCATGAACCATTGTTTGGAGAAATAAGGCTCCACTACCGTCTGGCAACGGTAGCAATGGCCCACGTTATGCTCATGGGGTTCCACTTTTAGCAAAAGTCCCTGGGCTTCCAGGTCGGCCACGATTTTCTTGCGGGCTTCGAAACGGTCCATGCCCTTATAAGGCCCCGCGTTCTCGTTTAGGGTCCCGTCGGGGTTGAGAATGTTAATTCGCTCCAGCTTGTGGCGGTTCCCCACCTGGAAATCATTGAAGTCGTGGGCCGGGGTGATCTTCACAACGCCCGTCCCAAAGGCGCGGTCCACATAGGTATCGACCACAATGGGGATGGGGCGGTTTAAAAGCGGCAAGATCACGCTTTTCCCCCCCAGTTTCGTATACCGATCATCCTCAGGGTGCACGGCCACAGCCGTGTCCCCTAGAAGCGTCTCCGGCCTAGTTGTGGCCACTTCCAGTCCATTTGAGGGATCATCCGCGAAGGGGTAACGCAGGTGGAAAAAGGCGCCTTCCAGTGTCTTGTGTTCCACCTCGATGTCCGAAAGGGCGGTTTGGCAACGGGGGCACCAGTTGATGAGGTAGTAATCCTGTTGGATCAATTTCTCATTGTAGAGTGTCACAAAAACCTGGCGCACCGCCTTGGACAGACCTTCATCCATCGTGAAGCGTTCTCGGCTCCAATCGCAGGAAGAACCCAGTTTGCGCAATTGACGCATAATGGTGGCGCCATATTGCTCTTTCCATTTCCAGGTTCGTTCCACAAAGGCTTCCCGGCCCAGGTCATTGCGGTTCTTGCCCTCTTTTTTCAGTTCCTTCTCAACCACGTTTTGGGTGGCGATCCCGGCGTGGTCGCAGCCCGGAAGCCAAAGAACATCGAACCCGTTCATTCGGCGGTACCGGGCCACCAGGTCTTGAAGGCTATTGTTGAGGGCATGGCCCATGTGCAGGCTTCCCGTCACGTTCGGCGGGGGAATGACCATGGTGAAGTGCGGCTTGAGGGAGGAAGCATCAGCGGTAAAGTCCCCGGATTTTTCCCATACCTGATACCAGCGGTCTTCCACTTCTTTGGGGTTATAGGCGCTTGGCAATTGGTTTTCGGGTTGGTTTTCCATTTTTATTCCTGGGAAACGGGGTTGAGCCAATGAAAATAACGGGGTTTTTGGCCCTTTGCAAGTTAAACAAGCCTTCCCTTTTAGGGAATGTTGGTGGGAACTTTTGGTTTGGATGCGGCCAGTGGTACATTGACCTCGGATGTGCCCAGGGCGTAATGCCCCGCCATTAAAGGGGCGTCTTTCCCGTCCACCAGGATTTTCACCTGTTTCACCTCGAAAAAATTACTAGACAGGGATCCGATCAAAGTCCTCACGAAGAGGACCTCCTCAAAGAATCCGAAGGCGTCATCCTGAACCCCATCCATTTCGAGGTCCACGGCCGCCAGACCCTCCGGTGTCAGGTAAAGCTGGTTGAGCTCCATCCCCTCTGGAACGGGCACCTGGATCTTTCCTTGCCGGGGACCATGCAAAAAGGCCAAAACCGCCTGTTTGATCTGGTTGTATCGGTTCTTACTTTGATGAATCACCGTTTTGAAACCCACCACACGACCCGATTCGATATCCCAACCCTTCAGCACGATCGTCATGGGCTTGTCATGGGGGTTAAAGAGCGGGGTTTGCTCCAATGGCTGCCCCGCAAGTTGGATCGGAGCCGATGCGACGTGGTGCTTCCATTTCCACCAACTAAACGCCACCAGTGTGGTAAGGCCAAGGCCTAGAAAAAGCCAAGCGATCAAACCGCGTCGGATGGACGGTCCGTATTTGGGTTTAATCTCTAAAACCATTCGTAAAACCTTTCAAGGGTACATCTGAAAAAAAAGAATGAAGTCCCAGCGCCGTTTTCGATACGAAATCTTGCAGCCCCTCATCGTTCGACATGCGTTTGAGATCCTGAGAAGAAGTCAAAAAGAGGGGTTCAATTACCACGGCCGGAAGGATCAAGTAGCGAAGGGATTGGTGGGCGCAGGCTAGGACCCTCCCGTCCGGTGAAATGCTTTCGCCCGGCAGGGCCCGGCTGTCGGACAGGTTGGAAAGCTGGGCGTTTTTCCCCCAAGCCTGGGTCAGGGCCTTGGCGAGCCGCAAACTCTGTCGGAAGCGGGAAACGGGGATGGATCCCCATCGCTGAATTCCTTGGGTTTCCGGGGTGTTCATGCTCGTGGGGGGTTCCACTACGGCAAGGGGACCGCTCATTTGGCCTGTCCATTCCCGTTCGGCGTGGATCACCAAAACGGCTCCCGCACCCGATCCATTGGCCTGGGCCACCCATTGATCGTCTGGAATGGATTCATCCTTGGTTCGCACCATCACCACGTCAAACCCGTCCGCCGACAAAGCCTTTTGCAGGGACTGGGCCACTTTCAGGTTCCATGTTTTCTCAAGTTGTCCCTTGCCGCTGACGCCCGTGTCATCTCCTCCATGCGCCGCATAAAGCACAATCCGTGGACCTGCTAAAACCCCATTCGGAGCCATGAGGCAAAAAGCGGTTGAAATAAGGATAAGATGAATAAAAAAAGAAATCTTCATTGGGCTGTATAGCAAGATGGGTTTTTCTGGTTGCCGGAGTGTGTTCATTTTTGATTTTGGTTTCTTTGGGCAACAAACATGTTGGGACGGTTACTTTTCTTTAATTTGACCCATTGCACGAAACTTTTTGTAGCGTTGTTCCTCGAGAGCTTTGGGGCTCAATTTCAAGAGTGGTCTTAAATGTTTCAAGATGGCGGTTTTCAGTGTGGCAGATGTTTTCTCGTGATCTAACTGGGCGCCGCCCACGGGTTCTGGGATGATCTCATCGATGACCTTAAATCTCATGAGGTCCGGCGCCGAAAGCCTTAAAACCTCTGAAGCTTGCTGGATCTTTTCCCGGTCATTCCAAAGGATGGCCGCGCAACCCTCGGGCGAGATCACCGAATACCAGGCGTTTTCCATCATGAGTACTTTGTTGGCCACGCCGATTCCAATGGCTCCACCGCTTCCGCCCTCGCCCAGAATGATCGAGATAATAGGGGTTTTCAGTTTCGCCATTTCCAGGAGGTTTCGGGCGATGGCTTCCGCCTGTCCCCTTTCTTCCCCGCCCAATCCAGGATAGGCCCCAGCCGTGTCGATAAAGGTGATGATGGGTTTATGGAATTTCTCGGCCAATTTCATCACCCGCAAGGCCTTACGGTAGCCCTCCGGCTGGGACATGCCGAAATTTCTACGGATATTTTCCTTGGTATCGTGCCCCTTTTGCTGGCCCACTACCGCTACCGGCAGGCCCTCCAGCAGGGCGAAGCCCGTGACCATGGCCGGGTCGTCGCCAAAAGCACGGTCTCCATGCACTTCCACGAACTCGTGAAAAATACGTGGAATATAGTCCATCATGAAAGGTCTTTGGGCGTGGCGGGCCAGTTGGACCCGATCCCAGGCCGTTGTGGCTTTTTTGGACTTGGGTTTCTTTTTGGAGGGTGTTTTTTTATGGGCGATTTTGGTCTTCATGGCTTCCTTTAATAATCTCGAAGGCTTATTCATTTGGGGCAAGCGGGCCTCTCAATTTCCAAATCCTTTGTTACCCCCGCCAAAACCCGGTCATTATAGGGAGTGGATTATTGGGTCGCAATCTTCAATTCCCCAATGGAATCAAGGCGCCTCGAACCAAAGGGTCGCAAGGGGCGGAAGGTTTACAACAGCCGAGTGGGGCTGGCCCTGGTAGGGCACTTCCTCGGAATGAACACCGCCAGCGTTTCCAAAGTTGCTTCCCCCATAGATGTGAGAATCGGTGTTGAGGATTTCCTTATAGTATCCCCACTTGGGTAGGCCTACCCGGTAGTTGTAGCGAATCACAGGCGAGAAGTTGCCCACACAAAGGATTTGTTTTCCCGTCGCGGGGGATTTGCGTAAAAAAGCCACGATGTTCTCATCCGCGTTGTTCACGTCCACCCATTGGAAGCCCGCAGGATCCGTGTCCGCCTCATGGAGGGCCGGATTTTCCTTGTAAATTTTATTCAGATCCCGGATGAGGTCCTGCATACGCCAATGGTCGGCATATTGGGTCAGATGCCAATCGAGGCTGGCGTTATGATTCCACTCGTTGAACTGGGCGAATTCGCTGCCCATGAACAATAGCTTTTTGCCTGGATGCGCCCACATATAGCCGTATAGGGAGCGCAGGTTGGCGAACTTCTGCCAGCGGTCCCCCGGCATCTTGTCGATCATGGAGCCTTTGCCGTGCACCACCTCATCGTGAGAAAGGGGCAGCATGAAATTCTCGCTCCAGGCGTAGAGAAAGCCGAAGGTCAGGTTATTGTGGTGATATCGGCGGTGGATGGGGTCCCGGCTAAAATAATAGAGCGTGTCGTGCATCCACCCCATGTTCCACTTGTAGCCGAAGCCCAGCCCCCCCGTGTAGGTGGGTTTGCTCACCCCGGGCCAGGCGGTCGACTCCTCCGCGATCATCAGGACACCTGGAAATTTGGCGTAGGCCAACTCGTTGAGTCTCTTTAGGAAGGCGATCGCCTCCAGGTTTTCATTCCCCCCGAACTGGTTGGGGATCCATTCCCCATCTTCCCGGCTGTAGTCCAGGTAAAGCATGGAAGCCACCGCGTCAAGCCTCAAACCATCTACGTGGAACTCCGAAAGCCAATAGAGGGCGTTGGAAAGCAGAAAATTGCGCACCTCGTTCCGCCCGAAGTTGAAGACGTAGGTCCCCCAATCGGGATGCTCCCCCTGTCGGGGGTCGATATGCTCATAGAGGCCCGAACCGTCGAAACGGCCCAGTGCGAAATCATCCTTCGGGAAATGAGCGGGCACCCAATCCAGGATCACCCCGATGCCCTTTTGGTGCAGATGATCCACGAAGAATTTGAAATCGTCCGGCGAACCGAAACGAGAGGTCGGAGCGTAATAGGACGAGACCTGGTAACCCCAGGAACCGCCAAAAGGATGCTCCATGACCGGCATCAGTTCCACGTGGGTGAATCCCAGCTCATTCAGGTAATCGGCGAGATCGACCGCGATTTCTCGGTAGTTGAGGGGGCGATTGTTCTCCTCCGGGACTTTTTTCCAGGACTCCAAATGCAGTTCATAGACGGAAACGGCCTGTTTGAGGCTGGCGTTCTCCGACCGGTGGCTCATCCAGTCCATGTCATGGAACCGGTAATGGCTCTGGTAGATGACGGAGGCGGTCTTGGGAGGCTTTTCAGCCTCGAAGGCAAAGGGGTCAGCCTTCAATAGGTAGCCGCCTTGGGAAGGCCTGATCTCATACTTGTATTTGTCCCCCGCCCTCAGCTCGGGCATGAAGATTTCCCAGATACCTGAGGAACCCAAACAGCGCATCTGATGCAATCGCCCGTCCCATCCGTTGAAATCCCCCACCAAGCTGACACTCTTGGCGCCGGGAGCCCATACGGCAAAGGCCACGCCGGTCACGCCCTGCCACTCCATCACATGGGCGCCCATCCTCTCGAAAAGTCTTTCATGGTTTCCCTCGCCCAAAAGGTAGAGGTCCATCTCGCCCAAGGTGGGCCAAAAGGCATAGGGGTCCATGTAGGTAAAAGTTCGGTCGTTGAGGTAAACCACCGTCAGGGAGTAAGGGGCTAATTCTTTTTTGCCGGGCACCAGCCCCTCGAAAAAACCGGAACCCAGGGACTTTAGGGAAATAGGTTTAAAACCAGGCCCGGACACGGTGACCGTCAGGGCCTCGGGCCGGTAAACACGCAAGGTTACGCCCTCGGTCCCCGGATGCATACCGAGGTAGGAATGGGGGTCCCGCTGGTTGAACTGAAGGATGGCCTTGGCGGAAGGCGGAAGGACCGCTTCCTTGTCTGAAGAGGCCTTTCCCACACCTCTTTGGGGCGGTCGGGCGGTCGTCTTAGGTTTCAGAGCTTTGGGAGCAGTTTTGGCTTTTTTTCTCGGGGCAGGCACTTAAGGCACCTCAGAATGGATAATTTCAGCGTGTACAGATTAACACATAAGGGAGGTTAGGGAAAAACCGATGGACTTTACAGGCACGTAAAATAAGTCCCTGTAACACGACATAACAACCTTTTCGAAAAGAATCTGCCACAAGCCGTCTCTTAATTAACAATCTTCGAGGTCGGAACGTGGCGTGATGGAAATAATTTTGTCACAGGCTCCTAGTTGTATTCTCTATTCTTTATCCGAATGAATCCTATGTATCCTTGACTAAAAACCAGTTTGGGTTTACGCCATTAAACCTTGGGGGTAGTAATTTTCAAAAGTTCCTTGTTCTTGGCAAGCAACAGGTCCGTCCTCAAGTCCAGCAAGTCGGATAGGGGGATGAATTTGGCAAAGTCAGTCGGTTTTTCCGCCGCCTCAAAAACCGCTTCCTGTCCCAGGTAGAGGTTATGGTGCAGGCCCAGTTTTTTGGTCAGGTGCACCACCGCCAAAGCCGCGTTCAGGTTTTCCTCGGTCGGCTCGGCGACGGCCTTTTCCACGATCTCGGTGATGAGATTCCGGAAAGTGTGCTCCGCCACGAAACGATCGACCTGGTAGCCGTGCTGGGTCACCTGATCGGCCAGATCCAGCATTTTCCGGTAGGCATCCTCGTCCTTGAACCATTCTTTCTTCTGAATTTCCTCCTCAAAAATTTTCCCGAAGGTGAACTCCGCGGCAGCCCGAATCTCCTTGGGAAGCTCAAAACCCACCGCCTGGAGCATCTCCAGGTTGCGCCGATTGTCTTCGTACAAGCGCACATATTGCTCCGAAAAACGCTCCACCAGGGTCCCATAAATGCCCTGGAAGATGCGCTGGCGCGACTCAGGCAAAAGCTGTTCCACACCGAACTCCTGAGGCCCGAATTGTTCCTGGATCAGCCTCAAAAGTTTAGGAAGGGAGGCCACGTAAAACTCTTCCCAGAGCTTCTCGGCGGACATAAGAAAAGAGGAATCGCCCGGATAAGGTTTCACCGCCCCGTAAAAGTCGATGCCGCCCAGGTGCAGTCCAGCCACGGCTAGTTGAATTGAGCGCCGGCAAAAAGTTTCTTCCAGGATGACGCTTCCGGTCATCAGGGTGTAACGGCCGTGGGTTTCCTTTCGCTGGTCCTTGATCTCATATATATAGCCCCCCACCCGGTCCTTCGCGGGCGGATGGTTTACCAGATAGGAAATAGCCAGATGGGCGGCCACGCCCTCGGGAGTCACCCGGCAGGACTGGGCATACCGGTGGTAAACATCGGCGCCCGACCCGTACTCGGTAATATTGCTCTTGGCTTCGGCGAGGATCTCCAAAAAGGTCTTTTCGGGGGAAGGCAATCCCAGGTCCGACATGAAGTCGAATATCCGGGCGGCGTATTTCATCACCTGGGTGGTCTCAATGCCCGAGAGGTCGCTGAAGAACCAGCCGCAGCTCGTATACATGAGCATGGCGTTCCGCTGGATCTCCAAATGGGTCAGGGCCCTCACCTTTTCCTCTGGCCTCAAGGATCGTCCGGCGTGGCGTTCCAAGAATTCCCCGCGAGACGCCTTCGGATCAAGGATCAAGTGGATGTAATCGTTGCGGGCGGCCCAGGGATCCTTGAATAGTTTCCCTTTTTCCACCTCGAAATAGAGATTTACAGTGTCCCGCACGTAATCGAATGCCCGGCGCAGGGGGCCCCGCCATTTCTGGTTCCAGCCTTCCCTCCCGCCCGTCTCGCAACCGCAATCCCGGTACCATCGCCCCACCCCATGGGCGCAACTCCAGGAAGTGCCCTTGCCTTCCTCCCCGGCCTTGATCTCCACTTCCTGGGAGGGCGGATTCTTGTCCAGGAAAGCCCCATAATTGGTGACCCAGTAATCGTGGTTCGCGGCCTCGACTTCAAGGGCATAGGCCAGGCTGCGGTCCCCGAATTTGGTGTGGTGGCCATAGGATTCCCCGTCGGTGGCAGCCTGGATGACCCGTCCCTCGCCTCGGCCTGCGCGACCGATTCTTTCAAGCAGGGCTTGGGAGCTGATGAGCGCGCCTTCGAAGGCGATGGACTTGGCGATGTTCATGTCATAAAAGAAAATGTCGATCGAACGACGCGATCCGTCCCGGTGAAAATAACGATAGGCCAGGCTGGGATCAATCGAGCTGTTGGAAACGTCCTGCCACTCGCCCCCGGAAAGTGGACGAACGCGCTGGGCCTGAATGGGCGAGAGGATGACGTACTTCAGGCCTTCGTCGATCAATACCGACAGGGTCGCGTCGTCGCAGGCGGTCTCGGGGCACCAGAGTGACTCCGGGTCTCGGACGAACCGATATTTGAAGTCCGCGATCCCCCACTTGACCTGGGTAACCCGGTCGGCGTCATTGCAGAGTGGAAGGATGGCATGGTTATAACCTTGGGCGATGGCGTTGCCATGGCCGTTGTTGTGCTTTTGGCTTTCTTGGTCGGCCAATAGGATCTTTCGGTAGGTACCGGGATGGTAAACCTCCATCCAGGAGAGAAGTGTGGGGCCCATGTTGAAGCTGAGGAACTCGTAATTATTGGTGATGTTCTCAATGCGGTTGCTTCGCAGGTCGAAAACCCGGGCGAAAGCGTTGGGGCGGTAGCACTCATAATAGACCCGGTCATTCCAATTGGAAAAAGGCTGGGCGCTGGGTTGGTCATCGATGACCCCCGTCCAGGGGTTTTCCCGGGGGGGTTGGTAAAAATGTCCGTGAATGATGAGCGCAGTAGGCATGTTTCCTCATTTACTTACGGAAGATCAGCTGTGAAGGGTAGATTTTAACCATAAACCATGAAAAATGCGCAATAGGATTTAGAGTCTCTAACAAAACCCCAAACTTCCACCACAAAGAATACAAAGAACATAAAGCACGTCATTAAAATCCTCAATAAAACATCAAATTTAACTTTGTGATCTTCAGGTTGTTAAAAGGGGATGCTCGTTTTCACCCGACGATCATGCCTGCCGCCACCGTGTTATTAGACAGCTCATCGATCAGAATGAAATTGCCCGTGTTGCGGTTCTTCTTGTAAGGGTCAAAATAGAGGGGTTTGAGCGATTGGACCTTGACCCGGGCGATATCGTTCATCCCAAGTTCATCCACTTTTCTCCTTATCCAATGTGTTGATGTTGGTCCGATACTCGATGTCCACCACCATGGCTTTCACAGTCTGGGTGGTGTGCTTGAGGGAATACTTTTTCCTGAGGTTCAAGGGCTCTTGCACCATCCAGCAGAGATCGGCGGTAAAGAGGGGCCCGCTTTGGGGCCGGTTGTCGGGGCGGACGAGCATGTCCCCTCGGGACAAATCCACCTCGTCTTTCAAGCGCAGGGTCACGCAAAGGGGCGCGAAAGCTTCCTCGATTTCCCCCTCAAAAGTGTCGATAGCCCTGACGGATGTCTCGATCCCCGAGGGCAGAACGACCACCCGATCCCCCCGGCGAATTCGGCCCGAGCCGATCCGGCCAGCGAAACCCCGGTAATCCAGGTTGGGCCGGATCACGGTCTGCACCGCGAAGCGGAAATCCTCCTGGTTCAGGTCGCGGTTAATCTCCACGGTTTCCAAATAATGCAAAAGCGCGGGCCCTTGGTACCAAGGCATGGCGCCGCTCTTTTCCACCACATTGTCGCCCTTGAGCGCGGAAATGGGAATAATCATAGGCTCGGGCGCGCCAATTTCCTTCGTGAAGGCCCCGAACTCGGCGCGGATGCGGTTGAATACCTCCTGGGAATAATCCACTAGGTCCATCTTATTGATGGCGACCACCAGATGGGGGATGCCCAAAAGGTTTGCGATAAAACCGTGGCGCCTCGATTGGGTCATAACCCCGTTACGGGCATCCAGCAGGATGATCGCCAGGTTGGAGGTGGAGGCTCCCGTGACCATGTTGCGGGTGTATTGTTCGTGGCCGGGAGTGTCGGCGATGATAAACTTGCGCTTGGGAGTCGCGAAATAGCGGTAGGCCACGTCGATCGTGATACCCTGCTCCCGTTCGGCGGCAAGGCCGTCCGTGATGAGAGCCAGGTCGATCTCTTCCCCTCCCTTTTTGGAGGTGGTCTTGCGAATGGCCTCCAATTGGTCCTCAAAGACGCTTTTGGAGTCAAAAAGCAGCCGCCCGATCAAGGTGGACTTGCCGTCATCCACCGAACCCGCGGTGGAAAACCGCAGGAGGCCCATGTTCGCGTAGCTGATTTCCGATTTCTCGTCGATAGTCATTACGACTCCCAATTTAGTTAACCGTTAACAAACAATTTTTCACATTCACGTCTTTAGAGATGTCGGCTGCCGACTGCTTTTAGAAGTATCCTTCTTTTTTCTTTTGCTCCATGGAACTGTCCGAGCCGTGATCGATAATGCGATTTTCCCGCTCGCTCTTTCGGGTCAAAACCAGGTCCTCGATGATATCCCGCAAGCTGGAGGCTTCGGACTCGATGGCACCCGTGCAGGACATACATCCCAGGGACCGGAACCTAACCCTCATCTGTTTCACTTCGTCTCCCGGCAAAAGGGGGATATGGGGGGCCCAAGGAATCAGGAGTTGCTTGCGTTTGATGATCTTTCGTTCGTGGGTAAAGTAAATGGGTACCACGGGAATCTTTTCCATCTCGATATAGAGCCAAATATCCAGTTCAGTCCAATTGGAAAGGGGGAAAACCCTAATGGATTCCCCCTCGTTGATCTTGGAGTTATAGAGGTCCCAAAGTTCGGGCCGCTGGTTCTTGGGGTCCCACTGGCCGAAGGAATCCCGGAATGAATAAACCCTTTCCTTCGCCCGGGATTTTTCCTCTTCCCGCCTCGCCCCGCCGAAGGCAGCGTCAAAACCGTGCTTGGTGAGGGCGTCCAACAGTCCCTGGGTCTTCAACAGCGCGCAGCATTTATCCACCCCGTATTTGAAGGGACTGGAACCGGCCGAGATAGCATCCTCGTTGCGTTCCACCAGAAGCTTGGCGCCCAGGTCGGCGATCAATTTGTCCCGGAACTGGTACATCTCGGGGAACTTGTAGCTTGTGTCCACGTGCATCAGGGGAAAGGGAATCTTGCCCGGGTGGAAGGCCTTTTGGGCCAGGCGAAGCATGACGGAAGAATCTTTCCCCACCGAATAGAGCATGACGGGTTTTTTGAATTCCGAAACGACTTCCCGGATGATGAACAGGCTCTCCGCTTCAAGTTGTTTCAGGTGCGAAAAGGATTTTGGTTCCTGCTGGCTCAACAAATTCTCCCCATAATAGTCTTGGTTAAACCTGGGTTTTTCGCCCGGGAAAGTCCAGCCTCTACGTTAAAGGCCTATGAAATTACACATTTTTAAGGACTAACACAACCCCCAGTGGAGGGGTTATCAAGAATTCCTAATCCAGCGGAAAAACGTGGAAGGCGGTAATGGCGGCGAATACCTCCGCCCCCTCGGAAAACCCGCTGGCCAAGGCCACGCCCTTGGGTACCTGAGCGATAATTTGCTTTTCTTCCCCCACGTCGAGTTTGTATTCCATCATCGTTCCCTTGAAACGGATAGAAAGCACCTTGGCCTTCACCTGCAGGGTCTCAAATTGAGCGGTCATGTAAACGTCATTGGGGCGAAAATAAATACGCACTTTCTGCCCCAATTTAAAGAAGGGGGTAACCATGAATCGGAAAGGCCCCCACACCGCCAAACCCTTCTCGCTAATTTTCGTGTCAATATAGTTGGTCTCCCCCACGAACTGGGCGATGAAATGGGTGGCTGGCTGGTCGAAGATTTCAAGCGGAGTGCCATCTTGCTCAATCCTTCCCTGGTTCATAATCAGAATTCGGCCCGCCACTTCCAGCGCCTCATTTTGGTCGTGAGTCACGAAAAGGGTCGTCACGTTGGTTTCCTCGTGGAGCTTTAAAATCCACTCCCTTAATTCTTCCCGTACCTTGGCGTCCAAAGCCCCAAAGGGCTCGTCCAATAGCAAAACCTCCGGCCGAGGCGCAAGGGCGCGGGCGACCGCCACCCTTTGGCGCTGGCCTCCCGAAAGCTGGGATGGATACCGGTTTTCCAGGCCCTGTAGTTGGATAAGACTGAGGAGTTCGAAAACCCTGTCCTTGATGTCCTTCTCCGCATATTTACGGACCCTTAAACCGAAGGCGATGTTTTCGAAGATGGTCATGTGCTTGAAAAGGGCGTAATGCTGGAAAACAAACCCGACATTGCGTTCCTTAGCTGAAATATAGGTGGCTTCCCGGCCGGTCAAGTGGATCTCGCCCGAATTGGGGGTTTCCAACCCGGCGATCATGCGAAGCAGGGTGCTTTTCCCCGAGCCCGAGGGGCCCAGCAGGGCGGTCAGGGACCCGCTTTCCAGTTTCAGGCTGACATCCCGCACGGCTTGAAAACCGTTAAAGGTTTTTGAGATCCCCCGGACTTCGATACTCATAGGGCAGGCTCGCTTTCATGGGAGATGGGAAGGATTTCCCTCTCTTGCACGGTGCGGGCGCCAACGATCGCCTTGGCGACCAGGGTCACCAGCGCCAAAAAGGTCAATAAGGAAGCGACTGCGAAAGCGGCCGTAAAATTGTATTCGTTATAGAGAATTTCCACATGCAAGGGCAGGGTGTTGGTCAGTCCCCGGATGTGGCCCGAAACCACCGATACCGCCCCAAATTCCCCCATTGCCCTGGCGTTACAAAGAATGACCCCATAGAGAAGGCCCCACTGGATATTGGGCAAGGTTACCCGCCAAAAAATTTGCCATCCGTTCGCACCCAAAACCAAAGCCGCTTGTTCCTCTTCCGAGCCCAGTTCCTGCATCAAGGGAATCAGTTCCCTAGACACGAAGGGAAAGGTCACGAAAATCGTGGCCAGGATGATACCGGGCGCTGCGAAGATAATGTGGATTCCGTGGGACAAGACCCAGGGCCCAAGGTAGCCTTGTAAACCGAAGAGCAGCACGTAGATCAGGCCAGACACGACCGGGGAGACGGTGAAAGGCAAGTCGATCAAGGTGATAAGCAGGTTTTTGCCGGGAAATTCGAACCGCGTGATGGCCCAGGCTGAAGCCAACCCGAAGATCAAATTGAAAAAAACGGAGAAAAACGCGGTGAGGAGAGTCAACCTCAAGGCCGAAAGGGCGGCCGGGTCCCGGATCGCGTCGAAATAAAAGCCGATCCCCTTCTGGAGCGCCGAAACAAACACTTCCGCCAAAGGTATCACCAAAAAAAGCCCTAAAAACAGGAGGGAGATCCCGATCAGGGTAAACTTCACCCATCCCGGCTCGGTCATACCCCGATTGGGGTCCAGCGAGGCGCGATTTCCTTTAGAAATAACAATAATCGTTTCTCGAGTCAAATCTTCCTCTTTTAATGTTAATGGATTCGATGCTTGCCTGTTTTGGCCTGAAGCCAATTCACCGTCAACAGCATGGCAAATGAAATCACCAGCATCACCACCCCCAGGGCCGTGGCCCCGGCGTAATCGTATTGTTCCAGTTTTGAGATGATAAGTAAGGGCGTAATTTCGGTCTTCATGGGCATGTTTCCCGAGATAAACACGACCGAACCGTACTCCCCCACCGCCCTGGCGAATGCGAGGGAAAACCCGGTGATCCAGGCAGGTACGAGACTGGGCAAAATCACCTTGGTAATGATCGTAAAGCGGTTCGCCCCTAAACTGACCGCCGCTTCCTCCATATCCTTATCCATCGTCTCAAGGACCGGTTGAAGGGTCCGGACCACGAAAGGAAGGCCTATAAAGGTCAAGGCCACCGCCACACCCAGGGGGGTATAGGCCACCTTGATACCCAGGGGAATCAGCCAACGGCCGATCCAACCTTGGGGGGAATAGAGTTCTGTCAGGGTGATGCCGGCCACGGCCGTGGGCAAGGCGAAAGGAAGGTCCACTAGGGCGTCGAAAAGCCGTTTCCCGGGAAAGGTATAGCGGACCAGGACCCAGGCCACGACGGCCCCGAAAACCGAATTGATGGCCGCCCCAATGATGGAACACCCGAAAGTCAGCCGAAAAGAAGCCAGTACGCGGGGACTCAGGACCGTCGCCAGGAACTGTACCCAGGTGAGCTGGGTGGTTTTTAATACCATCGCCCCCAGGGGGATCAAAACAATGAGGCCCAGGTAAAAAAGGGTGTAGCCCATGGAGAGACGGAACCCCGGGAGTACACCAGGAGATTTAGAATTCATTTAATACCACCTAAAATTTTTCACCACCAAGACGCCAAGTCACTTAACTCTCTTTTTCACCACCAAGACACCAAGGCACCAAGAACTTCGTTAGATTGGCAGAAGAAAAACGAAGTAAATCCAAACCTTTTGCTTTACTTGGTGTCTTTGAGCCTTAGTGGTTAATATTACATCTTAGTTTTGTTATCGGTTCTAACCCAATTCCTTTGTTTCGGTTGTTCCTAATCTAATTGGCTTTGTTGTTCTTGGTGCCTTGGTCATCGACACTTCGGTTGCGGGCCGAAGTGTTTGGTGGTGAAAGATGATTTGTTATTCGTCAATTTCCAACTCCTCCCAAGATTTCAATAACTTTTGGATCGCCCTGATGGCCTCCGGTGCGTCCTCGCCCTGGGCCGAAAACTCCAGTACCGTACCATAAAGGGCGCCGAGGGTTAAGAGTTGGATCAGGCTTTTCGCGTTGGCCGACCTTCCGCCATGCCCCACCCTCACCTGGCATTGGAACCGGGAACAAGTCCTGACCAATTCGGCCCCAGCCCGCAGATGAAGCCCTAAGCGGTTTAATACCGGTATGGATTCGATGATGGCCATGGATTCCAACCCTTTTTGGTTTGGGGAAAAGCCGGCCCCCAATGAACCGGCTTCCCGAAAATAACCCCTTCGATAAAGACTCCATGGGGAATAGGGTGTTACCCGCTTGACTGCGAACTGCGAACTGTGGACTGCCAACTGGTTCATTTAGGTTGGTAGATTTGGTCAAAGACCCCGCCGTCGTTGAAATAGGCGGGCTGGGCTTTTTTCCAACCACCGAACACCTTGTTGACGGTAAAGAGCTTGATCACGGGAAACTGGCTGCGGTATTTCTCCTCGACCTTTTTAGACCGGGGCCGGTAGTAGTTGCGGGCTATGACGTCCTGCCCCACGGGGTTGTAGAGATATTTCAGGTAGGCCTCCGCCACCTCGGTCGTACCGTGTTTCGCGGCGTTCTTGTCCACCCAGGCCACTGAAGGTTCGGCCAAAATGCTGGAGGATGGATAAACAATCTCGAATTGGTCCTTCCCCAACTGGTTGACGGCCAGGTAGGCCTCGTTTTCCCAAGCGATCAAAACGTCTCCCAGGCCCCTTTCAGCAAAAGTGGTGGTGGAACCCCGCGCGCCTGAATCCAACACCGGGACATTCTTGTAGATCTTGCCTACAAATTCCCTGGCTTTATCCTCCGTTCCATATTTGGAAAGAGCCCATCCCCAGGCGGCCAGAAAGTTCCATCGGCCGCCGCCGGAAGTTTTCGGGTTCGGAGTGATCACGGCCACCCCGGGTTTCACCAGGTCGTCCCAATCCTTAATGGCCTTGGGGTTCCCCTTGCGCACCAAAAGAACAATGGTGGAGGTATAGGGGGCGCTATGGTCGGGCAACCGGCTTTCCCAATCGTCGGGAAGCAGCTGGGCTTTGGCCGCGATGGCGTCGATATCGCCCGAAAGCCCCAAAGTCGCCACATCGGCTTCCAGGCCGTCAATAATGGCCCGGGCCTGCTTGCCCGATCCCCCGTTGGAAAGGTCCACGGTCACATCCTGCCCCGTTTTCTTTTTCCAGTAGCCGGCGAAAACCTTGTCGTAATCCGCGTAAAATTCCCTCGTAGGGTCGTAGGACACGTTGAGAATCCTAACCGCGCCCCCCGTTTTCCCGACTGGGGCCTCCTGGGCATAAACCCAGGAAGCGGCGGTAAGACCCATCAGCAATCCGAGACTAAGATTTATTTTTTTCATGTTTTTCTCCTTATTATTTAAATGTTGGCCTGGGCCCGGATGGTGAAAACATCCTCGGGATGCAGGGTCGTAACGGTGCCGGTAATGTTCGGTGTCACCTGGGTCCCTTCCACGAAATCCGTTTCCTCCCAATCGAAGACCAGCTTGAAATGGGGGTCGAAAATCCAGTTCAAACCCGCGCCGTAAGCCGTGGCCTGCTGGGCCGAATTGGTGGCCGCCACATCCGAGGCTTCCGTGGCGCTAAAGGCATTCGGGTCGATGGTCAATTGGTGCACCCGAAAGCCCACCTCCAAAGCACCCCAACGGCCCTTGGAAAGATCCAAGTCATTATCCGCGACCGCGCCTTGGTAGGAAGCCCTCCCGCCAATAACCCATGAAGCCTGCAACAGGAAGGCCTGGTTATTGAGGCTCACGGAAGTCTTGGCGGAGGTCCCGACGTTCTGGGTGGACTGGACATACTCTCCCAACAATCCGAAGGGACCGTTATAAAAGTAGCCCTGGGGGGATAGGTGGTAAAAATCGCCCTGGGGGGAAACGCCCGTCCGATAGGCGAAGAATTGCTGTTGGCCCAGGGAGGTGACGAAATAATTGGGATAGGCGTTGCTGTTCCAACTCACGTTCCAGGCCCAGGACCCCGAGATTCCAACCCCAAGGTTCTTGAGAAAGGAATCGGTGGGTTGGAAAGGCGTCAGGAAAACCCTTCCCGATAATTCCTTACCGCCGGTCAGGCTTTGGTCGTCGGCGTTGTTGGGCGTGTAATTGTCGGGCGTCCCGTTGGTCAAGGCCACCGCGTAGAGGGCGTAATTATGAACCGACCCGCCGATAAGGCCGCCCAGGTCACGGTTGGGGACCAGGTCGGTGGGCAGGGCGCGCTCGGCAAAAAGAGTATCCGTGTCGTTTTGCAGGCGTTCCAGGCCGATAGGCACCTTGAACTTTCCCAGTTGGAATTGGAAAGCCGGGTCCGCCTTTACGAAGGCGTAGGCGTCCTGGATGGCGTAACCCGTGGCGCCAAATTCGGCCTGGTATCGCAAACCCACAGTCTGGTCAAAGAGGGCAACCAGGTCCAACCGGACCTTGCGGTCCAGGAAGGTACTGCTGGATTTGTTGACCGAAGCCGCCGTCGCCCCCTCCTCAAAATTCGTGACACCGCCGCCCGCAGCCCCAATCGGCAGGTTGTCGTCATAACTGGAAGCCGGGTAGAAATAGGACCGGTAATCCCCCTGCACTACCGCGCCGATCTTAAAGACGATATCGCCCTTTTGGGTGCCAATATCGAGGTAATTATGCTCGGTGGACAACACGACCGATCCCTTTTCCAGGGCGTTGAGCCGGTTGTTCAGGGCTTCGATATCCGAAGCCGAGACCGCCGCCGGGGTATCCGTCGAAGGAGCATCCTGCTTCGAATTCCCAACCGAAGATGGTTCCTGCGCGCCAACCCTGGCGGTCGTCAGGAATAAACCCGCCAGTAATACCAACCAATAAGCGAATAACTTTTTCATTTTTAGCCCCTTTTTTAAAAAATTTAATGGGTTTTTAAGGTGTCCAGTTCACCCGGGGCCATAAACCCGGCCCCACTGCTTAAGCGGGCCGGGATGAAAAAGTCTTCATCGCGATACCGCTTTAGCTCCCTGTTTGTCCATTCCAAAAGCTGGAACGAATCCGGCCGGGGCAAGTTGGTGCTTTCAGGGGGTTACCATCCAAAACCGCGATTGGTAACGTTCCGTAAAAGCCAGGGGCTAGGACGGGTCGCCTGCGACCCGCACACTAGAAAGAAAAAGCCGGTTGAAGGCTTTTTCACCGCCTGTTAAATCCCGCCGTACAAAATTGAACTTTTTACTGCTCAATCCTCCCCACATCGAAACTTCTAGGAATAAAAAAATCCCAGACCGTTTGCTTCAGCGGTTTGGGATTATGGTTGTTCCAATAATCTTCCACCGCTTTAGTCCCTGTTCCCTCCGTTGAAACATCCAACGAAAGCCGGCCGGGGCAAGTAGGTTAATAAAGCCTCGCCGGTGGCAAACAATGTTTGCCTTCCCCGCAGTTCAAGGAACCAGTGGGGCAAAACTTAGTTTTTAAAGGGTTTTTCGGTGTAAAACAAAAAACCCGGTCCACTTTGGGCGGATCGGGTTTAGATAGAATCTCTTAAACTCTTAACCGCTTTAGCACCCTGTTCTTCCCTTTCGGGAAACGCCGGGGCAAGTTGGACCTTAAAGCCTCGCGTTTGATGTTGGAACATTACTCCCCTTCCCAAATAAATGTCAAGCCCCACCAAATAAAATTTTCATATGGTTGAATACTAGGTTTTTAAAGCGTCAGTTCGGTTTATCGTGCCCGGTCGAAACAATCTAGAGCGTGTATTTCACGATCCGGTTGTTCCCCAAATTGACTACATAGAGATGGTTCAACGAATTCACATCCCTTTCCTCGAGATCGCTGATCGTCGTGCTATAAGCCGAGGTGTAAACCGTGACCGTAGCGTCATTCGCGTTGAACCCAATCACCCGGTCGTTGGTGAGAGCGCTGGATTTGTAATTTTATTGGAATCCAAGGTAGGCGGATGGCCGAAAAGACTTCCCATCCTCACGGAACAACTCGATAAATCCACACGCACTGCAGATACAGCTCTTTGCATGATTACTAATTCGTCACAACATAAGTTGTGCCAAACCTTAACTCCCGTTCGTCCTATTCAACCCCAGCTCCTGTGGCACGAAAAAGTATTTTCCACCACAAATAGCCGCGCCAAAAAAGTTGCGGAAAAACTGCAACTAAAATGGCAGGTTCAAAAATATTTTTTCTGGCGGTTCTTCTTATGGATTTATAATTGATCCGTCGATTCGCTTTCCTGGCGGTTGTTCTCGCCAGGACCTTCTTTCAAAATATTATCCAATCCGTTATTCCAAAAACATTTCTAACGAGGGTACGCCGTGGAAATCACCAAAACTGTCAAAGTCTTAAACCGCCTCGGTCTTCATATCCGCGCCGCCGCTACGTTCGTCAAGGCGACCTCCCAATACAAATGCCGCATCTTGATTCGAAGGAACAGCGGAAGCCTGAACGCCAAGAGCCTGATCAATTTGATGACCCTTGCCGCCGGCTATGGGCAAGAACTGACGCTCGTCTTTGAGGGGGATGACGCCTCGGAGGCCTCCATGGCGATCCAGGCCTTATTTTTGAATAAATTCGGGGAAAGGGATTAGCCGATATAAAACATTCGTTCTATTTCATTTGTTTTTCCTTTTATCAAGCTTTGGATATAGCCAGGACCGCAGGATAGTTCGTCGGGTGTTTTTGGGGCGGGTAACGCCAAGGAAAGCGAGGAAAAGAACAAAATGGAAAAATTAATCCCCGTCGAGCTGGTCGTGTGCCGGTTAGGTAAAAAGGTTGTCGTGAAATACGCCAAGGATCAACAGGTTCCTTTAAGGGGTCTATCGGGCTCGGTCAGTGTGGCGGAAAAGACCGAACTCAAAATCGTCACATTGTTGGATTACGACCCAGCCACCAAGGAGATCACCTACCGTTGCAAGAACGGAAAGGTCGACAAGAGGGTTCCCCTCGAGGTTTTCGTTCCTTCTTGAAAATAACTGTTCTCTAAACGAATGATGGTAACCTCAACATCCGAAATCTAATTTTCCAAAACCAAAACCCGTTTCACCCCGTAATCATCCATGCCAAATGAGCTTTTACGGGCTTGATTCTTAAATAATGACCTGATCTTCCCCGCCCGAATGGGCTCCAGTTCCAAGAAGGCTTTTCCTCCAGGGGACAGCCATTTTTCGAACCCCCGTGCTATTTCCTGGTAGGGTTTCAAGCCCGATATGCCCCCAAAGACGGCTACCGTCGGCTCATACGAAGTAATTTCCCTATTCAAAATCTTTTTATCAAAGCCGGCGATATAAGGCGGATTACAGAGGATGACCTGAAATTGCGCCGGATCCGTATTTTTCAAGGCCGAAAACCAGCTTCCCTTCCGCCATTGAACGGCCTTCCCGACACCCAACTTATCGGCATTCTCTTTTGCGACCGCCAATGCCTTCCCCGATATATCCACCGCCCAAACCTTGCAGGGAATATATCGGGCGACGGAAACCGCGATACAACCGCATCCGGTTCCCAAATCCAGGACCTTGCGTTTTTCCTCTGGGAGGGTCGCCAGGTAATCCAGTGCCAATTCCACCAGCCGACCGGTTTCAGGCCGGGGCCTTAGCACCGCCGGTGTTACCTTGAAGGGAAACCCGAAAAAATGCGTCTCCCCGAGGATATATTCCAGGGGTTCATTGCCCATCCGCCGACGGATATATCCCCGGATTCGTTTCAGTTCGACCGGTTTCAATCGCCGGTTGAATTGCAGATGGAGATGAATGGGGTCGACCCCCAATCCTAGAGCGACCAAGCTGATCGCGCTAAACCGGGGATTCCAAACTTGCCTTTGTTTTAAAAGCGGTACCGCCCATTGAATCGCCTTGTGGGTTGTCCAAACTTCTTTCATTTAGCCTCACTCTTTTCCAAAATGGGTTGTGAACAAATCGTCCAGGGTCTTCATCCCATAGCTCCTGGTCCCCTTTCAGCGCCCCAATCAATCCTCTCAAACATCCCGTCCCTTCATTACGAACCAAAGGGTACCTAAAAGCCCGAACCCAAAGGCGACGAAGAGGTTGTATTGAGGGCCGATGTTCCACAAGAAGGCCCCGCCCAGGGAGGCCAGGGAGACCACCGAATCCCTCATCAAGTAATAAAACCCGAACATTCCCGATTTCTGGTCCGAGGGGGAGAGGTCCAAGATCAAAGCTTTGCGCGCCGGTTCCCCGAATTCCTTGAAGCCCCTCAACACGAAAGCCGCCACCAGCCATCCCAAGGACTGGCTGTAGTAAAGGAAGAGGGGGAAAGCCGAAAAAAACACGAAGGTTACCAGGACAAAAGGCCTCTTCCCCGCCTGGTCGGCCAATCGGGCAATGGGCAGGTAGATCAGGAAGGCTGTGGCCATCTCGATGGCCGTCAAGGCCCCGAATTGAGGGGCCGAAAGGGGATGGGCGATTGTTTTCAGGCACCAGATCACCACGAAGGGATAGGGAATCTGCTCGCAAAAACGGATCAGGATATCGGATAAAAGAAGGTTCTTCAGGCGGGGGTCCATCATCTTGAAAAGACTTTTGGGGTTACCCACCGCCTTTTCCTCTTGGGGGTCATCCGACTTCAATAAAAGCCATAGGAAAAGCCCGCCTGCCCCGCAGCAAACCAGCGCCATTAAAAAAGACAGGCGAAGCCCCGTTTTTTCGCCATAAGCCGCCATCAACAAACCCGCGATGACGGGACCAAGAGCCATGGGCACCCGGCGTACCAGGGAATGCAGGGCGACGCCCAGGGTCCTTTTCTTCGAAGGAAGTACCTTTGAGACTACGCCCAGGACAGCGGGGGTGGAAACGGCGGACCAGGAAAGAAAAAGGACAGAACCCAGTACCGCCAGGAACCATTGGTTGGCGAAGGCGGCCAAGGTATAACCCGCCGAGGCGAGGAGGGTGAAAAAAAGGAGTGTTTTCCTACCGCCCCACTTGTCCGCCATCCAGCCCGCCGGATAGGAAGCGAAGGCCGAAAGCAGGTTTTGGAAGAACCCCAGCAGGCCGACCGCGTAAACGCCGCCGCCCAGGGCCAAAAGATAAATGGGAAAAAAGCGCTCGCCCAGCCTTTCGCCCAAACCCGCCAAAAGGGTCAGGATCAAAAGGCCCGCCATATTCTTCCGAACGCCCGATGGGAATTCATTCTCCAATTGCGTGGAACCCTTTCCGATTTCCAGGCTAGGATACCAACCCGATCAACCCGAGGCTACAATGTCGGCGCATCCATTTTCACGGGGAGCGGCCATGGACCTGGAAAAACACGTCGTCGCCAAGGTTTCCTGGCGCCTGATCCCCTATCTTTTTCTTTGCTACATCCTCAATTACCTGGACCGGTTCAACATCAGCTTCGCGGCCCTGGAAATGAAATCCGACCTTCAATTCAGCGATACCGCCTACAGCCTGGGGGCCGGCATCTTTTTCATCGGTTATGTCCTCTTTGAGATCCCCAGCAACCTGATGATGCAAAGGCTGGGTGCCCGGGTCTGGATCACCCGCATCATGGTCACCTGGGGCCTGGTTTCCTCCTGCATGATGTTCGTCAAAACTCCCGCCAGTTTCTACGCCCTTCGCCTGCTTTTGGGGATCGCCGAAGCGGGCTTCTTTCCCGGCATCCTGCTGTACCTCACCTATTGGATTCCCGCCCGGGAAAGGGCAAGAACCTTCGCCCTTTTTTTGACTTCCACATCCTTAGCCGGAGTCGTCGGCGGGCCCCTTTCGGCGGCGCTTCTCCAAATGCGGGGAATCGGGTCCCTGATGGGTTGGCAATGGCTCTTTCTTTTGGAAGGCGTCCCCTCCTTGTTGCTGGGTTTCACGACCTACTTTTACCTGGCCGACAACCCGGAAAAGGCCCCGTGGCTTACGGCGGAGGAAAGGACCCTGCTTCAGGAAATGATGGAGAAAGAGAAAAAAGAGATTGAGACCAGGCATCCCTATTCGCTGTGGGAAACCCTGACTCATCCCAGGGTCTGGAGGCTTTGCGGGCTTTATTTTTCCATCGTCATCGGTTTTTACGGAGTGGCTTTCTGGCTTCCCCAGATCGTGAAGAACTTTTCCGGGCTTGGCAACGCAACGGTGGCCCTGATATCCGCCCTGCCCTACCTTTGCGCCTCCATCGGGATGGTGTGGGTCGCCCGTAGCTCGGACGCAACCGGTGAAAGAAGATGGCATCTGGCCCTATGCGCTTTTGGGGCGTCAGCGGCCCTGGGGTTGGGAGCGGCCTTCCAAGCGGGCCATCCCCTTCTGGCTTTCTTCGCGCTTTGCGCGGCCGCCACCGGCATCTGGAGCACCCTGGGACCCTTCTGGAGTTTGCCGGCGGGCTTCTTGAGCGGGCGTTCCGCCGCGGGAGGCTTGGCCCTGATCAACTCGGTGGGAAACCTGGGCGGCTTCGTGGGGCCCAATATCATCGGTTATATCAAGGAGGCGACCCAGCGTTTCGAATACGGCATGTTGGCCTTGGCCTTGACCCTGCTGTTCGCGGGCCTCTTAGCCCTGTCGGTGCCGAAGGATCATTAGCGGCAAACCGATAACGGATGAACGGCCGTTCAAGCTTGGCGAAATCCCTTATAGCCTCTCCTTCAGGGAGCCGGATGGCCGGGTGGGATGCCTCGCTGGCCAGGGATTCGCGGTGCGGTAAATGCGGAAGCGGAAAAATCGCATCCAAAGCCAAACCACCGAACAATGGGATCGGCCTACGATCGAACAGCCCCCTCGGTTTATCAGGAGTCTTAAGCCAAAAGCGCCGTACCTTAACTCGATGATCTAGGGGTCGTATTTCCTTAAGCGCAGGTTCGCCTCCGTGCCACCGCCTTCCCGGACGCCTAAATCCAGTTCCCCTCCCATGAATCGCGTGTAATCGCGGGCCAGGAGCAGCCCTAAGCCCGTACCCTGCTCACCCTCGCTGCCGGTGCCCGATTTCAAATGGCGGCCCTTGCGGAAATCATCCAATTGCCCCTCGGGTATTCCCGGCCCCCGGTCGGCCACCCGAATTCGGACCTGGGCTCCGGCGGCCGCGCAGGTGATCTCGATGGTTCCGCCCCGGTTGGAAAACTTCAAGGCGTTGGAGACCAGGTTGGCCATTACCGAATCGCAAAGCACATCGGGGAGGCAGATGAACCTCAAGTCAGGGTCGCCCTGGAGCCTCAGTGTCATCCCCTTTTGTTCCAGCCGCCCCCCAAAAACCTGCCGGATCCTCTCCACCAAGGTGCCCCAACCCATGTGGCCCAGCCGGTTGGGCGAGGCCTGGTCTTCCGAGTCCAACAGGTCGCGGCTGTTCTTGAGGATGTTCAGCATGCGCCGGTTGAGGTCGCGGACCTGGCTCACATCCGCCGAGGTCGATTGAAGGGTCAAATGGAGTTGCAAGGCGGTGAGGGGGTTGGCGAGGTCGTGAAGCAGGGTGCCCAGAAGGCGCCTCCGGACATTCAGCGACCGCCGGTAATTCTCGTTTTGGGTCTCCAGTTCCCGGGTCAGTTTTCCCCTCAGGCGCCAAAAGGCCCAGCCTGCGGCCAGGACGACCGGCGTCAACAACATCAGGGTTAAAAGGAGCTTGGTCTCGAGCAGAGTCCGGGGAGCGGGCGAGAAGTAATAAACCAGGTAGACCAGCCAGCAGAGGCCCACCCCGACGGCGCTCAACCACCCCCCCGACACCTCCAAGAGGGTGGCCGTGAGGATCACCGCGGGAAGGCAAATGACCGCGGGCGCCGGGACGAGCCAACCCCAATAAAAATAACCCGAAATGAAATTGGCGTAAAAGAGAATCAGGAAAATCCAGGAGAGGGAATCGTTCCAATGAACGCGCCGGACCAGGAAGCACCGGAAAAGAAAGAAGAGACCCAGGGGTATGAAAAAACAAATGAGGGTACGCCACGGCCGGTGATAGGCCATCAAATTGTGAATAATGGCGATCACCAACATGACCAACAAAAGATCGGTGAAGACCCTCACGATGATGAGGCGGGTTGTCTCCAGTAGATCCGTCCGGGCGGGAATGGGCCGATTTTCGTAAATGCCTGGGGATTGCCGTTTAAACCCGGTTAACACCTCCGTCATGTCCCGGATTCTTCCCGCGATCAGGGAAAGGGGCGGGATGCTCTCCCCCCCAGCAGCAGGTCCAACCCCTCCACCCGCTCCTCCAGGACCTCAAAGACATTTTTCAGGTTCCGGCCGCTTTCCTCGTTAAGGGTTTTTAAAATCCCGGCGTTCTCCCTCTGGAGGGCGGTCAGCCGGTTGAACTGGCGCCAGGCCAGCCAGCCCAGCCAAAAAAAACCAACGAGCATCAGGAAAAAATTCAGGCGCATTTGGCTTTCACGAATGTCGAGGGTGGGGACGGTATCAACGTACAGGAAAAAAACGACGCATTCTAAGAGCATGATCCAAAGGCCCGTTCGGGGGCCATCCAGAAGGAGGGCGAGAAAGGGCAGCAACGGCAAAAAAACCATGGTGGGCGGGAAATAACCGGGGTCCCAAAAACCGGGTTCGGTCACGATGAACAGCAATATCTCAACGAGTGAAAGCCGGATCACCCAGGTCCGGTGGTAGGGTTTCCATTGGAGCCAAGCCCAGAGGGCCAGGGTGGCCAGGCCCGCCACAAGGGGGAACCAGGCGTAAGGAAGGCGGTTATAAACCCGCCAGAAGACGTAAATGCCGTTGATCAAAACATCCGAGATCAAAAAGGCGGAGACGAAATTAAAACGCTCCCCTTCCAGGATTTCGAGGTTGAGCTCTTCGCCCTCCCCCAGATTTTTCCACCAAGCCGTAAATAGGTTCAAAACCCTGCTCCCCTGGCATTCCCGGCATGGGGCGGAATCGCCGTGACACGCCGTTATTTGCGGCGTTCATTATCTTACCCCATTTAACAGGCATCCCAATTGAAGAATGCAACTACCCGGAAAAAGGGTTCTATTCGGCAGGATAAAGGCAAGGTCTAATTTTCGGCGGGTAACGGATTGTATTTCCTTAATCGCAAGGTAGCCTCGGTGCCCCCGCCCTCCCGGGGTCCCAATTCCAACTCTCCCCCCATGAAGCGGGCGTAATCGTGGGCCAAGAGCAGGCCCAACCCGGTGCCCTTTTCCCCCTCGCTTCCCTTGCCCGAGGGCAGGCGGTGTCCTTTGCGGAATTCGTCCAACAAGGCTCCGGGTATGCCCGGCCCGCGGTCCGCCACCCGGATCCACACCTGGGTTCCCGCCACCCCGCAGGTCAATTCGATCTTGGCTCCCCGCGGTGAGAATTTGATGGCGTTGGAGACCAGATTGGCCAGCACCGAGTCGCACAAAACTTCCGGATGGCAGGCGAAATTCGTTGACGTATCCCCTTGGACCTCCAGGGTCAGTCCCTTTTGCCCCAGCCAACCCCCAAACACCTCCCGAACCCGTACCACCAGCAAATTCCAATCCAGCCGTCCCAGGTGGGCGGCGGTCGATTGGGGACCGGTCTCGAGCAGGTCCCGGCTGTTGCGAAGGATATTCGCCATTCGGGCCGTGAGCGCGCGGATCTGCGCCCAATCGGGAGTTCGTGGGTTGACGGACAAAAACAGGTTGATGGCCGAAAGGGGGTTGATAATATCGTGCCGGAGGGTGCCCAGGAGCCGCCGCCGGACCCTCAGCGAAACCCGATATCTTTCATTTTGATCCTCCAAAAGCATGAGAAGCCTGCGGCGTAGGCGCCAAAAGACCCAGCCCGAGGCCAAGGCCACCAGCAACATCAACATCAGCGAGACCAACAACTTGAGTTGGGGGGATGGCAAGGGAGCGGGGGTAAGGCTATAAAAACCGAGACCCGCCAGGCAAAACGTCATCGCCGTTCCCCGGAGCCAAAAGCCCTCTAATTCCAGCAAGGACGAGAACATGAGGATGGCGGGCAGGGAGACGAGGCCCGGCGCCGGTTCACCGTATCCCCAGTAAAGACATCCCGTGAAAAAAATGGCGATGACGGTCATCACCAGCAGCCAAGCCAACCGTTTTTCCCAGCGGGTTTGCCTTAACAAAACGAAGGCCACGAAAACCAATAATAGGTACGGCGCCAGGAACGGATAGAACCTCAAGGGCGGATGGGAATACAGGATCCTAAAAACCGAAAAGCTCTGAAGGATCAAAATCGCGGCCGCCAGAATTTTAGCGACCCTCAGGCGCGCTTCCCCCAACTGCTCAAGGCCGCCCGGGATGGATTCCTTTTCCTCACCGGGACCGGGGTTTTGCCCGAATCCCCTCAAAAGCCCATGGATGGACGCGACAGGGTCGGTCAGGAGGGTTGGGTCCACCGGCCCCTCCCCATTCAGGAGAAGGCCCATCTGCCTCACATGGGTCTCCAGTTTCTCGAAAACATTTTTCAAGCTGCGCTCGCATTCGTCATTGAGTTCCCTCAGGACCGAGGCATTTTCCTTTTGGATTCCATTCAGCCGCTGGAACTGGCGCCAGGCGGCCCAGCCCACCCAAAAATATCCCAGGATGTTCAACAAGAGGTTGAACCGCATCTGTCCGTCTCGGGGCGCAAGGCCTGGCACCTGGTGGAGGTAAAACAAGAAAAATAGGCTTTCCAGGGCCATCATCACCAGGCCCGCGCGGGGGCCGTCCAGCATCAGGGATAAGAAAGGGAGAAGGGGCAGGAACACCATCGTGGGGGCCAGATAGCCGGGGTTCCAGATATCGGGCCCGGCAATGATAAACAGGAAAACTTGGAGGAGGCAGAAACGGGCAATCCACCGGTAGTGGTCCGGCTTCCACCGGAGCAAGCCCAATAGAAGAAGGGTTAATCCGCCCGGCAGCAGATTGTAATAGGGGTCGCTCTGTTGGTTCCGAACCCGCCACACCAGGTAAAAGGCATTGATGGCGATATCCAGCGACATGAGGGCCGAAATGAGGAAAACCCGGTCCGGCTCCAATAACCGGCGTTCTTCCGCTTCCTCCTCCGAAAGCTCTTTCCACCAGGTGTTAAATCGCGCCAAGGTCAATGCCCGTGGGACAGTTCCAATGGGTTTCAAGACCAAAGCCGCCTATCGGACCTGCACAAGATAAAGCGGGGTTCCATCCGGGTCCTTGAAAAAGGCCAAAAAATTCACGTCGTTTTCCTGGTAATGGAGGGCCACTCCCTTCTCTTCCAGTTCCCTGGCGGCTTTTTTCAGGTCCGCCACCTCGAACCCGATGGAAATGTGATTTTCATGGGGGGAGGGATGGGTCCCCGGCCGCTTGGGATGCAACCCGAGGGTGAGGCCCTTCGTGGTCATTTCGGACCAGCTGTCGCCGAACCGCAGGTCCTCGTACATGCCGAGGGTTCCGTTATAAAAGTCAACCGACTTGTCCAGGTCGTTCACCATGAGGGTGACATAGGCTTTTTTAAATTCGGGCATGGGTTCACTCCAGGGGATGGATTGGAAGCCACATTCTAGCGGGTTTTTAGTTTTCCTACGGTACCCTTTCTTTTACCGGCTATTCACCCTACCGGCCGGGTTGATCCCCTGATCTTAACTCCATGATTCGCGCGTAGACTCGGCGGGCCCCCTCCCGGTTTCCTTGTTTGAGGCAATCCTGGGCCAGCCAACCGAGGAAGGGTTCGTAAAACCCTCCGCTTTGGCGTGCCAATTCCAGGTCCAGGCTTAAAGCGGCCTGGCCCTGCGAATAATGGGTCAGCAGTATCCGGCGGTTAAAGATCCCCCAGGGAAAAGCCCGGGGATGGATAAACCCGTCCAACCAGTAGGAAACTCGTGAATGGCCCATGCGACCCAGGCTTTCCTCCAGGTCCCCTTCGGCCAGGGGCCTCAGGCCGAGGGATGTGACCATCCCGTCCCAGGAAAAATCCGGAATATCGTCCCGGTACCCCTTCTTTAAATAAAGGGCGCTGCAACCGTCCAGGTAAACCAGCCGCCAGTCGGATAAGGAACTGAGTTGTTCGGCCCAGGACCCCTCGACCCTGGGCTCGAAGATCACGATGTCCGCCCCCGTTCGGATCAATTCGGCGCTTAATCCCCCCCAACTCCTTCCCTGGGTGAAGGTCATGTCCAGGTAACGCCGATAAAGGTCATCCCCCATCACCTCCCACCGCCCGTCCATGTATAGGGGCGGACTCCCCCCCCATTCCAGCCATCCCCCAAAATTGGGGGAGTTCAGGATCTTCCCGTCCAACCGCTCCCGGGCCATATATTGGGCCGCCTCCATGGGCAGCATATCCGGGTCCAATCCCAGGCCGAAACGTTCGGGCCTCAGGTCCGCGAGGTAATAGGCGCTGGTGGCCACCCTCGCTCCCCAGGCCGTTAACCCCAGGGCGAAAAGGACGGGAAGGCCATATTGTAGCCAGCCCCTCCAGGCCCGGTC
The DNA here is from genome assembly GCA_963771075.1 of candidate division FCPU426 bacterium. Taxonomy (GTDB): domain Bacteria; phylum Oederibacteriota; class Muellerivitia; order Muellerivitales; family Muellerivitaceae; genus CAVTWJ01. The sequence goes on along the minus strand of CAVYSE010000020.1, from coordinate 54,369 downwards.
GGCCCCCCAGGCCCGATCGGTCCCCATGGCTGGGCCGGTCCACCCGCCCTTAATCTTTTCGATCAGGTCCGACAACCCCGCCGTCGCGGAAGGAAGCGTGGCGATCAGGCCCAGGGGAATGTTTCGAACAGCCTTGATGGAGAGATAACCAAATGCAACGGCGACCAGTAGTTCGGTCCACTTGCGCCTTTTGAGGGTCAAGGCCGTGACCAAGAGATAGGCTACCAGGTAGAGGCAGTAGAAATAGGCGAAGCTTTTAGAATCGCCTGAAAGGACCGAAGGAGAAAGAAAATCGGGAAGAGACCGAAGTTCCGTGACGGTTTGGTTGTAGATGTCGCCTTGCATCTTGGATATGAAGGAAAAAGGATAGGCGACTCCCCTTATGAAATAGGGATTCAGGAAATCGGCCGCGATGGCCAACCCTGAAAAGATAGTCAGCCGGGGATCGGGTTTTTTTTCCTCCCGCCAGGAACCCAACCAGTAGGCTCCCATGGCGATCCAACCCAGCACGAAAAGCCCCTCGATATCGACCCATACCAGCTGAAGGAGCGGCAAAAGCCATAGGATCGGTTTCCGTTTTGAAGAATAGGTTTCTAAAACCCACAGGGTGGCGCCCAGGAAAAGCCAGGAAACGATCTCCGGCCTCTCCACGAACCTCCTTTCCATAATGAAGGCCGCCAGGGTGAGGAGGGCGGGGTTCAACCAGTCGGGGGCCCGGGGTTTACGGCACCGAAGAGCCAGTAAAAGAAAACCGCAAAACAAGAGGACGACATGGGCCAGGGTCAGGGCGTCATAACCCCCGGCCTGGTAAAGCCCATAAAGGGCGAGTTGGTAAAGCCAATGGGAATCGATATAGGGGTTGCCTTGCGCGCTGTAGGTATAGGTATCCACCTGCGGCACCTGCCGGTGTTGGGCGATCCATTCCCCTCCCTTGAGATGGAACCCCATGTCATGGGCCGAGATCTTGCGGGCGCCCAGAATGGCCACCAGGATCAAGCAAAGGAATAGGACCAGGCGCCAGAGGATCCGGGATCGAGCGGGGGGGTGGGATTGGGAGGGTTCTTGCATCGGCACTCATTTCCATAAAGTTAATACCAAGAGTATAAAGAGATTGCGACCGGGGGCGAAATCCCCATGGAATGACTTTATCGCGCGGTCCCAGGCGGTAGAATGTCAGGGAAGTCAGGGATGGCCTTACCCCACGATCCTCCCATCCGAACCAGGAACGAAATGTATATCTTTTTTGACGGCGCCAGCTTGAAGATCGCCAAGAACCTCATCCGTGTCTCGGGCATGCGGGAAAGCCTGGACGAGTTTAGTCGTGCGAACACGAGGAATATCCCCAAGCAGGTTCTGCTCAAGCAGATATTGGGCCTCAGCTTGGGCAACCTGATCCGTACGATGAAGGAGGAATCGTTCGACCGGATGGTGGACCCGGAGGACCGCCTGGATATCTTGGAAGATTACGTCATGGAGAACCTCCGCGAGCAGGGATGGATCCGTTTCCAGGACGGGACCGAGCGGATGGGCATGTGCCAGGAGATTATGGCCATCGCCGAATCACTTCAATTTCTCTGGAAGGACGTCAAGTACCAGGACGCGGGGGCCTATTTCCGTTCGGTCAAGGACCTGCTGACCCGGCTGGGCAAGGGCGACAACCTACCGCTTCAGGATGCCCTGGTTCAATTCGCCACCCGGCAATACCAGAGCTTTCTATATTACTTTTACTCCCTTTTGGCCCCCTTTCATGTCCAATTGCCGGTCGACCAACACCCTCCCAAGGCTGTTCGGGCAATGAGCGCCGAGGCTATGAAGACGAAACCTGCACCCAAAGACCTGCCCACCGCCCAGGAAGCGCCCATTTCCCTTGCTCCCAAACCACCCATCGAGCCGATCTCCTCGGAATCTCCCAATCTGGTAAAGATCCCGGTCAAGGAGCCTATCTTCCCGGGCAACCCGCCCGTTCCCCAAGGGGCGGTCAATCAGGCCGAACCACCGGTCAAAGAGAAAATAGCGGATTTCCAGCGGTCTGGCCCCGACCCGGCGGTGGCCCTTCCGGAAACACAGCAACCCCTTTTACTCATGCCTTCCCTGCCAAGCCTCGAAGAATTAGGAAAAATGTCGGAGGCGGAATCAACACTCTCTTCGGTGAAGGCAGTGGAACCGATTCCCCCGGTGGAGCCATTAGCGCCCGTTGAGAACCCGGAACCCGTCCCGATCGCCGAAACCCCGCCGCCCCCAATAACGCTGGAGCCGGCACCCCCAGCGGAACCAGCCGCGCCGGCAGAGCCAACCCCGCCCTTGAAATCACCGGATCAAGTCGCCGCGATGGAAACCCAGGAACTCGTGTCCTACATCGAGGATCTCTTGAACCGTAAGCCGGATCCCAAACCCCAGCGGCGGTATTGAGCTGGTGCGGTTCCCCCGGAAATCCTATTTTAAAAAAACCGGGAACCAGCTTGCCCAAAGAGGTCTTGAAGAGCCCCGACCACGAATGGCTTTGACATCAAACAACGCTTGCGGCTCGGTTTCGCCAAAATGATTTTTAGTTCCTTTTAACTAACCTGAAAGCTATATCTCAAAAGATCATTCTGTCCAATTCGGATTTCTGACCTGGACAATTTTCGGGGTGCTTGACTCATCTAACGACCAGATTCTATGGGATTTGACAAGAGTTTCCCGTTACCGGATAACCAGAACCTTCAAAATCTTCGTCATGGTTGACGACCCGTCATTGACCTTCACCCGGACGTAATAAAGGCCGTTGGACACCGGATTGCCCTGGTTATCGTTCAAGTTCCAAGTCACTGTGCCGCTAGCGGTGATGGATTGAGTTCCACCACCTATTTTCCTGAAGGCCGTCGTGAAGACATCCCAGGCCACGGTGGCGGCCTCTGGCGACTGAACATTGAAGTTCACCCCTGGTAAACCCTTTGCGGGGTTTGGATAGGGCACTCCGATGGACTGGGTAGTAATCACCGCCGTAGGCGTGGGGGTGCCCGTGACGGTGGGGGTCAAGGTGATGGTAGGGGTGGAAGTTATCGTAGGCGTCAGGGTGATAGTGGGTGTGAGGCTGGCCGTGGGGGTGTTGGTGACCGTCGGGCTAAGATAAGGCGTCGCGGTCGGGAGATCACAGGCAAAGGCGACCTGGTCCACCGAGTAGGCGAAAGCTGCGGGGGTTTGGACGACCTGGAAACCCACCCCCTTCGAGTCGGCCCCCGAGGGGTGCAGGGGCAAGCCCGTTTGGGTACCGAACCCCTGCCGGGCCATGGTGTTGAACGGAACCTGGTAAAAGGTCCAAACACCCGTGGGGGGAAGGAAATCCACCCCATATGCATCGCCGTCGGTCACGGCCGCGTTCAAGAGGTTGGCCCGGTAAACATTACCGTCCCCCCTGAACCAAAATTGGATCCGGTCGAGCCCGTTGGCGGGCGCGTTGAATGGTGCCGAATTTGAAAAAAGTTTCGTCTGCCAGCCCGCATAACCGTTGTTTGCAGTTATGGTTCCGGTGATCCCCGCCGAATAGTTGGTGCCGTCTGCCCCCGGACCGTTGTAGGTAACGCCGATGGTGGCGGAAGAAAAATAGGTTTGCCAGGCGCCTCCCCAGAGGTTGGGGCGGGCCGGGGGCACACCGTTGAGGGCCTGGTTCTCAAAGTCGTCGATCATCGTGGCCGGACAATCCACCCCACCCGGGGTGAATGTGGGTGTTGGGCTGGAAGTCTGCGAGGGAGTGAGGGTGGGGGTGGAAGTCAACCAGACTCCCGTCGGAGTGGGGGTATCGGGCTGATAAATCCGCACGTAATCCACCAGGAAGGTCTGGGGAAAAGAGGTGGAGGCGGTGGGCGGACCGGGCCAACTTCCCCCGATTTCCAGGCTCAAAAGAAAGTAGAAGGGGTTGTTGAAGACCCAGCTATTGCCCCCGATGTTCGAGGGCGTGAAGGTTTCGTAGGTGTTGCCATCCACCCCATAGGCGATCTGATCCTGCTGCCAAAGGATGGAGAAGGTGTGGTAGGCGTTTTGGAACTGCTGTCCGGCCGGAAGCGTGTAGGTGGTCCCGTATTCGGCGCCAGTATAGTTCGGGCCGTGGATGGAACCGAAATTGAGGGATTGGTTGGCGGGTTGGCCGTTGTTTTCCATGATGTCCAGCTCGCCGCACTTGGGCCAGCCGATGGTTGGGTAGTCGGTGCCCATCATCCAAAAGGTGGGATGCATGCCCGGCGCGGTGGGCATTTGGATGCGTGCCTCCACATAGCCGTATTGGAAACTCTGCAGGCCGAGGCTTTGGATCATCGCCGAGGTGTAATCGCCCAGCTGGCCGTTGTTGCCGCCCGGGTCCAGGGCGATGATGGCCAGGGCGCTGCCGTCCGTGGCGTTGGGGTCGGCCACAATCTGCGAGTTTGCCGGGTCGGCGGTGTAATTTTGAAGATCGTTGTTCCCGAATCCGGTCGCGCCGGTTTGATAAGCCCAGTTAGCGGGGTTGGGGGAACTACCCGGAGGGCCGGAAAACTCGTCGCTCCAAACCAGGCTGTAATTGGCCGGGACTTGGGCGCCAACTGGGTTTGCGAAGCCGAGGAGGAGGAAACAAACAACTGCCGCTGGCAAAGTTATTTTCATGTTTGCCCCTTATCGGACATACAACTGTGGGCTTGTGCCTCTCTCATCGGGAAGACTTGTCTAATCCAGTTCCCCTTCGTGGATACCAACGCCATCGTCCTTTTGAATAATGCTACTGATTCATGGTGGCCTTATGTACGTAAACTTTTAGCACCAAAAAATCCTCTTCGCTTAACTTTAAAAAATGAATACCCCCGGTGTTCTCATTCGCCCAAACCACTCGGGCAATAGCAGACAAGCTTTCGGAAAGATCCGGCAATATGATTTCAAATTCCAGAACGTCCCCTTCTTCAATCGCCTGGTCCGTGGTAATTTGCATTCCACCCAGGCTGATATCCATGGCAAGAGCGCTTTTTTCCCTTTCCCGATGCTCCAATACGGTTTTTATTTCCTTTTCGTCCTCAAGAAAACGGTACTTAACAGGGACATTGACCTTAATCCTCGGGGCAACCCGCCTTTCCATATAAATATTTGCGTCCGGCATTTTGGACTCCTTCTAATGGCTTACGGGATGGACTTTACCAGGGCCTTGAGCCGCAAGACTTCCGTCTCTGTCAAGGAGACGACTCCGGCATGGAGAAAGGTGGCTAGAGCAAGAAAATATCCAGCAACAAGGAGCATAAGATTTTTATGACTTATAGTCGACCTCCATTTTTCTCCCAGATTTATAGATGGCTCCCCGTCTTGGAAAATAGAAAATTATTCACTTAGCCATTATTTTTTTGATTTCTTCGATCACCTTTTGGGCTGGCTCGTAGCCTTGCGCGGCGGCTTTCTGGTACCACTCCAAGGCCTCCTTATAATCCTGGGTCACGCCCCGGCCCTTGGCGAACAGCGACCCCATGCCGCATTCCGCCGGAGGAAAGCCCTGGGCGGCGGCCTTCTGGTACCACTTCAGGGCCTCCGGGTAATCCTGGGGCCTGCCCCGCGATTCGTATAAATTTCCAATATTGAACTCCGCCAGGGCGTTTCCCTGGGCGGCGGCCTTTTGGTACCAATCAATGGCTTTTTGGTTGTCCACCGTCACACCACGCCCCTTTTCGAACATCACTCCGATATTGCACTGGGCCGACGCGTTCCCTTGCCCTGCGGCCATGAGAAACCACCTCATGGCTTCCTGGTAATTTCGGGTCACCCCATACCCTTGGGCGTACATCGTGCCGATGTTGCATTCGGCGGAGGCTCCCTCATCGGCAACCATCCGGTACCATTTCAGGGCCTGGGGATAATCCCCGGCCTTTTCGGCCCTCAAACCCTTGTCCATGTTGCTGAAATCGACGGCGGGTTGAGCCCCCAGTAAACAGGGGGTGCCGATGAATAGCACGGTCGGCAAAACCCATCTTAGAAAGCCATCAGTAGATATCTTTTTCATGGTTTGGTTTCTCTCCCTAAATCTATTACCGCATTTCACAGGCCTATTCGTCCAAGGCACCCGGCGGGTCAACCGGGGGTCTTGGAGAAAAATTTAGATCATAAAACCGCAATTTAAAAGCTGATACCGACCGAGCCGCCTACCTGCATGTAATCAAGATTTCCATCGGTGGAGGTACTCAGGGAGGCGGCCCAACTATCAAAGCTCCTTTGTACGGCCAGGCCCATCCCCACCTGGTTGCCCATGACGCTCGTGCCCAGGGCCACCCGAGTCGCGCCTGGAAGCCCCATCAATCCCATGGAAGCGTTGGCGGCCGCCCCCACCATGACCCCGGCCGTCTGGGCGGAACTGGTCAACTGCCCCACGTTGGCCGCGTCGGTGCTGGCTACTCCAGGCGCCACGTTGGTGATGCGGCGGGTCAAACCGGTGTTGGCGTTTCCGACCGAGACGATATTTTGTTGGTTCGCCAAGGACCCCGTCCCCAAGGCGACGCTATTGTTCGCGCTCGCCACGCTATTAGCCCCGATGGCCGTGCTGTTATTTCCGCTGGCGATACTTCCGGACCCCACTGCGGTGCTATTGACGCCCGTGGAGGCGCTGTATTCCCCCAGGGATGTGCTAAAAGAACCGTTTGCGGTGGCGAATCCACCGTAAGCCGTGTCCCCTTGGTTGACGGCGGTGCTGTTTGTTCCTGTTGCAGTACTGTTGATACCGCTTGCGATTGCGCTGACGCCATAAGCCGAACTATTCGTTGTGGTGGCCTGGCTGTAAGAGCCAGTAGCGGTACTGTTGCTACCTCTGGCGTTACTGCTAAAACCGGCGGCAGTACTATTCAACCCACTCGCATTGCTGTTACATCCTGTAGCCGTGCTGTATGTATTACTGGCGGTGCTTAAAAATCCAGTGGCAGTGCTGTTCTCACCGCTGGCTATGGCTTCCGCCCCATATGCGGTGCTGAAGGAATTTGATGCCATGCTTTCATATCCCGTGGCGGTGCTGTTATAAATACTCGCGCTACTTCCGTATCCGTTCGCGGTGCAATTAGTCCCGCTTGCGGTACTGAAAGACCCCGTGGCGGTGCTGTAATCCCCAATGACCGTGCAGGCTACTCCAGTAGCGGTACTTTCCCAACCGCTGGCATTGCTTGCAAAACCCGTGGCCGTGCTTAAATATCCGCTAGCGATGGCGCTGACACCATAGGCGGTATCGCCCGCTTGAACCGCATTACTTTCATATCCTGTGGCGGTGCCGTAGGATCCCGTGGCGGTGGCGCCAGCTCCAAAAGCTGAGCTTCCATAATTTGAGGCTGAACTCCCTACCCCAATCGCAGTGCTGTTCGCCCCGCTGGCCATGCTGCCCTGGCCGGTGGCTGTGCTCCAGTTTCCGCTGGCTGTGCTGGAATTTCCGATGGCGGTAGCGTCGGTGGCGCTGGCAGAGCTTAAATTCCCGATGGCGGTGCTCCAGTTCCCACTCGCCGTGGCACCCTGCCCGAAAGCGTCGCTGGAAGTTCCGCTAGCGGTACTGTCTCCACCCACGGAGGCGCTCCAGTTCCCAGTGGCGTTACTCTTGTTCCCGATAGCAATGCTTTCCGATCCGGTGGCGGTGGCGGATTGACCATAGGCGGCGCTGGAAGTCCCGGTGGCGCTGCTGTCCGAGCCGACAACGACACTCCAGTTTCCTTCGGCATTGCTCTGATTCCCGATAGCGATGCTGCTCAGCCCGCTGGCAGTGGCGGCTTGCCCATAAGCAGAGCTGGCAACCCCGCTGGCGCTGCTGTTTTCGCCCACGGCGGTGGTCCAGTTTCCACTGGCGGTGCTGTTATTGCCGAGGGCGGTGCTGTCAGTCGCGCTGGCGGAGCTTAAATTCCCAACGGCGGTACTCCAATTCCCGCTGGCCGTGGCGGCTTGCCCGTAAGCGGAGCTGGAAATCCCGAGGGCGTTGCTGTCTTCTCCGGTAGCCGTGCTCCAATTCCCGCTGGCGTTGCTCTGATTCCCGATGGCTATGCTACCCGATCCGGTGGCGGTGGCGGATTGCCCGTAAGCAGCGCTGGAAGTTCCCCCAGCGTTGCTGCCCTCTCCGGTGGCCGTGCTCCAATTCCCGCTGGCAGTGCTGTTATTGCCGAGGGCGGTGCTGCTAGTTCCTGTGGCGGTGGCGGCATCCCCGTAGGCCGAGCTGCCCAGTCCGGCGGCGTTGCTTTCCGATCCAACGGCGGTAGTCCAACTCGCTCCGGCATTACTCAGATTCCCGATGGCGATGCTGCTCAGCCCGCTGGCCGTGGCAGCCTGTCCGTATGCCGAGCTGCTTGTCCCAGTGGCGGTGCTGTACTCACCGGTGGCGGTGCTCCAATTCCCGGAGGCGGAGGAGCCCGTTCCCGTCCATAAATCGCCGCTCCCATCCTCATTCGAATATTGTGCCCATAGCCCCGAACCGATTCCCAAGCCTCCAAAAATAAAGGCTAAAAAACCGGCCATCTTTATAACCCTTCTCATCGTTTCCATAATCGCTCCTTTTTCTAAATAATTGCTGACAGCCGGTGGCCGGACAACTGTGGCCTAAACTGGTTTCGGTGGATTTGCTGAAAAGGGGTCCGGGAAAGTGGGGTATCCGCAAGAGGATGGAGTTGAAGAGGACCGTTATTCATACCAACTTTTTGATCAATCGCCTCCCAAATGAAGCTGCCACCCACACGCACTCGACAAGTATAAAGCATTGGTCAGACGATCAATTTGAACATCATTTCATCCAAAAACGGGTCGAGCCTCGACTAGCTCCCTGCTGAAAGGCCCAATTATTGGGGCCCGGGGGTCGAGGGAATAACCGGGGTTTGCACCCCAGAGGCGTTTGAAGCCGGGTTTTCCGGGGAGGCCTTGTATTTTTCCAGCCAATCCGCCAGGGTTTTGATATCAGGCTTCAACTTGAGGACGGTTTCAAAACACTGGACCGCGTAGGCTTTGTAGTTCATATGGTAGTAGAGATTGCCCAAACGCCACCAAGCCTTGGCGTTCTGGGGATCGTCCTTGATGACCGCAAGATAAGCTCTCACCGCGTCCTTCGAGCGGCCCTCCTGTTCCAAGGTCTGGGCTTTGGCCATGTCCTGGGAAACCAGGTCAAACTGAACGGTCAAGGACTGGCCTGTTCCTGCCGGGTTGCTTTGGACCGGCTGGGGCTGGCCTGGGTTGGGGGCTGTCGTCTGGATGACCGGCCGGGTTGTGGGAATCTTGGAGACAGGAGCCGCCGGAGTGGGTTCGGTCCCAAAGCGGTAGGCCAGGCTCACCCGGTTGGTGGTACCAACGTCGCCGAAGGGCTCGAAAGCGTAATCCAGGCTGAAGTCCGCGAATGCCAGGCCGGCACCCGCCGTGAGGCCCTGGAACCCGTTTATGCCGCTATCTTGCAGGTTCCCCTGGAAACCCACACGCACGAAAAAGTTCTTCCGGTAGGCACCCTCCAGGCCCACGAGGGCGTCACTGCCGAATTGGGACTCGTAATCGTAAGAAGCCGCCGCCAGAAGAGAGAAAGGCCCCTTTCCCGAAAAAAGTTTCGAAACCCCGGCCCGAAGGATCGCGGGGGCGTTCGCGTTCACCGCCGCCGTTCCCCATCCGCCGTATGAGGCCCCCAATCGCCAACCGCCTGGAATGACATATAACAATCCCGCGTTTCCATTGAACAGGGTGTAGCTACTCAAAGACAACTGTTGAACGGTTCCCTGGAGGCCCGCCCCCATGAAAAAACCCGGGACGAGTTCCATTCCCCCTCCCAGGGCGAAACCCGCCTGGTAGGCGGTGGGGCTGGCCGTTGGGGTTCCATCGGCAGTCCTGCCGTCGAAACTGCCGTAATTCACGAATTGGCCGCTGATGCCCAGGCCATAGCCCTGGCCCAGGGGGAGTCCCAGAATCAAGAGGTCCTCGGTAATGCCAGCCAAACCAATCTGGTGGTCGACCGCCAGGTCGATCCCCCTCAGGTTTCCTAATCCGGCGGGATTGAAGAATAGAGCCGAGGAATCGTCCGCCACCCCCACGAAGGCGCCGCCCATCCCCATGGAGCGGGCCGAGGCCTCGGAGCTTTCAAAAGGGTTCTGGATGGACGCGGTGGAAAGGGCCTGGGCTCCGCACCTGTCTGCCGCCGCCCAAGCGAACGCCAGGAGCAGTGCCCACCCCAGGAGCTGATAAGCCGTGGTTTTCATGGACTTACCTCCCTGCGGCCTCATTAGCGCACCACCAAAAACTTCGATACCGGCACGGAGTCCGTCCCGCCCGAGTCGTAGTTCATGTCGATCTTGTACAGGTACACGCCCGCGGCGTATCCGCCCAGGTTCAACAGGCTGGATTGAGCCCCCGCCGCCTTCTCTTCATCCTGCCTTGCCGTTAACTGGCCGACGACGTTGAAAATACGGATATGGGCCGTTCCGGAGGAGGCCATCCAATAGGCCAACATCGCGGTATTCCCCGAGACCGGGTCCGGGGCCACATAAGCGCCCCCTTGTGGAGGCAATACTTTCAGGGAAGACCCGGCCACCAGGGGTACCTCGGTGGAGGTCGCTGTTGGCGTGGCGGTGATCGTCGGAGTGACGGTGACCGTCAGGGAACTCGTGGTCGTGGGGGTGGACGTGACCGTCCAGGTGCCGGAGAAGGTGGGCGTGGGGGTCATCGTAGAGGTGTTTGTGGTGTGGGGGTAGAAGTGGCCGTGAAAGTCGCTGTGGACGTAGGGGTGGGGCTAGGTGAAGGTCCATGTCGGGGTCCGGGTCGCCGAGTAGGTGGAGGTCGGGGTGGCCGTGAAGGTGCCGGTGGAGGTGATGGTGGGCGTACGGGTCACGGTCGGCGAGGTCGAGGGTGTCACCGTAATGGTTCCCGTGGGGACGACGGTAGCACTCCAAGTGGCCGTAAGGGTCGCCGTCGGGGTGGCCGTCGCGGAAGCCGTCGGGGTCGATGTGAAAGTCGAGGTGGGCGGTTCGCAATTCACCATATAACCCTCCACCGGGAATCCCGTGAAGGAAGCCGGTTGGCCGTTATTGCCGCTGATCCCGTTAAAATAGCCGATCGACAATTGGTAGGTTCCCAACGCGCTGTCGGAGAAACTCACCATGATCTGCAGGGTTTGATTCGCGGAACCATTCAGGACGTAGTTGTTCAAATTGATCGTAGCCGTGGTTCCGGCAAAGGCCGAGATGGGGCTCACGTAGGACCCGTTGATCACCGCGTAGAGGGTAACGATATTCCCGGGGTTTCCCGTGCCGAAGTCGGTCAAGGTCAGGTTGGTAAGGGTGACCGGCGCAGTGCCGAGGTTGATCAAGTTGCCCTGCAGGGCCGGCACGTTGCTGGTTCCGGGCGAGACATTGACGGCGCCGGTGGAACCCGAGCTGACGGCCACCACCACGGAGGTGGGGGTGGTGGTCGGGGTGAGGGTCACGGTGGAGGTCAGGCCCCCCAGGTTGGTGTTCGTGGGAGTGACCGACAAGGTCACGGTGGGTGACAAGGTCACCGTGGGAGACAAGGTGACGGTGGGCGTTAGGGTCATCGTGGATGTAGCCGTGACTGTCTGGGTCTTCGTGACAGTGGAGGTGTAACCTGCCAGGTTGGTGCTTGTGGGAGTGGGCGTCACGGTGGGGGTGGGACTCTTCGTAGCCGTGGCTGAAACCGTCAAGGTCGGGGTGGGGACGGCCGTGGTGGAACAATAAAATGCGATCTGATCCACGGAGAATGCGAAGGTGGACGGCGCGGTCACGGTCTCAAATTGGAGGCCCAAAAGGTCGGTGGCCCCGAAGTGGCTCGGCAAGCCCGTCTGGGTTCCCCATCCCACGGTCACCATGGAGGAAAAGGGCACGGGGTAAAAATGCCAGTTGCCGTCGTTGGGAGGAGTGACATTCACACCGTAATAGTCGTTGTCCGTCACCGCTTGGGAAAAGACCACCATGCGGTAGGTGCCGCCGTCCCCCTTCATCCAAAACTGGATGCCCTGGAGGCCGTTGGCCGCCGCGTCGAAGACCGTGTCGGTGGCGTAAAGGAACGTGTACCAATTGGCCCAGCCGCCCGTGGCCAGGGTTCCCGTCACACCCGCTGAATAGGGATCCCCATTGGTCCCGGGGCCGTCGTAGGTCACGCCAATCGTGTCCGCGGAACCGATCGTCGTCCAGGTCCCACCCCAGAGGTTGACCGAGCCCTCAGTCGCGAAAGCGTCGACCATCGTGACCGGGCAATAAACGGGTGGGGTGATGGTCACGTTGTCGATCCAGACCGTGACCGGAAGTCCGTTGGCGTAGCTCGATCCCGAACCCGCGGGAACCTCCAAACCGAATTGGACGACGGATGTGGGTGCTCCCGGGTTGACCATGTAGGAGACCGGGAACCAGGTTCCGGCGGCATAGCCTCCCGCGTTCACCCAGCCTCCGGCGTCCCAACTAACCGCGTTCGCGCCGCTCTGGTCAAACAATTGCAGGGCGTTCCCATTGTTGGAGGCCATGACCTCCATGCTGATGGTGCTCCCGGCGGGGATGGCGACGCCCGAGCCTGGGAACTGGATGCCGATCTGTTCCTGTTGGATATTGCTGGTGAAGGGCAATACGACCTTTAGGGAGCCGCCCCCTGCGTAATAGTTCGTCGTGTCCTGCGAAACGGTGGCCGTGACGGAACCCCAAGCGGTCCAGCATTGGGTGCCGGTATCGAAAACATAAGAAGAAAGAAGCGCGGGGGAGCAAGAGACCGGCGTGGACGTGATGGTCGCGGTGACCGTGGTCGTGGGGGTCTTCGTCACGGTGGAGGTCAGGCCCCCTAGATTGGTGCTGGTAGGCGTGGGAGAGACGGTGGCCGTCGGGCTGCTCGTGGGCGTGGGGGAAAGGCAGGAGGTGAACTCCTGGACAAGATCGTTCCCATAATCCGCCACATATACATTTCCCGAAGGTGCCACTGCCACACCCAAGGGATAGTCGAATAACCCGTTTCCGGCTCCTAAGCCTCCCCATTGGGTCAAGAAAGACCCGTTCGATGTGAATTCCTGGATGATGTTGTTCTCGGTATCCGCCACATATACGTTTCCTGAGAGGGCCACCGCCACGCCATAGGGATAGGCAAACTTCCCGTTCCCTGTGCCGTTACCTCCCCATTGGGTCACGAAGGACCCGCCGGATGTGAACTCCTGGATGAGGTTGTTCCCGAAATCCGCCACATAAACGTTTCCCGAGGGAGCCACCGCCACCCCCAAGGAATAGTCGAAAAATCCGTTTCCGGATCCTGCGCCTCCCCATTGGGCCAAGAAAGACCCGCTCGAGGTGAATTCCTGGATGAGGTTGTTCTCGGTATCCGCCACATATACGTTTCCCGAGGGGGCCACGGCTACGCCATAGGGAGCCGTGAAGAACCCATACCCGTTTCCCGAGCCTCCCCATTGGGTCAAGAAGGTCCCGTTCGAGGTGAATTCCTGGATCAGGTTGTCTTCAATATCCGTCACATAAACGTTTCCAGAGGAGGCCACCGCCACCCCCCAGGGAAAGGCAAATTTCCCGTACCCGGTACCCGATCCTCCCCATTGGGTCAAGAAAGACCCGCTCGATGTGAATTCCTGGATGAGGTAGTTCTCGGCGTCCACCACATAAACGTTTCCGGAAGGAGCCACCGCCACGCCCGTGGTTTCGCTAAATGTACCGTCCCCAGTGCCGTAACCTCCCCATTGGGTCGCAAAAAGATAGCAACTGGACGAGGTAGATCCAACGGTCGGTGTGGCCGTGAACGATCCGGCCAGGTTGATCGTCACATCGTCGACCCAAACCGTCACCGGCGATGTGATGGAGCCAGCCGCAGCCGGCACTTGCAACCCGAACTCCTCCACCGCGTTGGGGCCCGCCGGGTTCATGGTAAAGGTCACCGGGGTCCAGGAAGTGGCCAGGCTGGATTGCCAGCTGCCATCGTTCCACACGTAGGAAACGGGTCCACCGCTTCCCTGGGTGACGCTCGCATCGAAAACTTGCAGGTTTCCCACCGAGGTGGAGGCCTTATACCAGAAACTGAGGGTGCTTCCCGCCGGAATGGTCACGGGGGCGCGGAGGACAAGTCCAGGAAAATCAGGGCCTGGCTGACACTGCCGGACGTATAGGGCAGGATGGCCTCCAAGGAACCGGGATTGGTATGGCCATCTACTGAATCCCACTGTAGGACAGAACCTACCGGCCCGCCCCAAGTTCTCCAACACTCGGTTCCCGTGTCGAAGGTATAGCTGGATTGGAGAACGGGGACGCAGGGAGTGGGCGTGGAGGTAAAGCCTCCCAAGTTGGTCGGGGTGCTCGTCGGGCTGGGGGTGGCCGAGGTGGTAGCGGTGGGTGTGTAGCTGTTGGTTGAAGTCAGGGTGGGCGTGGGGTAGGTGATAGTGATAGGCGCACCGGTGGCTGGAAGGTTGCTGAAACCCTCCGGGCCGCCCAAACCGTTGAATCCGGAGCCTCCCGTGACGCTGAAGGTATAGGTTCCCGTACTTCCCGTTGACGCGAATTCGGCGACAGCCAGCAAGGTCACACTTCCAGTGGCGGCCGCCAGGTTCTGGGTGAAACTGAAGGTGGCGGTCGAACCGGTAAAACTCGCGGCGCCCAACAAGGGTTCCCCATTGTCCACGATTCCGTTTCCGTTGAGGTCGTTATAAAGCTGGAAGCTGTCAATACCGGAAGAGGGAGTGCCCGAGCCCGTATCCGTAAAGGTCAATCCAGTGAGTGTGGCGGAATAGCCGCTATCATTCCTCAACACAACTTGGATCACCGGGAGATTACTGGTACCCACCAATAAGGGATTGTTAAAAGTCGGTGAATTGGGCCCTAACGCCACGTTGAACCATCCCGGCGTGGGGGTATAAGTGAATATAGGGGTTGGCGTATAGGAATTTGGGGGGATGGGGGTGTTGGTCCAGGGGGTGGCATACCAGGTACCAGAAGGGGTGTTGGTGACGGTCGCTGTCAAGGTGATAGTCGAAGTAAGGGTGGAGGTCGGCGTGGAGGAAATGGTTCTGGTATTGGTCACGGTGGGCGTGGGGCCGGGGATCGTGATGGTGACTCCCGCGAAGGGTAAACCGGTAAAGGCCACGGGCAGATTGGAGGATCCAGTCATTCCCGTGATGTTGAAAGCGTAGGTGCCAGTAACGGCGCTCGAGGAGAAATTGGCGACAACCAGGAACGAACCAAAACCGTCGGGGGAAAGAATGTAGCTCAGGGGGATAGTGGCGGTCGAACCGCTGAAAGTGCCCGCACCCAGGAGAGTGTCCCCCGCATCGACGGTGCCGCTGTAATCGTTGTCCAGATAAACCTGAAGACTGGTAATACCGGCAGTGTTTCCCGTCCCTGATGCGGTCACGGTCAATGCGGTCCAAGTGACGGGCTGCTGTCCATACAAGTTGATAATAAAGGGCTCGCTGACCGGGACATTGGCCGCTCCCGGGGCTTGGGTGGCGTTAGAGAGCGCTACATCCGGCGTCAGTTCCACCGTGACGGGAGCCGGGGTCGAAGTCATCGTCACGGTCAGGGTCGGAGTATTTGTTTGGGCGATGGCGCCCGGGCTCAACAACCACCCTCCGGCGACTAAAAGGAATGCCCAGAATACGCCTAGGGATCCTTAGGATTTACGACCCAAAAATGATTCCTCCGGGGTTATAGTGGAGCCATTCCCGCCCATTGGATTAAACTTCATACCAGCCTCCCTCAATCTTTTGAACCGATAAAAGGATGGCTCCCCGACCGGGTTCACCTCCCGGCCCCATCCAACAGCATTTTATTTCGTATTAACCGCAACTTCCTGGCTTTTGATACCGGATGCGCTTCCCACCTCGATGCGGTAAACCCCCGGCGAGGCCGGATGACCGTTTTCTAATATGCCGTCCCAAATGAAGGCCCACCAACCCTCTTCCAGCGGCCCGTCATAAAGCCGCCGAACCTCGTTTCCCTCCGGCCCCAAAACCCTGACTGTGACGATTCCGTCACCCTCCTGGTTCACGACCACCCTCAAGTGGTGGTAATCGGTATCCAGTTCCTCTCTTGGAGGCGCTCCCAGCCATTTCACCGGGGACGAGGGCCGGACCACCCGTGCTTTCACTTTCGGTATCGTCGGTGTATGCATAGTCCCCTCCACCCCGCCCGAGATGACCGCCGGGGGTGTCTGTTCGACCACCGGCTTCGTGCCTAGATATATGACCGTGATTCCGCCAACCGCCAAAACCAGGGGCATCAGCTTCCCCCAGGCCGAATGGACGAAATGCGTCCAGGGACCCGGCACTCGGGGTTGGGGCAGGCCGTAGGATAAATAGGCCCGCTCAGCCCTATCCGAGAACTGCCCAGCGACCTCCTCGGATTTTTCCAGGCTCCGTGCCAGGGCCTTTTCCTCGGCCTCGGTCAGTTCGGACTTGAAAAATTTCTCGATCAGTTTATCCATCGAGGAGCCCCCTTTTTCGGGCCGCCCTGAACACCCGTTCCTTCAGTGTTTCCTTGCACCGGGCCAGGCGGGACATCACGGTGCCGATGGGAACTTTCAGGAGTTTGGATAACTCCGCGTAATTTTTTCCACGCCGGTCCCGCAGCTCGAGAATTTCCCGGCACTTTTTCCCCAAACCTGCGATCTCTTCCCGGAGAACTTTCAAAAGATCGTGTTCTTCCACTTCCCTGGCCCTCGAATCTTCCTTTTCCACTGCGGCCCGGTGGGTTAGATTTTCCAGCTCCTCGTGGGCGCTGACGGCCTGGCGTTTCCTCCGGCGGATGCGTTCGTAACACCGGTAAACGCAGATGCGGCGCAACCAGCGGAAAAAATCGCAGTGGAACTTGAATTTGGGGAGGTCCTGGAGCGCGGCCAGGAAAGTTTCCTGAACCACGTCCTCCACCTCGGGGTCGTTGTATCCCAGGATGAAGGTCGCGATGCGGTAAAGTTTGGGACGGTAGGTATGGAAGAAGAACCGCTCGGAAGACCCCTCCTTACTTAAGAGCCCTTGAACCAAGGCCCGGTCATCCAAATGGATACCTCCATTAACCTAACCCCTCCTCTACCTATTAAAGGACGGAGGGAAACCGTTTATTCCAAAAAAATTACGTTATTTTCAATCAGTTAGGGATTCAACAAAAAAGCCTGTAAAAACAATGATTACACCACTAAGAGATTTTGACAAATCCAAAAGAATGGTATTTAGGCTGGTTTTATCAATGAATTATGAAGAGGTATTACAGGGCGGAAGATTTTATTAGAAAACATTGTTCAAAAGCGTTTTGGGAGATGTCCAATGTGGTTCCCCGCCCTGTAGCATGCGCTTGCGCTTAGCTACATGGCCCGTCGTGGCTAATCGCAAACTCCGTGACTATTTAACGCCCCCGAGGATATAAGCTCTAAAGAATTCCTGTTCCAAGTTCTGCGCACATTCCGACTGCTTTCGAAAAAATATAAAATGCGGTTGAAGTACATTTCTTTTTTTGAAATTAAAAATATAAAATTCTCGGTAAAGTATGTTAATATCAATATGATTTTAAAACTTAAGGAGGTCCACTGTGGCCACGAAGAAGAAACCCGCCAAGAAGAAAAAGAAGTAATTAGTTTTATTGTTTAGTTGAAATAAGCCTGGGCAAAATTGTTCGGGCTTTTTCATTTTCGTGAACAAAAGATCCAGCCCGGGCCCTTTGTTACCCCGCGATAGTTCAACCCGATCCGACCAAGCCCCTGACGATGGAGTCCTGATAAACCCCGATTGACCATGGCGTTTGTGATAAGGGCTGGTTCGCAAACTACCAGGCCATCGAAACCCTGATCCGGGCCAACCCGATCCTGACCCAAAGACGCATTACAAACCGATTAGGGTTTGACCGGGAGAAGGTAACCCGGGCGCATCGTCTTCTGCTCCTCCTCAACCATGAAGCTAGGGATTTGATTGTTCGTATTACGAACACTAAAAATAAGGGAAATTTGAGTATTTCTGATTTGGCTTTATCCCATTTGGCCGGTTTAGTCCCAAAGGTCGGCCAATGCCAAAAGGCTTCCCTCGGTTTTCAAAAAACCCTTATTTTATAAATCGGATACTCCGAATTAGAACTCCCTTGTTTTAGATGTGGGGTGATTCTTGTTGCCAATTAACGTCAGGCCCTGACGTTAATTGGCAACGAGCCCTGGCTTTTCCCAGGAGATGGCCAATTCCCTTATTTCCACTTGTCCGATCCTCGGACAAGCAAATCCCTTATTTTAAAGGGTCTATTAGTACCCAAACCATCCACGCGAAAAACCCTTATTTTTCGCATTCGCCGGGCGAATGCCATTTTTAAGGGTTTTTTGAGGATTTTCTTTTATGAGGACTCGGGCAGTCGGATTGTGCATATTCCAATGCAAAGCGCCAACCCGATACTGACCCAAAGACGCATTACGGACCGGTAAGGGTCTGCCTCGGAAAAGGTTGGGCGGGCGCTTCGGCTATTACCCCTCCCATACCTCGAAGCGATGGCCTTACGAGCCCGTATTACGGTCACACAAAATGAAGGGATTTCGAAGAGTTCTGCCGTACGATTAGGCGCTGTAGGCCCCGAAGGAGGGTAATTCGTGACCAAGCCACGAATTCAAATAAGGGAATTAGGGGTATTTCTGAGAATGCCGTCCCTCATCTGGCCGCTTTAGGCCCTGGGACCGGCCTGAAGCCGGACAGGAGGGAAAGCGAACTTTCCGATGGGGAAGAAATCAAACGGCAAAAGAGTTGATTTACCAAAATCTTCAAAAAACCCTTAAATTTGATAACTGAGTCCCACAGGGTGGCTTTGGCCAATTGGGTGGACACCACCCAGATGATGGGCTTCGTACGATTGATTTTAATTTTCATTGGTCTCGGCCGCCAACAAATGTTTCTCCTAGTGGGTCGGTGTTTGGTAAAGAAGCCATGGGAAGGCGTGATTTGGCAGAAAGCAGAAATTCAAAACCTGAAATTTTTTCCGGCCCGGTTATTTGTCACGCCGCCTCAGGGTGAGGTAGCAGGATGGAAAAAGGGGTTTTGCCCCTTTTTTCACTGGTACCGCAGGCATGTGAAAATATTGCCGACACAATTAACGGGAACCCGGGGATTGAACGATACCGCTTGATAGGTCAAATCCTTTCAGGGATCGCGCTTTAGTGAAGCTGATCAATAAAATTCAATGTTATCAACGTATATGGTTTCAGGGCCCAATTCTTCACCGGACGGCGCGCAAATAGTAGCGGGGGGGGGATGTGGATTGGGCATGGAGAGGGGTGGAGCCATTTCGTTCACAACTAAACCGGCCGCCAAAACTTGGGTTCCATCAGAACCGTTGAAGGATGGACTAAAGATGGCCGTCAACCAACTGGGTGAACTTTGGTTGTCATTAACGACGGTTCCACTGTAAGTCGTCGGACCGGAACCCGCCACGATGATCGGTTGGATACCGGCTCCATAACCATTATAGGTAAATTGAAGGGATATCGTGGTTAACCCGTTTTGGGTCCAGTTGATGGGTACAGATAAGTTAGCGTAGGCCGAAACTGTCTCGATGTCCGTCCCCGTTGACTGCCAGCTACACATACCATTCGACATGGCGCCTCCGGGGAGATAGAAAGCCAATCCGCAAGTGCTTGAACCAACAAGCCCACTACCCAAACCCGTGATGGTTTGAATGGAAACCAAAGTTGAAGGGGATGTCGGGGAGGCCTGAATCCATCCGTCCGTGGGGCCGGAACTGCCCGACCCGCAATCCGAGAAAGTCCAGGTCACACCGTTCGACCCAGGCGTGGGAGTGAAAGTGCCGGTTAAGGTAACGGTGGGGCTGGCGGTGGGTGTGGAGGTGGGGGTCGCGGACGGCGTGGAGGTCGGGGTAACGGTGGGCGTGAGTGTTGGCGCGTTTTGGCAAACCCCGCCTGCCCCGTAACTGGTACAGCATTGATTGGGACTCAAGGGGTATGGAAGGCCAATCGCTATACAACCACAAACCCCATTCGATCCTCCGCCCTTTAGGACCGCCGAACAAACACCACTTCCGCAAGCGGTATTACAACAATAACCATCCACACAATTACCGGTTATACATTGATCGGCCGCCGAGCAAACATTGCCTTGGTTCAATTTCGCCGCGCAGGTCACGCCCGAGCAATAATCCCCGGTGGCGCAGTCACTGTCGTACGAGCAAGCGGAACCAATTCCCACCGTCGAGGTCGAGGTTTGGGTGGGCGTGGCGGAGGGCAGGTCGGTCGGCGTGCTTGTGGGCAAGTCCGTGGGTGTATCCGTTTGGGTTAAGGTCGCGGTTGGGGTCCCACTGGCGGTAGGCGTATCGGAAGGGTCAGCGGTCGCGGTAAAGGTGAGGGTTCCGGTCATGATGGGGGTGGACGTGGTAGTGGACGTGGTTGTGGGGGTGCCGCTAGGAACATCGGTGGCCGTTTCAGTCGAGCTGGAGGTCGGCGTGCCGGTGATGGTGCCGGTAGCGGTGAAGACTGGCGTGTTCGTGATGGTTCCCGTCAAGGTCGGGGTGGAGGTAACAGTGGGAGTGCCCGTGGGCGAGTTGGTCGGGGTGTTCGTGAGGGTCAAGGTGGGGCTGGGCGAATTGACAAGGGTTTTCGTGAAGGTAGGGCTGGAAGTCTGGGTGTTGGTCGCTTGGGCGGTCGTGGTAAAGGTTGAGGTTGGGTTGGACCCGTTATTATTGCCGCCAGGAGTCGTCGGGTTGTTGTTTCCGCCCCCGCAGGCCAGGTGGGACAGGACCAAGGCTTGGCCTAATACCAACACGAGAAATAAAGTCCACCCTTGATGCTTCATCGCGGCTCCCCTAATTTTTTATTTACATTCCCCTCAATTTCAAAAAGGGGGCGTCGAACTTCATGAATGATACTATCAATCTTGTAGAGGCGGGAATGTAAATTTCAAATTAATTCACCGATTGATTTTAATTTTCAGCCGCGACGATCCATGACACCCAAGGCGTAAAGGATTTGGATATGTTCCTGGTAACCTTTTTCCACCATGGTTTTAGCCGTCTCACACCGGTGGATGATTGGATAACCGGCACTTCCCTCCCCCGTCGGGGGAGGGCTTACTCTGGACGTAGTTCCCGTCAGGGCGTGGCGGTCGGGGTCGGTGTTACGGTTGGCACCGTATTGACGCAACTACTGCCAACACAATCCAGGCCGGGAGCGCACACATGCCCGCACGACCCGCAGTTGTTGACATCATTGGAGAGATTGAAACAACCGGTCGGGCTAGAAGAAGGGCATGCGGTTTCGCCCGAAGGACAGGTAATTGTGCATTTCCCGCTCGAACATACTTGTCCAGAGGCGCAGGCAACCCCACACGCCCCGCAGTTTTGGTTGCTCGTTTGAAGGTTGACGCACTGCCCGGAACAAGCGGTTTCTCCGTTCTCGCAACTTAATTGGCAAGAACCGCCCGAACATATTTGCCCGGCCGCGCATGGGTGAGCGCAGGCTCCGCAGTTGCTGTTGTCGGTTTGCAGGTTGGTGCACTCCCCCGAACAATTCGTTAAGCCACTTTGACAACTAATGGCGCAAGTACCACCCGAACATACTTGTCCAGCGGCGCAGGCATGTCCACAGGTCCCGCAGTTTTGGTCGCTCGTTTGAAGGTTGACGCACTGCCCGGAACAATTCGTCTCGCCGGTCTCACAGCTTAATTGGCAAGAACCGCCCGAACAAACTTGTCCAGCGGCGCAGGCAAACCCACAGGCCCCGCAATTATTGTTGTCGGTTTGAAAATTGACGCACTGGCCCCCGCAATTGTACTCCCCACTTGGACAAGAAGGCGTGGAGGTATTGGCGGGCGTAAAGGTGATGGTGGGACTGCTGGTCGGGGTGACCGTTTGAGTCACCGTTGGTTGGGCGATCGAGATGGCCGCGCCCGTCACCGGAATCCCCGATACCTGTACCGGTTGGCCGGTGTCATCGACTCCCCGCAAACCCGTCAAACCCACCGTGTAGGTTCCATTCCCGGCCGACGCCTGAAAGTCATAATTCACCCCGAAGGTCACCGCGCCAGACCCCGGCACTGTCAGGGGTGCGCCTCCCAAGGTCACATAACCCGAATTGCCAAACGGCTTGCTATCCAATAAGGCGCCTTGGGCGTTTAAAAGATCCACCGCCTCGATCTGTGACCCATAGGTGGAATCGACCGCCTGTAATACCAATCCGTATAAGGTAACTGGGGCTGATCCAGCGTTGTTCACACTCAACTGCATCACCGCCACGTTCTGCACCCCGGGAATCTGTAACGAAGCCGAGGGCGTACCCGCGAGGGTCGCCACCGACAAAAGGTAGGGGGTCGAAGTCGGGGTGGGAGTCGCCGTAAAGGGAGGGGTCATGGTGATCGTCGGGGTGATGGTTCCCGTATAGGTTGGAGTGAAGGTGAAGCTATTGGTCGGGCTATTGGTCGGGACCAAGGTCGACTGCGCGACCGTGATCAGGGCGCCCCTCACGGGAACCCCTGTGACCTGGACCAGCTGCCCGGTGTCATCCCGGCCCTTGATGCCCATCAGGGACATGCTGTATTCCCCGGTCGCCGCCGTCGCCTGAAAATTATAATTCGTCACAAAAGTAGCCGAACCGCCTGCGAGGATCGTTAGCGGAGCGCCTCCCAACGTCACATAGCCCGAATTGTAATCCCGGCTATCCAACAGGGTTCCCTGGGAATTCAAAAGGGCGACCCCCGATATTTGCGACCCATTGCTTGAATCCACGGATTGAAAAATAAATCCGTAAAGGGTCACCGGGGCAGGTCCGGGATTGTTAACGCTGAACTGCATCATGGGCACATTCTGCGCCCCGGGGGCCTGCGTCGAGTCCGCGGGTGTGCCGAGGACGGTTGCCACCGACAGGATCATGGGAGTCGAGGTCGCGGTGGGGGTATTCGTTACCGTGGGAGTGTTCGTTTGGGTGAAGGTTCCCGTGATGGTGGGCGTGAAGGTAATCGTAAGGGAATTGGTGACGGTGGGGCTTAAAGTGATCGTTTTTGTGGAGGTAGCCGTGAATAGGGCAGTGCCTGAAGTTGTGGGGGTGGGTGTGGCCGTCACCAGTTGAACGACCGTCACGGGTGCGGGGGCGCTGGTGGGGGTATTGCCGTTCCCGCAGGCCAGGTGGGACAGGACCAAGGCTTGGCCTAATACCAACACGAGAAATAAAGTCCACCCTTGATGCTTCATGGCGGCTCCCCTAATTTTTTTATTTTTCTTTCCCCTCAATTTCAAAAAGGGGCGTTAAACCTGATGAATGATACTATCAAGCTTGCGGAGGCGGGAATGTAAATTTCAAAATAATTCGTCCGATTGATTTTAATTCTCAGCCGCGACGATCCATGACACCCAAGGCGGAATGGATTGGAACATGTTCCTGGTAACCTTTTACCACCATATCGGCCATCCTTCGGAAGGGCTACTCGCCAAGAAATGGCCCATGTCAAAACTTTGATCGGCGTTCCTAAATCGTTTTTCGGGAGGGGGACGCTGGAAAACAAGTGTTTTGTCATAGAACTTGGGGGGGCAGTTCCAAAGTGATCCTTGGCTTCGCGGTCAAGGCCGAGGGGTTCTCTTTATATTTTCTTGAGGGGGCTGGTCCCCGAACTAATTCCACGTAAAATACGCCCATGACACCTCGCAAAGTTCGCAGGAAAAGTAACCAAGCGCCCCGAAACCCCATCGGAAAATGGCATTTCGCCGTGGGAGCCGCTTCCCTAATACCGCTAGTGGGTTTGCTCCCGGCCTGCTTCTCGATAATTTGGGGCATCCCGGAGTTCAAAAAGAAAGCTGGCAGGGTTCTTTTGGCACTGGGCCTGTCGGGTTTTCTTTTCACCGACATACTGGCCGCCTGTTACCACGGACAAATGTTCCCATTATGTTTGATTTCCAAGGCCTTTGGAGGAAGCTCCTTAGGAAGCGGCACGATTGACTGGCAACAACCCGCCCAGGGGCAGGCTTTGTCCCAACAGAGCCGGAAACCGATCCTCTACGCCTTTACGGCCCATTGGTGCGGTTACTGCAAACGCATGAGGGAGAATGTTTTCGAGAACACCCAGGACGCCTCGAAGATCAACGAAAATTATGTGCCGGTGGCGGTGTGGGACGCGAAACAGGAACAGGGCCAGAACCCGCCGGAGGTCGCCGACCTGCAGGCCAAATACCACGTGACCGGCTTCCCCACCTTGGTGGTCCAATATCCAGACAATGGGCCCGCCACCCAGATGACGGGCTTCGTGAGCGAGGCCGCTGTCATGAATTTCATCAACCGGATCAATTAGCCTTTTACCAGGGCGCCCACCCTAAAAGCCTAACTTCTCTTATTAACACGCGTAAAAAACAAAAGTATTTCAGTTAAACTACTTGGCTTACAACATGACACCCTTCGAACTTGCGATTGAAAGGCACAGGTTCTGGTAAAATATCGCCATCTTGGCGAGGAGTATGAATCTTGGCTTCAGGTATTAGGAAAAAACACCTATTCTTTGGCACTTGCCTGGCCCTGGGTCTCCTGAGCCTAACGGCATTGCCTTCCCAAGCCCAAATCCCCACTTTTACGGCGACTCCCTTTCCAACCGAAACGCAGGTCCCCTCCTGTTCGTCCCAGCTGGTTTTCTACAGCGGCAACGGGGCGGATTATATCTATTCGTCGGGCACCGTCTTTCCCAGCCCCATGCCAGCGGTGGTCGTCACGGATAACCCGGAGCCGCCCCCCTATCCCGGTTCTAACTGGATCAGCTTCGACAACTCCGCGGATTCACCCGAACCGACCGCGCCTTGGACTTACCACATCTACCAGACCTTCACCATCCCCTCCTGGATGAGTACGGGGTCGTTTATCTTCTATTACCAGGCGGATGATTTCGCGGCGGTCACCCTCAACGGGAATGAGATCACTACCTGCGGATCGGCTTGGGCGGGAGGTTGTGTGACAGGCCCCGGTTCGCTCAATACCCCCGTCAATGTGCCGGCGGCGGACTTGAACATCGGGGGGACGAACCTGCTGGACTTCGCGGCGACGGATGGGGAAGTCGGATCGACGGGGGCCAATTATGAATTGGTCTATGTCCCCCCCTGCATCACACCCACCATCACACCGACCCAAACCTTGACCCCAACCCCCACCCCGACCTTTACGGTGACACCGACGGCCAGCTGGACTGCCACCGATAGCCCCACCTCGACACTCACCCCAACAACCACCCCATCCCCCACCCAAACCCTAACCCCCACTTCAACTCCCACCATCACGATCACGCCGACGGTCACCCTGACGCCCACCATCACCTTGTCGCCGACCGTCACCTTGACCCCGACGGCGACCATACCTTATGAGGACAACTTTTATGTCAGCCAGAATGTTTTCAGACCCGCGCAGGGGCCGCTTTCAATTTTCGTGGGCTATTCCCAGTTCCCCGGGCCTTATTCGTTGAAGATCTACAACACCGCCGGTGAATTCATCAAGGCACTCGTACCCAATCAAACCGCGAACCAGCCCATCACCTATGCCGGCCCCCCCTGGAACGGCACCAACTACGCCAACAACCCCTGCGCCAGCGGGATTTACCTGATTTATTTGGTGGAACCGCTCGACCACAAAATGAAGAAGGTCCTGCTGGTCCGTTGAGGGGCTTCGGGCCGCTTAGCCCGGAAATGAATCCAAAGGGTCCCGGTCTTTCTTGAGGCCAAAAAAAGCCTGGGCCTGTTTGGATAATGGGAAGTCCTGTTCCAGGCTATCCGAAAGGACCTTTTGCACCGCACCGGGTTCGCTGAACTTCTTTGAGAGACCGGCCCAATCTTTGGCCATCAAGCGTTTGAAACCTTCTACCCGGCATCCATAGGGCACTTCCCAAGCGGGGGTATCAGAGTTCTGGATTAAGCCGTCGTCACTGAGAAAATTCATGAAATCAATGACGACTTCCCGGGCGTTGTCCGCCGATTCTTTCAGGACAACTTGAAGGGATGCGCGGAAGGCTTCCGCCGCCTTATCGAACCTTTGGGGGCTCGTTGAATCGCCGAGGCTTTTAAAAAAACCGTCGATTTCGACTTGATTGCCGATTTCTTCTTTTTTCTTGAATAGGTCAAAAAGCATTTGATCCTCCTGCCTGTTTATTAAAAATCAAGGGTTGATATCGTTATCATCAGCGGGTTTCGGCTTCAAACTCGGGTCAATCCACAATTTATTATCCAGGTAGGGTTTAAATATTTTGGTCTTCAAATAATCCAGAACCATGTTTCCTAAACGGTCGATATTATCGGCGGTCATGATTTCCAGTATGTTAAATTTGCAGTTTTTGTAAGTATCGATCGATAGGGTGAACCCGATGATATCGCCATTGTCATTCTTCTGTTCCAGCAATACCATTTTCAGTTCCATATCTTCGGTCTGGGTTTTCGGGTCATTCATGACACTAATATCTTTCATGTCGGTTAACCGTTCCATAATCAAACTTTTAAACTGACTCGCCGAATCGCTGTCATCACGAATAGTTACCAACACTCGAATGGACGATTCCGCATGCGAAACGATTGGCATCAGGAACATCACCAAGAGAATGAGGCTGAGTAATTTTTTCATTTTTAACCTTTTAGTTTATTGATATTCAACAATGAGTTGCGCCGCTTTGCCCGTTGTATCCGTGTAGGGGTAGAAATCCACCGCCGAAGTCGGTTCGCCAAACTCACCCTCTGACTTAAGAATTAACCCGTTGTTGTAAGTACCCGCCACCCAGGCCTGAACAATGGTCGGGTCGATGCTCCACTTGAATACTTGGGATTTGGAATTGTTGGCGGATGTGAAAACAACGGTGCTGATCGTGGTTGGGTTTATATATCCCTCCTGTTGCGGAGTGGTATCCCCTGTACATAAATTCCAACTCTGACTACCGCTCCACCCTCCCCAATTAGCATTAAATAGCCAATTACAGGCCGAAAAGGTATCATTTGCTAAATTATGCAAACCAATGGTAATAGGGCTTGAACTAACAGTTGTTTGGGTTTCCGTTGTAAGTAACAATTCAGCAGAAACAATTGAAGCGTTTAACGGAAGCGTAGAAACATTAAAACGTATCAAGATTCTTGAATAATCTGAATAGGCCGAACCTGTATTAAGTTCAAGATAAGGCGAAGCGATTTCGTTTGCCCTGGCGCACCACCGTTCACCCAAGTGTCAAGTTCACCTGTATAGGAAGTCGAAGGGAAAACACCGTTTTGGAACATGGCCTCAAATGTATTCGGCGCCGATGTGCCGTTTGAACCATTAGGACCAGCAGGTCCTGTTTTACCAGTACAAGCAGGTAAAACTCCAATAATCAAAACCAACAAAACCAAACGAGCAGAAAACATAAAAGTTTCCTTTCTAATTCGTGTAATTAGTGACCATCAAATTAGTGATTGACCCCGTACTATTGAGAGTTCCACACGCTTGAAAAGAAGTTGAGGAAAAGGGTTCGGTAATGGTGAAACAGACAAACCACCCAGATTTAAGACAATAGGATACTTCCCCGCTTGATCCTGAGGTTATTGTCCCTTTACCGGAATTACCACAACCTGTATCCATCGAATAAGTCCACGTAACCCCACAATCATTCGAGGGTTGAATCCCAAAGTTATAACAATAACAGGCGCCAGCACCGGTACAGGGGTCATAAGATGAACAGCC
Organism: candidate division FCPU426 bacterium; assembly: GCA_963771075.1. Lineage (GTDB taxonomy): Bacteria > Oederibacteriota > Muellerivitia > Muellerivitales > Muellerivitaceae > CAVTWJ01. The sequence goes on along the minus strand of CAVYSE010000020.1, from coordinate 26,793 downwards.
GCCGCCTGGGTTGTAGTAGTAGTAAATGGAAACAGGAACAGAATAATCGTGATATAGAGTCGTAGCAGAAGAAGAAACCGACCTGTTCATAAAATCAACAACATTAACAGAGAAGGGCAAATCAGAAGAATAACAAGCAGTTTTAACAATATTAATCGGTTGAACTGTTACTCCTTCACCTAAAATAAAACTAGTTGGCGAACTATTCATTCCTACCGGCAAACCAGCGCAACTCACTGAAACGGGAACATTAATATTTCCATTATTAATATAAGTCGCTGTTAAAGGTATGTCGTAAGGATAGGCATAAGGATAAATCTGAGAAACCGGTGACAAAGAAACACTGTTATTCCCTGTTGAAAGAAAAGAAACCGATCCTTGACCAGAAGGCGAAACATTAAATGTCTGAGTAGAGTTGTAATAATAACGCTGATATGGTTCCAGGTTATTATTTAAACCAACCATAAAACTAACCCCCTGGGTTGGTAAAAAAGCAGTCCAAACGCCGGGCTGAACATTAGGAGGATTAATAGGGGCCATCCCAACAGTAGGTTGGGTTAAAGACGGGCCAAAGGTTACACCCGAAGGGTTGATGATAAATACGGTGACACCCTGCATGGCAACAAAATTATCCTGAACAAAAACTTCTATGGCGCCCGAAATAGGTGTCGGAGTAGGCGTAGGCACATCCAACCCCTGGGGCGCGTTGACGCCAAAAGGTGAATTGCTTTTCTTGCAGCCGCCTTGCCCTCCCCAAAGCAAAGCCAAAACGGCAATTAGGAACGCCGTAGTTTCAACCACCCGCCACTTCTTCATATCCCGCCCCAAATATTGTAAAAATTTTGTTTCCAACAACTTTAAAAAATGTACAATAAAACAGCATTTTTTTAAACAAAAAAATAGCAACATTTTTTAGTCATATCAGGTGTCAAATGAAAATCAGAACTTTCTTTATATTATTCTGTCTTCCAACTCTCCTGCTGGCCGAAGAAACGTTTTCCCAAAATTCGTTTTTAGAAACGGGACAAGAAAATAAATGGGTGGCCCCGCCCCCAGTCAGTGAAAGCTCCCGCGAAATCAAATTTCTTCTCCAAGCGGATTTCCAGCAGGACGCCGATCTGCAAGGCCAAGCCTTTTCCATGTTCGACCTTTCCGCCAAGCGTTCATTGGACGAGAATTCCGTATCAGCAGATGGCTTGATCCGCTTTAGGAAAAGCCTTTCAACTTCCGATTCAGCCTCCGAAGTCGACCTTCGATTGGCGAAAATCTCTTACCTGGACCCCTCGTTCCAGGTTTCGGTGGGCCGTTTTGACCTCTTTCAAACCTTGACCAACAACGCTTTTTTTGGAGCCTATCCCATCATGGGCATCCACCGCGTGGACGGGGTTTGGGCGACGATACCGATCTCGCTATTTTTCGGCTTTGGAGATTCAAAAAACACCCAGGGCCAGGGTTCGTCGCCCTTGGCGCTAAGCTTCTTCTATACCCCAAGCCTTTTCTCTGCCCAACAGGTGCAGGAAGATACCACCCAGGCCTATAGCCTGGGCCAGCTTCGGTGCCGGATCGATTCCAACGACTTGGACTTGACCTTAAAAGCGAATGTGGGCGGTACCGCCACCGATTTCTTCGATTATTCCTCATTCAACGGAGGCCCTTCCGCCTCCCTTTCGGCCGACCTCGATATGCATCAAAACACGGACTTGACCGCCGAATACGGGGTTCAAAACACTTCCCACTTCAGTGATACCAGCGCCCTCGCGTTAGGTTTACAAGAAGAACAACTCGGGACCTGGGGAGCCTTGTCCATTGATCAATTCGTCCTGGAAGCGCAAATCCCCATGGGCAACTCCCTCGACGATGCCTTTACGGGCGGCAATAACTTCATTCCCTCCCTTGCCCAAAAGCCGCAAGTTTCCGTATACGCCAAACTTCGAATGCGGCTCAAAGTGCTATTCCTGGAAATCCACGCCACCAACAACCAAAACGACTTTACTTTAGACAGGCTCGCGCCCTCCGCCCTCGCCCTTCCCTTCAATGGTTCCTTTGGGCCCGGGAATGAAACTAACGGTCCAGGGACCGGGTTGCGCTCAGCGTCCTATAACCAAGTCGCTTTCCTGATTCGCACCGGGGTGGAGTTTTGACCCTCCGGCTCCTTTACCTTTGCGCCCTTCTATTTTCATTTAACCCCTTGCCGTGCCAATGCGACGATGCCTCCCCCAACCCCACGCCCTCCGCGTCGCCTCTCGCCATTCAAAACATGTCCACGACCTACAAGTTCCACCAGGACGCGGTTTGGGCACACCTGGACACGACGGTCCGTGACCACCAAGACGGATTTAATCTAATGGTCTCAAGTGATGCGGCTTTATGCGGTTGGATCCTGAGAAATGCCACTACCAACGAGGTTGTCCAAAAGGGCGGATTGACCAACCAAAAAAGCTTCACGGCCGAAATAAATAGGGGGTTCAAGAACGGGTATCGCTTGACCCTCCTGGTCAAGGTCGACCAGGACCAGGTACCGGTGGTCGTGAACCTTCTTCCCCAAATGGAAAAAAAGGAATCGAATGGAATATCCGATTCTTTCATTCCCGACTTCCAGGAAAACCCCGACCATTCCTTTAATGGTGTGGTCAAAAGCCTATACAACCAAGCGGTTCAAGCCTATACAAATGGCGATCGCGCATCCGCGTTAAATTACTTGAATAAAGCCGTCGATTTGGATCCCGCCCAACCCCAAGTTCAAGCTTTCCGGCAATTGGTCCAGGCCGGCGGTGAAAATAAAACAGCGAAATCCCAGGCAAGTACGGCGGCCACACCCTCCAATGGTCAAGAAGAGGGATCACAAAACGGGGATTCCGCGAACGATTTAGCCGCACGGGCAAAAAAGGCTGAGCGTTCGGGGGACTTGGCCAAAGCCCAGAGCCTTTATAAGAAAGCCCTGGTTTTAAAACCGGATCAAACGGATTGGACTTCTTCCCTAGATAAAATCAACCGGAAACTCGCCTTGGAAAAGTTTGAATCCGCCCTGAAGGCCAAAAACGCATCCAAGGCAAAAACCGCGTTTGACCGTCTCAAAACCCTGGACCCCGATAACCCCCAATTATCCGATTGGAAAAAACAACTGGATAATATCCAAACACCCGCGTCCGGCAACGACAACGTTGCCCAAGCCGATCAATTTTATAACCTGGGTTTCAATTGTTACCGTACCAATGATTGGGCCGGGGCGAAGAAAAACTGGGTGGAAACCCTGAAATTAGACCCCAACAACGAAAAGGCCATCTCCAACCTGCAAAGGCTGACCACCGAACACCCCGAATTGAAATAATCCTCCGGTCGTCGCTCCCCGCAGACCCGCCCCACTGCGGGTTACCCAACTGCAGGAAACCATCTTTCAACCCCGCTCCCCCTTCAGCTTTTTGACAGCCCCCATCTTTTTCATCAAGGACATCCGCTGGGCTTCGATCCGGGCCACTACCGCGGCATCCTTCGTCAGCGTTTCGGACTGGGTGTAATCCGCCAAGGCCTCGGCGTATTTTCCCTCTTGTTCCAGCATGAAGGCCAGGGACCACCATGCGTAATAATCCCCCGGTTTTTCATTCACGCAATCCCTGAAAACCGTTTCCGCCTCGGCCCAGTCCTGGTCTTGCCACAACAGGCCGCCATAAGCCATGAGGATGATGTAGTCCTTTTTGACTTTCAACGCCCGGTTCGTGTGGTAAATGGCCGCGCCGAAATCGGGCGGATCGATCTGTTGGGCGTAGAGGGTGCCGCAATAGAGGTTCGCGTCATAATTGTTCGGGTCGATCGTCAATATCTTTTGGAACAGCCGCAAGGTCTTGCGGGGGTCATTTTTGAGGTGAAAAGCCTCAACCGCCTGGCTTAACAATTGTTTGACGTCCGTGGACTCGATCTTCTCGGTTTCGGAGGGTAGGGGGGGAGGGGCCCAGGCGTGTTCCAAGAGGGCGATCAGGCCGCCGCCAGCCAAAAGGCCCGCCCCAAAAGCCAAAAGAAGGGGCCATCCCCTCTTCCAGTTGATTCCTTTACCCTTCGGCTTTTTTTTCCGTTTTCCCTTCATGACCGCCTATCCCGTGTATATTCCAACTGTTTCCGATCTCAAGAAGATCCCATCCCAACCTGGCGCTTAAAAAGCCAGGTTCACCCCGCCCGAAATATTCTTCGAATCCACGTTCGTCATGCCCACCCTGCCCTGGAACTGGGCGAAAAAGGTGACTTGCCGGGAGAACTGTGCTTCCAAGCCGGCGCCCAAGAGGGCGTCGTCGGCCCCGGTGGCGGGTCCGCTCACCATGAAGGATGAACCCGAGGTCCCGAAATTAGCCGTTATCTGGTCCAGGTCGCCCTGGAAGAAATGTTCCCAGGCGGCGCTGATGGAGGGCGCCAGGCTGAAGTCTCCCAGGTACCAGCTCGTCCCCATCTTGAGGCCCAATTGGCTCGACAGGGAGGATTGCCCCTGGTTCGGGAAGGACTCGGGCGCCAGCACCCCGCCTCCCGCTTCCTGGAAGGCGTTCACCTGCACGTAGCCATACTGGCCCGAGGCGAAGGGAGAGAGGATCAGGCCGGCGTCGGTCAGGTCCAAGGCCACCTTCAGTTCCCCGCCCAGTTGTTCCCCCTGGGGCGAACCCGTGGCGACGGCGTTGACCCCGCCCATGCCCAGCGTCTCGCGCTGGGTACTGTAGTTGTCCAGCCCGCCGGTCACCTGGGCCAAAATCCGAAGCTCATCCGCCTTCCATCCGGCGTAGAGGCCTCCCATTTCCCCGCTGCCGCTGACGCTGGCGGTGCTTCCCGTGCCGGTTCCCGACTGGTCATAGCCGAAGAGAAGACCGGCCACCAGGGAGCGGTCGAACCAATAGTCGATGCCCGCCTGCACTCCTCCCGTGGAAAAGCTGTAACCGGGAGCGTTGCCATCGCCCGAGACGGTGCCGAAATCGCCCAGCCCGGTCAGGAACCCGCCCAGGCGGTTGTCCTCGGAAACATGCCGGGCGATCCCCGCTTCCTCCCGCGCCGGCAGGGTCGAGGCGAACATCGGGCTTCCGCCCATCCTCGCCAGGCCGTTGCCGTAGACGCTGGTGAGACCCAAGAGGTCCTCCAGCCTCGCGTTGATGGCCTGCCCCCGCACTTCCGCCGAGGCGTATCCCATCTGGAAAAGGGGAGTTAATCCCGCCGGGCTCAATTTTTCCATTTCGCCCGGGAGGGCGGAATTGGACTGGCTGTTCAGGAAGGTGATCAGGGCGGATGAACCCGAACCCGTGGCCAGGTTATCCAAGGCCGAGCCGACCTGTTTTTGGTTGGAAGTCGTGCCCAACGAATGGAATGAAGGCGCGTTGGCCAGTGTGCAAAGGATCACGTCGGTGGGGTTGTAGGCCACCGACACCGCGTCTCCGGGCACGGAATCCTGTACGCTCCCGAAGGTTCCGGTCACGCCGGCCGCCTCCACGATGGTGAAGGTCTCGTTGTCGTGAATGGCGAACCCCCCGTAGGAAACCACTTCCAGGGTTCCGCCCAGGTGGGCGGTGCCCCCGACCACCAGGGTGTCCCAAGAAGTCGCGATGGGGCCTAAGCCCAGGGCCAGGGTCGCCCCGGCCGATTGGGTGTAATTGCCCCCCACGTTCAGGGACCGGGGCCCGCTGATCTGAAGGGTACCCCCGTTGAGGGCCACATCGCCAGTGCCGAACACTTGGCTATTTCCCGCCACGAGAGTTCCGCTTTGAAGGACCGTGCCGCCGCTATAGGTGTTTTCGCCCGTCAGGGTCAAGGCCCCGGAACCCACCTTGGTCAGCGAGGCGCCTGTGACGCCCGCGCCTGCGGCCCCGCCGTCGGAAATAACCCCGTCGAATTCCACGTTGGCGTTATCGGTCCCCGTCACCAGGTCGATCCGGCCCAGGTAGAGGTTGCCGTTCCCGATGATGGAGGAAACCGTTACGGGCGTGCCCGCCACGGCCGAGGCGTTAGTCAGGCTGAAATCGACGGTTCCATTAGCTCCCAGCATACCCTCGCCCAAGGTCCCATTGCCGGAGAGGACCAGACTGGTGCCCAAATCGACCACGGTGGAACCGGTATAGGTATTGGCATTGGTCAGGGTCACCGCCCCCGTGCTGGAATGGCTGCCATCCCCGATCTCAAAGTTTCCCGAGCCGCTAATGACACCGTTCCAGGTAATCTGGTTGCCTTCGGTATCCAACAAGCCGCCGCTTCCGGTCAGGTCCAAGTTTCTCGAGGCGTTGAAATTGATGTTGTCGGAGGCCGAAAGTTGGCCGTCGCTCAGGTTGAGGGTGCCAGAGGCCGCGCCCAGGTTGGCGTCGCTGGAAACCCAAAGATTAGCCCCATTCACTAAAGTCCCATTCGTATAGGTATTGGAATTGGTCAGCCGCAAAACCCCATTTCCACTTCCAGAGGAATCCCCTACCTCCAATTCCCCATTCCCGCTAATAACGCCGTTCCAGGTGACCGAGTTGCCGTTGAGATCAATCTCACGCGACCCGTTATTAAGTGCGATGTCTTGATTGGCGGCGAAACTGGCGCCCGCCTGTAATATCCCTCCATTGAACACAACGGTCCCCGTCCCCAAGTCGGCTCCACTTTGGATCTGTAAATACAAGGCTCCGATGGTTGTCCCGCCCGAATAGGTGTTGGCCCCGGTCAAGCTAAGAACTTGAACCCCGTGAAAAGGGGTGCCCTCAAGGTTCAATCCGCCGGAACCGCTGATGATTCCGCTCAAAGTAATGTTATTCGCGTCATCCTCCACGGTCCCGCCGTTCGCGAGAAGGGTGATGGAATGGGAAAGGGTCAGGTTGTCCAAAGCCGCCAGGGTGCCGCCATTAAGCACAATCCCGCCCGTCCCCAGGTTGGAATCCCCAAAAACACCCACCGCGGTATTCACGATGGATGTGGCCCCCGCATAGGTATTCGTGTTGGAAAGGGTCAGGAGGCCCGAACCCGCCGCCGAGGAGATCACGTTGAGGGACCCCGGCCCGCCGATCACTCCGTTCCAAGTCACGGCGTTGCCGTTCAGGTCAATGGTTCCCGCCGTAGATGCCAGCGTCGCCGTCTCGTTGGTGATGAGATCGTTGCCCGCCTGCAGGGTTCCCCCGTTGAAAACCAGCTGGCCGCTGGCGCCCAGGTTGGCGTCAGCCCCGAATTGAAGGACGCCCCCATCCAGGGTAGTGGCCTGCGAATAGGTGTTGTCGGCCGTCAGGGTCAGGGCCCCGGCGCCGGTCTTGTCCAGCCCCGTATTTCCGGAAATGACGCCGGTGAAATCGCCGCTGGAAACCTGCAAACTGCTGTTGCCCGCGCTGTTGACGAAAAGTCCCCCTGCTCCCGCGAGCGATCCGATTTGGACGTTCGCCGCGCCGTTGGACGTGCCCGTTCCCGCCTGCACGCTCATGAAGGTACCCGCGTCCACCAGGTCGAGGGAACCAAGGGTGACCCCCGCATTGCCGGCGGAGCCCCCATTCCCCGCCTGGAGGGTCAGGGTGGCGCTACCGTTCAAGGCCGCGGAATTCGCGTCAAAAATGGCGTTGCCGCCGTTGCCACCGTTGGAGCCGTTACCCGCCAATACGTTGATATTGCTTCCCGAGAAGGCGCCCGAAACCAGGAGTGTCGCGTCGCCGCCCGCCCCCCCGACCCCGGAGGAACTGCTCCCGCCGCCCCCTCCGTACAGGTTCATGCCCGAACTCCCGTAGGTTGAACCCAGGGTCAAGTCAGTGCCGATGGAAACCCACGCGTTTCCCCCCTGCCCCCCGGTTCCGCTGGACACGTTACCGCCCACGCCTCCCCTTAAACCGACCTGGCTGGAATCAATGGAGAACCCCCCGGAAACGGTCAGGGATGCCGAACCGCCCTGGCCGCCGTTGCCCGCGTTGCTGTCATAACCGCCATTCCCACCCGTCAGGTTTAGGGCGGCCGGTCCGGTATAGGCCCCGGGATTTCCGTAATAAAGGTTGGAGGTCAGGTTCATGGAACCCAGGGACGCGTTCGCGTCGCCGCCCGCCATTTCGGTAACGCCGCTCGAACCGTAACCCGAGTTGGCGTTGCCGCCCAGGATGTTCACCTGGCTGGTATCCGCCGACACCGAGGAAGCGACCGTCAAAACCGCCTCACCGCCCGCCCCGCCCACCCCTGATCCGTTGGTCTGGCCGCCCTTCCCACCGAGCACCGAGAACCCGGTATCGCTGTTGTCCGCGACCATGTCTAAAGAGGTGCCGAGGACCGCCGTCGCGTCGCCCCCTTTTCCCCCGTTTCCGCTGGCGATATTGCCACCCGACCCTCCCGAAACCGTCACGAAACTGGAATGGGCCGTGATCGCCGTCCCGACCGTCAAGGCCGCCGAACCGCCATCGGCCCCATTGCCGCCCGACCCTCCCGCGATATCCAAAACCGAACTCTGGTAGGTTCCAGACAGGCTGATACCCGTTCCGGTGGTCAAGGAACTGTCGCCACCCTGGCCCGCCACGCCTGCGCTGGAACTTCCACCGCTGCCTCCTGTTATTTGAACCAGGCTGGAATCCGCCTGAACTCCGCCCAAGAGGGTCAAGGCCGCCGAGCCCCCTTTGCCCCCGTTGCCCAAGCCCGTGTCACTCCCCCCGTTTCCCCCCGCGAGGACATAACTGGCCTGGGACCCAGCGCTCGGGCCCCCAAAATAACTATTCGAGGTCATAAACAGGCCCGACATAGCGGCACCTGAGTTTCCGCCCGCGCCGTTCATGGACCCGGTGGAACCAACGCCGACATTGCCAATCCCCCCTGCCACGGTCACATTGGCGGAATCGATCGATAAAGCCCCATTGACCGACAAGAGCGCGTCGCCGCCCGTTCCGCCCGTTCCGGAACCATTCGACTGGCCACCCGCCCCACCGGCCACCGTAAAAGTGGTATCGCCGTGGGCGGCGGTCAGGGTCAAGATCGATCCAAAGGAGGCCGTCGCGCTACCACCGGTGCCGCCCGTACCGTTAGTGGTGCCGCCGCCATCCCCGCCGGAAAGGGCCAATTCGCTCGAATCCAACGAGACCGCATCCCGAAACCGTCAAGGCCGAGGAGCCTCCTTCGCCCCCGTTGCCCAGGTTGAGGTCACTTCCGCCCTGTCCCCCCGCGAGGGTGAAACTGGCTTGGGAACCCACGTTGGGCCCACCGAAATAATTATCCGAGGTCAAGGTCATATTGGTCAGTAGGGCGGTCGCGTTCCCGCCTGATCCGTCCATGGAACCAGCGGAACCATAGTCCGAATTACCCGCGCCCCCCGCGACTTCCAACGACCCGGCGTTTACATTGACCGCGCCATTCACCGACAGCAGCGCGTTGCCGCCCATCCCCCCCACGCCGGAGGCATTCGACTGCCCCCCCTTCCCACCCGCCAATGTGAAAGTGTCATCGCTAATGGTTGAAGTCAGGTTTAAATTCCCACCGGCGAGGACCGCCGCGTTGCCCCCATTGCCGCCGTTCCCGCTGGCCGCATTGCCGCCCGCGCCACCGGTGATCATTCCGACGCTGGAATCCGATAAGAGGTTGCCCCCGACCGTCAAGGTCGTACCGCCGCCATCGGCCCCGTTGCCTCCAGCCCCACCCAATAGGGTCAAGACCGAACCCTGGTGGGTCCCGGTCAAATTCAAATCGGTCCCAACCGTCATGGAGCTGCCGCCGCCTTGGCCCCCCGCTCCGTTCGTGGAGCTGCCTCCGGCCCCGCCGGTGATTTGGACGAGCCCCGAATCCACCGACACCGCCCTGGACGAGGTGAAATTCGCCTCCCCCGGCGCCCGCGTTGCCCTGATTTGTAAAACCGCCCTCGCCGCCAGTGACCGTGATTCCCGATTGAACTCCCCTGCCGAGGCCCCCGAAATATTGGTTGGAAGTGACTACCAATGATCCAACGTTCATGGATGCATCACCCCCCGGGCCTTGGGTTGAGCCCACGCCATAAGCGCCATTACCGCCGGAAAGGTTGATCGAGCTGGAATCCGCCGAGACTGGGCCCGAAACCCACAGTTCCGCCGAGCCACCCGACCCGCCCACGCCTGCGGCGGTGCCGTTGTTCGTTCCGCCATTGGCTCCGAGCACATCGAGGTTGGAGGCGCCATATCCCGCCGTGAGGGACAAGCCTGACGCGAGGGAAACCGAGGCCCCACCGCCGTTGCCGCCATTGCCATTTACCGCCGTGCCGCCCAAACCGCCCGAGACCGTCACGTTGCTGGAATCCAACGATACACCGCCCGAAACCGTCAGGGCCGCCGAACCGCCGTCCCCCCCTGGCCCAGGTTCAGGTCACTTCCCCCGGAACCCCCGCCCAGGATCAAATTGGAGGAAGCCCCGACCCCGGAATGGGTGAAATACTGGTTTGAGGTCAGGACCAGGGACCCCTGGACCATGGCGTTCGAATCCCCGCCCATGCCTTCTGTCACGCCGCTTTGGCCGTTCCCCGCGCCGCCCACCCCGCCCAGGACCTGGAGGGTGCTGGAATCGATCGATACCGGCCCGGCTTCCAGGCTCCCTGTGCCCCCCGAACCGCCCACCCCCGGAACCGCGTTACCCGCCTCGCTTCCGGTTCCGCCCCCGCCGCCCGACACCCTCAAGGTGGCGGATTGGTTCGCCGCGGTCAGGGTGAGTCCCAAGCTTGCTGAAACCGTTCCATCCCCACCGTTACCGGCAATGCCGCCGGTCCCCGGGCCCCCCAATTTGTCATAGCCGTCGTAAGACCCGCCCCCGCCCCCCGCCACTTCCAGGTCGCTGGAATCCACCGAGCCCGATCCGGTAAGCGTCAGGAGAGCCTGCCCCCCGTTGCCCCCGTTGCCATCGCCGAATTCCACCGCTCCATTCCCACCGGCAAGCGAGAAACTGGACCGGGTGCCGATAGCGGAATTAGCGGCGAAACTGTTGGAGGTCATGACCAAGGAGGTCAGGGACGCGGTCGCGTTCCCACCCTGGCTTCCCGCCGATCCCGTCTGGTTGTTTCCCTGGCCGGCCGACCCGCCGGATACCTGGATGGCGCTGGAATCCACCGAAACCATCCCCGCCACCGATAGCACAGCGCTGCCGCCCGTGCCTCCGGCCCCCCAATCCTCACTCACGTTGTTGCCGCCCTTCCCTCCGGCGATCCCGAGGGTGGAGGCCCCGCTCGCCGCGCTGAGGGACACATCCGATCCGATGGAAACAACGGCATCGCCGCCCGCGCCGCCCGCGCCGCCGATAACGCCCCCGATATTCGCGCCACTTTGGGTGCTTCCCCCTTACCGCCCGTCACGATGGCACTGCCGGACCGAAGGGACAATCCACCGGACAGGATCAGGCCCGCCGCGCCGCCCTGGCCACCGTTGCCTAGGTTGGCGTCAATAGCCGATCCGTTGACCGACCCGCCATTGCCTCCCGTAAGAATCACGGTGCTTGTATCCACCGATGCCGGGCCGGAAAGGCTCAGGGAAGCCGCGCCCCCATTGCCCCCGTTACCCTGGGCGCTGTCCCCGCCGCCATTGCCGCCCGTGAGGGTGAAGGTGGAAAGATTTCCGGTTGAACTCCCCAGGTAACTGGCCGAGGTTTCGCTGAGGGGCCCCAGGGTCACGAGGGCGTCGCCGCCCGAACCTTCCGTGTTACCCAAGGTCCCATTTCCCGAGCCGCCCCCCGCGCCCGCGACCGCGACCGAGCTGGAATCCATCGAAAGCATGGAGGCCACCGAGAGGGTGGAACTCCCCGAGGCGCCGCCCACGCCCGTGCCCGTTCCGCTATCGCCGTTGCCACCCTGCAGGTTGAGCGAAGCTCCCGGGGACAAGGCGAGGCTTCCCGCGCCCAGGGAGTCCGCGTTTCCCGCCAGGCCGTTTCCCGACCCGTCCGTCCCGAAATATCCGCCGCCGGATAAGTTCACCAGGTTGGAGGCGCTGACCGCCACCAAGGCCGTGGAGTTGAGGCTGGCCGTGGCCCCGAAAGTGGCGTTATAGACGCTCAAATAGTTGCCCGCCGGAGCGGCCTGGATGTTGACGTCGTACCCGATCACGCTCAGGGGGCCCGACAGGGTGGAAAGGTTGATCAAGGAATCCTGGAAGGTCAGGGTGGAGGAAACGGCGCCCGAGTTGATGGCCGGGATGGCCGCGGCCAGGTCGCTGGCGTCAGTGATCTGGTAATTCGATTGGGTCCAACCCAACCCTGGACCCAGGATGAACCCAAGAGCCGCGACCGCAAACGCGGAGATTTTCAACGCTGGTATCCCAAAGAGGTTTTTCATAGTTCTTCCCTTTTCGTGGAGATTAAGTGATTTGGATTGTTTGAATTTTGGTTTTTTGAATGAATCCCCATTCGGCAACCGGGGCACCGGTTGCCCTGAAGGGGGGCGAAAGGAACAGCTTTCAAATCTTACCTCGAATTGAACGGAAATAAGGGAAGATTCTTACAATTATGGATGAATACAAATATTATCGATTTGACAACTGCCCTGTTTTTATCTATTACCGGTAACTTGCCTCAAACGATTTCCGCGAAGATCGCGATGAAGAGCAAAGTTTTTTTCAGCTTCTGAATGGAGCCGCAGGGGCTGAGTTCGTGGTACCTATTTTACCCACCTACCCCATCCACCGGCCCAGGTGGTCCTAAGAACGGTTTGAGTCAGCGCGGTTAGAAACCCCAATTCACCCCGCCGGTTATGTCCTTCGAATCGACATTCGCCAATCCCACCTTGCCCTCGAACTGGGCGAAGAAGGTGACCTGCCGGGAGACCTGGGCTTCCAACTCGGCGGCCAGGTCCATGTCGTCGGTGCCTGTCGCGGGGCCGGCCACGGTAAAGGCGCTGCCCGGGGCGCCGAAGTTCGCCGTGAGTTGGTCCTGATTACCCTGAAAAAAATGTTCCCATGCGGCGCTGATGGAAGGTGCCAGGCTAAAAAGGCCCAGGGGCCAGCTTGTCCCCGCCCTCAACCCCACCCGGCTTTCCAAGTCCGATTGCCCCTGGGTCGGGAACGATTCGCCAACAAGCGCGTTGGCCGATTCCTGGAAGGCGTTCACTTGAACGTACCCATATTGGCCCGAGGCAAAAGGCGACAGGATCAGGCCCGAACCGGTCAGGTCCAGGGCCACTTCCAATTCTCCGTCCAGTTGTTCCCCCTGGGGCGAACCCGTGGCGGTGGCATTGGCCCCGCCCGGGCCCAGGGTCAGGCGCTGGGTGCTGTAATTGTTCACGCCGCCGTCCAATTCCCCCATCACGCGCAGTACCCCCTGCTTATACCCGCCGTACAACCCCGCCCGCTCACCGCTGCCGCTGACGGAGCCTGCGGTTCCTGAACGGGTGCCCTGCGTGTCGTAGCTCACCAGCACCCCGGCCACCAGCGAGCAGTTCAGCCAATAGTCCACGCCCGCCTGGACCCCTCCTGTGGAGTAACTATAACCCGCCTCATCCCCGCTTCCGGTGACGGTGCCAAAATTTCCCAGCCCGCTCACAAATCCGCCCAGGCGGTTCACGTCCCTCACCCGACGGGCGATCGAGGCTTCCTGGCCCGCCGACATCGTCGAGGCGAAGGCGGGTTCTTCCCCGTACCGGGCGTAGCCGTTGCCCCAGATGCTGGTCAACCCCAGGAGGTCTTCCAAGCGTTCGTTGATGGCCTGGCCCTGCACTTCCTCGGAGGCGAAGGCCATGCGGAAGAGGGGGGTCAACCCCTCCGGACTCAATTTTTCCATGTCGCCCGTCAATTGCGCCGTGGTTTGGGTTCCCAAGAATTGCATCAGGTTGTTATAAGTGGAATTGCCGTAAAGGCCGTCCAACCCTCCTCCGACCGACTGCTGGTTCGGGGTCACGCCGACGGAGGCGAAGGAGGCGGGAAGGCATTCCAGGATCAGGTCATCCGGCTGGTAGAGGGGATAAAACCGGATGCCTCCGATATCGCTATCCAGGCTGGTGAATCGCCCGTCCACCCCGCCAGTCGCCGTGACCGGCAAGAAGCTATTCCCGGGTTGGGCCGTAAAACCGCTGGCCGGGGCGAGGGACAGTGTGCCGTTCAAGCTGGCCGCGCCCGAAACCCGGAGCGTATCGTCCTGGCCCAAGGGTCCCAAGGCCAATTGCAGGGTGCCGGCGGCCGCTTGGGTGTAATGGCCGCTGATATTCAGGGAAAAAAGGTTGCCGACGAAGAGGGTTCCCCCGTTGACGGCCACATTCCCCGTACCCAGCGCCGCCTGGTTTTCCGCCAGGATCATGCCGTCCTGCAGGACCGTACCCCCGCTATAGGTGTTGGCCCCTGTCAAGGTCAGGGAGCCCGAACCCACCTTGGTGAGGGAAGCCCCCACGCCCCCGGCGATGCCGCCGTCGGCGATGACACCGCCTATTTGGCCGTTGGAGTTGTTCGTTCCCGTCACCAGATCGATTTGTCCCAGGTTAAGATTTCCATAACCAAAGATGCCGCACACGGTTACGGAAGTTCCTGAAACGGCCGAGGCGTTGGTCTGGCTGAAATCCACCCAGCCGTCGTTGATCAGGTTCCCGGTGCCCAGGGTCCCATGGCCGGCGAGGGCCAAGCCGGTACCGGAAAAAACACTGGTAATGCCCGTATAGGTATTGTTGTTCGTCAAAAGAACCCAGCCCGTCGTGGAACCGCTCAGGTCATTGATTCCCAGTCCTCCGGAACCGCTGATCACGCCGTTCCAGGTGAGTTGGAAGCCCTCGGGGTCCAGGAAACCCGAAGCAATCAGGTTCAGGTTCCTGGAGGCGTTAAAACCGATATTGTTCGTCGCCGATAGGTAAGCGTCATTCAGGCTCAGGGAACCGGTATTGGCGCCCAAGGCCGAATCGCTGGATACCCAAAGTTCACACCAGGCAACGCTCGTTCCCCCCGAATAGGTATTGGGATTGTTCAAATAAAGCCGGTTGCTTACAAGAAAAGCGCTGTTGTCCACCGCCAGGGTTCCTGTTCCGCCGATTGTTCCGTTCCAGGTGACCGAGTTGCCGTTCAGGTCCACGGTGCCCAGGGGGGCATTGATGGATGCGGTCTGGGTGGTGGCGAAACCGGCCCCGGCTTGGAGGGTGCCCCCGTTGAATAGCAACTGGCCGCTATCGCCCAGGTTGTTGTCCCCCTGGACATTGAGGACTCCCCCGGTGAGGGTGGTGGGGCCCGCGTAGGTGCAGGCGCCCGTCAGGGTCAGGGCACCCGGGCCGGTCTTTTCCATACCCGAGTCGCCCCCGATCACCCCCGCAAAATCCCCGCTGGCGATTTGCAGGCCGCTCTGTCCACTGCTGGAGATGGAAAGCACCCCCGCGCCGGTCAGGGCGCCGATCGTGACGTCCGCGGACCCGTTTGCGGGGCCGAAACCTCCCTGCACGCTCAATTCCGAACCCGAGTCCGCCAGGTCCAGGGCGCCGATGGAAACCTGGACGCTTCCCCCCGTGCCCGACCAGCCGTTCCCGCCCGTCAACCTTAAATCGGAGAAATGATTCAAGAATGCTGAATTCAGGGTCAGGGCGACGCCGCCCCCCATATCCCCGTTGCCCCCGGTCAAATCGATGGTGCTGGCATCCAGCGACAGGGGCCCCGAAGCCGTGATTCCTGCGCTTCCACCCGACGAACCTTTTCCGATGCCCCCTTCCCCGCCGATGACGATCCAGGTGGAGCTTCCCTGCACCCCGGTCAGGGTAAAAGCGGAACCAAGAAAAAGACCGCTATCGCCTCCACTGCCGGCGTTGGCGGAACTGGAATTGCCCCCAGCCCCTCCCTTGACCAAAACTTGGGTCCCATCCACTGAGACCGGGCCCGATACCACCATCGCCGCGTTCCCACCCGTGCCGCCATTTCCTGAACCCAAGTCGTTCGCGGCCTCACCGCCCTCCAGGTCGAAGGAGGAGTTGGATACCGCCGTTAAACTGGCCAGGATGGCAGAGGCATTCCCTCCGCTCCCTTCCGTCATTCCAGCGCCACCCTCCCCCGAGATCCCGGACCCGCCCAGGACATACAGGTCGCTGGTGATAAGCGAAACCACCCCGGATGCCGTAAGGCCCGCGCTCCCGCCATTCCCGAATACCCCCTGGCCTCCGCCCTGGCCGCCCAAGCCTCCCGAAACATCCAGGATGGCGTTATTGACCAGGTCGAGGCTGGTCAAGGAAACGCCTGCGGCGCCGCCGTTCCCTCCGTTGGACTGTCGGGCGTTGCCCCCCCACCTCCCTCCACCACCAGTTGAGTGCCTAAATTGTTCGTATTGTCCAGGGAGACCGCCCCGGACGAATCCATGACCGCGTCGCCTCCATTTCCCCCGTTGCCCAAGCCGTTATCCTGCGCCCCCGATCCTCCGGTCACGTTGGCGGAAGCGGATATGAAGACCGAAGCCATGGATAAACCGGATAAAGACGCCGTGGCGTTCCCGCCCGAGCCTTCCACCTGTCCCGGGGTCCCAATGCCCGATACTGCGTTTCCCCCCTCCACCGTCAAGGTGCCGCCGTACATCGAGACGGCGCCTCCCACCGTCAGGAAAGCCGAACCTCCGTTCCCGCCCAAACCCGTCCCATCCGCTCCGCTGTTGAAACCTCCCATGCCGCCTTGCAGGTTGAAATAACTCAAATAGTAGCGGGCACCGATTCTTAGGGGCGTCAGGGAAAGGCTGGCCATGGTGGCTGAGGCGTTTCCACCGTCGCCGCCCTGGGCGCCCTCGGCCGAACCGCCGTTCCCCCCGTCCACATCCAACAGGCCGGCGTTCAGCGAAACCGCGCCAGAGGAGATTAACTCCGCCCAACCCCCATTCCCGCCCTGTCCCAAACCCGAGTCTTGTGCGCCCGTTCCCCCGCCCATGCTGACGAGGCAGGAATGGACATGCGGGTCGGTCGCGGTGAGGGTCAAATCGCCTAGGGACGCGGTGGCGTCGCCTCCCGAACCCTCGGCGCTTCCGGATGGGCCAACCCCGGAAACCGCGTTTCCGCCCACCACGAACATTTGGCTGCTGTCCAGGGAAACCGAGCCGGAAACCGATAGGTGGGCCCCTCCCCCATTCCCCCCGACGCCCATGCCGTTCACCCCGCTGTTGGCCCCGCCCGAACCCCCATCCAGGAAAAAGAAAGACGGATCGTTGCCGCTGTCGGCGACCAGGGACAAGCTTCCCAGGCCCGCGGAGGCGCTTCCGCCCGAGCCGCCATTGCCGCCCTCGGAGGAGCCCCCCCTTCCCCCAAAGAGGGTCACATTGCCGGAGAACACGGAAACCGCGCCCGCGACGCTCAACGTCGTGCCACCCGCGTTCCCGCCTGAGGCAAGACCGGTATCCGACGCTCCCGCCCCGCCGATCATGATGGCATAGGCATCATCGGAATCATCGGTGAGAGCCAGACTGGACAAGAGGGCCGTGGCGCTCCCACCCGACCCTTCGGTGGTTCCGGCGGCACCCGCGCCGGTGGCCGCATCTCCACCAAGGACGTAAAGCCCCCCTCCGTCCAATGAGGCCGGGCCCGATACCGCCAGGAAGGCGTTCCCGCCGACTCCGCTTAATCCCGATCCGCTATTAGCGCCGCCCCCTCCACCGCTGATATATAGGAAGCTCGCGTCGTTTTCGGCGGTCAGGGTGAGGTTGGTGATCGATGCAGTAGCGGACCCTCCATTGCCTCCTGTGGCGGCCACGGCCAATCCACCGTTCCCGCCATAAAGGGTCACCTCGCTGGAATCGATGGAAACCGGACCTGAGACCGTCAGCCCAAGGCTTCCGCCCGCTCCCCCGGAACCGGAACCCGAGTCGGACCCGCCCGCGCCGCCGCCCATCTCAGCGTAGGAATCGTTGTTATCCCCGGTGACGGTCAGACCGGCAAGAGTCGCCAAGGCGTTCCCGCCGTTTCCTTCAACCGAGCCGGAGGCGCCCTGGCCCGAACCCGCGGCCCCGCCGTCCAGGTAAAAATTCCCTGAATCCATTGAAACTCCGCCTGCAACGGCTAAGGAGGCGTTGCCTCCCGGGCCGCCCAGCCCATTCAGGCTGGAAGAGGAACCCGCTTCCCCGCCGAGGATCGAGAAGGTCGTAGGACTCAGGAGGCTTGTTATAGAGAGCGTAGTCCCGATGGAAAGGGTGACGGAACCACCGTCGCCCCCGTTCCCCGCGCTGGAAGGCCCGCCCATCCCGCCGCCAAAATTGACGAAGCTGGAATCCGCGGAGACCGAATCCGAGAATGTGGCGAGGGAATAGCCGCCATTCCCACCGCTGGTGGTTGCAGAACCTTGTCCCTCCCCACCCGAAAGGTCCAACGAATTGGAGAGGATGCTGAAGGGCACAGATTCCAAATAATTGGAATTTGACCCATCCACCCCGGCTCGAACGAGACAAGGCCAACCCCAAACGCAAAGGACCATCAGGCCCAATAGACGGCTCATGGATTGAAAAGCGCCCCTAAAAATATTTCGGGGAAGGTGATCGATACCCCCAAACATGTCTTTCTCCCCATTACCATGCGGATGGGGTGAATTTTTAGATGTTCCCTCGAATCTCACGATGGACCTTTCCCTAGGAGAACCGGCTACTAAATATTAACCTTTATTCCAAAAATCTTCCCCAATTTGTTAGTAAAAGAAGCCCCCCAAAACAAAAAAAGGCCCGGCCCCCTAAGGGGGCCGGGCCTTTCGAATCGTAGATTGTTAGCTTTCGGCTTAGAAACCGAAGGTCAATCCGCCCGCGATGTCGTTGGAGGTGAAGTTGGTCATCCCCACCACGCCCTGGTATTGGGCATAGAGGTTGAAGCCCTTCATCACCTGGGCGTTTAAGCCGGCTCCAAGCGAGCATCCGTCGGTACCGGTCGAGGGGCCGGTCACCGCGAAGGTGGACCCGCCCGCGACGAAGGCCGCGTTCATCGTGGGGTTGTTGCCCTGGAACTGGTGCATCCAGGCCACGTTGACGCTGGGCGTCAGGATGAACCCGCCGCCGCAGTCAAACCCGGTTCCCGCCCTCACGCCCAAATCGCTCGAGAGGTTGGACTGGCCCTGCGGGGCGATCGTTTCGTTCACCGCCGAGCCGGTTTCCGTGAAGCTGCCGATGTTCACGCTGGTGTACTGGCCCATCGCGTAGGGTCCGATCTGCAGGCCGCCGCCCGAGGGGATGTCGATGCCCATGGACAACTGGCCGCTCCACTGTTGGCCGGTGAAGGTGCCGGTGGCCATCTGGCCCATGACCGCGCGGTTCGAATTGTAGTTGTTCAGGGCGCCCGACAGGACCGCCCCAATATGGAACTCCTCCATCCTCAATCCGCCGTACAAGCCGGCCTGGCCGCCGCTCATGGTCACCGAGCTGTTGTTGGCGTCGGTCATGATCGACTGGTTGTACCCCAGCAGGATACCCATCATGGCGCCGGGAGCGACGCGCGTATCCGCGCCACCCACCATACCGCCGTTGGAATAATTGTACCCCAGGGCGTTGCCGTCTCCCGAGAGCGTGCCGAAGTTGCCTTGCCCGCTCAAGAAGCCGTCCCATCCGCCGTTTTCCTCCACTTCCTTGGCCTTCGCGTTTTTCGCGATGGCGGCCTCATCCGAGGCCGGCATGTCGCCCGCGAACATGGGGTTGGAGCCGTAATGGTTCCAGGCCGTGCTGGAACCCCAGCTGAAGCCGTCCCCGCCCAGGAGCGCATCCAACCGCTGGCCGATCACCAGGTTGGTGGCTTGCGCGTTGAAGAAGCCCATCTGAATACCCGAGGTCAGGACCGTCGGAGCCAGGTCGCCCAATAGTTTCGGGTCTTCCGTGGCCAGGTTTTGGATCTCCAAGGCCAGCGTGGAAGGACCGGCGGCGCTCAAGGCGTCCAAAGCGGCCGCGACCGACTTCCCGTTGGAGGTCGTCGGGTTCAAACCCGCGAAAGTGAAGGCTTCCGCTTCCACCGTCACGCTGTTCGAGCCGTAGAGGGCCAACCATTTCTCGCCCTGGAAACCGCTCAAGAGGTTATCGAATTTGCCCGTCATGGTTCCGCCCACCACGACCGCCAGGTACTCGGATCCCAGGGTCGGCTTGAGGCCCGCGAGGCCGTCCCCAACGGTCAAGTTGCCCTTCAGGGATGCGTTACCGCCCACCAACAGGATATCCAGGTCACCCGGGTTGTTCCCATAGAGGCTCAATTGCAGGTTGCCCTTGGGCCCTTGGGTATAGTTGCCTGCCACATAAAGCAAGCCGGGGCCGTTAAAGGTCTCCAGCGTGCCGCCCGTGAGGGCCGCGTCGCCGGGGATGAACGCTGATCCGCCGACGGCCAAGGTACCCGCCGTAATGCTGGTCGGGCCCGTGTAGGCGTTGACCCCACTCAAGGTCAAGGCGCCCGAACCCGTCTTCAAGAGGGTTTCGTTCCCGTTTAAGGTACCGGAGAAGTTACCCGCCGAGACGGTCAAGAGGCTGTTGGTCTGGCCGTACATGGTGATGGACCCGGAACCGGTGAGGGTTCCGACGTTAACGTAGGCGCTGCCGCCCGTTTGGGTGACGCTTTCCACGTCCACCAGGGAGCTGGCATCCACCAAGTTCAAGGAACCGAAGTTGGCCGTCGCCGTGCCCGCCAGGCCCGTGACGCCGGCGGTCGCGCCGCCGCCCCATCCGCCGTAAACCTCGATAGCCGAGGCGTTGTTCAAGGTGGCCCCACCCGAAATGTTCAGGGTGGCGTTGCCGCCGTTGCCGCCCGCGAGGCCAGCGCCGTCCCAGGCGCCGCTGCCAGCCGACATATAAATGGTGCTGGCTTGATCCGCTATCCCATTGCTGTTGCCCATATTCAGGGATGCGGCCGAGAAGCTGGCGTTGCCGCCAACCGCCTCGGTTTGCCCAGGTGCGCCGTAACCATAGTCCGCGCTTCCGCCGTCGATCTCGATATAACCGGAATCCATGGAAACCGCGCCTGCCACGTTCAAGGTCGCGTCGCCTCCCTTGCCGCTGATGCCCAACTCGTCGTAATCGTTGTATCCGCCATCGCCTGCCTCAATATAAATGGAGGAAGCGCCATCCTCATAAATATTGGTCAGCGATAGGTTGCTTCCAACGGTCATGGTGGCGTTGCCACCGTTACCGCCGTTACCGCCATCGGCGGAGCCACCCGACCCACCGTACAGGTCGATTTCGCTGGAATCCATCGATACGGCCTTGCCCACGGTCAAGGTTGCGTTTCCGCCCGCTCCGCCATTGCCGTAGTTGTAGTCGTAGCCGCCATCGTAAGCATCCAATTCGAGATAGGACGAGTCTTCATAATCAGTCAAGGTCAGATTAGACCCGACGGTCATGGTGGCGTTTCCGCCCGCCCCATTTGTCTGCCCCGCCAATCCGTAACCTTCATTTCCTTCCCCGCTATAAATGTAGATGTCAGCGTTATCCATGGAGACCGCGCCCGCAACGTTCAAGGTCGCGTCGCCTCCCTTGCCGCTGACGCCGAAACCGTAATCATCGCTATTCTCGCCGCCCTCCCCAGCCTCAATATTGAGCTCGGAATAGCGGTTGTTTCCGGTCATGGTCAGGTTGGAGCCGATATTCAGGGTCGCGTTGCCGCCGTTGCCGCCGTTGGCGCTTTCGGAGTATCCTCCCTCGCCGCCATAAACATCAATTTCGCTGGAGTCCATCGAGACAGCGCCAGCCACGTTCAATATCCCGTTGCCGCCGTTGCCGCCGTTGGTTCCAATGTAGCCGTAATCGTAAGAACTTTCACTTCCCTCTACTTCAAGGTAGGAGTAAGGCCCGTTATTGGAGGTCAAGGTTAGGTTGGAGCCGACGGTCATGGTCCCATTCCCGCCATTGGGCTCGGTCTGGCCCGCCAGTCCGTAACCTTCGTTCCCCTCGCCGCCAATGACCTCGATCTCGCTGGAATCCATCGAGACTGCCCCGCCCACGCTCAAGGTTGCGTCGCCGCCCTTTCCGCTCAGGCCGTTATAGTCTTCGTCGTTGTAACCGGCCTCGCCACCTTCCACATAAAGGGAAGACTCACCGTTGACCGAGGTCAGGGTCAGGTTGCTCCCGACGGTCATGGTGGCTTTGCCGCCGTTGCCGCCGTTGCCGCCGTAGGAGTCGCCGCCATCATAACCATAGACCTTAATTTCGGAGTTATCCATGGAGACCGCACCCGCCACGCTCAAGGTCGCGTTGCCGCCAGCCCCGCTGTTCGCCCCGCCATAACGGTAATCATAGGACCCGTCCTCGCCTTCCACTTGCAGGAAGGAAGCTCCATTCACGCCCGTCATGGTCAGGTTGGACCCGACGGTCATGGTGCCGTTGCCGCCAGCCCCATCGGTAGTGCCATGGGCCCCGTACCCCTCATTCCCTTCACCGCCATCCACGTAAATATCCGAGTAATCCATGGAGACCGCGCCGCCCACGTTCAGGGTCGCGTCGCCTCCTTTGCCGCTGAGGCCTATACCCGTAATCTTCGTAATTCTGTAACCGCCTCCCCACCCTCAATATAGAGTTCGGACCAACGGTTGCTGCCGGTCATTAGCAAATTACCGCCAATGTTCACCGTGGCGTTGCCGCCATTGCCGCCGTTACCGCCGTAGGTATAGCCTCCCTCACCACCGTAAACGTCGATCTCACTGGAATCCATCGAGACGCCCTTGGCGACCGTCAAGATGGCATTTCCACCGTTGCCCCCATTGGCTCCAAAATAACGCCAGTCGGAACCACCCTCATAACCTTCGATTTCCATGTAGGAATCGTTGCTATTGTTGAAGTCATCACCAGGCTGTTCATGGTGGCGGTAGCGTTTCACCCGCACCTTCCGTCGCTCCCGGGGCGCCGTAGCCGCCATCCGCGTCATCGCCCTCAACGTAGATCGAGCTGGAATCCATGGAAACCGCGCCGCCACGTTCAGAATCGCGTCGCCGCCCTTACCGCCCATGCCATACCCATATTCCTCATCGTTACCGTCTCCGTAACCGCCCTCCACATAGAGTTCGCACCAGCGGTTGGATGCTGTCAGGGTCAGGTTACCCCCTATATTGACGGTGGCGTTACCACCGGCCCCGCCGTTACCACCATAGGAATATTCCGCATCCCCGCCCTCCACGTTGATCTCGCTGGAATCGATGGAGACCGAACCCGAGACGTTCAGGGAAGCATTGCCGCTATTGCCGGCGTTCGCCCCGTTGTAGTTGTAATCGTACGCGCCATACCGCTTCAAAGTCATGGTTGAATAATCGGTCATGGATAGGCTAGTCATGGTGGCCGAGGCGTTTCCGCCGGAGCCTTCAGTCTGGCCCTGGAGACCATAACCCTCATACCCATCACCGCCGTACACGTCAATAACCGAGCTATCCATGGAAACCCCGCCGGCCACATTCAGGGCCGCGTTGCCCCCGTTGCCGCTGACGCTGAAATATTCATCCCCCTCGCCGCCCTCGCCGCCTTCAATTTCGATTTCCGAATAGCGCTTGCTGGCCGTCAGGGTCAAGTTGCCGCCGACGTTCATGGCCGCGTTGCCGCCGTTGCCGCCCATGCCGGAATAGGAATAACCCCCCTCGCCGCCTTCCATGTAAATCTCGCTCGAATCCATGGAAACCGACTTGGAAACGGTCAGGTTCGCGTTTCCGCCATTGCCCCCGTTCACGCCCGCATAGCCGTAATCCTCCGCGCCCTCCCCGCCCTCGAGGGACAGGTAGGCGTAATCGTTGCCGGTGGAGGTCATGGTCAGGCCGGTGCCGACCGTCATGGTAGCGTTGCCGCCATTGCCTGAACCATGCCCGCGGCGCCCTCGCCGTCATCCGCGCTTCCGCCCTGACGTAAATATCGCTGGAATTCATCGAAACCGCGCCACCCACGCTCAAGAGGGTGTCCCCGCCCTTGCCGCTAACCCCGGGGGCGTCATCATCGTTATACTCGCCGTAACCGCCCTCGACATAAACCGAGGAGTAACGATTATCCGCGGTCAGGTTGAAATTGGACCCGATGCTCAGGGTCGCATTGCCGCCGTTGCCGCCGTTACCGCCATAGGATTCCCCACCAGACCCGCCATAGACATTCAGATCGCTGGAATCCATCGAAACCGAGCCCGAGACGTCAAGACGCCATTTCCGCCATTGCCGCCGTTTGCAAGGTGGTAATCATAGGCTCCACCCCCACCCTCCACCTGAAATTTGGAGATGTTGCCGGTGCTGGAGGTCAGGATCAGGTTTCCGCTTAGGTTGGCGGTCGCGTTTCCGCCCGCCCCCGTGGTCGTGCCCGATAGGCCGTAGCTTTCGTTACCGCTTCCGCCCTCGACATCAATTTCGCTCGAATCGACGGAAACCGCGCCCGCCACGTTCAGAGTCGCGTCGCCCCCCTTGCCGCTGAGGCCGTAGGCGTCGCCATCGTTATAGCCGCCCTCGCCCCCACTAATGTAAAGTTCGGAATAGTCCGCGTTGCCGGTCAGGGTCAAGCCCGAGCCGAGTTGGACATTGGCGTTGCCGCCGTTGCCGCCGTTGGTCGCGTAGGAATAACCGCCTTCGCCGCCCTCCACGTCGATTTCCGTACCGTCAATGGAAACCGCCCCCGAGACGGTCAGGCCCGCGCTTCCACCCGCGCCGCCCGAACCCAGGTTCTCGTCATAACCACCCTCGCCACCCTCCACTTGCATATAAGAATCGTAATCATTTCCCGTCAGGGTCAGGCTCGTCATGGTCGCAGAGGCGCTTCCGCCCGCCCCATCCGTCGAGCCCTTCAAGCCCCAACCTTCACTCGCGGAGCCTCCGTCCACATAGAGATCGAAAGAATCCGACGAAACCGCTCCGCCCACGTTTAAGGTCGCGTTTCCGCCCGTCCCGCTGATGCCATAACCGACATTGCCATTTCACTACCGGAGTCGCCGCCATACACGTACAAGCTGGCGTCCCCCCTGTCACGGAACTGGTAGTCATCAAGGCGCTGCCGCCGTTGCCGCTATTGCCGCCCGCGGAATCTCCGCCCGATCCCGCGCTCACTTCCACCTCGGTGCCATAAATGGAAGTCGCTCCCGCCACGTTCAAGGTTGCGTTACCGCCGTTCCCGCCCTGGGCCAAGTTGAAATCCGCCGCTCCGTTCCCGCCGCTCACGTTCACGTTGCTGTCTTCGGCGTAGAGGGAAGCCATGCTGGCCGTCGCGTTTCCGCCCGAGCCTTCCACCGCACCCGCGGCACCCGTACCCGAAACCGCGTTGCCGAAACCGGACACCGCGGAACCCGCAATCACTAGGTTCTCACTGTTATAAATGGAGACCGCGCCCGTGAAATTGAAGCCGCTCCGCCGTTCCCGCTGATATTGCCGATCGTCGTGACGGCGGTGCCATTACCACCCAGGACAAATAACGCACTGCCAGAGTTTTGCTGAAAGGAGCCCGTGTTGAGGAGGGCGGAGGTGCCCGACA
Source organism: candidate division FCPU426 bacterium (assembly GCA_963771075.1). Taxonomy (GTDB): domain Bacteria; phylum Oederibacteriota; class Muellerivitia; order Muellerivitales; family Muellerivitaceae; genus CAVTWJ01. Next base: position 1,554 of record CAVYSE010000020.1, on the reverse strand, counting down.
GGCCGTTGCCGTTCCCCAGGAGGCCAGGCTTGTCCCGCCACTCAAGGAAAGGTTTACGTCGTTATCGAGGTCAGTTGCGCCAAGAAATAAAACTCACCGCGGCACCCGTGGAGTTCAGAAGGGTGACTGGGGCTGATCCGAAATTCCAAATTAGGACGTTCTGGCCCAGGGTTGGAAGCGTCAGGCCGGAAAGGTCGATGGGATTGCTCTCAAAGGTAATGGTAGACGGAGTCCGCCGCGTTAATGGCCGTGACCGCCGTGTTCAAGTCGTACCCGTTGTTAACGGATTGGGCGGGGCGATGGCGAATACCCCCTTCGCCACAAAGGCAAGAATCAGAAGGAGAAAAAGAGGTTGTTAAACCCTGATTTTTTCTGTTTAAACACCAAAATTTCCTCACCAGTCGTGGCAGTTTTCGGCGCAGATATCACAGAGAATTTTTTCATCTTCGATCTTTTGTCTTAAATGAGTTTCTTGCAGGGTGTTGTTTGACCATTACAACTAAACAAAAAAACTAGGTACTTTGTACAGATGACTAAAATCATAATCTTGCAGGTGGCAAATAATACCCAAAATGGGGAAAAAAATCCAAGGTAAACGTAATTTTTTCGATTTTTGTAACTTAACGCAAAAATTGCGGATTTCAAAGGCAAGAGAATTAGATCATTAGAATTTTCTTATATATCGAATTTAAAGGTTCGCGGCACTGCTATCCTAAACAACTCAATCTGACCGCTGCCCCCCAAGAAAAACAAGCGATTTTGGACAGGTTTGTCAATTTCCAGGGATACCCCCCCCTTTCGTCCGGATGCTGTCCAAATCACGAGGGTATTAATTCCATCTGTTTTTCCGCCGGTTCCAATCTCGCCACCAGGAATGGTGCATCCAACCAAGCCCACAAATCGCGGTAGGTCAATAGATTCATCCGCAGCATGGCCGCCAAGTGGGACAGGCTCCAGGCGATATGGCTCTTCAGTTGAAGGAATTTCAACAGCAGCATGGCAATCAATGCTGTCCAAATCTGCGTCTGAACAGCATTCTCAGTGGTCCCTACCAAAGTCTTCACCCGTAAGTTCTGCTTGAGAGCCTTGAAGAACAACTCGATCTGCCAACGTTCCTTGTAATGGCCGCCACCGTCGAGGCAGCAAAACCCATGTGGTTGGTAAGGAATCGAATTCCCGCTTCTGGTCTTCGTCCCATACCACCACTCGTCGCATCTCTTTCGGGTAGGCTTCCTGTGACCGAAACGTTGTTAACCGTATCACTTGGTCCTTCAGGACGTTGCCCGTTTTCAGGAACCGGCAGGTTCTTCACCACCTCGTAGGCCATGTTGATCTTGGCACGGGTCACCCACCACACGCCTTGGAACGTCCATCGGCCAGAACAAAGAAATCCACATATCCCCGATCCATCACTACGATTGAATCCACCGGAAAATCCAGCTTTTGAGCCACTTTCACGTCATGCATGCCTCCCTCCGTTACGAGTCCCCCAGCAGGGCAAGTATCCCTGATTATCCAGTAAGAGACTGAGTTTGATGGCCCCTTTGGTCCTAC
>CAVYSE010000019.1:0-87648 GCA_963771075.1 candidate division FCPU426 bacterium | reverse complement strand
GCGACCATCGTTTTTAAGGGTTTTTTGAAGATTTTCGTCTACTAATGCCCGAGCCGCCGGGTTTAAGGCTTTGGTGCGCTTCATTGCCTCATTTACCCGGGTCTTGGATAAACCTAGCCGGGCCGCGACTTCCTCCCGGGAGGCCGGTTCGTCCTGGTAGTCGACCTCAATGGCTAGGTCCCAATCCCACCAGTCCATCTCATCCTGGTTGTTGTCCATCAAGGCAGCCCGCCGGGTCTGGGCCGGGGTCAGGTTAAGGACCTTAGCCCGGAGCCCCGGCAATCCGGCCAGCTTGGCCCCCTCCAGGCGGCGGTGGCCGCCGATGACCAGGTATTGGAACCCCGGATTTGCCGCCTTCTCCCCTTCGGTCAAGGGCCTCACCTTGATGTCGGTCTGTTGACCTATGGCCTTCAGGGATTCGGCTATCTCGCCAATGGACCCTTTCCGGAAGGAACGCCGGGGTTGGTTTGGATTCGCAAGCAGTTCGCCCAGGGGAATGAATAGGCTTTGACTTGGGTCAGGCACTCCGGGTTGGCTTGCTGAATGTTCTTGAATATCGATCGACATAGCGGAACCTCCAGAAAATAAGCCCTTAGCGGTTAGATATTTGCACTTGGTTTAGGCCATGGCTAAAAGCTAACGGCCAATCACTAAGAGCTGATGTTGTTGCTAACAGCTAATAACTAATAGTTATGCTGTTCAGCGTCAATTGGAAAAACGTCTGAAAGCGAATTTTTGGGTGGGGAACCGGCCTAAAGTGTCAAAATCGGACAAAAAGACAACAAAAAAAGGGAAGATTTATTTCCATATCGGGTTTTAATAGCCTGGCAAACCACGGGCTTCGGTCCGTATGGGTAAACCCTTTTGTTTATAATTGATGCCTGAATTGATAACCCTGATTGGAGAGAAAATTGTTCGAACAAGCCTTTAAAAACATCGACGATGTTCTTTGGAAGGAAGCGGGTTGCACCACCGAACTGGATTATGTCGAGCAATCCTCCTGGCTTCTTTTCCTCAAATACCTGGACGGTCTGGAAGAAGACCGGGCCACTGAAGCCAAATTAGAGGGGAAGCGATACAGCTATATCTTTGAAAGCCAATATCGTTGGGAATCGTGGGCAACACCTAAAGGAAAAGACGGCAAAATCGACCATAACAAAGCTTTGATGGGTGATGACCTAACCGAATTTGTGAATAAAAAGCTATTTCCCTACATGGCGGGGTTCAAACAAAAGGCCAGCGGGCCCAATACGATTGAATACAAAATCGGAGAAATCTTCGGGGAAATTAAAAACAAGATCCAGAGTGGTTACAACTTACGGGAAATCATAGACCATGTTGATGAGCTTGAATTCCGGTCCCAAGCCGAAAAGCACGAGCTTTCGCACCTCTACGAAGCCAAGATCAAGAACATGGGCAACGCCGGGCGCAACGGCGGGGAATATTACACCCCGCGTCCTCTCATTCGGGCCATCATTCAAGTCGTCAAACCCAAACTGGGTGAAACCATCTATGACGGGGCGGTAGGGTCAGCGGGCTTCTTGTGCGAGGCCTATGACTACCTCAAAAATAAAAACCCAGACCGCAAGACGGCCCAGGATAAGGCCCTCCAGGAAAAAACCTTTTACGGCAAAGAGAAAAAGTCGCTGGCCTATGTGATCGCCATTATGAACATGATTCTGCATGGCATTGAGGCCCCCAACATCATCCACACCAACACCCTTTCGGAGAACCTGGCGGATATCCAGGAAAGAGACCGGTATGACGTGGTGCTGGCCAATCCGCCCTTTGGCGGCAAAGAACGCGAGGAAGTTCAACAAAACTTCCCCATCCGTACCGGCGAAACGGCTTTCTTGTTTCTTCAGCATTTCATCAAAATCATGAAAGCGGGCGGCCGGGGCGGCGTGGTAATTAAGAACACTTTTCTTTCCAACACCGATAACGCCTCGGTTTCATTGAGAAAACTGCTACTGGAAAGCTGTAACCTTCACACGGTTTTGGATTGTCCCGGCGGGACCTTTCAGGGTGCCGGTGTGAAAACGGTGGTGCTTTTCTTTGAAAAGGGTTCGCCCACCCGCAAAACCTGGTTTTACCAGCTTGACCCGGGCCGAAGCCTGGGAAAGACCAACCCGCTAAACGATGACGACCTGGCGGAATTCGTGAAACTGCAAAAGACCTTCGCCGATTCACCTAAATCTTGGTCGGTGGATATGAAGACGGTGGATCAAGAAACTTTTGACCTGTCGGTGAAGAATCCTAATGGTGGGGAAGAGGTGGTTCATCGCAGTCCGAGGAAATCATGGAAGAAATCGCGAAGCTGGACGCCGAAAGCGCCAAGGTGCTTGAAAAGATTAAGGCGTTGCTATGAAGGTTGATTGGAAAAATGCTTCTTTAGGTGAGGTTTGCCAAATAAGACCGCCTAAATCAGAAGCCCGTGAAAAACTCTCACCAAAATCATTGGTTTCGTTCGCTCCAATGGAAAATCTTGGAATCGATCGGAAGTTTTTAAATCCAACCCAAAACAAAACATTATCAGAGGCAGATGGTAGTTATACCTATTTTGGGGAAGGAGATGTGCTTCTTGCAAAAATTACCCCATGTTTTGAAAATGGAAAACTTGGCATAGCAAATAATCTAAAAAACGGAATAGGTTTTGGTTCTAGTGAGTTTATTGTTTTCAGACCAAATCAATTCTTGGATAAAGAGTTTCTTTATTACTTCCTTTTAAGGCCGGATTTTCGTAATGAAGGCTCTGCTCGAATGGGTGGCGCTGTTGGTCAACAAAGAGTTCCGAAAGAATTTATAGAAAATTACAAAATACCTTTGCCGCCCATTGCAGATCAAAAACGAATTGTCGGGATTCTCGATGAGGCGTTTGAGGGTATTGCCACCGCCAAAGCCAATGCCGAAAAAAATCTCCAAAACTCCCGCGCCCTCTTTGAAAGTTATACCAATTCTGTTTTTGCGAATGGTGGAGTTGACTGGCAAGAAAAAACACTAGACCAGATATCTGAAAATCTTGATAACAAAAGGGTACCCATTACTAAAAGCGATAGAAAGAATGGGAAATATCCTTATTACGGAGCATCGGGAATTGTTGATTATGTTGCGGACTACATTTTCGACGGTGATGTGTTACTTGTCTCGGAGGATGGGGCGAACTTGTTGGCAAGATCAACGCCTATTGCATTCTCAGTATCCGGACAATTCTGGGTAAATAATCATGCACACATTTTGAAGTTTGAAAAGATGGCTACTCAACGATTTGTTGAGTTTTATTTGAAGAGCATTAAGCTTGATGAATACATCACTGGGGCTGCTCAACCTAAATTAAATCAAAAAGCTCTAAATTCAATACCAATTCCAATTCCGGCGACGGTTAAAGAGCAAGCAGAGGTTGTAAAAAAAATCGAGATGTTATCTGTAGAAACTAATCATCTAGGATCCATTTATCAACAGAAGTTAGTTGAGTTGGAACTCTTTAAGAAGTCGTTGTTGGAAAAAGCCTTCTCTGGAGAACTCTAATCCATGTCCGTCCATGAACCGTCCCAATCCAGCATCGCCCTCTACCAAACCGAAGACGGCCGCACGCGCATCCAATGCCGGTTTGAGAATGAAACCATCTGGCTGACCCAGGCGCAAATGGCAGAGTTATTCCAATCCACCAAGCAAAACGTGAGTCTCCACCTTAAGAACATCTTCGCGGAAGGGGAATTGGCGCCTAATTCAGTTGTCAAGGAATCCTTGACAACTGCCTCAGACGGAAAGAATTACAAGACAAGTTTTTACAATCTCGACGTCATTATCTCTATCGGTTATCGGGTTAATAGTATCCGGGGTACGCAATTCCGCGTTTGGGCGACCCAGCGGCTGAGGGAGTACCTGGTCAAGGGCTTCACGATGGATGATGAACGCCTCAAAAACCCATCCGGCAACGGCCTGGCGGATTATTTCGATGAGTTGCTGGAACGCATTCGGGACATAAGGGCCAGCGAAAAGCGGGTCTATCTGCGGGTGCGGGAAATCCTGGCTTTGGCCGCCGACTATAAGCCCACCGGCGAGGAAACCAAGGTTTTCTACCAAACCATCCAAAACAAGCTTCATTTCGCCGCCACCGGCAAAACCGCCTCCGAATTGATCGCGCAAAGGGCCGATTTTAAAAAGCCCAATATGGGGTTGACCGCCTGGAAGGGCGGGGCTGTCCGCAAGGGGGATGTGACCATCGCCAAGAACTACCTGCGCGAACCGGAAATTAGCGAATTGAACCGCATCGTGGTGATGTTCCTCGATTTCGCCGAGGACCAGGCCCGGCGGCGCAAGCAGGTATTCTTGAAGGATTGGAAAACCCGGCTGGATGAATTTCTGAAATTCAACGACCGCGCAGTTTTGCCGGGGGCCGGGAAGATCAGCCATGAAAAGGCCGAAGCCCTCGCCGAAAAAGAATACGACCTATTCGCCCAAAGACGCCGCGCTGAGCTTGAGGATGCGGCGGAAGCGGACACCCTTAAACAGCTTGAGGCCGTGGTGAAGAAACTGCCCAAGCGGAAGAAACCCAAGAAGGGAAAGCCATGAATAAAACCATTTATGAACCGTCGACAAATTGTCGACATTTCAAACTGAACGAACGGAAGAGTTAAACGCAATGAACGAAGCCGAAACAAGAGCCGAACATATCGACCCCGCCTTGAAGGCGGCGGGCTGGGGCGTGGCGGATGGCAGCCGGATCTTCCGGGAATATCCCATTACCCCCGGCCGCATCGAAGGCGCGGGCCGCCCCCGCAACGGGCTCAAGGCCGACTATGTCCTCATTTACCGCAACCGCAAATTGGCCGTGGTGGAGGCGAAGGCCTGGGATGAGCTGTTAACCGAGGGGGTGGGCCAGGCCAAGAATTACGCCGGTAAAATGAGGATTCGGTTCACCTACTCGGCGAACGGCCATGGCATTTACCAGATCGACATGCAAAAGGGGAAAGAAGGTGAAATTTCGGCCTTCCCAACGCCCGAACAACTATGGGCCATGACCTTCGCCGAGGCCAACGCCTGGCGGGACCGTTTCGCCGAAGTGCCTTTCGACGACAAGGGGGGCACGCTGGGCGAAAGGTATTTCAGGGATAACGCCATTGAAAAGGTTTTGGACGCCATAGCGGATGGGAAACAACGGATTCTTTTGACCCTTGCCACCGGAACGGGCAAGACCATGATCGCCTTTCAGATCGCCTGGAAACTCTTTCACAGCCGTTGGAACTTGGGCGGCAACCCGACCCGCCGGCCAAGAATTCTTTTCCTGGCGGACCGGAACATTCTGGCGAACCAGGCCTATAACGCCTTTTCGTCGTTCCCTGAGGACGCCCTGGTGCGGATAAAGCCAGATGAAATTCGCAAAAAAGGCCGTGTGCCCAAAAACGGAAGCATCTTCTTCACGATCTTCCAAACCTTCATGAGCGGGCCCAATAACGAACCCTATTTCGGGGAATATCCGCCCGACTTCTTTGACTTTATCGTGATCGACGAGTGCCACCGGGGCGGGGCGAACGACGAGAGCAACTGGCGGGACATTATGACTTATTTTTCCCCGGCGGTTCAGTTGGGCTTAACCGCCACACCCAAACGGGAAGAGAATGCCGATACCTATAAATATTTTGGGGAACCCGTTTATGTCTATTCACTCAAAGAGGGTATTAATGATGGGTTCCTGACGCCCTTCAAGGTTCGACAGATTTCCACAACCCTTGATGAGTATGTCTATACCTCTGACGATAAAGTAATTGAGGGCGAAGTTGAACAAGGCCGCCTTTATACCGATCCCGATTTCAACAGGATCATCGAAATCAAAGAACGTGAGGCCCATCGGGTTAGGAAGTTCATGGGCGAAATCAACCAAAACGAAAAGACCCTGGTGTTTTGCGCGACCCAGGACCACGCCTTGGCGGTTCGGGATCTGATTAACCAGATCAAGACTAGCACTGACCCGAACTATTGCCAAAGGGTGACGGCCAATGACGGGGAACTGGGTGAACAGCATTTGAGGGATTTTCAGGATAATGAAAAAACGATTCCGACTATCTTGACCACTTCCCAAAAGCTCTCGACGGGAGTGGATGCACGAAACATCCGAAACATCGTCTTGATGCGGCCTATCAATTCGATGATCGAATTCAAGCAGATCATTGGGCGCGGCACCCGTTTATATGACAATAAGGATTACTTTACGATTTACGACTTTGTGAAAGCCCATCATCACTTTCAAGATAAAGAATGGGATGGCGAACCGGACCCGCCAGAACCTGGACCTGGTTATCCTGTGCCGCCAAAATCCCCCCCTAAAACCGGGGAAAAAGAAGGTGAAGATTTTAAACGTCAGAAAATCAAAATAAAGTTGGCTGATGGGAAGGCCCGAACGATTCAAGATATGGCGATCACGACCTTTTGGCACCCGGACGGCAAACCCATGAGCGCCCAACAATTCATGGAACTGCTATTCGGCAAATTGCCAGATTTCTTCAAAAACGAAGCCGAATTGCGCGCGATTTGGAGCGCGCCCGATACCCGAAAAAGACTGATGGAAGGTTTGGCGGAAAAAGGCTTCGGGAAAGAACAACTTACCGAGATGCAGAAAATTATCGACGCGGAGAATAGCGATCTGTTTGATGTTTTGGCCCACGTGGCCTATGCCCTGGCCCCCTTAACCCGCGAGGAACGCGCCGAAAACGCCAAGGTAGAGATTGACCATACCTTCAACAGCAAACAGCAGGTGTTTCTCGATTTCGTGCTTTCACACTATGTTAGTGTGGGGGTTGAAGAATTAAACCAGGACAAACTGACCCCGCTTTTGAAACTCAAATATCACGATGCGATAGCCGATGCCATTGCCGACCTGGGGGACCCGGAAGAAATTAGGCGTGTTTTTACCGGTTTCCAGAAGTTTTTGTACCGGCCGATATCGATAAACGCCTAATAGAGTAAAAAAATGGTTGGTGAAAATAGGGTCAGTTATTAATTATTAAATTTCTAATGAACAAAGGGTCCGGGCTTTTTCTCCCCCGTGAACACCCAATGGCCTTTAGCCATTGGCCGGGAAATTCACCCGTCACAACAAATGGATAATGGAATGGTATTTAAATAACCATTTGTTAGGAACAACCACCCGTTGCGCCTTCACCTCAAGGGCGACAAAAACCGTCGAAACATGGTTCTCGGTACCGGCCCTTTTTAGCTTGTGGGCCGGTAAGGCCAATTCGTGCGCCTCAACTTGAAGCTTCGGCGCAGGCTTTGCCCCCTCGAACCAGGTGCCCATCCCCCGAATGTGATCAGAGCCTACCTGTCGGTGAGCATCGTTGAGCTAAATGAAAGCAAAAGGGGTCATGAAAGCAAAAGGGGTCACCTATGAAAAAGAATGTCCAGGCAAAAGCGTAGTATCACGGCCCCAAGTCCAACCTGAGTCTCAAAGGACTACAAGTCAGTCACCTATTCGCGGTTGTTTCACCGCACGATAACGTTGGACCCGGCCGCTCAATCAGGCCAAGGACCTCAACTCTTGCGGGTTGTGTCAGACCCCGTCGGAGCTGGCCGGGCAGTCCTCAAAAGCTTCCTTCTTTCGTAACATATGAAAGATGCTTTTCAGCATAGCCCTTGCTACTGCTATTCGTCCCGCGTTATTCCCATGCTTCTTCTTCACCCTCGTGTATAAGGTCCCATACCGTCGGGTTTTGCGAATGGCATGAAGCGAGTTCTCAACCAATATCCAGCGAATCCATTTAGAACCCTGTTTGGTGATGTGGCCGTTGTGGCTTTTTCCCCCTGATGCGTGAACACTGGGGACCAATCCACCATAAGAACATAGATGTTCCGCGTCCGGGAACCGGCGAATATCCCCAATCTCGCTCAAAATTAATAAAGCCGAAAAGGCACCCACGCCTGGCATGGTCATCATCAGCTGGGCTTCCGGGCTTTCTGCTGCCATTTTCTTGATCACCTCTTCTGATTTGGCGATCTCTTGGCCTAGTTCCCGGATTACTTCCATATATCCGTCCAGTTCCAAACGGTAGCAAGGCCGGGTACCTACCGTGGCAAGTTCGCGGAAGTTCTTTATTCCGAATCGGTTTTTAGTAACGGGTTCGATTCCCGCCTTGGTCATGACCGAAGTCATCCGGTTTTTGGCTTGTGTTCTCAATTGCACCAGGGAAGCCCGGTACCTAAGGATTTCCCGTAAGTCGCGGATCTCTCGGGGTGGCACATAGGCTCGTGGCAGCAGATCCACCCGCAAAAGTTGAGCCAGGATTCCCGAATCAATTTTATCCGTCTTGATCTTGGCCGAGGCTATGGCTTTGACCTTTTGGGGGTGGGCCAATACCAGGTTGGGGAATCGATCCTCGATGAGTTCGTAAAAGTGATACCAATGACCTGTGGCTTCTACTACGACCTGGCTACTCACGGGTTGCTTCTTGAAATAAGCCTTTAAAGTATCCGCGTCGTTCTTCAGATCGACTTGTTCCAGCACCTTTCCTTTCTCATTCACTCTCGTGACGTAGGATGTTTTCTGGTGTAGGTCTACTCCGATATACTGTCCCACGGCTGCACCTCCTAAGCGTTTTGCACCACCTGCAAAGGTGAGTGCCTTTTCGACTCTGGGTTTATCCTAGAGCCTCGTCCCACTTAAGTGGAGACGCTCTACGCTTGGAGCTCTGCAGCCTTTTTCATGTTATCAGGCCTGAAAAAAGAAAATTATAGGCTCTTGGCCCATCGCATGAACTCTTTCTCTTCATTCGGTTTCTCTTCCCACCTTTTCCTCAGCTGCTTTAAAGCTTTATTGATTGTTGTAGGTTCCACCTCAAAATATAACGCAACTTCTTTTTGTTTTTTCCCGCGCCCCTCAACCGCCAAATAAGCCGCTTCGCCGATCCATCGGCTTCTTTTCCATCCCGACGGTTCCACTTCCAGCCTTTCCCTCTTCTTAATCCTTTCCCATATTTGGTTTATTTCCAATTTCAACTTCAAGCTCGGCTTCACTTTCTGTTTTAGCACATTTTCATGGACATGCGTTTCAAAGTCCTCGTCGCCCAGAAGATGCCCTTGTCGGAGATCATAAAGATCTTCTCGATGGCCTTGCGCAATACCTTCCCAAACGAACTTTTGATAGGACTTTCTGGCCTCTTTATTTTCTTTTCCAAACATTGGCAAAACCATAGCCGTCTGGATTCGAACCGTGTTTCCCTTGTCTGTCCCCAAATACTGAGCATGCCCCGACCATGGATAAACACCCACCTTTTCCTCTAGCTTCGCCCGAATGGGGTTCAAGTGAATATACCGGATCAATTCAAGCAAATAAACGTCCCGGTCCACCAAAATGGCCTTATACCGGCCCTGGAATAAGTGCCCCACCTTCTTGTGTTTTCGGTTGAAGTAGCTGGTGTAGGTGCTTTGGAGTCTTTGCATATAGCGGGACAAAGGGTCGTCAGCGACTTGTTCTACCAAAATGTGTATATGGTTGGGCATCAGGCAATAAGCGTAAACGGCCATACCGTGGTGTTCTAAATATTCGTCCATCAACTTCAAATATTTTAAATAGTCCTCTTTGCCAAGAAATACCTTTTGTCTTTGGTTGCCCCGAGCGATCACATGATAGAGGCCACCTTGATAATGAACCCTTGTTTTTCTCATGCAGGGAGAATAAACGTGCTCTTTATTTATGTCAATTTTCTTTTTTCAGGCCTGACCCCTTTTACTGCTTTTGTGTCTCAAAGCCCCCGGCTTATAATGAAAAGGTAAAACAGTTTTATTTTGAAAGCCTTTATCCTGCTCATGAGGAACGGTATGAAAAAATTCCCTATTACCGCCTTTATCTTTGGCCTCGCCCTTCTCCTCGCCGTCCCGCTGTTCGCCAAAACCGACCCGGATACCGCCCGTTTCTTGCGCCAAATGGCTCCCCGTTTTTACTCCCTCCAACGGGAGGGCCTGAAGAACCTGCAATGTCAGGTGACCCTGACCCTGCCCGAAGGGTGCCGCGAGCGCCTGCGGGACACCCTGAAGCGGCAGAATATCACCCAGGTCGACGCCGTCCTGGAGGCCCTGGATGGCCTGCGATACATGGTGAAATTGGAAGGCCACGCGGTGGATATCAATCTCCAAAATCCCCCCTCCGTGGGTGACGAGCAGGCCGACCAGGCCGTTGTGAACGAGGGCATGGGCTTCGGCAAGCTGGTCCAGTCGGTCGTGCAGATCTGGGCGGGAATGACCTACGACCCCTTCGTCGAGGAGAAGGACCTGGTTGAAAAGACCTTCAAGGTTCAGCGCACCGACCAGGGATTCGACATCCTGGAATCGGCCCCGGACGGCACCACGGGCACGATGAACTTCGACTCCGGCGGCAACGCGACCCATATGTCCGGTGACAATGGGAAGGGCCAGCAGATCGACATGTCCCCCCACTATGTCTACACCCAGAAGGGCTACCTGCAGGACGGTTGTTCCTTCCAGGCCGGCCCCATCCGCTACAAGGGAACCATTGCCTATAGCGTCACGGGGGGTTACTACCTGCCCTCCAAGTGGGATTTTGATTTCCTGATTCCCGGCGCCTTGGCCGAGGAGGACCAGTTCACCCTCGCATTCTCCGACTACCAGATCAACCTGGCCTCTTCCGACCGGCCGGACATCCAGGTGACAGGCCAGGAGGCCCAGCCGACCTACCATTTCGACCTGCCCACCGCTCGAATCGAGAAGGTCAACAAGCAGTGGGTGGCAAGCCGCAACCAGAACGAGCCGGGCCTGACAGAAATGTATTATTCGTGGAGTACGGACTCCAACATCGAATCTACGCCCCCGCGGGAAGGGGAACTGCAAATATGGTGCAATACCGTCACCGCCGACTTCTCCATCAAGAAGTTCGACGTTTATATCTCCAGCCAATACCCGAAAGGCAGCTGCCCCTACCAGGTCATCCTCGACCACGAAAACACCCACGTGGCCATCAACCAGGATACTTACCGCAAATACCGGAAGATCCTGGAGGAGACCCTGCGCAACGACCCTAATATCCCCACCCAATCCCACCCTTGGAAGGCCAAAACCTTCAAGAAGGGCTGTTACATGGTCAAGAATTACCTGGCCGGTGTGGTGGGGGAGGTGGTGAGGAAGTTCTGGGCCGAGGAGGGCTTGGCCAACGCCCAGATCGACCTGCCCAGCAGTTACCGGGCCACCCAGGCGAAGTGCAAGGATTGGTGAAGGAACCAAGCGCAACAAAGGGGACAGGCTGGCCCCTTTATTCCGGATCTAAAAAGTTTTGTTTACGAGATTCCTATCAAGGTAGTTGTGGTCCGGTCGTTTTTGGATTGAAAGAATGTCTGAATAGAACAGAACATCTAAGGGTTTGGGGAGGCCCGGAAAAAGGAAGCGCCATGAAGAATTTCAATGGGACCCATGTTTTTGAAACCCTCCAGGAGATCGTCGATCCAAGCCATTCCTGCCTGGTGGTCTGGGACGTTCAAAACGGTTTGGTGGATCGGATTTTCAATAAAGAGATTTTCCTGGAACGGTTAAAGAACCTCCTGGTAGCCATTGGGGGCAGGATGCCGGTGGTTTACACCCTCATCACCCCCTTGCCCCAGAAATTCCAATCCTCCTGGGGGCTCTACACCATGATGAAAAGATTCCGGGTGGATGACCCCTCAAAATTACCGGTATTCATGCCTCCGGGGTCGAAAGAGAGAGAAGTTCCTCCCGCCGTAAAACCCAAGCCGGAAGACATTGTCCTGGAAAAGGCTACGGCCAACATCTTCCTGGGAACCAATTTCGAGTCCCTGATGCGGAACCGCCAAATCCAGACTATTCTTTTCACCGGCATTGCCACGGAGATCGGCGTGGAAACCTCGGCCCGGGACGCGGCCGCCCGGGGTTTTTATCCCGTCGTCCTATCGGACTGCGTGTCGTCGATGGACAAGGACGCGCATGAAAGATCACTGTTAAACATGGGAAAGATGTTCGTTGTCGAGGATTTTTCCACGATTATGAAAAACCTGGTTTGATCGCGACGTGACTGGCCCCTATGTTCCTCTTTCTTTTCTTTGCGTGAAGTTTTACCTGTTTGCTTGGGTTCCGATTGACAAGATTGTCCGGGGCTGGTCCGCTTCTACAATTATGTGCGGGTGAATTTAGGCGCGCTTTTGGGCTTTCATCCGAAAATACCGCCTCATAACATTTCAAACGCCGGAAAAATCCACCCAAAAGCTTTTTTTGTTTCCACCCAAGCCATGTTCAATCCGTTTTTTCATTTTTTTAAAATTGGTACGACCTATGCATTAACCCTAACCGCAATCCAAAAAACGGGAAACGCCCGGGACCCTCTTTAAAAGGGCAACCCGGGCGGGGTAAAGGAGGGAAGCGTCGGATCACCCGCCGGGGGCCGATTGGAACCGGGATGAGGGCGGATCGTTACGGTAGCAAACCCTTTAAATTACCTTTAATTGGACAAAGTTGCTTACGCGTATATCCGCCCCCATCCAGATTCCGGGCCTTTTCCGGCTTTAGGGACCGCGCCCGCGGTTGAGAACAGGAGCCTACCCATGCGCCAGCGCCGGAAACAAATCCTCAAAATATCCGGTAGGGGCGGGGTTTCCCCGCATCCATTCCCCCTTATTTTATCGACCCCCTATCCTACGGGATTTTTAAAGACGCTAACCCCCGGCCTGCATTCCCGGGCCAGCCCTCCTCCAAGCCGAAGCGGTATTCGGCGCGTTAAGAAGCAAGAGGCGGGCACCTTCCATCATTCGATCAGGGGCAGGGCATGGGCGAAAACGAAATGGACAAGCTGACTTACGAATACATGGATTCGGAAAATGTCATGGTGATCCGGTTGCGAGGGTCCCTTTTCCACAACTGCGTGAAAGAAATCGAAGGGGCCCTATTCGACCTGGTCCCCCAGTGTTCGGGGGTGAAAACCCTGTTAGACCTCAGCCAAACCCTTTTCCTCGACCGGGTCGGATGGGCATTGATCACCGCGCTGCATTTCATGATCGAGGAAGAAGGCGGGGAACTGGTCATCACGGGCATGAGCGACCCGGTGGACCAAAGCTTCGATCACCTGGGCCTGGATCGTTTCATCCACCGTTTCCCCGATCCGGCAAGCGCCTTGAACGCTTCCGGTCTCAAAAAGGTTCCGCTCGCGAGTTGATATCCAAATAAATTGTAACCTCTGAAATAGTCGGCTTTCGCCGCCTTTTTCAGCAAGTTTTATAAGTAACCCCACGATTTCCTGTGTGCCGCCCTTCCATAAGCCGTATACGGAGGGCGGTACAGTGCCCTTTGGGTACAGGATTCTTTGTCCTCCATCGCGTTAAAACGCGATGGGATTCAGGACTATGCCGATCTCTTTTAGGCTTCAATAGAAATCGGCATGGGGTCGAGACCTCTGATTGTGCCGATTTACCAATAATTTGAATGAATGAAATCGGTACGATACCGTCCTCTTTCAAATTCACGTTTAAGGCGCGGTTCGAGTTTTAATTTCGAATCACAAACCGCCTAATCAGGCCCTGCTTCCGGACATTTAGCCCCAAGGTTGGTCCGCACGGGAAAAACCCCTTTTGACATGGTTCGGGCTTGTATATAATCCCAGTTCGGTTTGGAACCCCATTTATTAGGAATAACCTGAATGTTCGTCCCCTTGGGCCTTTTTCTTTTTGTTTTCTACATTTACCTGCGCACGGTTTGCGCCACCTTTAATATCAACGATTCCGGCGAAACCATCATGGTTTGCGACCTATTGACCATCAGCCATTCCCCCGGCTACCCCCTCCATACCCTCTGGGGACGGGTGAATTGCCTTCTTCCCTTCGGAAAACCCATGTTCCGGGTGACCTTTTGCTCCCTTTTAACCGGCAGCGTGTCGGTGGCGATCCTCTATTCGGTGTTAAAGATGATGTTCAAGGAAGCCCTGAATATCGATGTGGGCCATAGCGCCGACGATTCGTCCTTCCTCAAGTCCTGGGTCTACTCGGTGCCGGCCCTCTTCGGCGCCCTGGTTTTCGCCTTTTCCTACCAGCACTGGTTCCAGGCCTGCGGGGCCAAGGGCGGCATCTATACCTTGAACACCTTCTTATCGGTCTTCATGCTCTACCTCTTCTTCAAGATGCGGGAAAAGGGATGGTTCATCAAATCCATCCTCCTGATGGGCTTCCTGTACGGCTTAAGCCTGGCCCACCATTGGCCCAACCAAATGGTCATGGCCCCGGCCTACCTGTGGTTTTTCCTGGCCAGCCAGAAGAGGGAGCCCTTTTGGGGGATCGTCAAGAGCCTGCTGAGGCCCTTTGACCTGATGGAAAAACTGGCCAGTGTCCTTTCCGCGGTGGGCGCGCTCAACGTGGTTCGGGGCATCACGGTGCTGATCCTCTCGCTCTCGGTTTACCTGTTTCTCCCCTTACGGTCGATCCAACATCCGCTGGTGAATTGGTGGAATCCCAACAACCTGGACCGGCTTTGGGGGACGGTGGTCCGAAAGGGCTACCAGGGAATCGGAGACACCCGTTCCTGGACCACTGTGATCCGCAACCTGAAGCGGTTCTGGTTCCACGCCAACGACCAGTTCGGCCTTTATTTCACGGTGCTGATCGGGATCCTGGCGCTCGTGGGGCTCTATTGGATGTTCCGGCGGAACAAGGCCACGGCCGTGGGCGTGTTCCTGTTCGGAGCGGGCGTTTTCGGCGGGGTCATCGTGTTCAACAATCCCTTGGAAGGGTACCAGTGGACGCTGGACAACTTCTTCACCCCCGTCTTCATGATGTTTTCCATCTACGCGGCCGCGGCGGTCGCCTGGTTCTGCCTTTGGATCTCCGAAAATTGGAAAGTCAACGGGGCTCCCATCTACACAGGCGCCTTTTGCCTGGGGCTGGCCCTCTTTCCCCTGCAGATCAATTACCCCCTGAACGACCAGAGCCGCTACGTCAGTTCCTACGACGAGGGCATCAACATGCTCAAGACCGTCAACCGCAACGGGGTCATCCTTTGCAACGGCGACATCGACATCCTGCCCCTTTGGTACCTGCAGTTCGTGGAAGGCAAAAGGCCCGAGGTGGTGAGCTTCACCATGCAGTTGATCCCCTACGATTGGTACCGCGAACCCCTCATGGCGCGCTGGCCATTCCTTTCCGTGCCCATGCGGACGGACCCCTATGGCCGGGTCGATATCCGTCCCGAGACGGTGGTCCAAGACATGATCGAACAGCACGCCCAGGACCGTTCCTTCTATTACACCAACATCTTCACGGCCCAATGGATGAGGGAAAAGAACCAGTCCTCCCTGCCGGATGGTTTCCTCTGGCGCATTGCCGCCACGAAGGACCTGAATTACCCCTTCACCACCGCGCGCCTGAACGAGCTGTGGTCCACCTACCGGTTGAGGAACATGGAACCCGAGACCCGGGGCTATTGGGACGAGTACACCGACGTCATGAAGGATTCCTACGGCATCGGGCACGACTTCACCGGCTATTTCGCCTTCATGAACCGGAATTTCGACCTGGCTCTCTGGTGTTTCGACAACGCCCTGAGATACCGCCAACCCCAGACCCTTTCCCGCATTTACCTGATGCAGGCGGAAACCCGCCTGGCCCTGGGCGATTACTCGGAAGCGGTGAATTCCTACCAGGAATGCATCCGCCGGGAGGCTCGAAACCCCTATGCCTTCGCGAAGATGGGCGACGCCTTCCGCGGGATGAACGACCCCAACGACGCGGAGCAGGCCTACCGTACCGCCTTGGCCATCAATCCACAGCAAAAAGAGGCGCTGGACGGCCTCCAACTGCTGTCGCACAGTACGCCGGTGGGGCCGGGCACCTTCCATTGAGCGAACGCAACCTGCGGCTGACGGTGGAGTACGACGGAACCGCCTACGCGGGTTGGCAGAGACAGCGCGAATCCCCCACGATCCAGGGAACCCTCGAGGAAAAACTGGGTTTTATCTGCGGCCACAAGGTCGAGCTGTTGGTGGCGGGCCGCACCGATTCGGGAGTGCATGCCCTCGGCCAAACCGCCAATTTCCTTACCCCTTCCCCCATGCCGGTATCCCGCCTGAAGGAAGTGGCCAACCAGCTTCTTCCCCATGACATCCGGCTTGTTGACTTGAGGGAAGCGCCTTCCACCTTTCACGCCACCTACCACGCCAAGGCCAAGCTTTACCGCTACGTGATCCGGAACAGTTCCGAATACACCGTCTTTGACCGCAATACCTATTACCATTTCCGCCGTCCTCTCGATTTGAAGTTGATGCGGCAGGCGGCCAAGCGCCTGGAAGGAACCCACGATTTCACCGCCTTCCGGGGAACCCTGGGTAAATGGGCGGACCCGCACCGCACCCTCCATAAAATCACGATCACCCGCAAGGGGAAGGATATCCGGGTCGAATATTACGGGGTTTCCTTCTTGCACCAGATGATCCGCATCCTGACCGGGACACTGGTTTACGCGGGAACGGGGAAGCTCAAGCCGGAACAGATAACGACGATCTTGAAATCGAAGGACCGCCGGAAGGCGGGGCCGACCCTGCCGCCGACGGGACTGTTTTTGGTGCGGGTGGATTACCCCAAGACCTTCCCGCCCGTCAGGCCCAAGAAGGCTAAACAGGCGGTTGAAGAATGAAACTAAATGAACCTCGAAATATTTACCGCGAAGACGCGAAGAAGTCCAAAAATTTATTAATAGTTCGGGTCAGGCAAACCCACAGCCAACACAAAGCCACAAAGAAAGAGAAAATGAGCCACAATTTAATATTTTTTTCAAAAACTATCCTTTTATTCCGTTCTTTGTGTCTTCGTGTCTTTGTGTTGGATGTTTTTTTAGCCGTGCTGAACAGTTACAAAATTTTATTATTTGGAATAAAGCATTCCCTTAAGGCTTTTTGATATGAAGTTTCCCATTTGGCTTTTTCGGTTGGGCGCCGCGGGGATGGTGCTCACGGTCCTGGTGATAGGTGAGGAACCCATGGCTTCGACCTTGAGACAGCACCCGGAAAACTGGCTCTCCGTCACCGTCCTCTATGGTTTCCCCGTTTTGCTGGGGTTGGCCGCCCTGGCCCTTTCGGCCCGTCGGTGGAACAAGCCCGGGTCGGCACTCTGGATCGTCTCCCACTCCATGGCCCTGTTTACCGTGCTTTGGATCGTGCTCTGGTGTTTCGTATGGCTGGCGATCGTCTCCAATATGGGCGAGAAGGCCGAAATGTTCATCAAGCACATGGCCTACCTGCATCTCTTCGGGGTGGGGTTTACCATGGCGGCCTATTTCACGGGGTTCATGGCGGCCACCCCCGGTGAAAAGGCCGCCCGATTTTGGATGGCCTGCGGGTGGGGCGCGAGCTACACCGCCCTTTTTAATCTCTTCCTTCAACCCACCCTTCCGGCTTTTTGGGGCCCCGCCATCGGGGGATTGACGCTTTGTTTCGCCGCTTATTGGCTTTCGCGTTCCTTGAAGCCGAAGGTTGAGACCCCCTCCCCGAGGGCGTAGAATGTCGGCCTTTCAAGACAAAGGCGAAGATTAACCGCCAAGGACGCCAAGTAAAACAAGGTTTTAAAGGTTCCAAATGGCTTATTCATCATTGCACGAATTCATTGAGTTTCTCGAAAAGCGCGGCGAATTGGTCCGCATCCAAGAGGAAGTGGACCCGGTATTGGAGATCACCGCCATCATTGACAGGGTTTCCAAGTCCCCCGGCGGGGGCAAAGCCCTCCTGTTCGAGAAAACCAAGGGCAGTGCCTATCCTCTTCTCATCAACGCATTCGGGTCCTACAAGCGAATGAGCCTGGCCCTGGGTGTGGAAGACCTGGAAGAGCACGCCAAGGCCATCAAGGAATTAATGGAACTCAAACCCCCCAAAGGGTTCCTGGAAAAGGTGAAGTTTCTTCCCAAGCTGGCGGATGTGGCCAAGTTCCCCCCGGTGGAAGTTTCCAAGGGCGCCTGCCAGGAAGTGGTGGAAAAAGACCCGGACCTGAACACCCTGCCGGTCTTGAAATGCTGGCCCCAGGACGGGGGCCGGTTCATCACCCTTCCCCTGGTCTATACGGTGGACCCGGAAACGGGCATACGAAACATCGGTATGTACCGCATCCAACTTTTCGATTCCAAGACCACCGGGATGCATTGGCAGGTGCACCACCACGGGGCGGCACACCATCGCGCCGCCGAGAAACAGGGCAAGCGGCTTGAAGTGGCGATTGCCCTGGGCGGAGACCCGGCCTTGACCTATTCGGCCACGGCGCCCCTGCCGGACGGGGTGGATGAGCTTTTACTCGCAGGGTTCTTGAGAGGGAAGCCGGTTGAGATCGTCAAATGCAAGACCGTGGACCTTTTCGTGAACGCTGACGCGGATTTCGTTCTGGAGGGCTACGTGGAGCCGGGGGAACGCCGGATGGAGGGCCCCTTCGGGGACCACACGGGTTATTACAGCCTCGCCGAGCCCTATCCGGTTTTCCATTTGACCGCATTGACCCACCGCAAAAACCCCGTTTACCCCGCCACGGTGGTGGGGAAGCCGCCCATGGAGGACGACTATTTGGGCAAGGCGACCGAGAGGCTGTTCCTTCCCATCCTCCAAAAGATCGTGCCGGAAGTGGTGGATATGGACCTGCCCTTCGAGGGCATCTTCCATAACCTGGCGATCGTATCCATCAAGAAGCAGTATCCCCACCACGCACGCAAGGTCATGAACGCACTCTGGGGCCTGGGCCAGATGATGCTGACCAAGTGCCTGGTGATCGTGGACGAGGATACCAACGTGCATGATTACGGCCAGGTGCTGTGGCGGGTGGGGAACTGTTTCGATCCCAAACGGGATTTGGTTTTGGGGGAGGGACCCCTGGACGTATTGGACCATAATTCCATCCAGACGGGTTGGGGTGGCAAGTTGGGAATTGACGCGACCCGAACATGGAAAGAAGAGGGTTTCACCCGGGAATGGCCCGATGAATTGTGGATGGATAAGGAAGTAGAGGAGCGAGTTCGGCCTATCTTGAAGAAATACGGCTTAATTTAGGCCGGGTTTTTTGTTCATCGTTTGAAAGCCCTCTTTAGAATATAATCGGGGTCAAAGGAGTTAAGAGTGCAATTTGTCATAACGATCAATCGGGACGAGGACGGTGTTTTTGTTGCGGAATGCCCGGCCATACCCGGTTGTGTGAGCCAGGGAAAAACCTCAAAGATAGCTGAAAGCAATATCAAACAGGCCATAAAAGAATGCTTGGAAGTAAGGGCTGAAAAAGGAATGCCCTTGACGGTCATGACCCGCAAAGTCGAAGTACATGTTTGATGCCGCCGGTTCCGGTTTTAAAACCCCGAGAAGTCATTAAGTCTTTCCAGAAGGTTGGCTGGCAAGTGGTCCGCCAGCGTGGAAGCCATATCATCATGACTAAAGATGGCCATATCGCTTCCCTTTCCATTCCGAACCACCGCGAGGTTGCGAGGGGGACGCTGCGAAGCCTTATTTCCGCCTCGGGTTTGACGGTTGATGAATTTCTGAAAGCTCTTGAAAGTTGAATTTAGGTTTTTTTAATTCATTCATTATTTCGCGAACGAAAGGTTTTTCATGAGTGCCAAGATCCAAACCATGTTTTCCAATATCGCGCCGACCTACGACCAGGCCAACCACGCCTTGTCGTTCAACAAGGACATCCAATGGCGCAAGGACGCGGTGAAACAATTATTGAAAGATGATTTCAAACCCTCGCGGGTCTTGGACCTCTGTGCAGGAACGGGCGATTTCGGCCTGGCGGTCAAGGAACAGGTGCCGGGTGCCCAGGTTTTGATGGCCGATTTCGCGAAACCCATGCTGAAACTGGCCCAGGATAAGGCCAAGGGAAAGCCGAAAATGGAAATGGTCCAGGCGGATGCCTTGAAACTCCCCTTCCAAGACTATAGCTTTGACTCGGTGGTATGCGGATTTGGCGTGCGCAACCTGGACAACCTGGAAGCGGGGTTGCGGGAAATCGCCCGGGTCTTAAAACCTGGTGGACGGGCCGTCATCCTGGAATTCTTCAAACCCACCGGGTTCCTGGCGAAGATGGCCTATGCCTTTTATGTCAGCACCATCGTCCCCATGCGGGGCGGAGCCGTTTCCAAGAACAAAGAAGCCTATGATTACCTCCAGCAATCGGCCAAGAATTTCGCCGCGCTTGATGAGTTCAAGGCATTGATGGGGAAGTGCGGATTCAAAGAGGTTTCCGCCGAGGTCAAAACCATGGGCATCGCGGTGAGCGTGCTGGGAATTCGGAAATAAGGGAATTTCCAGCTTTAGGTATTACTACCTGGGTTTGATAAAATGGGATTGAGGTAGAAAATGGGTATCCAAGAAATTCTTCAAACCAAGCGATCTGAAATCCTTCAAATCGCAAAAAAGCATGGTGCGGAAAACATTCGCGTGTTTGGTTCCGTGGCCCGTGGCGAAGCGACTGACCAAAGTGATGTGGATTTCCTCATTCAAACCGGGCCAAAAGTGACTCCCTGGTTCCCGGGCGGGTTGGTGGCGGATCTGGAGGAATTGCTGGAACGTCACGTGGACGTGGTCACCGAAAAGGGTTTGCATCCTTATTTGCGCGAAAAGGTTTTAAAAGAGGCAACCCCCCTTTGAAGGAGCCCAGGCTTTATCTTGCCCATGCGTTGGACGGCATCGATTGGCTTGAAAAGTATGCGTCTGAAGGCAAAGAAAATTTCAAAAAGGACCGCAAAACGCAGGATGCGGTCCTTCGGAATCTCCAGGTTTTAGCCGAGGCTTTGCGAGTTCTTTCCGAGTCCTATGCCCATAAAAATCCTGACATTCCCTGGAAAAACATCGCTTCTTTCCGCAATCTTATCGTCCATGAGTATTGGGGAGTGGATTTGGATGTCGTTTGAGACATCCTGGAGAAAGATATACCTTCTTTAAAGGCACAACTGAAACGATTGGGCTAAGTGCAAAGGTGTTTTCCGTCAAATAAAGGAAAAGGCGGCTTTCAAACCAGTTCGGGCCGTTTTGGGGACCGTTCAACGGAAGGGCGGCCAAGACCTTTGTCCAGACACCCTTTATGAGGAAAGCAAGTCTGTTCCCAACTCAGAACCCGTGATGGCAGTTCATGAAAAATCTTCGGTTTATCGAATCCGGCCGAGCCGAAAGGATAAAAAGTAAATGCCCGACAGGGGAGCCGTGAAAAAGATACTGGTCGCCGTCACGGGAGCCTCGGGCATCCTCTATGCCCGGAGGTTCTTCCAGCATTTTCCCTATGACGATTGGGAAGTGCACGCGGTGGTGTCCGAATCCGCCCGGCTCGTGGCGACCCATGAGGGCGGGTTAAACCTGCCCCCCCGCGTCAAGGAATGGGACGAGAAGGACCTGACCGCACCCTCGGCCAGCGGGTCGAATAAATTCGAAGCCATGGTGGTCATACCCTGCTCCACCACGACCCTGGGCAAGTTGGCCCATGGAATCGCCGACAATCTCATCACCCGTTCCGGGGAAGTGTTCTTAAAGGAAAGGAGGACGTTGATCCTGGTTCCCAGGGAAACGCCCCTTTCCCTCGTTCAAATCAAGAACATGGAGCTTTTGACCCTGGCGGGCGCCCATGTGATCCCCGCCACGCCCAGTTTTTATGGTAATCCGTCAACCATCGAGGAATTGGTGGATACGGTGGTGGCCCGGGTTTACGACCATGCGGGCATCCAGGCAGAAGTGACGAAAAGATGGAGGGAAGGGAATAAGGTCTGAAAATATTTTGAAAATTAGTTGAAGGAGATGGTTATGAAAAAATATTTTGCGGTGCTATGTTTGCTTTTATGGGCAGTTCCACTTTGGGCCGACGACGATTTGACCCCCGAACCGCAGGATCAAGAAATCAAGGAGTATTTGGAGTTTGCAAAGACGGATAAACCCGACCCCATGAACCATGTGGTTTGGAAACTCTATGTTTTTTCCCAGCTTGTTCCTAATGCGGGCCTGAACAGATCCACCCAGGCGATCCTGGCCGGTTTGCTTCCAACTAACAAGAAGAATTATTTCGTGATCGTCGGGCTCAACCAACTCTGGAACTTTTTGAGCTCATCACCCAAAACAGGAGATGTGATCGTGGTGGAAGGACGAATTGTGGTTCATACTAAAACCCATATGTGGAACGATAAGGCGTATCACGTTTTGAAAAACCTTTATCTTTATCCCTCGAATGCGAAATTGCTTCCAGGCGCGCATTTTGAACTTCCAGTTGAATCGGGGAACGGAACCTCGGTATCCCCGTCCTCCCAGACCATCACTCCCGCCGCCCTGCCGGTCCAACCGGTTCCAGCGACGGCTGGGACGATACTTCCGGTAGTGACCGTAAACCCTGTCAATCAAAACCAGCCTTACATCCCGGATAAGGGTCAGCGATGAAACAGGTCTTGAGACAAAACCTCCTTTGGATCGCGCTCTTGGCAGTCTGCCCTCTCAGCGCGGGTGAACTGTTACAACCCGAACCTCTTACCCAAGCCTTGAAGGAATATGTCCAATGCGTGAAAACCGGCGTCCCGAACGATAAGAACCATGTCATCTGGAAGCTTTATGTGTATGAGCCGATCTACCCCGAATCCGGATCTCCCGACCGGATTCTCTGCGGATTATCTCCCTATCCCCATGACCATGCCTATGTGATGCTATGGATCAACCTTTTATGGGATTCCCTGAATAAGGTCCCCCAATCGGGCGACGTGATCTTGGTGGAGGGCCATCTCGAGGATCGGGACCGAAATACCATGATCTGGCGAATGGATGAATCCACGGGGGAAAAGGAACATTTTCCGCTCAGCTTCCTGACCCTATTCTCCGAAAAGGCGGCGTTTGACTTGGACCCGACGCCCACGGTTCAACCCGCCAAGCCCTCGCGCACCCCGACGATTGCCCCATCGCCTACGGCAGCGGTTCTTTCAACGCCTACTCCTTCCATTCAAACGGCTGCCCATCCCTAAGATGATCAAATTCATTAAAACCTTTTCCAATTTGGTCGTGTTGCCCCATTCGGTTTTCGCCCTGCCCTTCGCCCTGGCGAGCCTGCTGACCGCCACTCACGGAAAACCCTCGTTGAGATTGCTATTGCTCGTCATTCTTTGCATGGTTTTAGCCCGTACCTCGGCCATGGCCTACAACCGGCTGGTGGACGCCGACCTGGACGCGAAAAACCCCCGCACCCAAAACCGGGATCTCCCGGCGGGCCGGATCAAGATAGGGCAGGTACGCCTGATCGTATGGCTCACCGCTTTAGGTTTGGTGGGGGCCACCTACTTCATCAACCCCCTGGCTTTCAAACTTTCACCCTTGGCGTTGGCCATCGTCTTTTTTTACTCCCACACGAAACGGTTCACCTGGACCTCCCATCTTTTCCTGGGCCTGGCCTTGGGAGTGGCGCCGGTGGGCGCCTGGATCGCGGGGACTGGGAAATTGGGAATTCAACCCCTCTGGCTTCTCGGCGCGGTTATTTGTTTCCTGGCGGGTTTCGATATCCTCTACGCCACGCAGGATTTGTCATTCGACAAGCGGGAGGGGCTTCAATCCTGGGTGGTGCGGTGGGGAATCCCGAGGAGCCTAATGGCCTCTCGATTGTTCCATTTCCTTATGTTAGGATTCCTCGCTGGTTTCGGGGCCCAGGTTGGCTTTCGCCCCATTTACTTTTGGGGCATCGCCCTGGTTGGCTTTGTTCTTTTGGTCCAGCACCGCCTGGCCTACCGGCTTGAAAAGGATGGGGGAGACATCCGGTTCAGTCTTTCCCCCGCCATGATGGGTTACAACGGCTGGATCGCCGTTCTCTACTTCCTGGTTGTGGGAGTCACTTTGTGGTTTTGAAACATCGCCTGAAGCAGTCGCCGGTCAAGGACCTTTACGAGAAAGTCGAGGCGGGCACCCGCCTGACCGACGCGGACGCCCTCCGGCTCTTTGAGACGAACGACCTATACCTCCTGGGGGCCATGGCCAACCTCGTCCGGGAACGCAAGAACGGCAATTTCACCTACTACAACATCAACCGCCACATCGATTACACCAACGTCTGCGACACCACCTGTAAATTCTGCGCCTTTTCCCGTTTCGAGGGGGAGGATGGCGCTTTCGAGTTCACCCTCCAGCAAATTTTGGAAAAGGGCAAGTCGGCTTTCGAGAAGGAACATATCACCGAACTCCATATCGTCGGAGGCTTGCACCCCAAGTACGAGTTGGATTGGTATCTGACCCTGCTTCGGACGCTGAAAAAAGAGATTCCTTCCGTCCATTTGAAGTGCTTCACCGCCGTCGAGATCTACTATTTCGCCAATAAGTTCAACATGAGCTACCATGAGGTGCTTTCGGCCCTGAAAGACGCGGGGTTGGATTCCATGCCCGGAGGGGGCGCGGAAATCTTCCATCCCGAGGTTCGGGAGCAAATTTGCCCCGGTAAGGCCGACGCGGAGGAGTGGATCAAGATCCACCGGGCCGCCCATCAGTTGGGCCTGCGTACCAACGCCACCATGCTTTTCGGCCACATTGAGAAATACCACCATCGCGTGGACCACATGCGGCGTTTAAGGGAACTTCAGGACGAGACGGGCGGCTTCCAGACCTTTATCCCCCTCGCCTTCCACCCCGACCATACCGCCATGGACCAGTTTGCCCGTCCCAGCGGATTGGAAGACCTTAAAACCCTGGCCGTGGGCCGGGTTTACCTCGATAACTTTCCTCATATCAAGGCTTATTGGATTACCCTGGGCGCGAGGTTAGCCCAACTGTCCCTTTCCTATGGCGTGGATGACATCGACGGTACCGTGATCGAAGAAAAGATTTACCACATGGCTGGGTCCGAAACACCCGAGGTGATGACGGTCACCCAGTTGCGTAACCTGATACGTGAGGCGGGTAGGATTCCAGTGGAGCGGGATACGCTTTACAAGGAATTGAAACCCCAATCCGTCGCCGCGTCGGTCGGTTAACAGGCGATTAGAATAAAGGAAAAACCATGAGCGAAACACCCGCGAATTCCACCCCGGCGCCGAGCGTTACCCCCTCAGGGGAAAAATCGGCAACCCCAGCGGCAGCCGCTTCCGCCCCAGCGGCACCCCTTGCCCCGCCCGCTGTCGCCCCAATTCCCAAACCCGCAGCCGCCCCGACCCCGGCAATGGCCCCCGCACCAACGCCTAAACCCGCGGTGCCGGTGAAGTTCACGTCCAAACCCATGCGCATCGGGGTTTACCACTTCCTGAATGTGCAACCCCTTGCATGGGACATGGCCAAGCACCACAAGGTCGTTGAGGTGGCGCCCAACCAGATGGCCAAGCTTTTGAAGGAAGGGCGGTTGGATGTGGCTATCGCCCCCATCGGGGCCTGGGTGAAAGATCCCAGCCTGCAGATTGTTCCCGTGGCCGCGGTGGGTTGCAAAGGGCCCGTCAGAAGCGTGCGTCTGCTCTCCAACGATCCGTTGGGGAAGACCCAAAGGCTTTATGTGGATGACCGGTCTGAAACGTCGGTATTGCTCTCCCGCTTGATCCTGAAAAAATGGTATGGGGTCAGGGATCTGAAGGTGGTTCCGGTGGATATGGAACATTTCAATCCAGGCCAGGTCAAACCCTGGGAAGTGGTCCTCCAATTCGGGGACATCGCCCTGGAATCAGCGCCATCGGGCATGACCGTGACCGATTTGGGCGAGGAGTGGTACCTGCGCACCCAAAAGCCATTTGTGTTCGCCGCCTGGATGACCCAATCCGTGCCGGTCGCCCGAGAAATCGAGCAAGACCTACTGGCCTGCCGCAACGAGGGCGTGAAACATTACCAGGAGATCGTCGACGGTTACTCCGGCATCTGGGTGTTCCACCGCAACCAGGCCAAGGAATATCTCGAAAAGAATATCCGGTACGAGTACGGCCCGGAGGAAGTGAAGGGCCACAATGAGTTCAAACGGCTCTTGAAAGAAGAAGGACTGATTTTTTAGCCGTTAGTGTTTAGCTTTTGGCAGTTAGCTAACGGCTAAAAGCCAACTGCTAATTGCTGAAGACGAAGAAAGGTATAAAACCATGCCAGTTGCGAGTGTTGAGACCCTCCAAGAAAAAGTCTTGGACGGCCACGTGGTGAACCGGCTGGAAGCCTTGGATTTGTACCAAGGGACGCCGTTGAACGAACTGGGCGCCATCGCCGATACCCTCAAAACCCGGACCAAGGGCGATCAGATCGCCACCTACCTGATCGACCGAAACATCAATTACACCAATGTTTGCGTGACCTATTGCAAGTTCTGCGCCTTTTACCGGGAACCGGGGGACGTGAAGGAGGGTTACGTCAACGAGGCGGACAAGATCATCCATAAGGTCGCCGAGGCAAAGGCCCTGGGCGCCACCCAGATTCTCCTCCAGGGCGGTCACAACCCCGACCTGAAGTTGGAGTGGTATCTCGACATGCTCTCCAAGGTCAAACGGGCCCATCCCGATGTCACCTTGCACGCCTTCTCGCCCCCCGAATTGGTCCACTTCTCGTCCGTATTCAGCATGCCGGTCATTGATATTCTCAAGGAGTTCCGCAAGGCGGGGATGGATTCAATGCCCGGGGGCGGCGCCGAGATTTTGGTGGACCGGGTGCGTAAGGAAATCGCCCCCCTCAAGGCCTCGACCGACGAGTGGCTGGGGGTCATGCGCGACCTGCATTCCCTCGGCATGCGCTCCACCGCCACCATGATGTTCGGACATGTGGAAACCATCGAGGACCGCATCGAGCATGTTTTCCGCGTGAGGGAACTGCAGGAAGAGACCGGGGGTTTTTTGGGTTTCATCCCCTGGCTCTATCAGCCGGGAAATGAGGCCTTGGGGCTAAAGAGCGCCAGCGGGCTGGAATACCTGAAGACCCTGGCCCTTTGCCGGATCATCCTGAACCATACCCTTCCCAACCTGCAGGCCTCCTGGGTGACGCCGGGAAAGAAGATCGGACAGCTTGGGCCTGAAGTACGGGGCCAACGACTTGGGAAGCATCATGCTGGAGGAGAATGTGGTCTCCTCCACCGGCACCCACTACACCATGGAACTCAACGAGATGCGGCGGCTCATTAGCGAGATGGGTTTCGAACCCCACCAGCGCGATACCCTTTACAATTTGGTAAATTAATAACTTAAAGATTATAACAAAACCTAATTTCACCACAGGCCGCCTTTGGCGGCCACAGAGGCACAGAAAAAAAATTTCTAAATTCAAGGAATCTTAAACCAATTGTCCGGGTTTACTCTGTGTCTCAGTGTCTCTGTGGTAAATATTGGGTTTTGTTCGAGATTCTTAAAACAACTTCTAACGCAAAGACGCCAAAACGCTAAGAAAAGAAAATTCTTCATTTACGGCTAACATCCCTTGCCATTTTGTTGGTCTTAATTTTCGAAATGCCTTTCATCGAAACTTTGCGGCTTTGCGTTGGATTTATGTGGAAGGAATAATAAATGAGCGACTACAACGAGACCCACGCGAAGTCGGGCATCAAGATCAAATTGCCCCCGATTGAGGTGTTCCCCAACCAATATACGGGATACATCATCCGAATCGAAATCCCCGAGTACACGGCGGTTTGCCCCAAGACCGGCTTGCCCGATTTTGGGACCATTGTTCTTGAATATGAGCCGGTGAAGCATGTTCTTGAGCTGAAATCCCTGAAAAGCTACATCCTGGCCTATCGCAACGTCGGAATTTTTTATGAAAACGCGGTCAATCGGATGCTTCGGGATTTCACTGCCGCCGCCAAGCCCAAATGGTGCCGCGTGACCGGTTTATTCAATACCCGCGGGGGAATGCATTCCACCATCACGGCCCAGTTTGGTAAGCCGCCCGCCCGATAAAACCACTTTTCACGTCCAGACCCCCTGTTTTTACCGCCTAATTCCCCCCAAATAAGTTTGAAATAAAAGCCTCCAAAAACCGTCTATAGTTCAAGCAAGAACGGTTTAATTTGTCGTTTTAACGATTTTCCCAGCTGAATTTCTTGCCTTGGGAAAAAAAGAAAAAGATAAATCATCGAGGGTATGACTTATTGAGGGTAAAATTAAAAGGTTAATGGGAAGGGCCCCTAAAACTTACCCAACCCATTTCCTCCATGGAACCTTCGAGAAAGGGATGACTTGAGCTTCTCGAACCTTAAATTACATCGTTGGATCGCTTTGGCGGCCATGACCCTCTGTTGGGTTCGTCCTTGTCATGCGGCCTCCTCCCAACCCGGCGATCTGGAATTTCAAACGGGCTTCAACCTCTATCAATCGGGGAAATACCAAGAGGCGCTCCACCATTTCTACCTGTCCGCCGATGAAAACCTGGATTCCTGGCAAACCTACCACATGATCGGCAATTGCTATTTTGTGTTGCAGAACAGGGATGCCGCCTTGGGTGCCTATCGGGAAAGCCTGAGGATCAACCCCAAGAATACGAGCCTTCTCGATCATTTCAAAAAACTCCAGTCATCCCTGTCGTCCACCCCTTCCTTGAAGCTCCATCCAATCGATGAAATCACGGCGGTGGAGGCCAAGCATCCCCCCGTCACGGTGCCTTTCGATTTGTTGGCGCAGGTTTCGGGTTACGGCATGCCTTACCCGATCCATTCCCTTAAGCCCGCAACGCCGCGTTTCCCCCTGTGGGTAAAGTTAAATTCCTGCTTCGGCTTCGCTAACATGCAGGATTTTGAATCGGGTGCCCAATCCTGGAACAAATCCCTTACTACGAACAACCAAGGCGCGGTGGCCTCCGTCCGAAACTCAGGCGTGGAGTTGGGCGTGGAGAGCGGGTACAACCTGGATTCCGCGAATGTTTTCTCATTCGGACTGGAATACTTGGGAGGGGAGGGGTACCAGGTCTCGGTGGTTTCTTCCAGTTCCCAGCTTCTCCAATCGGTCACTCCCGACACCTACTCGATGGGGGTCAATTATTACCGCAATCTGACCGGGGGAAGGAGCCGGTTGTACGCCATGGGTGGGGTGGGTTATTACTTTACCCAGGTCCGATACTACCAATCCGACCCGGAGAGTCCGGTCGCCGGCAATCTCTCGGGAGGAACCTTGGGCGGCGTGATCGGGATCGGGAATGAATGGTACCTCACCCGGGAAGTTGGGTTAGAAATTTCTGGAAGGTTTCGCTACGCCAAGATCAACCAGGTCCAGGGCAATGTCTCGAACCAGGCCTCCGGGACCACTTCGGCCTTGGCGGTTTTACGGAACGGCACCTTGGGGGTGCAATCCAGCGAAAGCCTAAGCCAAGGCAACGGGGACTATGCCTCCATCGACTATACGGGTTTTGATCTCAGGCTTTCCACGGACCTCTATTTATTTTAGGGTTTTCTAACCCCGAATCGCTTTGTTACCAAGGTTTTTACAAGCCACGCCCCCGAATTCCGATATAATCCCCGGCAACCTTCCCCCAGGAGCTTTTGATGGATATTAAAACGGAATGGACCACCAACACATTCGGCCATGTCTACAAAGGCCAATCCCTGTACAAGGGGCAGACGCCCTACCAATCGATGGAAATATTCGAGAACGATACCTTTGGCACATTGCTTTTCCTGGATGGGAAAATCCAGATAAGCCGGGGAGATGAGAACCGGTACCACCAGTATCTGGTGGCCGCCCCGCTATTGGCCCACCGCAAGCCCGAAAGCATTTGCGTTATCGGCGGCGGCGACTGTTTCGCCTTGGAGGAGACGGTCAAGTTCAAAAGCCTGAAGCGAATCTTGATGGTCGAGATCGACAAGGGGGTGGTGGATTTTTGCCGGAAAAATTACCCCGAGATCGAGAAGTGCCTGCGGGATCCAAGGGTGGAGATTATTTATGAGGACGCCCGAAAACGCATGGAAAAGAATCCGGAAAAATACGATGTTCTCATCATCGACCTGACCGAACCCCACGGACCCTCCAAGATGCTCTACACGAAAGAGTTCTACCAACTTTGCAAAAAGCGGGTCAAAAGGGGCGGGTTGGTCGGCATCCACACGGACAACTATTATCTTTTCCCCGATTCCTTCGCCACCATCTACAAGACCTTTCATTCGGTTTTCTCAAATATTCTCACCGCCCGGGTGGAGATGCCCTGTTTCGGCATGGGATGGACCTACCGAATGGCCTCGTCCTCCCCGATCTCCCTACGGGTGATGGAGCATAACGTGCGGAAAATGAAGCAAAAGGGCGTGACATTCGATTGTTTCACGCCTTCGACCTACCGGGTGGAGCCGACCCGTGAGGAATTGCAGGTTCTGAAGACGAGGGGCCGGATCTCCACGGACAAGAAACCCTTCGACAAGTTCGAATCGATGGAAGATTACGTCACGAAATAAGGTAAAAGTTTTTCGCCGCCGGGAGCTTGGGGTAAGACCTTAAGGGTAAAACGAAAATCATTTTGACCTTGGATGCATAGGATACATTTAAAAGAGATAATGGTATTTATCCCGTGACCCCGTCCCTGCCTTTCGCCGGGGGCAAAGAGTTTTTTAAACCAAGGTCGGGTTTAGTCCTTAGAACCGAGGCGAAGTATGGCTCATAATTCCAAACCCAAATCCCACCATTCATTGGGGCTGCTTTCCTTCTGGGAATGTTCTCCCCACCTTTCGGAGACCTATTACCAGCAGACCTTGACGGGAATCATCGACGGCATTACCCGCTCCGAGTTTCCACTCCTCTTGAAAAACGTGGTGGGCATCCTCGGCAAGGAAGCCGAGTTTCTCCAAAAAGAGGAGCTGTCCGGGGCAGTCATCATGGCGCCGCGAACCCGGAACCAGGACCTGGGGATACTCAAGAATTTGAAACTTCCCATCGTTTTGTTGTTCCACCGGGATCCGGGGGATGAGTTTTCCTGGGTGGACATGGATAACCTGGAGGGATCCCGAAAGGCCACGGAGCATTTGATCCATTTGGGCCATAATCGCATTGGCTACATTGGGGGAGAGATCGAGCTTTCTTCGAACGCCCGTGACCGGTATGAGGGTTTTCGCTCCGCCTTAAAAGAAAAAGGTTTGGTGGAAAATCTGGACTGGGTCAAACACGGGGTCTTTTCCTATGATTTTGGAAAGGAAGCGGCCGGTGAACTGATGGTCCTCCCTGAAATGGTCCGGCCCACGGCCCTGGTTTGCGCCAGCGATATGATCGCCTTCGGCGCCATGGAGATCGCCAATGAAATGGGCATTCGCATTCCCGGCAACCTCTCCGTGGTGGGCTTCGATAATTACGACCAGGCCGCCCTCCATAGCCCGCCCTTGACGACCATTCATCAGCCTTTTTACGAGATGGGCCGGATCGCCGTCGAAATGCTTGATTCCATCGTGCAGGATCCAATGAAAGCCCGCCAGCATATCTTGATCGAGCCCGAGTTGATGGTGCGCCGGTCCACCGCCCCTCCTCCGCCGGCTCCCAAGCCCGAACCGCCCAAAACCCTCCCCAAATAGGGATGAGGCCATTCTGATGAATTCTCATCCACGCCCGACCAAACGATTCCAAATGTTCTCAATCCTATTGATCGCGCTTTGTATGGGCCCGGGAGAAATGGGCTGTAGGCCTGATCCGGACAGGGATAGCAAGGCTTACCTGGATCGGGTCGTACCGGTCGTTTTTAAGGATTGGGACCCCACCTTGATCCTCCGGGAAGCGGACCCCCGTTTGAAGGAGTATGTGGGGAATAACCCGGAGTTGTTCTTGTCCCACCTGCAGATCATGAAAGAGACCGTTGGGGCCATGAAAACCTACCGGGGATGCGTGGAAGGCCAGGCGGAAATTCCGAACAAGGAAAACCTCCTCGTGAAAGGCTACGTGGTGGACGCCGATTTTGAAAAGGGAAACAATAAGATCGTTCTTGAGACCGCCTTAAGCGGTGGAAAATGGCACCTGAGCTTTTTCGTGCTGGACCCGGATGCCAATCGAAAATTCCTGCAACCAACGCCGACGCCCACCTTTGCCCTGGGCTACTCTCAAGGACCCGCGGGGGGTGGGCCCTAAGCGGACGGGTTCAGGCGTTTAAACAGTTTGTAGATGGGCCCGGATGTCGGCCAGGATCTTCTCGATGTCCAGGAACTCGAAACAGCGGACGGTCTTGCAAGTTTTGGACATCTTGTTCATGCAGGTGATGTTTCGGCAGGGGCTTTCGGAAACATAACAGCGCGAGGGGACGTCCTGGTCGGCGGGTGGAAAAAGCGGGTTGGTTGAGTCGTAACCCGACATGCGGGCGTTGGTGGCGCCAAACACGGAGACCACGTAGGTTTTATTGCGGAACTTGCGATTCCCTGTTCTTGACACCTTGCGGGCCGCCCCGATATGCAGGGGCCCGGTGTCGCCCGAAATGAAAATATCCGCGCAATCGATCAAGGCCGCGTAGGCGTCCAGGTTCATGGTCTTGGGCACCAGGGTCAGGCGTTCCCTCTCACCTGCGGTTAATTCCCCCATGAGTTGTTTCTCGATATCCTTCGCTGTAAAACCCGAACCCAGTAAAACTTGCCCGGGGAGGGAAATCAGACCTTTTAACAGGATGAGCTGGCTTTTAAAGGGGATACGGTTAAAGGGGGAGGCGGTATCGGGGTTAAGGAAGTATATTTTTTTGTCTTGGGTGAGGCCTTTTTCCTTGAAAAACAACTGGGCTTGGTCGAAAGCCTCGTCGGAGAGGGTGACCGGAAAGCCCTTGAAAGGGCGGGCTGGTTGCCGGCCCGTGATTTGGGGGAGAAACTCACCCGGTAGGTCATAGGTGTTGTACATGAAATGGCAGGAACCGGTCTTGCCGGTCAGGTTCATCAATGCCTTCGGCGCGAAGGTAACCGCGTTGAGCACTTTTTGCCCCGGGGGAAAGATTTCCCCGTCCTCGATGAAGGGGCAGCAGTTCAAACAAAGGTCATAATCGTTCTCGAATGACAACTTTTTCACCGATGCGAGGTCCGAATCATTGGGGAATTGGCCCCCCGTAAACACCGGATACAGGTTCGAGATGGCCGGATTGCCCTCGAATAGGCAGGCCACGGAATTTTTGATCACGTAATCGATCCTCGCCTCCGGAAAGAAGTCCCTGAAAACCGCCACTCCCCCAGCCGCCAATATGGCGTCGCCGATATGGATGTCCGAAACCACCAAGATCCGTTGGAACGCATGGATGGATTGAAGAATGCTTCGGTTGTACCTTCCCGTGAGCCGCCTCACTAGTGGGTTTCCGACCGCGGGGATAAGAGTATGGTCAAAAAACCAAGCTCCCCCTTTGGGAAAAAGGGTCGTGACCTTGCTGGTGAAATCGAAGAATGTGTTGGAAATTTTATTGTCGAGCATGCGGGCTTAATCTATTCGACCCAAGGATTGGGGTCAACCCAGAAGAGGGGTCGGGACTAGGACCTTCCGCCAGGGGACTATAAACGAAAGGGTCCGGCTGGTAACCTAGGTCGGTGAGTTCGACCCAACGGCTGGTCCTTTTTGCCAAATATCTTCTTACCCTCGACCGGCCCCAGCCGATTGAAGA
Source organism: candidate division FCPU426 bacterium (assembly GCA_963771075.1). Lineage (GTDB taxonomy): Bacteria > Oederibacteriota > Muellerivitia > Muellerivitales > Muellerivitaceae > CAVTWJ01. Next base: position 54,230 of record CAVYSE010000019.1, on the reverse strand, counting down.
CGCTTTCGTGTTGATTCAGGGCGGACGGATCCTCCAAATCGGCCGGCGGAAGGACCTGGCCTTTCTTCCCTCGTTTCGGATCCTGGACCTGGGGAATACGGTCCTGCTGCCCGGATTGATCAACGGTCATTGCCACCTGGACTATACGCGCCTAAAGGGAAAAGTTCCGCGGCGGAAAACCTTTAGGAAGTGGCTTCAGGAAATGGGGGCAAAGACCCGCGACACCACCCGTTCGGAGTTCAGGAGTTCGGTTCGGGAAGGGATCCGCCAAAGCCTGGCTTTTGGAACGACCACCCTCTGTGATGTGTCGACCAGCGGAGAAAGCCTGCCCTTGCTTCGGCAGTCAGGACTCAGGGCATTTTGGTTCTGGGAAATCCTGGACCTGGGACAGCGCTTCCCTCGGGTCTATTGGAATCAGACGGTGGATAAATGGAGGGAATTGACCTCCGTGGCGCATCTTTCGGGATTGGTCCAGGAGGGCTTTTCCCCCCACACCCTTTTCACGGTCTCCAAGGAAACCCTGGGTTTCCTTGGAAAGTTTTTATCAACCCATAAGGGCCATCCCACGACCCTGCACCTGGCCGAAAGCCGGGAGGAATGGAATTACTTTAAAAAGGGAAAGGGCCCCATGGCCGACCGTATCATGACTCTGAACCCCGATTGGAACCTTCCCCGTGGGACCACGCCTGTTCAATACTTGAACCAGTGCGGCTGGCTTCCCAAGCTCAATCTGGCGGTCCACGTCAACTATGCGGATGAAAAAGATCTCCAGCTGCTGGCTAAGAATCGTATCACGGTAGTGCATTGCCCGGGCAGTCACGCTTTTTTCGGACACGCTTCCATTCCATACGCGCGGATGAACCGGCTTCGGATTCCCGTTTGCTTGGGAACGGACAGTTTGGCGAGCAACACATCCCTGTCCTTATTTCGGGAAATGAGGTTGTTTCAAAAAAGCCATCCCCATGTGCAGGCCAGTGAGATTCTCGCCATGGTCACAACGAAACCCGCCCGAGCTTTGGGCCTGGGAAATCAATTGGGCCGGATCAAACCGGGTTTCTGGGCCGACCTGATCGGTATTCCTTTTCCCCGTAAGTCGTTGGGGTCTTTGTCATTGGAAGAATGGGTCATCAGGCACCGGGGACCTGTTTCTTTTGCCATGATCCAGGGGGAACCGCGTCTTCGACTTTCTATTTCATAAAGAACAACGATTTCACCCTCGGTATAGAACCGATTTCTATAAAAATCGACTTTCAATGGTAATCGGCACAAGTTACGCTTGCCCGGGCTTCGGATGAGAGGCCTTTCATTCCCCGTTAAAGCCGGGGATTTCAAGGCGGCGACTTTAAACCTTTAAATCGGTATCTTTGTATCTTGGCGGTAAAGGGCGGAATTGTTACTTCTCCTTGACACTCTCCTTTAAACCCTTATAATTCAACCCCTTGTTAAGGAAGGGGCCTTTTTAGGCCTTTTTAAGCCCTTTTGAAAAGCTACAGGTTAGGAAATATGCAAAAAACTCATTTGCCGACTTTAAAAGAAATCAACCGGAAGTGGTGGATCGTAGACGCCAAGGACATGGTTCTGGGCCGCCTGACTAGCCAGGTCGCCGCCATTCTTCGCGGGAAACACAAGGTGAATTTCACTCCTCATGTCGAGAACGGCGACCATGTGGTCATCATTAACGCCGATAAAATTGTTTTGACGGGCAAAAAATGGGATACGAAAGCCCATCACCGCACTTCGGGTCGGCCGGGAGGATTATCCACGGAAGAATACAAAGTCATCCGGGTGACCCATCCCGAACGGATCCTGGAATACGCGATCAAGGGTATGCTGCCCAAGACCAGCCAAGGGGACAAGATGTTCGGCCGGGTCCAGATCTACAAGGGCGACACCCATCCCCATACCGCCCAGAAACCCCAACCCCTGAGCCTGCCCCATCCCGCTAAAAGAGGAGAGAAAAAGTGACCGCTTCCAAAGAACAATTCACCGCTACCGGACGCCGCAAGACCTCCGTCGCCCGCGTTATTCTTCGCCCCGGAAAGGGGCTATTTGTAATCAACGGCCTTCCGCTGGAAAAATTCTTCCCCTTCGCTAAGGTTCCCACCGTCAAGTCTCCCTTGGAGCTGGTCTCGGCCCTGAATAAATACGATGTTTACGCCAACCTGACCGGTGGTGGAGTGACGGGCCAGGCGGAAGCCCTGCGGCACGCCATTTCCCGAGCTTTGCTGAAAGTCGACATTGAGATGCGCAAGCCCTTAAAGGCGGCTGGTTTCCTGACACGCGATCCCCGGATGGTGGAACGCAAAAAGTACGGCCGCAAGAAGGCCCGCAAACGCTTCCAGTTCTCGAAACGTTAATCCTTGGGGGTTGGACCCCAATTCGAGGCGGAATCTTTACGACATCCCGCGTTCCCCTTTCGGGACGCGGGATTTTTTTTGGTCTGACATCTTAATCCGAAAAGGCAAACGATGGCCCACCCACCACAGATCACCCCGAAGGTCGCCGTAAACGCTCTGTTGTTCAACGACCAGGGGGAAGTACTCCTGGCGAAACGCACGGATAACGGTCTCTGGTGCATCCCCGGGGGCCACATGGAGCTGGGCGAGACCCTCGCCCAGTGCTGTTCGCGGGAATTAAGGGAAGAAACGGGCCTCCAAGCGGAGGTGGTCCGCCTCGTCGGGATCTATTCGGACACGGCGGGCTCCCTTCATTACTCCCAGGGAAAAGAGTGGCACACGGTGAGGGTTTCTTTTCTCTGCCGAGCGACGGGCGGCGGCTTAAAATTAAGCCCGGAAACCAGTGACCTGCGTTATTTTTCGGTGGACGCCCTGCCTCCCATGATCACCGACCATCCTCGCAGGGTGATGGACGCCCTGGAGGGATTGCCGGGGGCGGTCATCGTCTGATTTAGGATTCGAAAGGAAAGTCCATGCCGATCCGAAAAAAACAAGTTAAAAGAAAATCCAACGGGGGAAATCACCGCCCGGCGGTTTATGATCCCATGATCGCCAATGATTTCAAGGACCAGGACACCTGGCGAATGTTCCGCATCATTTCGGAGTTCGTGGAAGGGTTCGAGGCCTTGCGCAATATCCGGCCCGCCATCACCATGTTCGGTTCCGCCCGAACCGAGCCCGAATCCCCCGATTACAAGCTGGCGCACGAAATCGCTTACCAATTATCGAAAAAGGGTTACAGCATCGTGACCGGGGGGGGGCCCGGAATCATGGAAGCCGCCAACCGGGGGGCTCATGACGCGGGAGGTCGGTCGGTGGGCTGTAATATCGAGCTGCCCTTCGAGCAAAAAGGGAACCCCTACGTGAACCTGCCCATCAACTTCCATTATTTTTTCATCCGCAAGGTCATGTTTTTGCGCTATGCCGCGGCGGTGGTGGTCATGCCGGGCGGTTTCGGCACGATGGACGAGCTATTCGAGCTTCTGACCCTGGTCCAGACCCGGAAAATCGAGACCGTTCCCGTAATCCTGGTAGACCGGGAGTATTGGGCTGGGGGGATGGAGTGGATCAAGAAAACGATCCTGCGGGACAGGAAATACATCAATGCCGAGGATTTGGATCTATTTCACATCGTGGATAAACCCGCCGAGGTGGTAAAGATTATCTTGGATTACTACCGATATAAAAAAGTGAAATAAACCCATGTCTTTTCAGCGGTCGCTGGCGGGCTGGAGCGTCGCGTTATTTCTTTTGGGCGCCGCACCCAGCCACGCCCGTTTCTGGTTTCTGGACCTCGCGCCCATCGCCAACCACGGGTTCCTGGATTCATTCGAGGGAAAGGAACCGGGCCCTGGGGACGAGGAACAAATCAAGTCCTTGAAAGACCTTCCAACGGGCAATCCTTTCTTTCGCAGCATTCCTTTCCGGGTTTTAGACCCGGTTCAAAACCCTGGACGTTCCTTTGTCGTTCTAAAGGGGAAATCCCTTCCCCAATACCCGCAGGGTTTGACCATCCCCTTCGGCAATCAAACCGCCGCGGAATTATTTTTTCTCCAAGAATGCCGTTGGGCTTCGACTGGACTGGATTACAAGGTGGCGGAATATGATGTGGTTTACGCTGACTCAAAGGTGGAAATGATCCCCTTAAGAGTCGGGAGGGAATTGGTCAATTTTTGGGGCGCGGATGATACCGCCGAGAGTTATCTGGCTTGGTGGCACAAGGACAAGGGTGCCGAGACCGGCTTGAACCTATTGGCCTGGACCAATCCCCGGCCCAATGTTCCCATTCAAACCATCCTCTTTAAGTCGGAAGGCAAGGCGCCGGTTCCCATGCTTTTCGCCGTGACCGCCTCGGATACGCAGGTTCCTGTGACCGCCCTCTCCCCTAAGCCCGAGAAAACATCCACCACCGACACCACGGGATGGTTTCCCATCAAGGCGGGATTACCGGATTTCAGGGGGACGCCCCTGGATACGTCGACCCTGGTCCAAGCTCCTGTGAATGGGGAATATTGGGGTATGGATCAAGGCCAAGAAGAAACGGCGACGCCTTTCGGCCCAACCCCTGTTCCCACGCCGGCAGACTCCCAGTCAGCGACCCAATGGGCTGAAACTATTGAGCAGGTACCTTCCACAACCGCTCCAGTTTCCTTCTCGGACAAACCCTGGGTTCTTTCTCCTGAAACCAGCCTATCGATTCAATTGATACGTCAACGATTTTTGGGACATCCCTTTGGTGTCCGGTGGTCGTCAAATTGGCCCAATGAATATATAGCCGGTTTGCCCCTTTGGATGGCGGCCCAGCAATGTCTGCAAGGCTGGTCGGTTTGTTTGGGGAAAGGATATCCCAGCTCTAAGACCCCGAACTTGCCTGATCCCAATAGTTTTTCGGGAAACCCTTTGATCTCCAGCCAATGGCCGCTGGCCGCACTGGCGGTATGGAGAGGCGACATAAAAGAAGGAAAAGTTTTCGTCCTTCCCACGCTTTCCCAGGGCCAAACCCTGGACCTGGAAAGCGCCCTTGCGGCACAGGCCCATCGCTCCGGACTTTCCGATGACCCTGACCAAACGGACATCTCAGGAAAGCTGAAAGCCAAGATCGACCCCAAGACCAAAACTCTTGTTTCCGATACCGGCCAATTGACCTGGCAAGGGAATGTGGGTGTGGTGAAGGTTGAAAGCCCCCGTTTCCAATCTTTGATTGGGTTCCTGGCCCATCGGAAATTCAATAATTCGACTTGGGCATTGGAAACATCCAATCCTTACGCATCCTTTGCCCTGGTCTCCCTTACGCCGAAGGCGATCACCTCTTCCGATCACTTGATCCTTTCGGCTGTCGCGCGTTGTGAGAACACAGGTGAGATTTACAACGAAAAGAGAACCAAGGTATTGGATTTCGGAAGGTATCCGGTCTTGATGGAACCCATTCGCGCGAAATTCGTGCTCTACCGGTACCGGAAGGATTCCCATTTGAGGGTTCGCGCTTTGGATCAAAACGGAAAACCCATGAAAGTTTCCGTTTCCACCCGGTGGGTTGGGAATAATTTAACTTTCTCTTGGGTGCCTGAAATTTTTTACATTGAACTATTTAAAAAATAAGCTTTTTCTTTCGTTGATCCCCCCGTATTAAATTTACCCAAAATGAGTAAAAAGATTTATCCATGTATCTTTCAATTGACGGTTAAATCGCTTTAGTTTACCGTTTTAGTCAATAACAACTTCATGGAGACTCCATGCCCGCGACTACCCACAAGGAAGAACGTCGTAAACATTCCAGAGTCAAATTTGAAGAACACATAAAGATTCATCCTGTCGTTGTGTCAAAATCGGGAAATGTTTTCGAAGTCCAAGGAAATCCTTTAACCGTAAAAGCTTTCGACTTGAGTGAGGGCGGTATTCGGTTGGAGTTGGGTATTCCAAGGCCGCCCAGCCATATCCTCAAGGTCAACTTCCGCATCCATAAGGATAAAAGCGTGGATGTTTACAGCAAATTGGTTTGGGTTTCGGACAAGTTCCTGGGCTACCAATTCATCGTGGTAGATGAGGAAGCCCAGCAAGTGATAAGGGAATTGTTGAAAAAGTTGGTTTAATCCGCCGATTACTAGGTAGCAATTTGACAGGCTTTATTGGAAAATCCCCATCCCTCAAGGGCTTGCCCTGGAGGGATTTTTATTTTCAAGCCATCGCTTTTTTGGGGCCCATCCTTATCTATTAACGGAAACAATGAAGAAAACTTACCTCGATTTGAATGACGAACAGCGTGAGGCGGTCCTACATCACCAGGGTCCTGCCCTGATCCTGGCTGGCGCGGGTTCGGGCAAGACTCGGGTAGTGACCTACCGTTTGATCCGCCTGTTGGATGAATTAAATGTTTCAGCTTTTAACCTTTTGGCGGTCACCTTTACCAACAAGGCCGCTCAGGAAATGCGGGACCGCGTCTCTGTCCTTGCGGGCGGAACCAAGGCTCGGGATCTTTTCATCGGCACTTTCCATTCCCTTTGCCTGCGCATCTTGAAAGCCCATGCGGATAAGCTGGGGTACCAGCCCAACTTTACCATCTATGACGATTCCGACCAGAAGGCGGTCATCAAGGAATGCCTTTGGGAACTCAAGTGGGATGAAAAGCAGGTGCACCCCTATGCGGTGCACAGCTATATCAGCGCCGCGAAGAACGAGCTCAAGAATCCTAAAGAGTACCAGGAAATGGCCGCGGGGGTGTTCATGGAGCGGGTGGCCAAGATCTATCCCCTCTACCAAACCAAGCTCAAGCAAAACAACGGGATGGACTTTGACGACCTGTTGTTTAATACCGTGACCCTCTTGAAAAACCATCCGGAACTTTTGGCGGGCTATCAGCGGAGGTTCCAATACCTCTCCGTGGACGAGTACCAGGACATCAACACAGCCCAATACCAGATGATCTCCATGATCGCCCACCCTGAGAATAACCTTTGCGTGGTCGGGGACCCGGACCAGTCTATCTACGGATGGCGGGGGGCGGATATTCGGAATATCCTCCGGTTTGAACATGATTTCCCTGGCGCCAAGGTCTTCAAGCTCCAGCAGAACTACCGTTCCACCAAGGCGATCATCCAAGCCGCCCAGGCCGTCATCCGCAATAATTCCCAGCGAAAGGAAAAAGAGCTCTTTTCGCTTCGTGAAATGGGGGAATCCCCCATCTATTACCAGGCGGAGGATGACAAGGACGAGGCCGAGTTCGTGATCCGAACCCTCTACGAGCGGTTGGGCCAGCCGGGCCGAAGTTTCCGGCACGTCGCCCTTTTATACCGTACCAACGCCCAATCCCGGGTTTTGGAAGACGCCTGCCGGCGCCACAATATTCCCTACATCATCGTGGGGGGACTGAAGTTCTACGATCGCAAGGAAGTGAAGGACATGCTGGCCTACCTGCATGTGCTGGTGAATCCGAAGGATTCCGTATCCCTCCGCCGGATGATCAATGTGCCCATCCGGGGCATTGGCTCGGGCACGGTGGCCAAGTTGGAGGAGATCGCCAAGGCGAGGGATATGACCCTATTGGAAGCCGCGAGGGATTGTGCCTCAAACGGTGAGTTTCCGAAGAAGGCCTCCCAGGCCTTGGGGCAATTTGTTTCCATGATGGATGGCTTGATCGCCGAAAGGGACGGGCTCAAACCTTCCGAATTCGTGAGAAAGGTTTTGGAGCGTTCGGGGTACCTGACCGACCTGGCAACGGATGACACACTTGAATCGAAAATGCGTGCCGAAAACCTAAAAGAACTAGTTAACTCGGTGGTCGATTACGAATCCACCGCCGAAACCCCGACGCTGGGGGGTTACCTGGACCAGGTTTCCCTGGTGGCTGACGTGGACAAACTGGAGGACAAGAAAAACTGCGTGACCCTTATGACCATGCATAACGCCAAGGGTCTGGAATTTCCCATCGTTTTTATAACGGGAATGGAAGAAGGGCTCTTTCCCCATAACAACTCGATGGAGGAGGACAAAGAGGTTCAGGAAGAGCGACGCTTGTGCTACGTGGGAATGACGAGGGCCATGGACATCCTCTATCTCACGGGCGCGGCCTGCCGTTATGTTTACGGCACGCCCCAATGGCGGGCACCCTCCCGGTTCCTCTCCGAGATTCCCAAGGATATGATCCAGGTTACGGGCAAAGCGGCCAATATCGTCGCTACCCACGGCGGTTTATATGAAGTGGCCAATACCCTGAAGAAAGAGTTTGACGAGTTGAAAGACCCGGAATGGGACGAGGAAGCGGTCATCCCCTTTGCCCTGGGCGACACTGTGAAGCACAAGGCCTTTGGGCGGGGAATGGTCATCGCCCTGATGGGCTCGGGGGAAGACTTGAAGGTCACGGTGTCCTTCCCGAATCACGGCAAGAAGCAATTGCTTGTGAAGCTGGCGAATTTGGAAAAGATCGATTGAGGGTTTCCGCTTAACGGCTGAATAGATTTAATTGCGCATCGCCATCCAGCGAAATCTGGGCCTGGATGCCGTCCCGGTCCACGAAGGCGTCCAAAACCCGAAATGATTCCACCTGAGTTTGAAGTCGGCTGTGTTTTCCCACCGGCAGGTTCAACACTACGTTCATGCGGTCTTTGAGTTGATTCAGCTTGGGACCGATGGGGATGCGGGCCTTTTCCCGTAGAATCTTCAAAATATCCGACTTGAAGATCCAATTGGCGACTTGCATGAGGAAATCCCCTGTTTTCAGATCGAAATCCAGGTGCCGCAGTGTGAAGGTTTCATTTTCCGGGTTGTAATGGGGGATTCCCCGGAAATAAACCGTCATGTGGGCGGGCTTGCTTCCAAAATTGATCAAGGGGTTGTATTGAATTTTGACCTCGGCAATGACTTGCCCTCCCGAACCGTAAAGGTGGATACCCTTGATTCGAAGCTTGTAATCGCCGCTTCCCGGGATGACCCGGCCGATTAACCCAAAGCGGAGGTCCGCCAATTGGTTGTCTGCTTCCGCGAAACTGATCACGGTGTTGCTGATGGCGTGGAAACCGGAGGGGCCGGGTTTGTAAACCTCGATCGGAGGCATGTTTTTCTTCACGAACCCGGGTTCCTTTCCGAAAACCAGGATGGGATAGGCCGTCATTTCCAGGTTTATCTTCCACTTGAATGGGTTCTTGTTATGGGACTGGGCCAGGCCGCTGCTGAGGGACTGGGGCTGGATCAAGAGCCAGATTCCCTTGTCGATGAAAATAGGCTCCTGGGCCAAATCCCAAAAGTTGGTAATTTCCCCAAAAGACATATCCATTTCCATTTTATGGAATGGGTTGAGAATCGTTTTTTGGATCGGTTTGAATTGTTCATTGAGAAAGGTAAGGAGAGTTTTGGGCAGATCCTTTAGGCGGGGAAGGGTAACGACAACAGGCAGACGAATAACCGTTGCGGGAGGGGGTTCAAAAGTGCGCTTTTTGGAATCGGAGGGGATGATGTAAAGAGATGGGCGGGAGGTGGCGCAACCTGTGAGGAAAATAACCGCTATTAGTATTGGCAAAAACCTAAAGATTCGGGTTTGGAACATAGCTCATTTTATCCGACCTGGGTATTTACTGCCCAGGAACGACAAACCAAAATCCAACACGAAGACACCCAGCCACTCAAAAACAATTGTTTTTTTGAAAGGGGTCAAAGTTTTTTCCCTTGAGGGTTCAATTCCTTCAAAAGGATTATACTTTCTTTGCGTCCTCGTGGTTTTGTGTTGGATGTGGCTTACCATTTATGCGGAGTATCAAAGAAAAGGTTGGAATAGGTGAAGTGATTGAGCTTTACCCCTTCTTCTGGCAATATAAACGGCCTTATCCCTCCTTTTGGAGTTTAATTTGCCCCTATCGGAAAAAGACGTGCAATATGTGGCCAAGTTGGCGCGCCTGGAAGTGACTAATGAGGAAGTGGCCAAGTACACCCTGCAGTTAGCCAACATCCTCGAGTATGTCGAACAGTTGAACAAGCTCGATACCGCTAACGTGGAACCCCTCACCCATCCCCTGGACGTGAAAAACGTGTTCCGGGAAGACGTGGTTCGACCCTCCTTGACCCAGCAGGAAGTACTTTCCAACGGGCCGGAAATCCAATCGGGGCATTTCAAAGTGCCCAAGATCATGTAGGGCCCACCATGGAACTGTATCAGAAAACCATCCACGAAGTTTCCGCTGACCTTAGGACTAAGAAAGTTTCCTCGGTCGAGTTGACCAAGGCCGTCATGGACCACCTGGAAAAGGTGGAGCCTAAAGTCCAGGCTTTCATCACCATTACCCGGGACGCGGCTTTAAAACAGGCCGCCGAGGCGGACCAGCGCCTGGCTTCCGGCAAGGACCTCACTCCCCTCACCGGTGTGCCGGTGGCCATCAAGGACCTGCTTTGCACCAAGGGCGTCCGCACTACCTGCGCATCTAAGATGCTCGAAACTTTCGTCCCCCCTTACAACGCCACGGTCGTCGAGAAGCTTTATGGCATGGGCGCGGTGTCGGTGGGGAAGACAAACATGGATGAGTACGCCATGGGGTCATCGACGGAGACTTCCTATTACAAGAAAACCAGAAATCCCTGGAACCTGGCCTGCGTGCCGGGAGGCTCCTCGGGCGGGTCCGCCGCCAGCGTTTCCGCTGACCAGGCCTTCGCCTCGCTGGGTTCCGATACGGGTGGATCCATCCGCCAGCCCGCCGCCCTCTGCGGCATCGTAGGGCTAAAACCCACCTATGGCCGGGTTTCCCGTTATGGGCTGATCGCCTTCGCTTCCTCCCTGGACCAGGTGGGGCCATTCGGCAAGGACGTGGAGGATTGCGCGATCATGATGGGCGCCATCGCGGGACATGACCCCAAGGATTCCACTTCCGCCGATCTGCCGGTTCCCGATTACGTCGCCGAAGCCAAGAAATCCGTGAAGGGTCTGCGCATCGGCATCCCGAAGGAGTTTTTCCCCGAGGGTTTGAACAAGGAAGTGGCGGAGACGGTCAAAACAGCCATCGCTGAGCTGGAAAAGCAGGGAGCCGAGGTCGTTGAGGTTTCCCTCCCCGCCTCCCCTTATGGTTTGGCCGCCTACTATGTTCTGGCGCCGTCCGAGGCCTCTTCCAACCTGGCCCGTTACGACGGGGTCCGTTATGGTTTGCGGGTGCCGGGTGAGAACATCGTGGAAATGTATTCCAAGACCCGGGCCGCCGGGTTTGGTTCCGAAGTCAAGCGCCGCATCATGCTGGGAACCTATGCCCTCTCATCCGGCTATTACGACGCTTACTATTTAAAAGCCTTGAAGGTCCGCCGTTTGATCAAACAGGATTACGATAAGGCCTTCGAGAAGGTGGATGTCATCGCTACTCCCACCGCTCCCAACCCGGCCTTCCGTTTCGGCGAAAAGACCGGCGACCCCCTTTCCATGTATCTCGAAGACGTCTTCACCGTTTCCATCAACATCACCGGATTGCCCGGTTTGTCCGTGCCCTGCGGCCTATCCAAGACCGGGTTGCCCATCGGGTTGCAGTTGATCGGCAAGGCCTTCGACGAGGCGATCCTGCTTCGCACGGCCTATGCCTACGAGCGGGCCACCGAGTGGCACAAACAAAAACCTTCCCTAAGGGAGGCCTGATCATGGCCATCGAATACGAACCGGTCATCGGGTTAGAGGTTCATTGTGAGCTTAAGACGGCCACCAAACTTTTTTGCGGCTGTAAAACCACCTTCGGCAATGAAGCCAATACCCAGGTCTGTCCCCTTTGCTTGGGGTTGCCCGGCACCCTGCCGGTCATGAACGCCAAGGCGGTCGAATACGCGGTCAAGATCGGCCATGCCCTGAACTGCACCATTTCCAAATATTCCAAGATGGACCGGAAGAATTACTACTATCCGGACTTGCCCAAGGCCTACCAGATATCCCAGTACGACAAACCCCTAAACTATGACGGCCACCTTGAGATCACCCTGAAAGAGGGTACCAAACGCATCGGCATTACCAGGGCCCATCTGGAAGAGGACGCGGGAAAGCTGGTGCACGCGGGCGGCAAGGCAGGTCGGCTCGATTCATCCGATTACTCCCTGGCCGATTACAACCGGGGCGGCATCCCCCTGGTCGAGATCGTGTCCGAACCCGACCTTCGCAGCGCGGAGGAGGCCTATGCCTATCTGACCGAACTCAAGAACATCCTTCTCTATATCGACGTGTCCGACTGCAACATGGAGGAAGGGTCGCTCCGCTGTGACGCCAACGTTTCCGTGCGGCCCAAGGGCCAGGCCCAGTTCGGCACCAAGGCCGAGATCAAGAACATGAACAGCTTCCGTTTCGCCAAACAGGCCATCGAATATGAGATCAAGCGCCAGATCGCCTTGTTGGAAAAGGGCGAGCGGGTGATTCAGGAATCCCGCCTGTGGGATGTGACCGAGAACAAGACCAAGCCCATGCGTTCCAAGGAAGAAGCCCACGATTACCGCTATTTCCCCGAGCCCGACCTGGTGCCCATCGTCTTGAGCGCCGACTATGTCCAGAAGATCAAGGACAGCCTGCCCGAATTGCCCGGCGCCAAGCGCGCCCGGTTCGCCACCAAGTATGGTTTGACCCCCTATGACGCGGGCGTTTTGACTGCCGAGCAGGAACTGGCCCATTGGTTCGAGGAAGGGGCCAATCACACCAAGAGCCCGAAGGGCCTGGCCAACTGGATGATGGGCGACATGGCCGCCAAGATGAAGGAACAAGAGAAAGAACTAAAAGACCTCAAATTCGACCAGAAAAAGCTGTGCGAACTGGTGGACCTGGTCGAGGCGGGAACCATCAACAGCAAGCAGGCCAAGGAAATTTTCGCAGAAATGTTCGACTCCGGCATCTCGCCCGCCGAGGTGGTGAAGAGCCGGGGCATGGCCCAGGTTTCCGACCCCAAGGCCATCGAGGGCGCGGTCGATAAGGTGCTGGCCGAGAACCCCAGCGTCGTGGCTGACTACAAGGGCGGCAAGCAGGGCGTTATTGGCTTCCTGGTGGGCAAGGTCATGCAGGCCAGCCAGGGAAAGGCCAACCCCAAATTAGTAAACGAGGTTCTTAAGAAGAAGTTGGACGCCTAGAACCTATGAGCCCCATCAATTTCGGCCCCTCCGACGTCAATAATCCCCACAATCTTTATTACGCCCATGTGCCCGAGAGTTTTTGGATCACCAAGGCGCTCATTTTTGATCTGGAATGGATTCAACGGGAAATGGCCCAGGCAGAGCGTAAAATGCCCGACCACACCGAACTGCGATCCACTGTTGAGGGACTCAAGGAAACCTTTCTTAACCTGCGCCGGTACGAGGTCCGCATCGCCCTCACCTCAAATCTTTCCTCCCCGGAGGTTGTGAAAGAACTTTCGGTGTTGGATCTTGCTCACGATTTCGACAGCATTCGTTGCAGGGAGGATGTGAAGACCTTGAAACCCGGGGTCGAGCTTTATCAAATTACGCTCGATACACTCGGGATCAAAGCCCCCAAGGCCATCTCCTTCGAGGTCAGCCCGGAGGGTGTGGCGGGGTCCAAGGCGGCGGGTATCTTCTGCGTTTCCCCCACTTCAAATCCTTCGGGGGATTATATTTTGAATTCATTCTTAGAACGGCCCATTCTTCATTTGTTGGAAGACCTAGACCGCATGAAAAAGGGGACATTCGTCCCCCGTTAGGGTTTCAAAGTCTGTCGAAGACAGTAATCCGCGAAGTTCATGACCCTGTCCTTGTATTGATTGGCCACGCTGGGAAAGTCATTGTGGTCGATCCCCTTGATCACCACCCATTGTTTGGGTTCTGCCGCTTTTTCAAAAACACTCCGCCCTAATTGAATGGGGATGATCGTATCCTTCTCGGCGTGGAATTCCAAAAGCGGGCAGGTCCGTTTTTGAACGTAATCCCCGGTATTGAAGGGGTCTTTAATCAAAAAAGGCGGCACCCAGAGCCAAGGATAGCGTTGGCGGCTGATGGCTAGGGTGGATGGAAAAGCCCCCTCCAGGATCAAACCCGCGGGGTGGGTTTGGGTGGCCAGCCAGGCCGCGACTGAGGAGCCTAAGGAATGGCCCCAAATCAGGATCCGGCTTTCAGGCTCCCCCCTTGCCTGTAACCAGCGGTAAGCCGCCAGGGAGTCCTGGTCCACGGCTTTCTCGCTTAAGGGGGCCCTTTGGCTTGCCCCATATGAACGGTAATCGAATAGAAGTTCGTCGAAACCGAATTCATAAAAAATCTTCGTTACTTCCGATAAAAGGGAAAGATTAGCGCCGTTCCCGTGGCAATATAAAAGAACAGGTCGGGGGGATGGTCCCGATCGATGGTGGATCCACCAGCCAGTGAGGGTGGTGCCATCGGAAGAAGGGAAAGAAACATTTTGGTAAGAAAGCCCAACCTTCTGGGGGTTGTCCCCGTTCAAGGGGGTGGGCAGGAAAATGAGGCTTCTTTGGGCCAGCAAAAAACCGCCGAGAATGGTGATGTAGGCTAAAATCACAGGTATTAAAATGATCTTCCACTGTTTCATAATTGCCCCAAAAAAATGTTATAACGGGGTAGAGTTTAACAGAAAATTCACCGCTGGAATTCCTTTAGGGGAAGCCCCATGAAGCTTCATTTTAACGTCATCAACCCCTTGCGGCCCAAATTGACCGAAGAGGATTGGGGAAAAACCGAATGGGTTGTCGACGACAGTTTGGTCCCGGGAGTGGGCATCAGCGTCGCCGCCATGACCATCAGTAAGGGCAAGACATCACCCCTGCATGTCCATTCCAATTGCCACGAGCTGATCTATCTTGTCGAGGGGAAGGTGGAGATCACCCTGGATAAAGAGCGGCTCATCCTGAATGAGGGGGATTCGGTGCTTTGCCCGTCCGGAAAGGCCCACCGATACAAGAATCTCGGCGCGACCGAGGCAAGGCTGGTCGTTTCTTATTCAACCGGCAAACGAAAGTACGAAGCTCTTTAACGGCGGTTCCCTGTTAACGCGAATTCTTAGCCCAAAGCTTTCGAAGGGCATGGGCAGCCTTTTTGGGTTTTCGTTCCCTTGAAAAGACCCCTTTATAGTTCATGCCATTGGGCCGATGGGTGGCCTGGGCGGTCTTGAAATCGTTCAGATTCCAAATATGAGCGCCTTGCATGAAGGGCTTCTTCCGAATGACTTCCCAGTAGCGGGTGATCAGGTCGGCCTGGTATTCCTCGGAAAACATGATGGGCGGGCGGGAATGGCTTCCGGGCATGGCATCGGCCCCGAATTCGGTCATTAAAACCGGTTTCTTGAATTTCCGGTGGATAGCATCCAAGTCCTTCGATAAACGGGGAATGGCCAAATCCAGGTCGCCCGGTTCGCTATACCAGCCCATATACCGATTCACGCAAACCACGTCCAAGAACTTGAAGGATTCCTCGGCCGCCCCCAAATAACTCGCGAGGGTGATAGGCCGGGAAGGGTCCAATCGCCTCGCTTGTTGGGCGAGTCTTTTGAAAAAGGGAACCGCCGCCGGTCTTTTAGAATGGGGTTCGTTGGCGATACTCCAAAGGATGACGCTGGGATGGTTCTTGTCCCTCTGGATGAGTTCCCGGTGAATTGTTGACAAAGCTTTTCGGCGTTTCTTGAGACCAGCGGGATGAAAGAAAAGCCCGACCGCGGGAGTTTCGTCGATGACCAGGAAACCCAGCTTGTCGGCGAGGGCCATGTCCTCCTCCGAGTAGGGGTAATGGCTGGTTCGGAAGGAATTGGCACCGACCCATTTCATGTTTTGATAGTCTTTTTTCAGGGTGGCGGGGGGGAGGTAACGCCCATGTTTGGGGTCATCCTCATGCCGGCCGAATCCCTTGAGGAAAACGGGCTTTCCATTTAGAAGAAGCTTCCCGCCATCTACTTGGACCGTTCGGATCCCAACGGGAATTCGAACCTCATCGATTTTTTTCCTACCCTTTAATAATTCCACGCGCAGGTCATAGAGGTTCGGGGCTCCAGGCGCCCAAAGCTTGGCGTTGGGGACAGTCATCTCTCCCTTGAAAAGGTTCGCCCGGAACGGGCCCACCCAATCGGATCTCCAAACCAAAACCCCTTAGCGCGACCCGGCAGGTGATATGGGGGGAATGTTGGGTTTGAACGACCACTCGAACCTTACCATTTTTGCCCGTTACTTCGGGGATGACCGTCAAATCCTCAATGAAATGGTTTGGCAGGCCAATGATCTGGACTGGTCTTTGAACGCCGCAGTAGGGAAAAAAGTCGAAAGAGGCGGGCGGGTTGAAGCTGTTGGCGAAGGCGTCCCTCGGATCGAAAGAAACGTTTCCTGGAGGCACCCGGTCCGGCGCCAAGCTTCCGTTCACCCGAATGATCAAAAGGTTGTTTCGGGGGCGGGAATGGGTTGAGACCTCGAATTCGAAGGGAAGATGCCCCCCTTCGTGATGGCCCAGACGCTTGCCGTTAAACCAAACCTCCGCCCGGTAATTGACCGAGCCGAAGCGGATATATTGCTTTTGTCCGTTGAACCTTTCGGGAAGATCAAACCGGGTTTGATACCAGGCGTCGCCCAGGTAATGGGCCGTGTCCTCGAACTGGACGTTCCAACTGGCGGGTACCCGTATCGGCCGTTTTTGGGGAAGCCCCAGGAACCATTTCTTGGAAATGCCCACTCCCTTGGGGTCCATTTGGAAAGCCCAGGGACCGGAAAGACCTTGAATGGAACGAAAAGGATTTTGCTGGGGCGTGATCATTTGACCTTACCCCTGAAGCCGTAAAGACCGGGGATGGGTTTTTTCCGGGCCTCCTTGGTTTGCGGATATTTGCTTTCATAAGGGCTGACCATGTTTTTGTAGGCGGGGTTTTTGAGAAGGGACTGGTCCTTGCGGTTGAATGGGTTGACCGATTTCTTCACTTCGCGCCTCAGAAGAGATAGTTTGCCAACCCGATGGTCAGGGTGACCGTCACGGCGGATAGCAGGGTGGTCAAAAAGACCACGTCGGCCGCGAAGAGGGGAGACCGCTTGTATTCAATTCCGAACATCACGGTAATGACCGCCGTGGGGAAGGCGCTGGAAACGAAGAGAACCTTGGCCGCGAGGCCGGTGAGCCCGAAGAGTTTCAGGATCAACAGGGCGAGGATCGGCCCCAGGATCAGCCTTACGAAGACGGTCAGCCAAAGTTCTTTTGGGTGTTTCATGGACAAACCGCCCTGGGCCAACTGGGCGCCCAGGGTGAGGAGGGCGATGGAAAGCATCCCGTCCGAGGTCCACTTAAGCGCGGACATCAAGGCGTCCGGAACGGGAATGGTCAAGGCCCGAAGGAGGAGCGCCCCCAAAAGGGCGTAAAGAATGGGCAGTTTCAGGATGGTCTTGAAGCCCTCCCGCCACTCGCCCAGGCCGCCAGTGACCAGGACGCCCGCCGTATAGGTCAAAACGTTCATGATGGTGATGGTGATGATCTGGATCGGGATTCCCTCGTCATGAAAAGCCTGCTCCACGACGGGGATCCCGTAATTGGCCGAGTTGAAAATGACCGCAGTCAACATGGACATGGGAACCAGCGAGGGATGAAACCGGAAGACCTTGGCGATGACCGCCATAAGCAAGAAGGAAAGCCCGACGAAAACGATGTTGAAGACCACCGACCATTCCATGTCCTGAGGGTTGGGCTTGAACCAGAGAAGGCTATAGAACATGTAAACCGGGATGAACACATAGAAGTTCAGCTTGGATAGGGTGTTCAAGTCCAGCTTGAATTTTTTCGCCAGGGTATAACCGAGGGCCATGACGAGGAAGATGGGCAGTACGACGTTGAAGGCAACGTGAAGAAATGAAGGTGAACATGGTTCCGCCTGGAAAACGTGGGTTAAAGCCCAACCTTTTTATCACAAAATGACTCACTCACAACAATCAGGTTTGTTTTTCATGTGCGGACCCCGAACGGGGACAAGTATTTGCTTCAAATGGCACCTGAGCCTCAGCTATACTTTGTTTCCGCCATGGTTTTTCTTTTCATTTCCCGCCCATTCCCGGTCTCCGGGGCATGGATTTCCCCCATTCGAGGACCGATGTCCAAAAATGACCGCCACCATTTCCTGGTGGTTTTTATTGTCTTCTGTCTTGGGATCCTCATCCTTCTTCTCGCCTGATCCCTACGGCCGCCAACCCTAATTTGCTGGGCACTCCCGGTTCCTACCTGGCCTATTTCCTTTACGCGGGATTCGGTCTTTGCGCCTGGGTTTTCCCGCTCATCCTTTTTCGGTTCGGCTATTCCCGCTACAAGGATGAACCCCTGAACAAACCGGGCCTGAAATTGCTGGGGCTTTTATTGGCGATCCTTCCATCTGCGTCCTGGCCTGCATGTTTTTTTCCCGGGAGTCCAGATGTTTTCACCCTCGCAGATGCGCGAGGGCGTGGAATGGTCGGGCCAATTGGGGCTCCAGGTGGGGACCCGGATGGAATCCACGCTGACCCGTTTCGGCACGGTGGTGATTTGCCTGATGATCCTGGTGTTATCCGCCTGGTTTTTGGAAAAAGAGGATTACCTGGTCAAGGCCGCCAAAAGGGTTGGGGAGGGATTCCTCAGGGGTGGGAAGTATTTGGAGGAGAGGGGTTTCGAAGCCTTCGCCCAATTAAAAGAACGTATGGCAAAGGGACTGAAGGACTTCCAAAACAGCCGGGCTGCCAAAAAGGTCGCCGAAAAGGCCAATGAAAAGCTTGAGAAAAGCCGAAAGATCGGCGGCTCTTTCTGAAAAGACCGTTCCTCCCGTTTCCAAGCCCATTTCAAAGGCCCCGGAGCGTCCCTTGAGTCCTGTTCGGCCACTTTTTACCGGGGAAGCGGATGAGGAAGTGAAGCCGGTCCAAAGCGCTCCCGCCGAGGAGAATGTGGACATGGTTTCGGTCGCACTCGCCGAGGCGAAGGGATCCTCCAATTCCATGACCACGAAGCAGAAAATGGAGGCGGCCAGCATCGAGGTGGGCGAAGAAGAACAGGAGGCGGAAGAGACGGTGGAGGACGAAGCGCCCAAGCGCGTCATCCGCCAATGGCAATTGCCGACTGTGCACATTTTGAAGACCCTTGAAGAATCCAAGGACAAGATCGTCGATGATTTTGAGACCGTCAGCCGCACCCTGACCGAAACCCTGGCCAACTTCGGGGTGGAAGCCAAGGTGGTGGGCGTGAACCCGGGCCCGACGGTTACCCAGTACGAAGTCCAGCCCGCCGCGGGCGTCAAGATCACCCGCATCGCCTCCCTTGAAAACGACCTGGCGCTTGCCCTGAAGTGCGGTCACCTTCGCATCGTGGCGCCGATTCCAGGCAAGGCGGCGGTCGGTATCGAGGTCCCCAATAGCCAGGGCCGGGTGGTGACCCTGAAGGAACTCATCGCGAACGATAACTTCCTCGGCTCCTCGAAAAAACTCACCGTGGCCCTGGGGAAGGACATCGCGGGCGAGGTGGTTTACGGAAGCATCAAGGAAATGCCCCACGTGTTGGTCGCGGGCTCAACCGGCTCCGGTAAATCGGTATGCGTGAACACTTTCATCGCTAGCCTGATCTTCAAGTACAACCCCGAGGAGTTGAGGATGGTTTTGGTCGATCCCAAAAGGGTGGAGCTGACCATCTACAAGGGCCTGCCTCATCTGGCCCTTCCGGTCGTGAACGACCCCAAGGAAGCCCACCTGGCCCTCAAATGGCTGGTGCGAGAAATGGAGGACCGCTACCAACAACTGGCGCATGTGGGCGCACGCGACATCGACAGCTTCAACCAGAAAA
The DNA here is from genome assembly GCA_963771075.1 of candidate division FCPU426 bacterium. Taxonomy (GTDB): domain Bacteria; phylum Oederibacteriota; class Muellerivitia; order Muellerivitales; family Muellerivitaceae; genus CAVTWJ01. The sequence continues at coordinate 34,572 of CAVYSE010000019.1, read as the reverse complement.
TGGCGGTCAAACGGGAAGCGGGTGAGAAGGATAAGTACCCCATGTACTACATCGTGGTGCTGGTGGACGAACTGGCCGATTTAATGATGACGGCGAAAGACCAGGTGGAAGATTCCATCACGCGCCTGGCCCAGATGGCCCGAGCGGTGGGTATCCACCTGGTCCTGGCCACGCAGCGGCCCTCGGTCGAGGTCATCACGGGAATCATCAAGGCCAACTTCCCATCCCGCATTGCCTTCCAGGTTTTCTCAAAGGTGGATTCACGAACCATCCTCGACATGAACGGTGCGGAGGCCCTGTTGGGGCGCGGCGACATGCTTTACCTGGCCTCCGGCGCGCCCAAACCCTTGCGGCTTCAGGGGGCCTTCGTTACGATGGAAGAGATCGAGCGGTTGGTGGATTTCTGGACCTCGCAGGGCGGCCCCCAGTTTTCGGCCGATCTCACCCCCGCCAAGAACAACGACCTGGTTACCGGCGATAGTGAGGATGAGCTTTACGACAGCGCGGTGGAGATCGTCATGCGGGCCAAACAGGCCTCGACCTCCCTTTTACAGCGCCGGTTGAAGATCGGTTACGGCCGGGCGGCCCGATTGCTGGATGACATGCAGGTGAGGGGTATTGTGGGGCCGGCCGATGGAAACAAACCCCGTAAGATCCTCGTCCAAAATATGGATGGTTCCGGTCCCCCCGGCTATGACGATGAAGAGGAAATGAATGAAAATCTCCAATAAACCAGTTGGCAGTCGGCAGTCCACCGTTGGCAGGAAAAGCAAGCAATTAACCCAAATCGGCATGGTACTAGCACTCATGGCTTTTGGAAGCCTTCTTCGGGCGCAAGACAAGAAAGTCCTGAGCGTGAAGGATGTTTCCGACCTGGTGGAAGCGGCCCAATTGGCGGCCCTGGACGCCCAGATGGACCTAAGAATGGAAATGAAGGATTCCCTCTCGGGTCAGACCCAAAATTACGAGGGCAAGGTATTCACCAAGTCCCCGGGCAAAGTTTATGTACATTACACCAAACCGGAGGAACAGTTCCTTTACGTGGGGCCAGGGCTCCCAAATGTACCAACCTTCCGAGAAAATGGACTATATTCAAAAGGGCGCCAAGGGCAAGAACGCCAGGCCCGTTTACCTGGGCGTGGGCCAAGAACTTAAACACTACATCGATATCAGCAAGGTCAAAATTGCCTCGGAAAACGGGGATGAGGTGGTGCTGGATTTCACGCCCCTGGACAAGGACAATTCCGGGTTCGACCACATGAAAGTGACGTCCGCAAGAAAGACTGGTGGCCCACCCAGGTGGAAATCACCACGCCCGCCATGGTGAACAAGGCCCGGTTTAACAACCTGGCGCTCAATAAGGGTTTGAAGGACGATCTTTTCGAGTTCCGTCCGCCCAAAGACACGCAAGTGGTTCAAGGAGACATATTCCAATGAGTGTCGGCTCGGACCTGAAACAGGCGAGGGAATCCAAGCAAATCCCGCTTGAGGTCATTTCCCAGAAGACCCGCATCCCAGTAAAGTACCTGGAAGCCCTGGAAGAGGACCATTACGACTTATTTCCCTCGCACACCTACGCCAAGGGTTTTATCCGGGCCTATTGCAAAGTGGTTGGGCTCGACGCCCAGAAGATGACCAGGGAATTCAAAGCGCAGGTTCCCGAGCCTCCCGTCAAGATCGAACCCATGAACGCGGAAGTCGAGATGGAAAAGAACAGCCCCTTCTTGGGCGCAAGGCCTGTCCTGCCCGCGGTCATCCGGCCCTCCGACGCCGGCCAAGCCGAGGCCCTCGAAGAGGGGGAGGATTTACCCGAGCTTCATGAACCGATCAGGCACCACACCGCGCCGAGCCGTCGCAGGTTGAAATGGCGGTCCTTTTATACCTGGGTGGGCCAAATGGTCATCGCGCTGGCCTTTTTGGGTCTGCTTTGGCTGGGCTGGCAAAAGTTATCCCCCGTGGTTTCAAAATTAGTGGGGCAGTTTTCCAAAACCGCCTCAGCCACTGCGTCGGCACCGTCCGCACCCCAGTCTTCAAACCCGGTTCCGGCCGTTCCCGCGACTTCCGCTCCAATGGCTCCGGCTCCGGTGGCTTCCCAAGATTCTTCGCGTGAAGTGGCGGACAAATGGCAACATCTCACGCTTAAGGCATTGGATAAATCTTGGATATTGGTCACCTTGGATGACGGAAAACTCAGCAAGGAACTGGATCTTTCCCAGGGCGATACAAGGTCCTTTCAGGCGGAGAGATCATTCAAATTGCGCATCGGCAACGCCGGCGGGGTGGATATCCAACTCAACGGCAAGCCCCTTGGGGTGTTGGGCACCACCGGACAGGTGGTGGAAATCACCCTCCCCGCAGGGTCCGACTCCCAACCCAAATCCGACGGGGGCCCTTGACCCGTTAGTTGGAATTTAACAACAAAAATATCTTTGCGGTTTGGACATAAACTGGAGGTGACCCATGGCTGACCAATATTCTTTCGACGTCGTTTCCGAGGTGGATCTTCAGGAGGTGGACAACGCGGTCAACCAAGCCATGAAGGAAATCTCCCAGCGGTACGATTTCAAGAACAGTATCAGCAAAATCACCTTGAATAAAACCGCCAAGGAACTGGAAATCGTTTCCGACGATGATTCCCGCCTCAAGGCAGTCGAGGATGTCCTGAAAGGAAAGCTTATCAAGCGCAACATTTCCCCCAAAGCCATGGATTTCCAAAAGGCGGAAGCGGCTTTCAGCGGAACGGTCAACCAGAAAGTCAAGATCGTCAGCGGCATGCCCATGGAAGCTTCCAAGGACATTGTCAAGCGGATCAAGGATTCCAAACTGAAGGTACAAGTGTCCATCGTGGATGAAAAGGTGAGGGTTTCGGGCAAAAACAAGGATGACTTGCAGGCGGTGATGCAGCTCTTAAGGTCCGCACAGGACATCAAGGTTCCATTACAATTCAATAATTACCGCTAGGAACCGGGCCGACGAAATCGAGATTAATTCACAGGGTGATCCGGTTAAGACTTAAAGCCGGACTACAAAAATACGGATGGCAAAACTTATATTAGCTACAGTTATGTTGGATGCACGCGGATAAGCTAAAGGAAAAGTCTAAAAAATCACCACATGCCGAATCTCTTTGAAGGCAATTAAGGAGGTCGGTATAGTCCCGATTTCTTTGGCTCTTTGGTCAAAGGGGGGTAGAGGTACCGAGTAAGGCTTATTTTTTGATTTAGACAACCCTCAAAAACAAATTTTTAAAGGTGCCCTAAAGGCAACTAAGGTTTTAAAATCAATTGTATCCCATGAATCTGTGGCTAAAATCATTCTCTTTTATTTTCTCTCTGTGTTTCCGTGCCTCGGTGGTAAAAACTTTTGTAATTTAATTGTTATTTTTGTAATTGGAGACACGAATGCCCAGGCCCATCAAGAAGACCGGGAAGAAAGTTCCCCGCCCGTCAGTGCGCCGGAGAAAACCGTCCCCAACAGCTGCGGTTGAAGCCCTTTCCCAATCGATTCCGCCTATTCCCGCGCCTGGACCCGTGGCGTCTGTCCCGGAAATTTCTTTTTGGGGGCATTTACAGGCCGCTTTTCAAGCCTGCATGAAGATGTGGCCCCTGTTTTTTGTCCAGCTCTTCGTGGCCCTTTTGAACCTGGCCATGCTGGGAGTGGTATTGTTGATCGGTTGTTGGCCCCTGATCAGTTCTTTGGCCCAATCTTTTGGGGATATCTTTCAAAATCCCGAGAGTTACGATCCGCAGGAACTCACCAATAAACTTCTTTCTTATACATCGAGCGATTCCTCTTGGATCGGGATTTTCCTGGGCCTGTTGTTCATTTATTTCGTCTGGGCCCTATTATTGGAAGCCTTGGCCAACGGGGCGATTTATGGCGGTTTTTGGCGTCACAAACGGGAGGAAAAGGGTTTTTCCCTGGGTGATATGGCCAAAGATTCCGTGAGCCATTTTCTCGATTTCCTGGGAGCCCTTCTTATACTGGCGATGATCTACTTGGGAGTTGTCGGGGTGTACCGCTTGGCGGGTTGGGCGGGAAACTACCTGGTGAAATCCTTGCACCTGGGCGATGGAATCACGATGGTGATCCTAGTGGTGGCAGGGATTCCCTTTTTCATCCTCTATTTTTGTCTCATGATTTTCCTGATGGTTTACTCCCTCGCGGTCAAGGCGTGGGTGGGAAATGGAAGGGGCGTACTGGCCTCCCTCTCCTTGGGATGGGCAACTTGCCGGGCGAAGGGGTGGCATTTCACGAAGGGAAACCTTCTTTCCTTCTTGGGCCTCGCGGCGGTCTTCATGGCGTTCGAGTTTTTCCTTCTTTTAACCTTGTTCCTTCCCTTGATCGGATTTTTGAGCTTTTTCGGGATGATTTTTACGACGGTCTTTTTCCTGATCTTCATGTCCCTCTTTTTCCCAGCCCTTTCGGTCGGTCTGTTGGATGAAAGGGAAAGCCAAGCTTGAAACTAAAAACGGACCGGGGGTTTGTTCTTACCGCCTCGGCCGTGGGTGAGGCGGACAAGAGGATACGGCTCCTGACCCGGGGGAATGGCAAGATCCGGGCCTTCGCCCGGGGCGTGCGCAAACCCAAGAGCCGCATGGCTTCCTCCCTCGAGTTTTTCACCGAATCCGCATTTGTGCTTCACCCCCAGGCCAGGGGCGAAGCCTTTAGCCTTTCCCAAGCCAAGATTCTCAACGGCCATCCCGGCCTCAAGAAAGACCTGCAAGCCATCTCCCTGCTCCAACTGCTCGCCGATATCCTTCTGGGATGCCTGCCCGAGGGGGAACCCTACGCGGAGCTTTACGACGAGGTAGGGGAACTGTTGACCGCCTGGGAAAATAACTCCGCGCAAAGGGAACAACACCTGGCTGCATTTATCCTTCACTTTCTCAAGGACAGCGGTAACCCGCTGGAGTTGTCCGAATGCGCCGAATGCGGGGAATCCCTAAAGGGGAAGAAATCCGTTCTAGTGCCCCACCGGGGCGGGGCGCTTTGCTTGAGTTGCGGCGGTTCGGTGCCGTCCCGTCTTCATGCCACCCCCCAATCCATAGAATGGATCAAGAAACTTCTGGAACTGCCCCTTTCCCGAACTTCGGTTTTGAAATTGACTCCCGCTCAGGCGCGCTCGATTTTTCTGACTACACTGGAATACCTTCAACTCACTTTTGAGAAACCCTTAAAGACATTGGATTATTACCTCGCGCTTCCTTCCCATGATTTGGGAGGAGACAAGAAATGATCGTTCTGATGGGCGTCGCGGGAAGCGGCAAAACCACCGTGGGGAAAATATTGGCGGAGTTATTGGAATGCCCTTTTTATGAAGGGGATGATTTCCACCCGCCCCGGAATATTGAAAAAATGAAGGAGGGAAGGGCTTTGATGGACCAGGACCGGGAGCCTTGGCTCAAGATTTTAAGCGAAAAGATGGTCGAATGGCGGAGGCAAAACCCCCTGTTTGTACTGTCTTGCTCGGCCTTAAAAGCGAAGTACCGTTCGATCCTTGAAAACAGCGGACCTATCCGTTGGGTTTATTTAAACAGCAGTTTTAAGCTGGCCTGGGCAAGACTCGCGAAAAGGAAGGGCCATTATTTTCCGGTGGGGCTACTGGAGAGCCAGTTTCGGGATTTGGAAGAACCCGATAAGGCCCTAAAGGTAGAAAATATCCTGCCACCCGGTAGAATAGCGGGTATCATTCGTGATCGATTGAATTTGGAGTTGAAATGAAAAGTGATGAAGGAACCGGTAAAGCGGTTTTAGGGATTCTGCTGGCTATTTTGCTGGCCATCGCCATTTATAATTGGCACCATACCCTGTTTGTTTTAAGGTTTTTATGGGATTTAGCGGTCATTAATACCCACCCTTGGATTGACAAGGCTCATACTTTTATTAGCAATCATTTCGGATCAAACCAAACACCCTAAACTTTAAAAAACCCTTAAATCATCAATCTTTACCTCTATACTTGACTTTTTAGTAAAGATTGCGGAAATTGAGGTTAAATCTTGGTTTTAAGGCAGAGGAAATGAAATTCACATCCACCGAGGAATATGGCCTTCGCTGCATGCTTCAAATGGCCAAAAAGGGCATTGAGGGCAATACCACCATTGTGGAATTGGCCCAAAAGGAAGCCCTCACCACGGCCTATGTAGCCAAGATCATGAGCATCTTGCGCAAAGCGGGTTGGTGCAAAGCATCCGGGGCCAAAGCGGGGGATACCAGCTCAGTAAGCCTCCCCAAGAGATCAACGTGCATGAAGTGATGGAAGCCATGGCCGGCAAGTTTTTCAAGCACGAGGACTATTGCGATACGCCTTCCGTCCCCGCGAGCGACCACCTGGGATGCATCCACAACATGGATTGCGCCATCCGGTCCCTCTGGATGGGGTTGGACATGTCGGTTTCCAGCTACCTGAAAAAGTGCAAGCTTTCGGATTTAGTGCAAACCGAGCCGCAAATGCAAAAATATCTGCAGAAAACCACCGGCGCTCGTTCGGACTTCCGCAGCCTCCCCAACTGAATCCCAGGGCTTGCCAGCCCAGAACGGTTTAAAGTCATGGCCGCCGCCGATACCAAAATAGCGCTGTCGATAAAGTCACCCAAGAAGACTACAAGTTTGGGTTCGTCACCAATATCGAGGCCGATAGCGCCCCGCCGGGGTTGAACGAAGACATCATTCGCTTCATCTCGCATAAGAAAAAAGAACCCGATTTTCTTTTGCAATGGCGGCTGAAAAGCTTCCGCCATTGGACCAAGATGAAAGAACCCAAGTGGCCCTCGGTGCATTACCCGGCCATCGACTACCAGGACATCGTTTATTACTCCGCCCCCAAGACCAACGGCCCCAAGAGCCTGGCCGAGGTGGACCCGGAAATCCTCAAGACTTTCGAGAAGCTGGGTGTGCCCCTGCAAGAACGGGAAATGCTGGCCGGGGTGGCCGTGGACGCGGTCTTCGACAGCGTGTCGGTCGGAACGACCTTCAAGAAGAAACTTGGCGAGATGGGCGTGATCTTTTGCTCCTTCTCTGAGGCGGTACTGGAACACCCGGACCTGGTCGAGAAATACCTGGGCACGGTGGTGCCCTATAACGACAACTTCTTCGCAACCCTGAACAGCGCGGTCTTTACCGACGGGTCTTTCTGCTACATCCCCAAGGGTGTTCGCTGCCCGATGGAACTTTCCACCTACTTCCGCATCAACGCCGCCAAGACGGGACAGTTTGAGCGTACGCTTCTAATCGCCGACGAGGGTTCTTATGTGAGCTACCTGGAAGGCTGTACCGCCCCCATGCGGGATGAGAACCAACTGCACGCCGCGGTAGTAGAACTGGTAGCCTTAGGGAACGCCGAGATCAAGTATTCCACCGTGCAGAACTGGTACCCGGGCGACAAGGAAGGCAAGGGCGGGGTATACAACTTCGTGACTAAGCGCGGGGCATGCAGGGGCAACGGCTCCAAGATCTCCTGGACCCAGGTAGAGACCGGCTCGGCCATCACCTGGAAATACCCCAGCTGCATTCTGCAGGGCGACAACTCGGTGGGCGAGTTCTATTCCGTGGCGGTGGTCAACAACCGCCAGCAAGCCGACACGGGCACCAAGATGATCCACGTGGGCAAGAACACCAAAAGCACCATCATTTCCAAGGGAATCTCGGCGGGGAAGGGTCAGAACACATACCGGGGATTGGTCCGAATACTCCCCAAGGCGGAGGGGGCGCAAAATTACACCCAGTGCGACTCGCTCTTGATGGGCTCGGAGTGCGGGGCCCATACGGTGCCCTATATCGACGTGCGCAACAACAGCGCCAAGGTGGGCCATGAGGCCTCCACCTCGAAGATCAGCGAGGACCAGGTTTTCTACTGCCGCCAACGTGGGCTTTCCAGCGAGGACGCGGTGAACCTGATCGTGAACGGGTTCTGTAAGGAAGTATTCCGCAAGCTCCCCATGGAGTTCGCGGTCGAGGCGCAAAAATTACTGGCGGTGAGTCTGGAAGGGTCGGTCGGATAAATCCAAATACAGCCATTAGCGGTTGGCTGTTAGCTTTTAGTGAACCGCAATAACCGAGGAAATCAAAATGTTAGAGATCAAAAATTTGCAGGTCAAAGTCGAAGATAAGCAGATCCTCAAGGGGATCAACCTTACCCTGAAGCCCGGGGAAGTGCACGCCATTATGGGGCCTAACGGTTCGGGCAAAAGCACCCTGGCGCATGTCCTTTCGGGCCGGGAAGGTTACGAAGTAAACGGCGGGTCGGTGCTCTACGAGGGTAAAGACCTTTTGCCATTGGTCCCCGGAAGACCGGGCCCGGGCGGGCATCTTTTTGGCTTTCCAGTATCCGGTCGAGATTCCGGGCGTGAATAACACCTATTTCCTCAAGGCGGCCCTGAACGCGCTTCGCAAGAGCCGGGGCGAGGAAGAACTGGACGCCATGGATTTTCTGGAGCTGGTCAAGGCCAAGCTAAAACCCCTCAAAATGGACGAATCCATGCTCTCCCGCGCGGTAAACGAGGGTTTTTCGGGCGGGGAAAAGAAAAAGAATGAAATTCTCCAGATGGCCGTGCTGGAACCCAAGCTGGCCATCTTGGATGAGACCGATTCGGGGCTGGATATCGACGCCCTCAAGGTGGTAGCGGACGGCGTGAACGCCCTGCGCCGGAAGGACCGGGCTTTCCTGCTCGTGACCCACTATCAGAGGTTGCTGGAATACATCGTGCCCGACCAGATCCATGTGCTGGCCCAGGGACGCATCGTGAAATCGGGCGGCAAGGAACTGGCCCTGGAACTCGAAAAGAGCGGCTATGGCTGGATCCCCGAGGCCAAGGAAGAAGTGAAAGCGTAATGGAAACCATCCAAGCGAAAGAAAACTACCTCTCTCTCTTCCCCGACTGGGAAAAGACCGCCCTGGTCAAGGACCCTTTCTGGCTGAAGGATACCCGTGAGAAGACCCTGGAATCCTTCAAAGAAACCGGATTTCCCACCCCGGAAGACGAATCGTGGAAACACACCAGCCTGGATGAGTTTTACAAGAACAGCTTCAACCTGACCCAGGAAGGTACGGTGCGGGACGCGGTGAAGGCTGAGCTGGAGTCGCAGGGATTTGAGACTTCGAAGGCTCATTTGATGGTCTTTGTGAACGGCCATTTCAACCCCGAACATTCCTCGGTGGGCGAATTGCCCCGGGGCGCCAAGATGCGAAGCTTGATTGAAAGCCTGGCGGACGGCCCCCTGAAACGCTATTTCTCACACATTCTCCCCTTCGAAAACCGGCCTTTTGTTTCGCTTAATTACGCCTTTTTTACAGACGGGGTCTTTTTGCACCTGGGCCCGGGCGTTCAAATGAACAAGCCCCTTCACCTGGTTTTCCTTTCTAGCAATGCCGGTCTGGCGACCCAATCGCATATTCGGAACCTGCTGTCTACTTGAAGAGGGGTCCTCGGCTTCGGTCATTGAGCACTATTGGGGCAACAACCTGAAGCCCTATTTTACCAACGCCGTCACCAAGGTGGCGCTAGAAAAAGACGCCCGTTTGGATCACACCAAGATCCAACAAGAAAGCCTTTTGAGTTTCCACCTGGGTTCACTGGCGGCGCACCAGGCGCAGGGAAGCCAGTTCACCGCGCGGGTCTTCTCGCTCGGGGGAATCCTGGGTCGAAGCGAGATGGAATCGTTCCTGGCCGAGCCCCATGCCCATTGCGTGTTCGAGGGTCTAGCGCTGGGAAGGGGCAAACAGCATCTGGATGTGCGCACCTTCGTGGACCACGCGGTGGAACAGGGACAAAGCGAACAGCTTTTCAAGACGGTGGTGGACGGCCACGCGGGGGGAGTCTTTGACGGCCGGGTGCTGGTGCGGGAGAACGCCCAGAAAACCGATGCCCGACAGGCAAATAAGAACCTCCAACTTTCCGATACGGCTACCGTGTATGCCAAACCCCAGCTTCAGATTTACGCGGACGACGTGAAGTGTTCCCACGGATCGGCCACGGGTCAGTTGGACGAGGAAGCCCTCTTCTACCTGCGCTCCCGGGGAATTGGAGCGAAAGAGGCCAAGGAACTATTGGTCTACGCCTTTGCGGGCGAGATGGTGGGGAGGGTGCCTTCCGATTATCTGCAGATGCCCATCGAGAAAATGATCCAGGATTGGATGGGGGAGAAGAAGCCATGAACGTTACAAACCCGAATCCACCACCAAGACACCAAGACACCAAGAAAGACCAAAATGAAATCAACAGTGAAACAACGAAACCTTTTGATTTAGTTAAAATCCGACAGGAATTTCCCATCCTGTCCTCGACCGTGCACGACAAGCCTCTGGTTTATTTAGACAACGCCGCGACCACGCAGAAGCCCCTGACTGTGATCAAGGCTTTGGACAACTATTACCGCAAGCAGAATGCCAACATCCACCGGGGTGTGCACTTCCTGAGCGAACAGGCCACTCAGGTTTATGAGGGCGTTCGGACCAACGTTCAAAAATTTATCAACGCGGCGGATGCCAAAGAAATCATCTTTACCCGTGGAACCACCGAGGGCATCAACCTGGTGGCCCAGACCTGGGGAAGGGCCCATTTGAAAACCGGGGATGAGGTGCTCATCACCGGCATGGAACACCATTCCAACATCGTGCCCTGGCAGATGGTTTGCGATGAAAAGGGCGCGAAGCTGAAGGTCATCCCCATCACCGATGAGGGCGACCTGGACCTGAAAAATATCTCGGAACTGTTGAATGCGAAAACCAAGATGCTGGCCATCACCCAGGTGTCGAATGCCCTGGGAACGGTGAACCCGGTGGCGGACTTGATCCGCCTGGCCCATGAAAAGGGAGCGAAGGTGTTGGTGGATGGCGCCCAGGCCGTTTCCCATATGCCGGTGGATGTGCGCGCGCTGGATTGCGACTTTTACGCTTTCTCGGGACACAAGCTTTACGGACCCACGGGGATCGGTATCCTTTACGGAAAATACGCCCTGCTGGACGCCATGCCCCCCTACCAGGGCGGCGGGGACATGATCGCTTCGGTCACATTTGAGAAAACCATCTACAAAAAGCCTCCCCACAAGTTCGAGGCGGGAACCCCGGCGATCGCGGAAGTGATCGGCTTTGGCGCGGCGTTGGATTACGTCTCCCAAATTGGTCTGTCGCTCATCGCCGCCCATGAGGAAAACCTGCTGGCCTATGGGACCAAGTGTCTTAAAGCAGGTTCCCGGGTTGACCTTAATCGGCACCTCCGCCCACAAGGCAGGGGTGCTTTCCTTCACTTTGGGCGAGATCCATCCCCACGACCTGGGGACCATCCTGGACCAGGAGGGCGTGGCCATCCGTGCCGGACACCATTGCGCCCAGCCGGTAATGGACCGTTACGGCATCGCCGCCACGGCCCGGGCCTCCTTGGCGCTTTACAACACGACCCAGGACACTGAAGCGCTGGTGATCGGCCTGAACAAGGCGCTGGAGTTGTTTGGATGAAGAAGAGCGAGCGAAAAGGAACTGACATGTCGGATCTAAGGGACCTCTACCAGGAAGTGATCCTGGACCACCAAAAGCATCCCCATAACTTCGGCGACATGGAATTGCCCAACCGCCACGCAGTCGGGTTCAACCCCCTTTGCGGGGACCGCATTTCCCTCAACCTCAAGGTGGACGGCCAGGGCAAGATCGAGGACATCAAGTTCAAGGGTTCGGGCTGCGCCATTTCCAAGGCCTCGGCCTCCATGATGACAGACGCCCTGAAGGGGAAGAGCACCCAGGAAGCCGAGAAGTTGTTCCATCATTTTCACCGCCTGGTGACGGGACAGGACGACGCCACCATCGAAGGTTTGGGCAAGCTGAAGGTTTTCGCGGGGGTGAGGGATTATCCGGCACGGGTCAAGTGCGCCAGCCTGGCTTGGCACACCTTGGACGCGGCCTTGCACGAGAAAAAAGAACCGGTATCTACCGATGACGGATTAGGGGACGGGGAATGAAAAACGAATTATTGACCCTGGCCCGGGACGCCAAGGCTATTACGATTCCTTATGGGACGGAAACAGTCGTCTTTAAGGACGAAAAGGTTTATCTGACCCAAACCCTGGGCGGAAGCTTCACCGTCCAGCGCGACAATGGGCAATTGGTCCGCATCGAGGGGAAGGACGCGGACGCTTTGGGCAAAGAAGTCCCGGCGGAAGCAAAGATTTTCAAGATCGAATATAAAGACCAGGGCGCGGTGGACTCGGCCACGGTCGAAAAAAAAGTCTGGATGGCCCTTAAGACCTGCTACGATCCCGAAATTCCGGTGGATATCGTGGAGTTGGGCCTGATTTACGGGTGTATCATCAAAGAACATGCGGAAGGCGGGAAAAAGGGTCGAGGTGGTGATGACCCTGACGGCCCCGGGCTGCGGGATGTCCACGGTTCTCAAGGCTGAAATCGAGGAAAAATTGGCCAACATTCCAGGTGTGCGCGAATCGTTTGTGGAAGTCACCTTTGACCCTCCTTGGAACCAAAGCCTCATGACGGAAGCCGCACGGCTTCAATTGGGAATGATGTAACTTAAGATTTTTGAATTTACCACCAAGACCCTAAGCGCCAAGTAAGACAGAAACAGGTTTTTAGTTTTATAATTAAAGCTTTTCTTAATGTCTTGTTGATTTGGTGGCGAATGATTTTGTTTTTGGTAATTCTTTAAACCAAAATTCGGTGGGAAGTTCCAAGGACCACCGATACAATGATGCCTTCGAATTTCTCTATCTTTTCTGAAGGAAGACCATGGCCACTCCCAAATGGATGGAACCCCTGCGATTGATCGGATTGAAATTGGCTGGAGCGTTGTTGGCGGTGGTGTTTTTGGGTCTGGCCCTTTTATTCCTCCTCTATCCGGTCTTTTCCATCGTGACCTGCCGTGGCGGGGATGAAGCCATGGTTCAAACTATCTCCAACCACATGGGTAAAATCCAAACCGGTTGCCGTGTGGGAGGCCTTTTCGACCTAACCGTGAGAATCGACAAGAAAAATTACGAACATGTCTATTGCCTCTACCCCGCCTGGCCCGATCAGTTGGAACCGGCGCATGGCGACTATATCCAAGTTTGGCCCGCGAAAAAGCCCCTGTTGGGCGCGCCCCTCACCGAAGGTTGGGGTTGGCTCATCTTGGGAACGGTTTTCATATTCGGTTTGGTGTTTTTGGAATTCGGATTCCTCGCGCTCACCCTGCGGTAATTAAGAATCAAATATAATAGAACCCCAACCCATAGGGCACATGCCACCCCCCCTTATCAAGGCATAACAATTGATTAAGTCCAAATCCAATACTAACTTGAAAAACTGGCTGCCTTTTTTGATTTTGGCGCTCCTGTTAGGCGCGGTTCTGCGCCTTTCCTTCCCGGGTGACATTGAATACAAGGGCGATGAACGGTGGATGTTCGAGACCACCCGAACGATGGGCGCCGCGCATGCTTGGCCCCTTTACGGGATGACCTCGGGAGTGGCCAGTGTCAAAAACCCAGGGATGAGCGTTTGGGTTTTTATCGCCCTCTCCCAAATCACCCATGCTTCCACCCCCCCGGATTTGGCCCGGGCGGTACAGCTACTCAACATCCTGGGGTTGGTGATCCTGGCATTTTTCAGTTATCGGTTGATACCGGAGGCGGAGAGATCCTACTGGTGCTGGGCCACCACATTTGTGGCGGTCAATCCTTTCGAGGTGATTTTTCAACGGAAGATCTGGGCCCAATGCACCCTTCCGTTTTTTTGTGTGTTGACCTGGATCGCCTGGCATTACCGGCATAAAAGAACCGGGGCCTTCTTCTGGGGCCTGCTCGCCGTTTGCCTGGGGCAGATCCACATGTCGGGTTTCTTTTTGGCTGCAGGGGTATTACTTTGGACGATCCTGAAGGACCGAGGGGTGAAATGGGGTTCTTGGTTCCTCGGCTCAGTGATCGGCGTTCTCCCGATGGTCCCATGGCTGCGATCCCTACTGTCCAGTCCGCTACCAAGTGGTTTTACCTGGAGCAGGCTTTCCTGGGTCCTCTACCCGAAATTTTGGTTTTATTGGGCCACCGATTCCATTGGAATCGCGGTTACCAACAGCTTGAAAACCAAAAGTTTCTTTGATTTCCTGCGTTACCCCTTGATCGGGGAAACGGGAACTTACCTTGTTGGTTTTCTTCATATCGTGATAGTGGTGGTTGGAATCTTGGTGTTGATTTCGTCGGTGAAAAACAAGAGTTTTTGGCCCAGGGTTTCGGATAAAACCGAAACCGGGTTGGCTATTAATTCCGTTTTGATTGGTTCGGGACTGCTGATGACCCTTGCCTGCCTTGAAATCCTGCGGCATTACCTGCTGATGGCTTTTCCTTTGCAATGGGTTTGGTTTTCCCGTCTGGGTTTAAGTGACCCGCGAAAGGGACAGGGGTATTTGACGGTGATTTGGGTTGCCCAACTCATTGTGACAGCCTTGTTACTGCTGTATCTTCATCTGAACCATGGCGACTCACCGGGCAATTATGGAATCGCGTATCAATTTCAAAAGGGTGGTTGAACCTTGAAAAATCCGTGTAAAAGTAACTTCTTATGGACAAAAAGCTATATTCAAAAATGTCATTTCCTGTAATATATGCGCCTTCCCAAAGGCGGTCCCTTTCGGGTAAGGCAGTTAAATTTTAATAAGTTGAGGGTGTTATGGCGCAAGGTACTGTGAAGTGGTTCAAGAATGAGAAGGGTTTCGGCTTTATCTCCCAAGACGGTGGCGAGGATGTATTCGTTCATTATTCCTCGATCCAAGTCGATGGTTTCAAAACCTTGAACGAGGGCGACCGGGTTGAATTTGATGTTACCCGTGGCGACAAGGGTTTGAAGGCTGAAAACGTCCGCAAAGTCTAAACCTTATTGCCGACGCTTAACCCAAGGCTCCCGGCCAAAGTCGGGGGCCTTTTTTTATCTCCTTAAACTTTAAGCTTGGACCACAAAGTGCGGCCTGAAAATTAGGAAAATATCAAAATTTTAACTTTGTGACTTCGTCCCGCATTTCCAAATTTAAAATCGAATAGGGTGATGTGGACTATACCATCCTCTTTAAAATCCTCATAAATGGATAGGTGGCGCATGTCCTTTGTGGAAAAAGGCTTTTAATCTTTAAACCCTGCTTTGACGGCTCAGTACTTTCCTTTATGATGGTGGCCCCTTTGGGGACCTGATCTTTAGCTCGCACGGGAAAACATGGCGCTTTCATTCCAAGAACTCATTTCAACCCTCAACAACTATTGGAGCTGCCAAGGCTGCGTCATACAACAACCCTATGACCTGGAAAAGGGCGCAGGCACCTTTAACCCGGCCACTTTCTTTCGGGTACTCGGCCCCGAACCCTTCCGTGTGGCCTATGTGGATCCCTGCCGCCGCCCCAAGGACGGACGGTACGGTGAAAATCCCAATCGGATGCAGCACTATTACCAGTATCAGATTATCCTCAAACCCTCGCCCGAGAACATGGTGGAACTTTACCTGGGAAGCCTGGAAGAGATCGGTATCAAGCAAAACGAACACGATATACGTTTCGTGGAAGACGACTGGGAATCACCCACCCTGGGCGCCTCGGGCCTTGGCTGGCAGGTTTGGATGGACGGCATCGAGATCACCCAGTTCACATTTTTCCAAACCACCGGGGGTTTTGAGCTCAAGCCCGTTTCCGGCGAGATCACCTTCGGATTGGAACGCATTGCCATCGTGCTTCAGGGCGTCAACAGTGTTTGGGACCTCCATTATGGCGGGAAAAACCTTACCTACCGGGACATCTTCCACCAAAGCGAGAAAACCTTCTCGGCCTTCAACTTCGAGCACGCCAACACCAAGATGTTGTTGCGCCATTTCAAGGATTTCGAGGGCGAGGTATACCGCCTTATCGGGTTGAACCTGGTCGCCCCCGCCTACGATTACGTAATCAAAGCTTCCCATACTTTTAACCTGTTGGATGCGCGGGGAGCCATTTCCGTGGCCGAGCGCACCAATTACATCGCCCGAGTGAGGGGCATGGCCAAGGCCGTGGCCGCCGCCTACGTCAAGGAACGGGAAACTTTGAACTTTCCCTTGCTCGCGAAGGGGGCGCAGGCATGACCGTGGAACAACTTTCCCCCCTCAAGGATGCGGTATTGGAGATCGGCTGTGAGGAATTACCTTCCTCTTATATACGGCCCGTCATCGACCAGATGGTCGCGGCCGCCGAGGCTTCGTTGAAAGAACACAAACTCACATGCCAGAAGATCTATACCTATTACACCCCCCGCCGCCTGGCGATCTTTCTCAAAGGCATGCCCGAAATGCAGTCGGAGGCAAGCCAGGAAGTCACCGGGCCACTGGTTTCGGTGGCTTTTGACCAGCATGGCCTGCCCACCCGGGCGGGTGAGGGTTTTGCCAAGGCCCAGGGCATTCACGCCGCGGCCCTGAAGCGTAAAATGACCCCCAAGGGGGAGGTGGTGGTGGCCCTGAAGAAAAGCGGGGGACGACTGACCTCCGAAATCTTGGCGGATGTGTTTCCCGCCATCATCAAGAAGCTCCGGTTTCCCAAGGTTCAGCGTTGGGGCAATGGGGATTTCCTTTTCGCCAGGCCCATTCGGTGGGTGTTGGGGGTCTTCTCCCGCACCGTGATACCCTTTGAGGTCGCGGGCCTTTACAGCAACCGGGAAACGCAGGGGTTAAGGGCATTGAAACTGGGCCCCCTGGACGTGGTGGAAGCGGGGGACTACCTCGAAAATCTTAGGAAGGGCGGGGTCATCGCCGATCCGGACGAGCGCCGGCAAACGATCTGGAACCTAGTCCAACAGGCCGCCGCCGGTAAAAACCTGGCCGTTATTTCCGATCCTGAACTTTTGAACGACGTGAACAACCTGGTGGAGTCCCCGGATGTCATCCTGGGTTCCTTCGACCCCCAATACTTGGATCTGCCCGAGCAGGTCATCGTGACCGCCATGCGGGAACACCAAAAATATTTCGCCATGAGGGATTCCAGCGGCCGCTTGGCCCCCTTCTTCATCGGCGTCATCAACGGCACGCCCAGGGATAAGGGCGTGGTCATCCGAGCCAACGAGGGTGTTTTGAAAGCCCGCCTGGAAGACGCGCGCTTTTTCGTGGGGGAGGACCTCAAACTGCCCCTGGAAGACTGGGCGGAAAAACTTTCCGGCATCACCTGGCTGGAGGGCATGGGGAGTATGTCCGACAAGGCCGGGCGTTTGCAGAAACTGGTGAAAAAGCTGGCGGCGCTTTGCAAAGTCCCGGGCGAAATCTCCAAGACCGCCGAGGAGGCCGCACTGCTTTGCAAGGCCGACCTGGCCACCAACATCATTCGGGAAAAAGAATTCAACAGCCTGCAGGGTTATATGGGCGGCTTTTACGCCATCCGCCAGGGCAAACAAGCCGCAGGAGAGGCCATCCAGGCCCATTACTGGCCCCGTTTCGCGGGCGACAAACTGCCGGAAACCAAGGAAGCCTCTCTCCTGAGCATGGCCGACAAGCTCGATACTATCGCGGGTTGTTTCCGCGCCGGCTTGATCCCTTCCGGATCGCAGGACCCCTTCGCCCTGCGCCGCCAGGCCCTGGGGGTTTTGCAGATCCTTCTGGCCCAAAAATACGCGGTGTCCCTGGAGGACCTGGTCCACGCCGCCCAGGCCGGGTTCAAGGGCAAGGCCAAGCCCAAGGAGGCGGGCGAGATCGTCGAGTTTTTCAAGGGACGATTGCAGTCCCTCCTGGAAACCAAGGAGATCGCCTACGACGTGATCAACGCGGTCGCCGCCGTCAAGGCGAACCACCTGCTGGAGATGGTGGAAAGGGCGGAGATTGTCCAGAAGCGCAAGCTCGAACCCGAATTCCAGAAGCTGGTCACGGCCGCGGGCCGGGTGATCCGCATCCTCCCCGAAAAAGGGGTTCCTGGGAAAGTTTCCAAGGCGCTTCTCAAACTTGAGGAAGAAAAGGACCTATTCGAGAAGATCCAGTTCGCGAATCAACTTATCGCGGACGTGGACAAGTCCAGCCCCGATTATTTCGAGCAAGTCATCGGCCATATGGAAACACTAATCGATCCCGTCCACGGGTTCTTCGAGAAGGTCATGGTCATGGACAAGGACACCAAGGTGCGAAAGAACCGCCTGGCGCTTTTGAACCAGTGCGCCGAGGTCTTTTTTGTACTGTGTGATTTCCGTAAATTAGTGTTCGCCGCTGAGGCTTCCAACCCTGCCTAAAAAAAATCTAAGAAGCAAATACGCTTTGACCCACCAAGACACCAAGTCGCCAAGATAAACATGAGGGATTTTAGGTTAGGATGTTTTTACAATCTTTCTACCCGAATGACTGGGTGTCTAGTCGTCGTGGTGGTGAAACATTCGATATATCATCCAGCTTAAACGACAAACCCGCGCGGATAATTCAAAAAAGTCTTCTTGTGAGGTTAATTATTGTGCTTTCCCACTTACCGCCGGCCGTCATTGAAAAGCGATTTTCGTCTGATACAATGAGGGCCATTTTGCAGGCCTTTGACCACGCCAAAAAAATCGCCTCAACATTCCAGGGAGGGTTGCATGCCGAAAAAAGCCAAGTCTAAGGGATCAAAAAGTTCAGCCGTGAAGGCTGGAAAGAAAACCACCAAGTTCGTTTATTTCTTCGGCAACGGGAAGGCCGAAGGGACCGGCACCATGAAGGATGTCTTGGGAGGAAAGGGTGCCGGCCTGGCCGAGATGACGAACGCGGGTGTGCCCGTGCCGCCGGGCTTCACGATCTGCACCGAAACCTGCCGCATCTATTATGAGTCGGGCAAGAAGGTCCCCGAGTCCATCGACAAGGAAATGCAGGTCCACCTGACCCGTTTGGAAAAATCCCTGGGCAAGAAGTTCGGCGATCGGGAGAACCCCCTGCTCGTTTCCGTGCGTTCAGGGGCCAAGTTCTCCATGCCCGGCATGATGGATACGATCCTCAACTTAGGGCTCAACGACGAGACGGTGAAGGGCCTCATCGCCTCCACCAACAACGAGCGATTCGCCTGGGATTCCTACCGCCGTTTCGTGCAGATGTACGGCAATGTGGTCATGGAAATGGGCAAGGAAATCTTTGAGCACGTCATTACCAAAGTGAAGGAAGAAAAACGCGTCAAGCTGGACACTGAATTGAGCGCCGCCGACCTGAAAGACATGGTCGAGCAGTTCAAGAAGCTCATCAAGGATAAGACCGGCAAGGCTTTTCCGCAGGACGTTATGGAACAGCTTCGCGGCGCACGCGACGCCGTGTTCCGCTCCTGGATGAACGATCGCGCCATCTATTATCGCAAGCAGAACGACATTCCCCACAATATTGGAACCGCCGTCAACGTGCAGTCCATGGTGTTCGGAAACATGGGCGAGGATTCGGGGACGGGCGTGGGTTTTACCCGCAATCCCGCCACGGGCGAGAAGAAGTTCTACGGCGAGTACCTCTTGAATGCCCAGGGGGAGGACGTGGTCGCCGGCGTGCGCACGCCCCAGCCCATCTCCCACCTGGAAAAGGACATGCCCCAGGTGTTCAAGCAGCTTTACGACACCACCAAGAAGCTGGAAAAGCACTACCGAGATATCCAGGACTTCGAGTTCACCATTGAGAAGGGCAAGCTTTTCATGTTGCAGACCCGCACTGGAAAACGCACTGCGGCCGCAGCCGTGAAGATTGCCATCGATCTGGTGGCCGAGAAGCTCATCACCAAGGAAGAGGCCCTACTTCGCGTCGAGCCAATCCAGCTTGACCAATTATTGCACCCGGTGTTCGACCCCAAGGCCAAGAAGGAAATCATCACCCAGGGCCTGCCGGCCTCTCCCGGCGCCGCTTCCGGCCAGGCGGTTTTCACCGCCGACGTGGCCGTCGAGTGGAAAGCCGAAGGCAAGAAGGTCGTCCTGGTGCGGTTGGAAACCTCTCCCGACGATATCCACGGCATGGACGCCGCCGAGGGAATCTTGACCGCCCGCGGGGGGATGACCAGCCACGCGGCCGTCGTGGCGCGCGGCATGGGCAAGACCTGCGTGGCCGGCTGCGAATCGATCAAGGTGGACGAGCATGGACGCAAGTTCTCCTGTGGGGACGTGACGGTGAAGGAAGGCGATTGGATATCCCTCAACGGCTCCACGGGCGAAGTGATCAATGGAAAGGTGGCGACCATGGATCCGGAGTTGTCCGGTGATTTTGCCACCCTCATGGGCTGGGCGGACGCGACCCGCACCCTCAAAGTGCGGGCCAACGCCGACATCCCGCGCGACGCCAAGGTAGCCCGGAAATTCGGGGCCGAGGGCATCGGGCTCTGCCGTACCGAGCATATGTTCTTTGACGAGGACCGCCTTCCCCACATGCAGTCTATGATCCTGGCGACCGACGAGGCCTCCCGCCGGGCGGCCTTGAAGAAGCTGTTGCCCATGCAGCAATCTGACTTCCGCGGCCTGTTCGAGGCTATGGAAGGGTTCCCGGTGACGGTTCGTTTCCTGGATCCCCCATTGCACGAATTCCTGCCGAAAAGGGAAGAGCTGATGGTGGAGATCGCCACCCTGGAAGCCTCGGGGAAAACGGTCACCAAGAACGAAATCATCAAGAAAGCCCTGGAGTTGGTTCCCGGAGGCGGATCTGACCTGGACAAGGCCAAAAAGCTGTTGGCCCGGGTCGAGGAGCTTCACGAGTTCAACCCCATGTTGGGACACCGGGGATGTCGGCTGGGCATCACCTATCCTGAAATCACAGAGATGCAGACCGAGGCCGTCATCGCCGCCGCCTGCGAGATCGTGAAGAGTGGGAAAAAGATCGTGCCCGAGATCATGATCCCGCTCGTCGGGGATGTGGCCGAGTTGAAGAACCAAAAGGCCATCGTGATCAAGGTCGCCGAGGAGACCATCCAGAAGTTCGGGGTCAAGCTCGAATACATGATCGGAACCATGATCGAGCTGCCGCGCGCGGCCGTCACTGCCGACCAGATCGCCCAGGAAGCCGAGTTCTTCAGCTTCGGCACCAACGACCTGACGCAAACGACCTTCGGGTTCTCCCGCGACGATACCGCGAAGATTATCCGCTACTACCAGGACCACGGTGTGATCGAGAAGGACCCCTTCCAGGTGCTGGACCGCAACGGGGTGGGCCAATTGGTCCGCATGGCCGTGGAAAAGGGCCGTGGGATCAAGCCCAAGCTCAAGGTGGGGATCTGCGGGGAGCATGGGGGCGAGCCCAACTCCGTCGAATTCTGCCATATCGCGGGCTTAAATTACGTTTCTTGTTCTCCCTACCGGGTGCCGATCGCCCGGTTGGCAGCGGCCCAGGCCGCTTTGAAGAACTCGAAAAAGGGCGCGAAAGAGTATTCTTCGAAGTGATTTCGTTGGCCAGTTTAATGTTATAACGGGGGAGGGCCTGAAGATGCCCTCCCCTTCTTTCTTACTTTGGTTTTTTGTTTGTGATTTTCTCAATAGGGTTCTTTTGTTATAGTACCTAAGCTTTGCCGGGCCTTAGTTGCCGTTTTTCAACAACATCTCTCGGGGTGCCCCATTTTTATGAAGCGAACGATTTCCGTACTGACCTGGATTCTTTCCATCTCCCTTCTGTCCCTCAACCTGAACGCTTCCACTACCGTTTCTTCCAACCTCATTTCCGACACGCAATGGAACCAGGCGGGGAGTCCCTACTTAATCTCGGGGAATATATCCGTTCCCCAGGGCGTGATGCTGACCATCGGTCACGGGGTTCAGGTGATCTTCCAGGGCACCTCCCAATTGGAAGTGGATGGGACCCTTTTGGTTTCGGGGATCGCCGCCAATCCAGCGGTTTTCAACATGCTCCAGGGCGGGCTCCAGGACAAGTTTTTCCTCAACGGTGGGACGGCCAATATCCTGAACGCTAAATTTTTGGGGGGCATCTTCCTGGCCAAGGACGCCACCCTCAGCCTGGACTCGAGCGAGATGACCCAGGGAAGCGGCCTTTACCTGCAGGGTGTCAACACGGTCCGTGTCAAGAGCTGCAAGATCTACGGCAATGCGACCGGGTTGGTTTCCGACGGCAAGAACAAGATCACCGTGACCTTCACTACCATCGTCCAGAACACCTACGGACTTTTCCTGAAGAGCTTTGGCGAACTGAATTTCCACAATAACAGCATCCACGACAACCAGGTCGAGGTGATCAACAATACGCCCGTCTACAACCTGGGCGGTAACTTCTGGGGCACGATGGATGAGAAGGCCGTCATGGCCAAGATCCAGGGCGGCATTGACCTGAAGCCCATGAAATCCCTCAAGGACGTCCTGCGGGTTTACGTCCAATCCCAATTGCCTGAAATTACGGAAGCCATGTCCAACGCCATGGCCGCCAAGGAGCGCAAAGAAGAGAAAGCCCAGAAGCTGGCCATCAAGAAAATGAAGGAACAAGAGGGGCTGGAAGCCCTGAAGGCTAAAAAGGCCCAAAAAGCCCAAGAGAAGGCCGCCCAAGCAGGTGCTGCGGCACCCCCTGCCCCATCGGCTGTCGCTCCTGTTGCTCCAGCCGCTCCTGTCCCTGCCGCCCCAGCACCTGCTGCTCCTGCGGTGGCCGCGCCCGCCGTTCCCGAGGCCCCAGCTCTTCCCTTGCCCCAAGAAGCAATCGCGCCCCCCGCGCCTTCCGTAACGGCGCCTGCGCCAGCTGCGGCTCCTCCGTCCGTCCCTTACGTCGCAGAAACTCCCCAACCGGCTCCGGCGGAAATGGCGCCCATCCCGGCCAGCGGAACCGTTCCGGTTCAAATCTTGCCGGAAGCCGCCCACCAATTGACGCCCGTGGCCTTACCCAATAGTCAGGGGATCGTATCGGGAGCTCCAGCAGCCGCTGTTGCTCCTGCACCGGCCGTTGCACCCGCGGCGGCACCCGCTGCGCCTTCGCCTGCCCCTCCTCCTGAAGCGCCTGCCGCTGTTCCTCCTGCGGCTCCCGGGGCCGTTGAAATACCCGGTGTTCCCGAGTTGGAAGTTCCAGCCGCCCCCGGCACGGCTCCTGCCGCGCCAGCCGCTCCTGGAGCCCCAGAAGCTCCAGCTCCGCCGCCTCCCCCGGAAAACCTCGGTGTTCCTGGCTCCAACGCGGCGCCCGCTATTCCGGACTCTGACCTGATGCCTCCGCCGCCACCCTCGGTTGAGTCGGTACCCCTGCCCCCAGCGAACGTTTCGGTGGCGTCGCCCCAACCCGCTCCTGTCATCAATAATATTCCCGCTGGCGCGACTTCCGCAGTCGCGGCCCCAGGGGGTGAAGTGCCGCCTCCACCACCCGCCGCTCCCGGCTCCGCAACGGATCAAAGCATTCCGCCTCCCCCAGCGGTTCAATCCAACACGAATGTCCCGGCTCCATTGGCCCCCGCCGCGGCCGGCGCCATCGCGCCCCCTCCGGCGTTGGATAATAACGCCGTTCCCCCTCCCCCGCCCGCTTCGACTTCAGCCGCCCCGGCTGCTCCTGCGGCCGCGCCCGCCGCCCAGCCCAACACAGACCAAAAAAGCGCCGTGGACGCCCTTCAAGGTGTGAATGGGGATATCGATGGAATGCAAGCTCCACCCTTGGATTTGGGTGTGGGAACGTCCTCCGGAAACTCGGCCGCTCCCGGCA
Source organism: candidate division FCPU426 bacterium (assembly GCA_963771075.1). Classification (GTDB taxonomy): domain Bacteria; phylum Oederibacteriota; class Muellerivitia; order Muellerivitales; family Muellerivitaceae; genus CAVTWJ01. The sequence continues at coordinate 11,021 of CAVYSE010000019.1, read as the reverse complement.
CGAAATCCTCACAGGATTCGGCCTTGACCCTTCCTCCTCTTCAGGATTCCGATGTGAAGCCGCCCAAAGATTTGGACTTGCCGCCTACGGACGATTTGGGTAACGTACCCTTAGATTCAAGAAACAAGTAGTTTCAAACCTCCCGGGATTCATCTTCCAAAGGGCCCTTTCGGGCCCTTTTTCCTTTGCCCTACCGTCCGGGATCAATTCGGAGAACTCCATGCCAATCCAAACATGTCTTTTGACGGTGGGGGACAAATACGTGAACGGCACGGTCAATGATGAGGCAGGGGATATTTTGGAAGCGACCTGCAAGAAGATGGGATGGGAGATTCTTCACCGACAGGTCATGGGGGATGACCCGGAAGCCTTGGCTGGAATTTTGCTTCAACTGGCGGACAGCGGGAAAGTGGACGTCATCTTTACCGTGGATGGGATCGGGTTGCCCATGACCGATCGAGTACCCGAGGCCATGCATCACGTCTGCGAGAAATGGATTCCCGGATTGGGGGAGATGATCCGCCACAAAGCTTTCGAGAAATCCCCGAACGTTGCACTGACCAACGGCATGACGGGCCTGCGCGGAAAGACCCTGATCATCAATCTTCCCGGCACCCCCACCGCCGTTAAGGATTCCTTCGATATTCTCCGCCCGGTCCTCCGCAACGCCGTGGACCAAGTCAAGCTTGGAACCCCTTCTTAAAAGTCAGAAACTATAGGCGGGGTTCCTTCCTTTCGATATTCGCTTTTTCCAACCCAAACCATTGATCCATGTGGATCCCCAAGGCTTTTGCGAACTTGGGAAACAGGTATTGGGGCGGGTTTCCCCTGGCATTCTCGTAGTGGAGGATCATCCTTTGGGAGATTCCCATTTCACGGCAGGGGGGGTAAAGCGGGAATCCGCTCGCGAATTAGAATCCCTGGTCGGGATAGCTTTCCTCTTCGGAAGGTTTTACGGTCACTGCTCCCGTTTCGGTCGTGCCTGCGACGGGGGTTTGCGAAGGGGCGTTTGCCACCGGGGTAGAAGAATTGACGACCGGGGCGGAGTCCATCTCCAAAATATCCCCGCCGGAAGCCGTGTTCCCGCTGTTGTTCGCCTCTGAATTCAAGGTTTTAGACCCGTTCCCCGTGTGAATATTGCAAATCTTGGTGGGGGCGGTTTCCTTCTTGAAGATCTCATCCTGGGTGTGGGGGCAATAGACCGAGGCGAGGAGCCCCGAATCCAGGCAAACCTTTTTCTTCACGAAATCCGATTCGAAATTCTGCGGGGTGGGGAAATCCTTGACCGGCTTTCCTTCCATGGCGGCTTTCATGAATTCCGCCCAGATGGGGGCCGCGGCCTCGCCGCCCGTCTGCTTTTTGCCCAGGCTCTGGCGTTCGTCGTATCCGACCCAAACCCCGCAGGTCAAATCGGGTGTAAAGCCGATGAACCAAGCGTCGACGTTGTCGTTGGTGGTGCCCGTTTTCCCCGCCGCGGGATAAGTGAACCCCAACTTGCGGATGGCCCTTCCCGTGCCGCGGTCGATGACATCCTTCATGGTATTGACCATGATATAAGCCGTTTGAGGGTCGAGAACCTCCTGCCCCACCGGAGTGTTGTTCTCGATGATCTTCCCCGTATTGTCCTTCACCGACAGGATTCCAAAGGGTTCCGTGCGGATGCCCTGGTTGGCGAAGACGGAAAAGGCCTGAACCATCTCAGCCAGGGTGACCTCGTAGGTTCCGAGACCCAGGGAATAATTGGGGTTCTTGATGGGGGTGGATATACCCAGCCGGTGGGCCATGGCGACAGCGGCCTGGACACCTAATTTTTCTAAAAGTTTGATGGTGACGACGTTGATGGAATACATCAAGGCGGTGTGGAGGGTGGTAGGGCCGCGGAACTTGCCGGAGAAATTGAGGGGACGCCAGGTCTTGCCGGTGGTGGGATCGGGATAGACAACGGGTGAGTCCAAAAAAACATCCGACATGGTAAATCCGTTCTCGATGGCGGCGGCGTAAATGATGGGCTTGAAGGCGGAGCCTGGCTGGCGGCGGGCCTGGATGGCCCGGTTAAACACGCTCTTGCGGTAGTCGATGCCCCCGATCATGGCCCGAATGGCTCCCGTATGGGGGTCCGTGGCCAGTAGGGCGCCCTGGATGGGCTGGTCGATAGGGATGCTGGTCTGGCGGGATTTCTGGGCCACGATCTCGTCGTTCGCCACGCCCCTTTCCAGCGCTTTCTGCGCGGCGTCCTGGAGTTTCAGGTCCAGGGTGGTGTAAACCGACAGCCCGCCCTGATAAACGGCATTGGTGCCATAACGGGTTTCCAACTGCTGGGAGATATATTCAACGAAATAGGGAGCGTTCTGTACCTCGATCTTTTTCAACTCGATGGGGGTGTTTTTGGCCTCGGTGGCTTCCTGGAGGGTGATGACTCCCGTGCCGGCCATGGTGTTGAGCACCGTATTGCGGCGTTGAAGGGCTACCAAGGGGTCCTTATAGGGGTCGTATTTGGTGGGCGCTTTGGGCAACCCGGCGAGCATGGCGCATTCGGGCAGGGTGAGATCCTCCACGTGTTTTCCGAAATAGGACCGGGCGGCGGATTCGCAACCGTAGGTGCCTTCCCCGAAATAAATCTGGTTCAAGTACATTTCCAGAATCTGCTTTTTGGAATAGTTCTTCTCGATCTGGACCGCCAAAAGGGCTTCCTTGATCTTGCGGATGATCCTTTTTTCCGGGGTGAGAAAGAGGTTCCGGGCCAGCTGCTGGGTAATGGTGCTGCCTCCCTGGATGGCCTCGCCGTGGTGGAGGACGTTGGTAACGAAAGCGCGGGTGGTACCGATCAGGTCGATGCCCCAATGTTTGTAAAAACGTTCGTCCTCGATAGAGATAACCGCGTTTTGGAGGTTTTGGGGGATCTTTTCCAGCGGAACGATGGTGCGCTGTTCCAAGGCGAGTTGGCTGATGAGATCGCCGTTCACATCGTAAATGCGGGTCGCCTCGGAGGGTTTGAACTCATTGAGGTTGGTGATGTCGGGGAGATCCCGGAGCTGGGCGTAAAGGATGCCCATGCTCACCCCCGCCAGGGCGAACAGGAGGATGAAGACCGTATAGATGAGTGGCTTCAGGGATGGTTCGGTTTTAACTGGTGACAAAAAAGTCCTCAAGGTTGGGAATAGACCCGGCGCAGAGCGGCATTATATCAAGGGTGGAACTTTTCAACAGCCCGATAAAAGGTTTGCTATTATGTGTGCCCATGAAAACAACCTTCACCCTCAGTCCTGAAGAGCAATTGGAAATAATCCTCCAATCCACGGCGGAAGTCATTTCCAAGGCCGAGTTGCTGGACAAACTCAAAAAGTCCTTCCAAGAGGGAAGGCCCTTGAAGGTGAAACTGGGCATGGACCCTTCGGCCCCGGACATCCACTTGGGACATACGGTGGTGCTCCGCAAACTTCGCCAATTCCAGGACCTGGGCCACCAGGTTCAGTTCTTGATCGGGGACTTTACCGCCATGATCGGCGATCCCACGGGCAAATCCGCAACCCGAAAACCCCTGACCCGTGAGGAAGTGGAATCGAACGCCAAGACTTACCTGGACCAGGTCTTCAAGGTTTTGGACAAGGACCCGGCAAAGCTTCAAATCCGCTACAACAGCGAATGGTGCCGGCCCATGGCTTTTGACGACGTGATACGTCTGGCATCTAAATACACCGTAGCACGCATCCTGGAACGGGATGACTTTACCAACCGCATGAAAGAACAAAAGCCCGTCAGTTTGCACGAGCTTCTTTACCCCCTGATCCAGGGTTACGACTCGGTGGTCCTTCAATCCGACGTGGAAATGTGCGGCACCGACCAGAAATTCAACTGCCTGGTGGGCCGGGCCCTGCAGGAAGAGGCGGGCCAATCCCCCGAGGTCATCCTTTCCATGCCTATCTTGGAAGGCCTGGATGGGGTCAAGAAGATGTCCAAGAGCCTGGGCAACTATGTGGGAGTGTCCGAGCCGGCGAACGAGATGTTCTCCAAGCTCATGAGCGTGTCCGATCCGCTCATGTGGCGCTATTACGAGCTTTTATCCAATGACCCGGCCTGGCCCGCAAAAAAAGCGAAGGTGGAGAAGGGGGAACACCACCCCAAACAGGCCAAGATGGAACTGGCGGAGGAAATCACCGCCCGTTTCCACGGAAGCCAAAAGGCCAAGGACGCCTGGAAATATTTCGAAAGCCGCCACGAATTGAAAGCCACGGTGGATTATCCCGAGGTTAAGGTGGCCGTGGGTTCGCACAAGGCGGCGGACTTCATGGTGTTGGTGGGGATATCGAAAACCAAAAGCGACGCCAAGCGCCTGATCGAGCAGGGCGCGGTGGAATGGGTCAATGCCAAGCAGAAAAAAAAGAAGATCGCCTCATTTAACGAACCCATTGAGGTTGTTCCGGGTGAAACCGGGCTGATCCGGTCGGGCAAGATCTTCTTGAAGGTCACTTCCTAATTAATCAAGCCTTCATACCCAGGAGTAAAGAAGGAAGACATAAAATAAATTAGAGCCAAGCATTCATGGGATATATTGGATTTTTAATTTTCTTTTTTAAATCCGAGTACTTCCTTAATCATCCGTGACCGATGAATTTATTGCCCTTTGTCTTTTATCATTTTGCTTTAATTCATTCCGTGTTTAACCTATGTTGGCCCTGGGCCATTCTTGGTTGTGATTAGTCTGAAAAGGGTTACTTGAAAAAGCCTACGGTTGTTTTTTTAGTCTTGGCGGCGCTGTGGACCGCCAGGGCCTCCGCTGAACCGAGCTTGGAAATTAAACTGGACCAAGTCGGATACCTCCCCGCCCAACCCAAAAGCGCTTTCATTTCCTCCCCCAAGGCCGAAGGAACCTTTCAGGTTCTCCAATCATCCGATGGCAAGGTCGTTTATCAGGGTGCGCTGAGCGAACCAGTTTCCGATCCGGATTCGGGCGATACCCTGCGGGAAGCGGATTTTTCGACCCTTCAAAGGACGGGGAAGTTCACCCTCGTAGTTCCAGGTGTGGGTGAGAGTTTCCCTTTTCAGATCGCACCGGACGTTTATTCCGACGCCTATTACCTTTGCATGCGTTCCTATTACGGCCAGCGGTGTGGAATCAAGGTGGACTTGGGCCCCCGCTTTCCCCAATACCATCACGAGGCCTGCCACCTGGAGGACGGGGTGTTCCACGCCTCCTCGGGAAAGACCGGAAAGAAAGACGCCACCAAGGGCTGGCATGACGCCGGGGATTTTGGGAAATACGTGGTGAACTCCGGCATCTCGACCGGCACCCTTCTCTGGGCCTACGAATGGTACCCGGAAAAGATCGGCGCCATCCCATTGAATCTGCCCGAGTCCGGCAACGGCCTGCCCGACATCCTGAATGAGATCAAATGGAACCTGGATTGGATGCTCACCATGCAGGATGAGGATGGTGGGGTTTGGCATAAGCTCACGACAGAGCGCTTTTGCGGGTTCGTGGCCCCGGAGAAGGACGATGGGGGAACGCGCTATATCATAGGCACCGGCCAGGAACCTTACAAAAGCTCGGGAGCGACCGGCGATTTCTCGGCCGTGATGGCCATGGCCGCGCGCATCTATCAACCCTTTCTTCCGGATTACGCCAAACAATGCCGGATGGCTTCAGTCAAGGCCTGGCAATGGGTGGTCCAACACCCGCAGGTGACCTTTTCCAACCCGTCGGGGGTTTCCACGGGAGGCTACGGGGACGAGGATTGCGGGGACGAGATCCTCTGGGCCTCGGCGGAACTTTTCCGTCTGACGGGCCAAGCGGAATACGGAACCTACTTCGTGAAGCACTATAAGAACTATCCGGTTTCCGACCTTTGGCCCCAGTCCTGGGGAACGGTCTCGAACCTGGGCCTTTGGGACTACGCCTTCTCCCGCCGTCAAGGGACGGACCGCGCCACGATCCAGGACATTCAAGAACAAACCTTGAAGGCCGCCGACCAGGTGGTGGGTGTTTCCCGCCAGGTGGGATACCACCTGAGCCTTCGGTCGTCTAATTACATCTGGGGCTCCAACGCCGTGGCCGCCAATTTTGGGGTGATGCTTTTGGCGGCGAATCGGATCCAGCCGAAACCCGCCTATCTCTCCACGGCACTGGACAACCTGCATTACCTCCTGGGCCGCAATACCTTCTCCCTTTGTTTCGTCACCCAACTGGGAAGCCACCACGTGATGCACCCCCATCACCGCCCCAGCGCGGCCCTAGGTTTGGCCGAACCCTATCCCGGATTGCTTTCGGGAGGGCCCAACCAATATCCCGGCGATCCCGTCCTCCGCCGCTTGGCCAAGGGCCCCCCCGCCCGGTCCTACCTGGACGATCAGGGGTCCTATTCCTCCAATGAGGTGGCCATCAACTGGAACGCGCCCCTGGTACTTTTGCTGGCGGCGGCCTTGCCGGACGCACAATAGGACCGTTCCTAAAAGAACCTGGGTTAAATGTGTGAAAAAAGGAGTATTCACCCAGGAACCTAACGGATTTTTCCTAGCCTTCGCCTCCGCCCATCAGTTATAATCCGGTTCGCCAAAGGTTCGTTTTCTTGAGTCGGTCTTCAAGAAAACGGCCTTTTGTCGTTTTAGGGGACTTTTTTTTGGCGGAAAGCCTGGAAATTTTTGCCCCCGACAACGGCGGGAGGCCCTCCGGGGCGCCTGAAAGTCCTTCTTTTTTTGGTTTTTTGAAAATATTTTCTAGAGACAAGCTTCGAGGTTCCGACATGAGTGGTCACAGCAAATGGGCGAAAGTTAAAAGATACAAGGGCGCGTTGGATCAAAAAAGGGGACAGGTGTTTTCCCGCCTCTCCAAGGAAATCCAGTTGGCCGCCAAATCCGGGGGGGACCCGGACACCAACCTTAAATTACGCACCATCCTATTGAAAGCCAAGGAAGTCAGCATGCCCGCCGATACCATCAAGCGGGCCATCAATAAGGGGACTGGCGCGGAAGCGGCCGCGGCCCTGGAAGAGGTCATGTACGAGGGTTATGGAACCGCCGGGGTTGCCGTCCTGGTGGAAGCGGTGACGGACAACCGCAACCGGACCGCCGCGGACATCCGATCGGTTTTCTCCAAGCATGGGGGGAATATGGGGGAGTCCGGCTCGGTGGCTTTCCTGTTCGACAAAAAGGGCCTGATCGTCATCAAGAAAGAGGCGATCGGCGAGGATAAGCTGATGGAGCTGGTCCTGGACGCGGGGGCCGAAGACCTGAGGACGGACAAGGCCGATGTGTACGAGGTATTGACACCCCCCACGGCTTACGAGGCGGTCAAGAAGGTTTTGGACGACCAGAAACTCCCATTGGAGAGCGCTGAATTGGCCATGATCCCCAAAACCACCGTGGCCTTGGACGAGAAAAGGGCCGAACAGTTCCTGAAGCTTTACGACGCCCTGGATGAGCACGATGACGTCCTGAATGTCCACGCGAACTTCGAGATCAGCGACGAAATCATGGCCAAGCTTGACCGGTAAAACGGCCGGGGCCGCGAAGCCCCTGAGGGTGTTGGGGGTGGATCCGGGGCTGGCCCGGTTGGGATGGGGCGTAATCGAGAAAAGGGGCAACTCGCTCAAGGCGCTGGCCTATGGAACGCTGGAAACCAAGGCCGGGTTGCCGATTCCCGGGCGTCTAAAAGATATCTTTGAGGGGCTGCAAATCCTCTTCAAAAAGCACCGGCCCGATGTGGTCGCGATGGAGGAGCTTTTCTTTTCCCGCAACGCCAAGACCGCCATTGCGGTGGGTCAGGCCCGGGGGGTCGCTCTTTTGGCCTGCGGTTTGGCCGGGATGGAAGTCGCCGAATACCGGCCCATGGAAGTGAAACAGGCGGTGACGGGCTGGGCCGGGGCCGATAAGGGCCAGGTCCAAAAGATGGTGAAGCTGTTGCTGGGGCTGACCGAGACGCCCCGGCCCGACGATACGGCGGACGCCTTGGCCATTGCCATCACGCACGCCCAAAGCGCCGGAACGCCGCTCTCGGAAATGGTGAAGAGGCTTTCCCGGAAAACGCCGGGTATCGCGCAGTCGTCAAGATAAGGAGATTCCATGTCCATCAAGTGCAAGAACTGCCGGAACAAGATTTCGGAAGGCGCCCGTTACTGCCCCGAGTGCGGCTATCCGGTCGACGAGAAATTCAACGTCACCAGCGAGGATTTCCTGAAGGATACCGTGGTGAAGGGGAAATCGGAGAAGGTAAGCCCGGACAGCGGGGAGCCCATGACGATCCTCGAGCACCAGGGGCACGATTACCTCTGGGACGACCAGAACCTGGGGATCTGGATCGACCACAACTTCCTCCAGTCCATCGACCGGGAGGCGGCCCAGGTGGTTTTCGAGAACCTCAACGAGAACGACCAGAAGTATTTCAACCAGGCTAAGGAGCATATCAAGCTCCGCTCCTCGGGTTTGAAAAGCCCCGAGTCGGAGAACGAGCTGGACGAGCATTTTTACAAGGCCCTGGTCATCGACGAGGATTTTGAGACCAAGGGATTGTGGCTGGATTCGAACGTGATCTCCTTCTGGTACGCGGCCACCCAAAACAAGGAAGCCCCGGCGCTCACCCAGGTTGAGGAATTGCTCCACATTCTCGTTCACCTCAAGTTCCTCGAGGACTAGGGGCCCCTTCGGCCCCTTTCACCTCGGGCGCGCATTCGTGGCAAGGGCAAGGAGAGGGCGATGATATCCTTTCTGCAGGGCATCCTGGCTTCCCGGCATACCGACCGGGTGGAAGTGGACGTCAATGGGGTGGGTTACGAGGCCTTTGTGTCGCAACGCACCCTCCAAGCCCTCCCCCCGCTGGGCCAGTCCGTAACTTTAAAGACCTATTTTCACGTAAGAGAAGATATCCAGCAGTTGTACGGCTTTTTCACCGACGGGGAGAAACAGGCTTTCCTTTTGGCCCTATCGGTCTCGGGGGTGGGTCCCAAAGCCTCCCTCAACCTGCTTTCCGCCCTTTCCCCGGAAGCCTTTTTTGACGCCATCCTTCACAACGACTTGGCGGCCTTGAGGTCGGTTTCCGGCATCGGGCCCAAAACCGCGCAGCACCTGGTTTTGGAACTGAAGGACAAGGTGGCCAAGCTGGCCGGTGGAAGCCCTTTCATGGGGGACTCGCCCCTGGGACCGGAGGCGAAGAATCTTTCGGACGCGGTCCAAGCGTTAGTCGGGTTGGGTTACACCCCCGCCTTGTCGCGCCGCTTGGTGTTGGAGGCGTCGCAGGCGCTGGGGCCGAAATCGACGGTTGAAGAACTTTTAAGGGCTGGTTTAAAATCAGTGGCTTCCACTTAGACGTTGATTTGGAAGGAGAGGGAGATTCCGATGAAAAATTTCAGTTTGCCCCGTTTGGCCTTCGTGCTTTGGTTTTTCAATTACGCCCTGTTCTCGATCTTCAGTTATATTCTGGGAACGGGACGGCACGGCATTCTGGATTACATCATTTATTCAACCGTGTGGGTGGTGGTGGAACTGGTGTGCCTTGGGATCATCGAGGACATGGCCTGAGGCCGAGTTTATCCATAATTCAAAAAAGTTAAGGAAAAGGTAATGAAAAAAATATTGTGTGGATTGATGTTGGTATTCTCGCTTTGCGCGAACAGCGTTTTCGCGGCCATGGTGGAAGATTGGTCGGCCTTGACCAACTCGAACACCGGGACCTACGCGGATAGCACCGGCAGTAAGATCGAATTCGAGGCCGTGGACGGCCCCTCGGGGAACAAAGCCCTTCAGATCACCTCAACCCTGGTTCAGGGCGGTTATTGCGGCATCTGGCACAATCTTTCCGGGGACCTGTCCAAACAGGGTTCCTTGAAGTTCAAGGCCAAGTCCACCGTCGCGGGTGAGGGCCAGATGACCTTGTTGGACGCCTTCCATGTCCAGTATGTGGCCAGTTTCCAGGTCGGCAAGGATTGGGCGGAAGTCACCGTACCCTTTGCCTCCTTCCATAAAGATACCAGCTATACCCCGCCGGGAGCGATCCAGGGGCATCCCATGGACTTGAGCTCGGTCTCCGGAATGAATTTCTCCCCCCACATGGGCGGTTCCACGGTGTTCTCCATCGGTCCCGTCGAAGCGGTTGAAGGCGGAGCGGCTCCCGCGGCGTCAGCGGCCGCCTCCGGTCCCGGTTTGGCCCAACCCATATTGATCCAGAATTTCTCCAGCCTTCCCGCGAAGGATTACGGGACCTTCCAAGATACCACCGGTTCCAAATTCAAGGTGGAGATCAAGGGCCAGGATCCCAAGAAATTCCTGGTCATGGATTACACCCTGGTTCAGGGCGGCTATTGCGGTTTGTGGTGCCGGGCCGGCGGATCGGACTGGCAGGGCGTGAGTATCGGCGCCGCCAAATCCATCATCCTGTCCGTGTTCTGCAAGGAATCGGTGGTGATGGAACTGGCTTTAAAAGATAAAAACAACAACCAATATGTCGCTCAAACGCCCGCGACCAAGGGCGGGTCCTGGGAAGTGGTGACCGTTCCCTTGGATTCCTTTAACCTGGACCCCTATTACACCCCGCCGGACGCGGTCAAGGGCGCCCCGAAGGATTTCAGCATGGTCAAGACTTTCAATATCCAGCCCCAAACAGTGGGTACTTTCAGCGTGGCGGTGAATAACGTCGCGGCGAAATAATTCGAGTTGGTTGAAAATCCCCTGGTTTGCGTGAACCTGGGGATTTTTTTTGTCTTTTGGCCTTGTTGACGGGAAGGGGGAAGGGTAGGTAAACTTCCAACCAATTGAAGTAGAATGGATTTTGCAGATGGTCTCGGTGCCAGGGCCCCAAATTTCTTTTGAATTTGGGACACCCAAAACGCGCACCTCGACTTGGTCCGTTCCCTTGGAACGGAACCTGTCAAATCTTGCACCTCGCCTTGTGGGTTTGGTGCAGAACGGGCCAATAAGGCCCTCCGTTGTCTCGGTGCTGGGGCACCCATTTTTATATTAATATGGGTACTCCTAAATCTTGCGTCTCACCTAGTAAGTTCGACGCTGGGGTAGCTCAGTTGGTAGAGCAGCTGTTT
>CAVYSE010000018.1:0-284557 GCA_963771075.1 candidate division FCPU426 bacterium | reverse complement strand
ACCATCTCAGTTATTTCCCAACCTGATTTTCGCGGTAACAGCCTTATTTGCAGTTTTCCCCGAGGGATTTCCTGAAGCTGGTGAAGGACAGGGCCATCCCCTACCACGAAAAAAAGGCACGGCCAGTTGTTTTGCGATAACCCCGCCAAGGCCATCCTGGATCTGCTGGTGGAACGAGCAGGCTGAAAGTGGGCGTGAGGACCCTGCTGAGCCAAAAGATAGAGGAAGCGAAAAAAGCCAGCCTAGGCGTGTTTATCGTCCGCTCGGAACGGGGAAACCCACTCTCACTCCTCCCGGTCAGTCGTGGCCACCGGCGGGTTGTCTTGGCCCCAGCTTGGTGAAACCTTGGTTTGGGGTACCAAATCGCAACCCGGTTCGGCCATAAAATTATGGGCAAACCTGCCCCGCGCTGGTGGGCCTCAAGCTTTCTCCCGGAAGAGGCGGAACGGTTTATGTTTTGTGTGGTATCCACCTGAAGGGTGGGTGCCTCTATGTGGGGAATGGAACCTGGAAGAGGGGACCTAATGATCGCCCACAAGGGTTTGACCGGACCCTGTCATGCTCAATGCCTCGCTTTACTGGGAGCCGGGCCAGGAGATCCTGGTCAATTGGGTCCCCGAATACAACGTGGAGAAGACCTTTTGGCAGTTAATGAAAAGGACAAGCCGAAGGATGGGTTCTGGGTTTGGCTCTCCAAGCGAATTCCCAAGCGCCTGGCGGACCGGCTGGCCTAGCAGCGGGGCCCGGGGACCCTGCCCGGACGATAAACTGAAAAACGGGCCGGTTTATCCACGCTTACCGGTTTACTCCCACGGGGGTTCCACGGCATGGCGGAGGTGACCCGGGTAGCGCTCATACCCGGGATATCTCGCCCCGAATGATGGAATCCCTCAACCCGGGGCTTTATTTCATCGGCGAGGTCCTGGACGTGACGGGCCAGTTAGGGGTTTTAATTTCCAATGGGCCTGGGCCTAACGGGCTACGCCGGGCCGGACAATCGCTTTAGGCAAGCCCGGGGTAGTCCTTGGTAAAGTTGGGTACATCAGTAAGAACGAAAAAAATAGAAATACGCAATGGGCCATATGGCCTGCGTCGTAGCTTTGATCAATAGCGGATGATCAAAAAACGCGGGTTGGCCTATCCGCATACGCAGGCCGCAACTTGAATAATTAAAGCGTGATGGTAAGATTGGGATGTTTCACAATAGCCTATGGGGTGTACGAAAAAAAATAACGACGAAGTTTCACAAAACGAATGGGGCCCGGGACATGGGGCTGTATCTTCTGGGAAAAAGAGTAGGGTTGAGTTTGAAAGAGATAGCAGTCCGGTTCGGTGTAAAATATTCAGCGGTTGGCAACCGGATAGCGATGGTAAAGAAGCGGATAGAGGGAGAAACACGGTTCAAGGCCCAGATAGATATTATAAAATGAAGACCTGATAACATGAAAAAGGCTGGAGAGCTCCAAGCGTAGAGCGTCTCCACTTAAGTGGGACGAGGCTCTAGGATAAACCCAGAGTCGAAAAGGCACTCACCTTTGCAGGTGGTGCAAAACGCTTAGGAGGTGCAGCCGTGGGACAGTATATCGGAGTAGACCTACACCAGAAAACATCCTACGTCACGAGAGTGAATGAGAAAGGAAAGGTGCTGGAACAAGTCGATCTGAAGAACGACGCGGATACTTTAAAGGCTTATTTCAAGAAGCAACCCTGAGTAGCCAGGTTGTAGTAGAAGCCACAGGTCATTGGTATCACTTTTACGAACTCATCGAGGATCGATTCCCAACCTGGTATTGGCCCACCCCCAAAAGGTCAAAGCCATAGCCTCGGCCAAGATCAAGACGGATAAAATTGATTGGGAACCTGGCCAACTTTTGCGGGTGGATCTGCTGCCACGAGCCTATGTGCCACCCCGAGAACCGCGACTTACGGGAAATCCTTAGGTACCGGGTTGCCTTTCCCCGGTGCAATCGAGAACACAAACCAAAAACCGGATGACTTCGGTGGCGGGAATCGAACCCGTTACTAAAAACCGATTGAGGTTCCCGTGAACTTGCCACGGGTACCCGGCCTTGCTACCGTTTGGAACTGGCCGTTGTGGCTTTTTCCCCCTGATGCGTGAACACTGGGGACCAATCCACCATAAGAACATAGATGTTCCGCGTCCGGGAACCGGCGAATATCCCCAATCTCGCTCAAAATTAATAAAGCCGAAAAGGCACCCACGCCTGGCATGGTCATCATCAGCTGGGCTTCCGGGCTTTCTGCTGCCATTTTCTTGATCACCTCTTCTGATTTGGCGATCTCTTGGCCTAGTTCCCGGATTACTTCCATATATCCGTCCAGTTCCAAACGGTAGCAAGGCCGGGTACCTACCGTGGCAAGTTCGCGGAAGTTCTTTATTCCGAATCGGTTTTTAGTAACGGGTTCGATTCCCGCCTTGGTCATGACCGAAGTCATCCGGTTTTTGGCTTGTGTTCTCAATTGCACCAGGGAAGCCCGGTACCTAAGGATTTCCCGTAAGTCGCGGATCTCTCGGGGTGGCACATAGGCTCGTGGCAGCAGATCCACCCGCAAAAGTTGAGCCAGGATTCCCGAATCAATTTTATCCGTCTTGATCTTGGCCGAGGCTATGGCTTTGACCTTTTGGGGGTGGGCCAATACCAGGTTGGGGAATCGATCCTCGATGAGTTCGTAAAAGTGATACCAATGACCTGTGGCTTCTACTACGACCTGGCTACTCACGGGTTGCTTCTTGAAATAAGCCTTTAAAGTATCCGCGTCGTTCTTCAGATCGACTTGTTCCAGCACCTTTCCTTTCTCATTCACTCTCGTGACGTAGGATGTTTTCTGGTGTAGGTCTACTCCGATATACTGTCCCACGGCTGCACCTCCTAAGCGTTTTGCACCACCTGCAAAGGTGAGTGCCTTTTCGACTCTGGGTTTATCCTAGAGCCTCGTCCCACTTAAGTGGAGACGCTCTACGCTTGGAGGCTCTGCAGCCTTTTTCATGTTATCAGGTCTTCATTTTATAATATCTATCTGGGCCTTGAACCGTGTTTCTCCCTCTATCCGCTTCTTTACCATCGCTATCCGGTTGCCAACCGCTGAATATTTTACACCGAACCGGACTGCTATCTCTTTCAAACTCAACCCTACTCTTTTTCCCAGAAGATACATCCCCATGTCCCGGGCCCCATTCGTTTTGTGAAACTTCGTCGTTATTTTTTTTCGTACACCCCATAGGCTCTTGTGAAACATCCAATCCTACCATCGCGCTTTTATTATTCAGGGTCCAGCCCTCCGTATGCGGATAGGCCAACCCGCGTTTTTTGATCATCCGCTATTGATCAAAGCTACAACGCAGGCCACTGGCCCATACATGCTATTTTTTTCGTTCTTCCTGTTCTACCCCAACTTTACCAAGGACTACCCCGGCTTTCCTAAAGCGATTGTCCAGCCGCGTAGCCCGAGGCCCAGGCCCATTGGAAATTAAAACCCCCTAATTGGCCCGTCACGTCCAGGACCTCGCCGATGAAATAAAGCCCCGGAACCTTGAGGGATTCCATCGTTCGGGGCGAGATATCCCGGGTATCCACCCCTCCCCGGGTCACCTCCGCCATGCCGTAGCCAAAAGTCCCGTCGGGAGTAAACCGGTAAGCGTGGATAAACCGGGCCAGGTTTTTCAGTTTATCGTCCGGCAGGGTCGCCCAGGCCCCCCGGGCCCCCGCGTGCCAGGCCAGCCGGTCCGCCAGGCGCTTGGGAATTCGCTTGGAAAGCCAAACCCGGAACTTGCCCCGTCCCCCTTCGGCCTTGTCCTTCATTAACTGCCAAAAGGTCTTCTCCACGTTGTATTCGGGGACCCAATTGACCAGGATCTCCTGGCCCGGCTCCCAGTAAAGCGAGGCGTTGAGCATGACGGGTCCGGTCAAACCCTTGTGGGCGATCATTAGGTCCTCTTCCAGGTTCCATTCCCCGCATGAGGCACCCACCTTCAGGTGGATACCCGACAAATCCTTGAACCGTTCCGCCTCTTCCGGGGAAAAGCTGAGGCCCACCAGCGCGGGGCGGGTTTCCATAATTTTATGGCCGAACCGGGTTGCGATTTGGTACCCCAAATCCGAGGCGCCCAACTGGGGCCAAGACAACCCGCCGGTGGCCACGACTAACCGGGAGGATGAATGGGTTTCCCCGTTCGAGCGGACGATAAACACGCCTCCGTCTTTTTTCACTTCCTCTATCTTTTGGCTCAGCAGGGTCACCACGCCCTTTTCGCCTGCTCGTTCCACCAGCAGATCCAGGATGGCCTTGGCGCTCTTGTCGCAAAACAACTGGCCGTCCTTTTTTTCGTGGTAGGGGATGGCCCTGTCCTTCACCAGCTTCAGGAAATCCCTCGGGGAAAACTGGGATAAAGCTGTTACCACGAAGTCAGGATTGGAGGTGACATAGTTGCCGGGTGTGGCGTTCAGGTTGGTGAAATTGCACCGTCCCCCGCCTGAAACGAGGATCTTAGGAGCCGGACGCCGGCCCTGTTCCAAAACCAGCACCCGAAGGCCCCGCCCGGCGGCCTCGGAGGCGCACAAGAGCCCCGCAGCCCCGGCGCCCAAGATGATCAAGTCATGGGAATTCATGAAGACAGGATAACAAGGGGAGGAATCGAAGCAATCACTTTTAAAAAAACCAACCTAACTGTCCAAACAACGGCAAAACCACTCCGACACGAAAACAATATGACACTAATACACGGAGTAAAACTTACAGGACATCTAAAAATTCACCACATGCCTACCCTCTTTAAGGCATTTATTGAGGTCGGTATGATCCCGATTTCTTTGGCCCTTTGGCTAAAGGGGGCCAGGGACACGAAACAAAGCAAACCCATATTTTGAATCTGTAAAAAACTTTACTTTTCTTCGCGTCTTCACTGTGAAAGTTTGAGGTTTTGTGATTGGTTACTCGACTTTGCAAATTTTGGGGGCGTTCTAATTTTCCACCTCTGAAAGAGGGGGACTAAGGGGGAGTTAGCTTTTTAAAACCCCATCGACGACGACTAATACCCCCCTTTCCCCCCTTTTTCAAAGGGGGAATAGTCATAGGCAACGCGCTATTAGGCATTTGCCAAAGTAGAGTTAGTTAGAAGGGTTTATCTCAGGACCAGAACTTTATAAACCTTCCGGGTAGTGGAACCATTCCCCGTGACCTCGACCATCCAATAGTAGAGGCCGTTCGAGACGGTGGCACCGGCCTTGTCCGTCAAGTTCCAAACCAGCTGGGCTGTGGCGCTGGGCGCCGGGTCCCCTTCCAGGATTTGGCGGAAGGAAAGCGTGTAGATCTTCCACTTGATAGCCATGGGACCGGGCGCTTGCACCGATACCACCACGGGTCCCCCTTGGGAGGGGTTGGGATAGGGCGGCGAAATAACCACATTAGGCGCGTAGGTGGGCGTACCGGTCCAAACCAGGGTCGCGGTGATGGTGGGCGTGGGGAGCGGGGTTACTGTCGAAGTAGCCGAAGCGGTCGAGGTCGCCGTGGCCGTTGCCGTGGCGGTCGCCGGTGGAAGGGCGGTCCAAACCGAGGTCAGCGTCGAGGTGACGGTCGCTGTGGCAAGCTCCACCACGCAGTTGTTGCTGGTCAGGGTGCCGCCCGTCATGTTCGCTGTGCCATAGGCGAAAACCCCGGTGACATCTGTGGGACTCAAGACCGCGGCATAAGTGCCCTGGGCCGATGTGGAGAAACTGAAGTCCACCATGTAGGAACCAATTCCACCGGGACCCAAAATGATCGGGGTAGCGAGGTTGAGGACCGCCGTGCCGCTAGAGAGGCTTCCCGTGCCCAAAACCAAGGACCCGAGGGTCAAGGAAACTTCCGTTACCCCCGAACCGCCCTGGATGGAAACTTGAAGGCTGGTGACGGTCACGTTCATGCTTCCGGTATTCGTCAGTTGGAATTGAAGCAGGGGTACGTTGGCCGTTCCAGGCAAAACCGCCTCACCCGAGGGATTGGAACCGCCCACCGCCAATTGAACGTTGGGAGGTGTGGGGGTGCCGGTCGAGGTGGCTGTCGCTGTAAAGGTAGGGGTGGAGGTTAGGGTCGGGGTGTTGGTCGCCGTATAGGGGAATGTCGGGGTAGCAGTGGTCGTGAGGGTAGGGGTGGGGGTGTAGGTCGAAGGCGGTGTAACGGTGGAAGTCGCTGTCCCGGTGGCTGTAGGCGTGTCGGTCAAAGTCGGGGTGCCGGTGGGAGTATAGGAGAAGGGTGGCGTCAGGCTAGGTGTATAGGACAGGGTGGGCGTACCAGTCACCGATTCCGTATAGGTTAAAGTCGGCGTGCGGGATAGGGTTGCCGTGGCCGTCCAACTCGCGGTGTGGGTCGCCGTTGGCAACATCGAACTGGTCGGTGTAAGGGAAGCGGTCAGGGTCCAGGTCGGCGTGGGGCTGGAGGTCTGAGTTGGGGTATAGGTAAATGGCACCGTGGCCGTCAAGGAAACGGTGGAGGTGACAGTCGCCGTGTTGGAAGAAGTAGAGGTGGAGGTAGGTGTGCGGGTCATGGTCGCCGTACCTGTGGAAGTCCGGGTTACGGTTGCCGTCGACGTCGTGGAATTGGTAGGAGTATAGGTGTAGGTCGCGGTCAATGTGGATGTATTCGTATGGGTGGCGCTGGGGGAAGCCGTCGAGGTTGAGGTCGAGGTAAAGGTGTTGGTTGGAGTGGGCGACTCGGTAATGGTAAAGCTCAATTGGGGCGTTTCGGTCACCGTAAAGGTAAGCGTGGGGGGGGTGGTGACGGTCGGAGTTGAAGTGGAGGTGGGGGTACGCGTCGAGGTGGCGGTGTGGGTGAAAGTGAGGGTGGAAGTGTTGGTAACGGTCGCGGTCGTTGTGGATGTAAAGGTCGTGGTTCCCGTCACGGTCGAGGTAAAGGTGGTGGTCTTGGTGACCGTATTGGTTAGGGTAGGACTATTGGTTACGGTCAGAGTTAAGGGGACGGTCGAAGTGGAGGTGAAAGTCGAAGTGGCGGTTCCCGTCACCGTGGAAGTGGAGGTGCGGGTGGTCGTGAAGGAGACAGTCGGGGTCAGTGTTGAAGTACCGGTGGAGGTGGATGAAAAAGTGGATGTCCCTGTCACCGTCGAAGTGGAGGTACGGGTCGTCGTCCAGGTCGCCGTAGGAGTGGGACTAAAGGTTCCGGTCGCGATAGGGGTGTTGGTTGCCGTGACGGTATGGGTGCGTGTTGGGCTATTGGTGAAGGTGGGGGTGGATTGAATCGTCGAAGTCGAGGTACCCGTGACCGATGGGCTTGAGGTTAAGGTTGCGGTTGAAGTTTTCGAAGGGGTTATCGAAAGCGTGGCCGTAAATGAAGCCGTCACGGTTCCGGTCGCCGTAAAAGTTTGGGTTGATGTCCGGGTGGAGGTAGACGTACCGGTAGGAGTAGGTGTGGGTGACCAGGTCAATGTCGGAGTGGATGTTCGGGTGGGTGTCGTCGTCGAGGTATAGGTTGGGGTGTTGCTTCGGGTAATCGTAGGCGTTTGGGTTAAGGTAGGCGTGGAGGTGAATGTTCGAGTTGGCGTGTAAGTGTTTGAGCCGCCAGTCGAACCGCAGGTCGGCACCGGGGTTAACAAAAAGGTTGAAACCGCCTGTCCCCAAGCGCTCGCTGTAATGGGATTGTAACTGGACAACAAATTAGGGCAAGAATTGGTGGTAAAGGACCAGGCGGTACCACCCACCACACCGCTAGTCGAACTGAGCCAGGAAAAGATATTCGTGTTGTAGGTGGTATCGGTCACGTTGCAGCTGGTGGAGGGCCCATATTCCCCCGCGAAAACAGGATAATTGGACAAGAGAGTGGCTGGTATCTCCGCGGTCCAACTGACCGGGGTATTCCCGTCATTATTCCCGTAAAGGTGGCATGCATACATGACGCCGTTGCCCAAATTCGTGACCGAGGCAGCGGGCAAACCGTTAAGGTTAGCGCACCAGTGAAGTCCGCCCATGACGCATAGGTTATTAGCGCCGGCTCCACGGACCGCGTTCAACAATGCTTGCATACCGGGGGTGGTAAATGAATTGCCGGCGAGTACCCCCCCGTTCAGCCATATGCCATACCCTGCGGTGTCAACCGTTACGGGAGCGATTCCATCCTTGTTAGAGTCGTAGGGCTCATTGTAAAGATCAAAGAGGACCGCTGAATTATTTTTGTAAGTCCCGGCGACAGCGCTCCAAAAGGTCACCGCGTTCGCGTCCGCCATGGGCTGTTGCGTGGTCGCCGAGGTCCATCCGCTTCCACACGGCGCCGAGGAGGTCGAAGAGGTTCCCGACCAATGCAAATCGAGCAGGACGTAAACATTATTCGTCGAACAATAATCAACGATACTTTGGACGGTACCGGTGTAGGTCGCCGCGCCAGCCCCGCCACAGCCAAACCAAAAATCTTGGTTGAGAGGAAGCCGGATGATGTTGACATGCCAAGCGGTTACCGCCGCCTGGACCGAACTGAGAATGCTTCCCCCACTCCCATTGGGGGGACCTTCCCCGGGGTCATTATTACTGTCGTACCATTCCATGCTGTCGATATCCACACCCCGCAAGGTCACGGGACAACCGCCGCTGGTCATCACCTGGTTCCCCGAAACCGTCAGGGTTTGAGGCGTGGCAATCGAGAAGCTAGGCCACAAAAATCCCAACATGAACGCCCCAAAAAGATAGGCTAATTTCGGTGTAGGGGAATTAATGGATAACGTTTTTATTTTCTTGGACAAGCCCACTCCTCAAGTTGAAGGGGACAAACTCCTACCCCAAATTCGTCAATCACCAAAATCAAAAAAATCGAGCAAAAAGGTTTTACGTTAATCCGATTTCGATCTTTTTTATGGAAATATTGCAATTTTCAAGCCGATAAAACTCCACAAGAAAAAGGATTTCATCAATAATTATCAAGATTTTGTTGGGGAGAATAGCTGAAAATCCGACACAAATCAGAAAAATCTAACTATTAAAAAAATCGAACCTAATTTGTTAAGGTTAAGATTTTTCACCGAACTTGGTGTGGAACAAATCAAGAATTTCTTCCTGGGCGGTGCGAACATCTTCCCCCTCGAACACCAAGGTCACTTCCGAACCATAACTGACTGCGAGGGCCATGATATTCAGTAGGCTCTTACAATCCGCTTGATGGTATTGGTCTTTAATAAAGATTCGGCATTTGTATTTGGAAGAAGCCTTCACTAGCTTCGCGGCGGCCCTCAAATGGAGCCCCAGCCGGTTCACGATCTTCACTTTTTTCGTAATTTCCACTTGGCTTCTCCTCTAAAAACACCGATCGATGAAACCAATTTGGTATAAAACCCGATTTACGAAACATGCGCATTAAAAGAAATTGAATTAGTATCGGTTAAATTCGGTGCGGTCAGACACCGAGGAATTGGAAGGGGCGTCCATTCAAAAAACTACTACGAGCCTTATTATAACCCCATCACTATCTGGCAAAAAGTCTAATCACCTCCAGGATAGATTTTCCCGGTGTTCCATATCTCATTTCAAATAGCGGAACCTTTTGAAAATATTTCAGAAATGACAAGAATTACAATAACAATAAATGAATTACCTTTTAGAGGATGCCTTGGTGAGGTAGGTTTTCAAGGCATCCCGGTCTTTTTCTTCCATCGCCAAAAAACGGATCCCGCCCCCCGAATCATTGGCCCATACCACCTCGGCCATCGCCCTTGTTTTTTGCGGTGGTTCAGGAATCGAAATTTCGAGGCTCAAAATGGTCCCTTCATATAGGGGATAATCCGTAACTACGCAAAGCCCTCCCAGGCTGGCATCAAGGGTTTTCCCATTTTTTTCTTTCTTACGAAGCTCCAATACGGATTTGATCTCTTCCCGGTTATCAATAATCCTGAAATCCAATGGAATTTTGACTGAAATTCGAGGATGGACCCGTCTTTCCTTCAGAAGATACGCTTCAGTCATAACGCATCCTTTTTGACCTTTTTAATCGAATAATTAGTTTAAAATGCGCAGGGATTCAAGGGAATATTAATCGTTTCACCCCCAATGAATTTAACACTTTTTTTACAACCTTGGATGAGCCGTATCATACAAAAAAAAATGAAGCTCTCCCCGGGCTAAAGCCCGGGGTTTCTGCCCTTCGGCATACTCTGGTCACGCTGTTGCTCGCGGATATACTTACGAATCATTTCTTCTTGCACCGTCCCAATACTTTCCGCAAAGTAGCCGTCCGCCCAAAAACTATCACCCCACAAAAACTCTTCCAGTTCTGGAAACTCCCGCCTTATTTTGATACTCGTCCCACCTTTCAAAACTTGTACTACTTTTGCCACGCTCACCCTTGGTTCAACTTGAATCAGCATATGGACATGGTCCCGTTGAATATTCAACTCACGAATTACCCACCGGTTGACGTGGGCTGCTTCACGAAATAGTTCGTCTAAGCGAACAACCACTTTGCCCAGTAGAATTCGTTTCCTATACTTGGGTATCCAAACCAAGTGATACAACAGTCGGTGCTTGGTATGTGCTCCAGTCCAATAGTTTCCCATCACCAGAGCATGCCATAACCCCTGGCCTGCGGACCGACAAAATCAGTCGGCCCTCCGGGCAGCCATTCATCCCCAGGCTTAAAAGCCTGGGGTTTTCTGGCAGTTTTGATAAATCGACTATATATTCTGCTTGTTGTTTATCGTGATAGGGGGATTGCATGAAAAATTACTCAAGTTTCTTATTCTCCATTTTGTTGGCGGTGACGGCCTTTTTTTATGTTTCTTGCGGAGGATCCAAAAGCAGTAATCCGACTTCTCCCTCCAATCCCCCCACCAACACCTCCACCCCGACTCCCATTAACAGCGCAACCATAACGAACAGTCCCACGATTACCCAGACCCCCACTATCACCCATTCAACCACCAACACCAACACACCAACCTCAACCAATACAATTACCACGACTTACTCGCCCACCCAAACGCCTACTCCGACTTCAAGCTTCACCATCACGAACAGTCCTACGGATACTTCAACCTCCACTTCTACCGGTACTGCTACTGACAGCCTGACGCCGACCGTCACCTATACCCCAACCCAAACAGCCACCCCGACGGATTCCTTTACATCTTCCTCCACGCCCACTTCTACCGGCACATCGACTGAAAGCCTGACACCCACCGACACCAACACCCCAACACAAACTGCCACCCCAACCGATTCCTATACCTCTTCCTCGACACCCACGGGCACCAGCACCTTTACGGTGACTAATACCCCAACCCTCACGGACAGTCCCACCCCAACTGGAACATCCACCTTCAGCGGGACACCCACCAACACGCCCCCCTTGAGCTTCACCCCGTCTTCAACCCCTACCTCAACCGTCACCCTTACCACGACCTTCAGCCTCACCCCGACCGTCACCCTGACCTATAGCCCCACGGTGTCCTCGACCAGCACTTTGACGGCGACCGTGACCGGCACCCCCACCCTCACCGTCACCAGCACACCCAACGGCATTTTTATCACGGGCAGCGTCTCGTATAACGGAAGCTTAGGCTCGGTGAGCTCGAACAAACCTATTGGCATTGAGGTTTACAACAACGGTTCATTCGTCAGGGGAAACGGCGGGGTCAGCATGGTGGGGACCGCCTCTGTTACGGCGAACGGGGGAGGTTTTAGCATACCCTTAACCGCCACCGGTACCTACTGGGTCTTGATTCAATTTGACGCGGCCAGCACCCTGGTCAATAACGTGGATCAGGGAGGCCCCTTGCCCGGAGAGCCCTATATCATCGCGACCGGCGGGGGTAATACCACCTTCAACCTGCCGGCATCCGGCATCACGGTGACGAACGGCAACAACAATATCGGCAATATGGGGTTCAATGATGACAATATCGCCCAGGGTATTTCAGGCCCTGTCACTTACCTTCCGGGCGGGGTCAGCGGCACCAAGTCGATCCACCTGCTGGCCTACCAGGCTGGCACGAACTACGGAACCTTGCTGACCGACAACACGGTCAAAAGCAACGGGGCGACCTTCTATTTGACGTCCCTGGGTTCGAACAATAGCAACAACTCAAATTGGGATCTGGAAGTCTTTTACGATAACGTGGGAAGCGGGAGCAGCACCCTGGTCCAGGCCACCCCCACGGGATCCGATCCGGTCACCTTCATCAACAACCTCCCCACGACCCTCAATAGCGCCGGAAACCCCTATACCATGCCCATCACCTTCGACAGCACCGTCAACAGCTACTCCAACCCCTTGACGGTCTCGGTGAGCGCCTCGAACGTCAGTTCCACCAACCAATTGGGGGTCCTGGTGGCCACTTCGCTCAACGGCGGAGGCGGTTACTTCTCCGTGGACATGCAAAATTCCGCGGGAACCTACCTGTTCAATGACGCCCCCGCCACCAATGTTTATGTCGGTGTCATCTACGGGCAATCCGGCAGGGGATACAACACCGGCTTTCTCACGAACGGCAGCGGTGGCTTTAACCCGAACATCGGCGATACCTTCCAGTTTTACGGGTTTACGGGCAACAGCGTCAGTTCCGAGGCTTGCCTCGGGAGCGGGATGACCCTGGTCACCAACCCCTCCGGCGGCGTCAGCTTGAGCGTCGCTTATCCTGTCGGGGGAGCTCCCTGCACCTTCACCGGTGTGGGCGGAACCGTTAGCGTCAACACCACCTATTACCCGAACGGGATCACCAACTCCAACCAGGTCTATTTCGCCGCTTACGGGGCGAATTCCGATGGATCAATCAACACTTCCGATTACCTCCGCCCGGATAACAACAGTATCAGTTCGTCCGGCAACTACAATTTAATGGACGCGTCCCTCGGCCTCTCCGCGGGTGTGACCTATTACCTGCAAGCCTGGTACGACGCAGTGGGGGGAAGCCAGAATAACTGTAGCAACAACCCACAATTCAGCTGTTTCACCAACACCAGCGGGGACCCCATCACGACCTTGGGCCCCTTTACGGCCGGGTCGGTCCACAACACCCAGAACATCAACTTCAACACCGCCGTTGCCACCTACACGGCAACGGTGACCTCCACCCCGACCATCACACCCACCATCACGCAAACCTCCACGGCTACCCCGACGCCCACGACTTTTTCCGGCGAGATCATCACTGTGGCGGGCGGGGGCACCAATAACCCGGGTGATGACGGTCCAGCCCTCGCCGCCGCGCTCGGCAATCCATCTGGCGCGGCAGTCGACCCGTCCGGGAACATCTATATCTCGGTGCAGGCAAATAACGCCATCCGCAAAGTGGACACCTCCGGGATCATCACCACCGTCGCGAATCCAATTAACCCCACCGGCGTCGCGGCGGACTCCTTTGGAAACATCTACTACGTCAATGGCCCCCTCTCCGTCTGGAAATACAACGGAGGGGTCACCACGCAGGCAGCGGGCGGCGGCGCGAGCGTCATCGACGGCGTCCCCGCCACCTCCTCCTATGTGAGCGCCCAGGCCCTCGCGTGCGACTCCTCGGGAAACCTTTACCTCGCGGACACCGGCGACGGCCGCGTTCGGGTCATGAACACGGGCGGGATCATCAACACCTTGGCCGGTTGCGTGACCTGTGCGGATACCTATGTCGAGGGTGGTTCCGCCATGTCGGCTAAATTGATCAACATCCAGGGGATCGCGGTGAACGCCTCCGGTACCACCGTCTACATCTCCAGTAGTTGGGATGACACCGTCCGGATGATCACCGGGGGGGCCATCTACACCGTGGCGGGGGCGGTATCGGTGGCGAGCTACACGGGTGATGGCTTCGCGGCCACTTCCGCGACCTTGAACAGCCCGGAGGGGCTGGCGATGGATGGGTCCGGAAACCTTTATATCGGCGATTGGAACAACAACGTGGTCCGCAAGGTCAACACCAACGGGATCATCTCCACCTACGCGGGAGGCGGTTCAAGCGGTTTGGGCGATTATGGCCCCGCCGCCGCCGCGCAACTGGCGAATCCCTGGGGCCTCTGTGTGGACGCCTCTAATAACCTCTATATCGCCGATGGCAACGACCTTCGGGTCCGAGAGGTATTTCATTAATAAACCTTCCACAGCTTAACACTTCCCCATCAGGGGGAACAAAAAAGGCGGGCCCATTCGGGCTCGCCTTTTTTGTTTTCGGAGGTTCGCGGTTAGATGGATGGTTGAACCAGCAGGCCCTTGACCCTCGCCGCTTCCTCCGGCTTCAGGTTGATCTTGCTTCCATCCATGAACACCAATTCATGCACGCTCTTGGCGTCCCGCAAGAGAACCAGATTCTCTGTGTTGATGGTGTATTCCACCCCTACCGCGTCCACCACCGCTAAAAATGCCATCAGTGACCTCGCTTGAAACCGGACTCCCTACCATTCCTATTATAACCCTTCCTATCCCAATAGTTCGTTCACCTTGGCCAAGACCTGGAAGGCGTCCGCCACGTAAAGCACGTCCGCCTTGCCCTGGGCCCAGCCGCAATTGGCGTTCAAGTTGACCGCCCGGCGCTCTTGAATGAAGCGCCAGCCCACCGCGTGGGGCTCTTCCCCATGGCAGCAGGTGGCCAGCCCCTTGGCGTGCCGGGGAGTGGACCCGGTCTGGCCCACCTGGTTCAAGTGGCTCATGAAGGAAAGCACCGCCCCTTCGCCGCTCTGGTCCACCACCGATTTGCTCCCCCCCAGGGAGGATTGGGTCTTTTCAAGGAAGCCGAGGATCAATTTCTCCGCCTCGGGAACGTGCAATTGGCCGTCCGCCTGCTTCTTGCACCAGCCCGCCCCCGCCACGAAGAGAAGCTCGGCGTCGGGCCGGATGGTCTGGGCGCCGGAAGCGGGTGATTTTTCGCCCTTCACCCTCGTTTTGCATTCGGGCAGGCTCACGGTCAGTTTCTCCAAGGCCAATGAGCCCGAACCCGCGTGCGCGGCGTTCGTGCCGGGTTCGACGGTCAGGATCCAGGGCCTTTGGGCGCGGGTGAGTTTCGCGAAAAGCCTTTGGCGGTAATACCAGCGGGTGGCCTGGGGCGCGCCGCCCTCCGAGGCCAATTCGGTCACGTGGGTGTCGATCTTGCCGCCAACCCTTTGCGCCACACCCGCGATCACCCGTTGTATCCGGGAAACCGCCGGGGCCAGCACCAGGGTCGCGCCGGAGGCCTTCACAAGCGCCTCGCAGGTCGCCGCGTCCGTGGCGTACCGGGCCTGGGCCAGCGGCTCCCCTTCGACCGCCATCACCTTTTCAAACCCCGCGCCCGCGAGCGAATCCCCCGCGCCATTCGGCGCCTTGGCCCCAAAAAGGCCCGCGATCAGCTTCGCGCCGCCCAAGGCTTGGACCAGGTTCTTTGCCGCCGTGGCGGCCTCCAACCCGGCTTTGGTTATTTTCCCCTCCCCGTCGAGCGGGGCTAACAAAAGTATGGTTTCCATCTTATCCGTCCTTTTTTATCAGTTGCATATCTTTGGTTTTCCTTTATGTTTACGACGTTTCCTGCCGACTGCGAACTGCCAACTGTCGACTATCTTTATTTCTTTCTCACCCAATCCACGATTTCCTTCGCGATCGAATCTACCGGCATGTCCTTCACGACCCGGGTGTCACGCTTTTGCTTGGGCAGTGCCACTGTTTGAAAGGCCAGCCCTTCCCCGGCCAGCTTGGCCGATTTGGCCTTCTGGAGGGCGGGCATTAGGTTCCTCATGTTCGCCATTCCCACCTGCGGATTATTGGGCGGCTCACGTAGGCTGCCCGTGGCCCAACCCACGACTGCAGGAGGCGCGGAAAGGATGGAAACCTGGTGCTTGCCACCTTCTACACGTTCTAGGATTTCCAAACTTCCATCCGGGTTTGGCTTCACCTGGTCCACGCCTTGGAACTGCTCGGCGAGCCCCAACCGTTCCCCGAGCATGGCGAGGGTGGATCCCGCGCCACGGGACGCCGATTCCCAACCGCCGAAAAGGAGCAGCTTGGACTTGTCCATTCCCGGAATGGCGGAAACCGCCTCACCCAGGGCGGAGGCACATTCCGAACTATCCGTAAAACCACCGGCGGGAGCGTCCACCGGCACCAGCTCGAAGGGCGCCTTTTGGGCCAGGGCCATCATGACCTGTTGGATCTTGGCCTTGGGAGCCGCGCAAACCAGCCAAAGCTTGGAACCCGGGTTGACCTTGGCGAAGGCCGCGGCCTCAAAAAGGGCGCTCGCGGCCCAGGGATCCAGGATGGCGGGAAGCATGGCCTCGTTCTTGAGAGACGGGCCCGCGGGCCCCGTCATCGGCTCCAGGGTTTGCAGAGGGTCCGGCACCAGCCCGCCGCAGACGACAATATGGTATTCGCTCATCTTTTCTCCTTGGGTATAGGTAAACAATACAGCGAACGGCAAAACCATTTTCAACAGGAAGCCACTCAGACCTAAAGAAAAACATCTATTTCATTTCCAATGTTTCGCTTTCAAAAACTTCGTGTCTTTTCGTTGGCGTTTGGTTTTTCTATCCGAGGACCACTTAGTTCTCAGCCGAATGGAGGCCACCGGCACCGGCCCTGAAATCCAGGTTGGTCCGGCCCGTGAGGTTTTCCACCAATTCGGAGCAGTTCCACAGGCAGGCCCCGCAA
This sequence comes from candidate division FCPU426 bacterium, assembly GCA_963771075.1. Lineage (GTDB taxonomy): Bacteria > Oederibacteriota > Muellerivitia > Muellerivitales > Muellerivitaceae > CAVTWJ01. Next base: position 267,970 of record CAVYSE010000018.1, on the reverse strand, counting down.
TGCACGCATTTTTCCCGGTCAAAACTCACGCCGCCGTGGTCGGCGATGGCCAAGGCCTGGCCCGAGCACATATCCACGCAAACCTTCCGCTCGCAAAGATTACAAGCGCCAGGCTTCAGGAATACCACATGGTCGGGAAAGCCCGGCGGAGCCTGGACCTTGCCCCCCATCAGGAGGGCGTCCTGGTGGGAAACCAGCAATTTGCCATCGAGCGGAATCTCAGGCCAGCCGATCTTCCGCATGACGGCCTCGTGGATGGGTTTTCCCATGGCCTTCGATTCTTTGCGGATCGCGGCGATTGCCTCGTTCGAAAGGCGCCCCTTGTAATATTCCTCCAAGCTGGGAATGCGCTCATGGGGAGCCAGGGGCTTTCCGGGCCAACTCAGCAATCCCCCGCTTAAACCCGCAAGGGCCATGCCTGCCATCCCCTGCACGAAACCCTTCTGGAAACCATCCCGGGCCCTTTCCGCCACCTGGCCTTCCTTATAAACCCAGCTTTCCCGGCGGCGTTTGACGTAGGTTTGTTCCAGGTCGGTGCGGGTAAAGGGCTTTTTCTTTTGCAGGAGTTCCAAGACCGCCTCACCCAACTGCACCCCCGTCGCCCAGGCCTCATCGACCCCCGAGTTCGACAGGACGTTGGTGGAACCCGAGCCTTCCCCGATGCGGGCATAGCCGTCGCCGGCCAAAAAGGGCTCGCCCCTCAAGCCCGATTCCTGCAGGCTTTTCGCCCCCCAACTGCGCAGGGTCGCCCCTTGAAGGTGTTTCCAAAGGGCGGGGTGCCGCATCCAATGTTGGAGATAGAGGTAACCGGTGCGGGTGGGGTTGTCGAACCAGGAAGGCACGAAAATGCCTGCGGCCGCCACATTGCCTGGAAAGACATAGAGGAAGCCGAAGATCTCGGGTTCGGGATAACCCATCGTATGCAAAACGAACCCGGGTTTTAATTGGGTATTCTCGGGGAGGTCCAGGACGGCCTTCATCCCCAGGGCCCACTCGTGGGCGCTATGGCCCTCCGGGGTCCCGAACTGCCGATCCAGCTGGCGGCCGATGGGCCCCACCGGGCCATCCGCGACCACGGTCAAGGGGGCCTTCACGTCCATTCCGGGAAGGTAATTCTCGGTGGGCTGTCCCGTCTTATCCACGCCCTGGTCGCACAGGCGCACCCCGGCCACCCGGTTGTTCTCCACCAGGGCCTCGGCGACGGGCGTCCCCGGCCAAACCTGCACCTGACCCGACATCATCACCTGTGAACCGACCCATTGGTTGAACTGCCCGAGGGAAAAAATATACCCGTCTTTTTTATGCAAGAAATCGGGTGTGAAGGGAATCTCGAAGGCCAGGTCTTTCCTTACCCAGGGCAAAAGTTTAAGGATCGAATCTGCCATTTTGACTAGCGGGGGCCGGCGGCTGGCCCCATGGGGGTCGAGGAGGTAAAGGATCTTTTCGCCCGACACCTTGGAAAAAAGGGGAAGCTGGCTGAATTCCTCGCCCGGGAAGGAAGCCCTGAGGCTGCGTCCGCGGGTGACCACGCCCGAAACCCCGTAGCCCAAGTCGTCCGCCCGCTCGTAACAAAGCACCTGGAGGGGGTTGCCCGGGTTGACCCGGCTCTCGAAAGCGGGGGTCCCGTCTTCCTTGGCCAAACCCTTCGCCAGGGTCGTCAGGAAACCTCCGGTCGCGGGGCCGAAGCCGACGCAAAGGATGTCGGCCTCCAGCACTTGCCGCTCGGGCAATATAGGCGCGTCAGGGTTCAAGCGGCCGCCTCACTGGGGATAATCGAGGGCTTCGGGAATCATGACCTTGGCCAAGGATTCGGCGGCCCGGTCCTTGGAAAGCCGGCAGCCCGTCAGGCACGCGTCCAGTTTGGACCGCAGGGCCACGAAAGTTTCCAGCCCCGACAGTTTGACGCAGGGCCCCCGCTTCAGGGGCGGGTGGTTTTCCCGGTCCAACACGTCGACCCGGCCGTAGGCCCCTCCCTCGATGCCGGGGATGACGCCTTCCAACCCGTCCAATTCCAGCTCGCTGTAGCAAGCCTGGCAGCCTTGCTCGCTCCAATCCGGGTGCTGGTTGTATCCGAATACCAGCTCGGCGCAGATTCGGGAGGCCTCGCCCGAGGCGCGGGCCGCCTGGACATGGCAGAGGTCCCGCAGGAAGGCGAGGGTACCCGGCAGGGATTCCGCTAGGGCGGGATTGTTCTTCCCCTTCTCCTCCAGTTCCAACAGGTCCATGACCTGGGAGCGCGACGCGAGGACCCAGCAAAGGGCGTCTGCCATGGGGAAGGTCACTCCCTGGCGGTTGGAGTGGTAAAGCTTGGCGCCCTCGGCGTCGGTGGAACGCTGGAGATGCTCCAGGGTCCACAGCCACAATTGCATGGCGCTTCCCAGCGCGCAGGCGCCGGTCTCGGGGCGGGTCGCGGCGACCGCCTTCATGTCCCGGATCCACTGTTTGTATTGTTCCAGGAACAGGGGCTGGATCATGGTGATGGAAAGCTGGCGCCTTTGGACGGCCTCGGGCCCCTCGTAGGTGGCTTCCAACTGAGCGTCCATCCACTTGTGGCCCAGGAAACCCGGGCAATCCTCGGTGATGCCGTAACCTCCCATGAGGCTGACGGCTTCTCGCATGACGTTGGCGCCCTGGCCCGTGTTCCACAACTTGGTGGCGGGACAAAGCACGTTGGCGGCCGATTCCAGGATGGCGAATTGAACCAGGGTATCTTGTTCAAGCGACTCCCATTTTTTCTTTCCTTCCCCTTCCAGGGGCAGTTTGGAGAGCCGGAGGTACTCCAGGGCCTTTTCCTCCACCTTGGCCATCTCCCTCATCTGGGCGCGGGCTCCCGTGACCCCCTTTTCTTTAAATATCTGGTTCTTTTTCCTTTCCAAGGGGTCGAGTTGGTCGTAAAGGCGCTCGGTCTCGAACCCCAAGGAAGCTCCTGCCTCGCCCATGGCCCAGATATCGACCAGCCGGTGCAGGGCGTCCTGCTTGGATTGGATTCCCAATTCATATCGCGGCGTGCCCGGGTTCGCCGTGGCGCCTCCGCGGAAGCGCTGGCGGTGGTAGCGGATCACCGGCTCGACCGCCGAGAGAAGCTTGGCCGCGGTCATGAGCCCCACGGTCACGCGGGTGCGCTTGAAAACCGCCTCGATCACCTCCCCGTGGGTGTAGTGGGGAACGATCACCCCGTCCTTGACGGTGTATCCCCCCACGATGCGGGAGGCGGGAACCTTCATTTGGAAGTTGGGATCGCGCGTTGAGGAAAGCTGGTGTACCAGTTTCTTGGTGGCGGTTCCCCGGTCGAACACGCCCGGGTCGCCCTCCTCCAAAATGACCATGCAGGAGCTTTTAATTCGCTTGTCGTCGGTATCCACTGCGGCGGTGACCAAGTTCGCGTAATCCATGTTGGTGATGAACCGGCCCCGCTTGTCGATCTCCAACATGGGTTCCTGCCCGTCTTTCCATTCCGCCACCCGCACCTTGCCGCACAAAAGCCCCGTCTCCACCCCCACGTAGGGCAGGGGCTCAGTCAGGGCGAAAGCGGCACGCAGGGTCTTGCGGTTCTCGCCCTCCTTGGCGGGCGCGGCTTGGGTCATGTAGCGAGCCACTTGCTCGGGGGTGCCCACCTCGTGAATGGGGGCCAATCCCAAATTACCGGCCAAGGAAGCGGTGGCGGCACCGCCGTCCACCCAGGCGAGCTCAAAGGCTACCAGGGCCATGGCCAGGTTTTTGGGGCCAGCGAATAGGCCGCCGTGTTCGGGGTCGAGGAAGGCCGCGGTGATCCCCGAATCGTCATAGGCCTTCAGCAGTGAATTTTTGGCCTCCGTCCACTCGTGGGAATTTCGCGCGCCGGCCGTCACCAGCCGGGCGACCGGGCCCCGGGCGACAGACCGGGAGGACTGGACCAGCATTTGGATGTCGAACCGGTCGCTGTAGCGCCACATGACCTGGCGGATGTCGTCCCCCGGGAGGGTCTGGAGTACGGGCGCGGGCGCGGTTTTCGTTTCAGTCGTCATCGGGAACTCCCCTTATTAAGTAAGATCAACCGGCAGAATCCGGCGGACATCACGACAGGCCATGATATTGGTCCTAAGGCTTAAAAATTTATGACTATGGTCATGTTAAAAACGGGTTTTGCCTTGGCGTATACAGGGCATTCCGTCATCAAAGGTAGGTTCTCAAGGAAACCAGACAAGAAATAAACAAATACAAAAACAAACAAGAACTCTCAACAAGATCAAGAATTCACCGCCAAGACACAATTGCACCAAGAACTTGGAATAACAAACATGCAATCCAGGGTGTAAACCAAATTTTAATTTGGCCTATCTTGATGCCTGTGTGCCTGGGTGGTGAAAAAGGTTTTGTCGGCGCCTCTAAGCCCGGCCCACGGCCCCCAAGGCCGCCTTCTCAAATCGGGCCAAGACCTCATCCAATGGCCCTTCGCAGGGGATGCGCTTGAGCAGGCCCTTCTTCTCGTAAAATTCCACCAGGGGAGCGGTGTCTTTGGTGTACACGTTCAAGCGGTTCTCGATGGTGGCCCGGTTGTCATCCGCCCGCTGGATCACTTCCCCGCCGCACTTGTCGCAAACACCGTCTTTCTTCGGGGCCAACCCGGTATTGACGTTGTATCCCGTCCCGCAGACCTTGCAGGACCGGCGCCCGGTCAATCGCTCGATCAAAGTTTCCCGGCTGACCTCGATTTTCAAAACCGCGTTCACCGGCTTTCCCAGCTCGTTCAAGATCCCTTCCAAAGTCTGGGCCTGGGGTATCGTGCGGGGAAAGCCGTCCAGGATGAACCCCTTGGCCGCGTCGGCTTCCTTGAGCCGCTCCCGCACCAGTCCGATCACCACCTCATCGGGGACCAGTTCTCCCTTTTTCATGAACTCCTGGGCTTTCAATCCCAAGGGCGTGCCCGCCTTGACCGCCGCGCGAAGGATATCGCCGGTGGAAACCTGGGGGATTTGGAATTTCTTAATCAAAACCGCCGAATAGGTTCCCTTCCCAGCCCCCGGCTCGCCCAAAAGAATGAATTGCATGGAGTTCTCCTCTTCGGATGGAATGGTTTACAGGAAGCATAAGTGTAACCCCATGAAGCCAAGGTTAATTTGACGGAAATCATACTGGAGATAATTTTACGGGGCTTTATTGTTGAAATTGGCGCCGTGGGTTTGTTTTCCCGCGGGAATTATGCCGTTTCAGAAGCTAGGTCGTACGAGAGAGCAAGACCAAAAAATGAAAAAACCTGGAGCAGCCGCCACTTCAAGATTTTCTCTAAACATTTCTTTTTGGTTTTATCGGCATCAAAACACGAGTTTTTCTTAGTGCCTTGGTGGTAAAAATTTTATTTCTTTACTTTAATAGTACCTCGTGTTGAGGTTGCTTTACCGTTCCCTGAACAGTTATGGCGTTCCCCTTTCGTGTAAATCGATCTGATTCATTTTGATCACCTTGGTTTACGAGTACCCATCTAGCCATCCCGGTTACTAAAAAACAGACGCTCCCGCTCCCCTTTTTGCGCTAAATTGGACCCATGAAAACAACCTTCAAAGTGGCTCTAGTCCTGTTGGGTTATGTAGCGGCGCTTGGGCTAGGCCTGCTAGTTGAGGACCTGCATGAACGGTTCGCCCCGGCCTGGGCCAACCAATCTTCCGGGATGTACGCCGAAGGCTCGGCCATTCTCTTTTTTGAGGTCTCGGGCGTCGCCGCCCTGTTTCCCACCCTCTTGGCGCTCTTCTTTCTCCGAAAGGCCCCCTGGTTCTGGCGCGGTTATTCCTGGGCCGTGCTGGGGCTGGCGGCCACCGGACCCTTGATGGAGATAGCCGGGGTCACCCTGAATTTGCTTCTCCCAATGGAGGCCGTGATGAAAAACGTTCCCGTGGACCTATTCTTGTTTCTAGTCATCGTCCGCATTTTCGCGGTGATTTTCCTGGCACCCTTCGACTTTTTATCTGCCATCTTCTCGCCAGACCCCCAAATCCGAAAACGGCTGTTCATCGCCTTCGGGATGGAATGCGCGCTTGGCCTCTTCGTGGCCTTGAACCTGACGATCCGCCACAAGTTCATTTAAGGGTCCAGCGCTTTACCGACAGGACCAAAACTCGCCGAAGATCAATATAGAGGAACAATCTCTATTATTTGCGAGGCTTGGCCCCCAAAAACGTTCAACCCATTTGCCCTGAATTCCTAGGTTTGAGTTGGAGCGGATGTTAATAAGGTCCTACAACAGTTCATTCAGGATGGGTGCCCAGAAATAAAAAAGCCCCGGGGCCGGCAGGCGCCCCAGGGCCGACTTCACTGCGACCTTCCCTCTACACTAGCAATATCTTCAGCAGGATTCTTACTTGGTTTTGGGCCTTTGCCCCGCGCCATTCGGCGTAACCCTTGAACCCTTCCGACGATTGTACTAACTCCTACCCGTTTCACTTCAAAAACAAACTTCGCAAACCACAACCACTCTTCAAGAGTCCACCGAACCAACCAGGCCGGGTTTTCCGCGCTTTGGAACCTCAGTTCCCGCCGCACCCCAGAGGGTGCCCACTTTGAAACCCTTTCCAGTCATCCGGCTTTCGGCGACCGGGTTCCCTATCGGTTTGGGACCTTAAGTCCCCGCCGCGCCCATGGGCGCTACCCTCGGAACCCTTCCTACAACCCTATTTTAACTCTTTATCGGCTAACCGGCGCACGAATTTTAATGAAGGTGGAATGAAAACCATGCCTTTTACCAAAGAAAAACAAAGAATAACTTGCGGACCGAAATTTTTATCTCAGGACGAGCAATTTCCCAAGCCACCTTTTTCCCTGCCCCGTGACCACCACGTAATAAAGGCCGTCGGAAATGGGCTTACCCCAATCATCCGTCAGGCTTAAGACCACCACCCCTCCGGGAACTTGTTGGGAAAGGTTCATGTGAATCACCTTTCGGAACGCCAGGGTGTAAACCACCACCTGCACGTTTCCTCCATAGGGAATCGACAGATTGACCGTGTTTCCAAGGGCGGGGTTGGGATAGAGCACTGGTTGGGACTGCGGCAATAGAACCGGCGTAGCCGTCCGGGTCGCGGTCCCGGTGAAAGCGGGACTCAAGGTCACCGTCGGGGTAATGGTCGCGGTCAAGGTATAGGTTCCGGTAAAGACCAGCGTGGCGCTGGGTGTGAGGGTCGCCGGAACCGGGCTGTTCGTTTGGGTGGGTGTATTTGTCGGCGTTGCCGTCGAGGTATAAGAATTTGTCCCGGTAGGCGTGGCGGTGAAGGTGGGCGACCAGGTGTGGGTTGGGGTCAGGGTCGGGGTGGCCGTTCCGGTCGACGTGGGGGAAAGGGTTAGGGTAGGCGGCGGCGTCCCGGTGGGGCTTTCCGTTTGAGTCCCGGTCGAGGTCGCGGTCCAGCTGATCGTTGAAGTCGGGGTCAAGGTGACGGTGAAGGATGCCGAGGGCGAAAGGGTATCCGTGGGGGTCATGGTGCCAGTGGGACTTTTGGTTGGGGTGGTTGTCCAGGTCGAAGTAGGGGTGGGCGAGGGGGTTATTGTGGGTGAAGCAGTGGCGGAATAGGTTCCCGTTGGAGTCTGGGTGAGGGTAAAGGTTGGGGTTCCCGTGTTGGTCGCCGTTGGCGTCCGGGTGAGGGTGCCCGTTGAGGTCGGGGTGGGCGTCAGGCTGATCGTGGGGGATTGTGTGGGTGTGTAACTTAATGGCGGTGTTTGGGTGACGGAAGGCGATAGGGTTGGGGTGGAGGTGGCGGTCGGGCTCAAAGTCACGGAGGGTGTTCGGGTCGTTGAAGGGGACGGGGTAAGGGTGATTGTGGGGGTGGGGGAAAGGGTTGCCGTCGGCGTCATGGTATAGGTCCCCGTCGCCGTCCAGGTGAAAGGGACCGTAGGTGTGAAAGTGGAAGTCGCGGTCAGGGTCATCGTTCGAGTGGGGGTAGGGGAATTAAACGGGGTCGCCGTGGCGGTGTTTGCGGGCGGGGTAAGGGTGGCCGTACCGGTCCAGGTAGCGCTCACCGTGGGGGAAAAGGTCGGTGTTTGCGAACGCGTTGAAGTCGGGGTGGTGGAGACGGTCATCGTCGGGGTCCCGGTCATACTGGGGGTCGGTGTGGCGGTTCGGCTGGGCGTCGAGGTCGGGGTGGGAGCGGTCCCGCAGGCCGCCACCAGCCGGATATTATCCACGTAAAAGCTTCCGTAGGTCCCGGCCCCCGTGGGAGCGTTGTTGTTGTAAATAAAATAAAGCTTCGTGATGGGGGAACTGGGGTTAAAGGCCCCCGTGAGGCTGATGTTGAAGGTCAGGTTGTTGTTCTGGCCCGCCACCACGTTGACCCCGTTGGTGGCGAGTTCCTGCTCGTAGGTCGTTGGGGCCGAGTCCGCGAAAAGGTAAAACTGGCTATAGGAGGAACCGATCAGGCCTGCCGGCACGTTGATATCCACCATCAGCTGGCTCACATTCGACCAATTGGTGGGGGTAAAGCCCGAAAGGTTAAAAACCTGGTCGTTCCACCCACCCGCCGGGTTGTTGGTCACCGCCGCCTGCAGGCTGTGGGTGAGCTGGGTGGCATCCGTGGTCGATAGGGATAGGTTCGAGTTGCTTCCGGACCAGGACCCGTTCTCCGTCAGGGATTCACAGCCATTGAGCAACTGGACGCATTGGGTGGCGGTGAATGTGGGCGTCAGGGTGGCGATAGGGGTGAGAGTGATGCTGGGGGTCAGGGTCACCGTGGGGGTACGGGTAAGGGTGGGTTGGGTGCCGGTGGTGGTGGCCGTCAGGGTCGGGGTGGCCGAGGGGGTGGAAGTGAAGAAGCCCTGGCTGAGGGTCAGCTCGTAAAGGCTCGCGGAACGAAAAGGGAGGGTATCGGTAAAGGTGTTGGCCGTGAAGGAGGGCGCGGTCGAGGCGGTGATGACGGAAATCGCCGAGTCGAATCGGAAGGCCCGGATGGAGGCGATTTGCTGGCCCGTTCCCAGGTTGGAGAGGGTCACGCTGGCGGTATTGTTGTTGGTGTAATCCTTGTTCAGGATGATCACGTTCAATCGGTCGGGGTGGCTGCTGTCCTTGGCGGCGTAAACCGTGGCCTCGGGCACGTTGTTGGAATTGGCCAGGATGGAGGTGTCCCCGAACTTGGACCCCGACCCGTCGTAGTCGAGGTAAAAGTTGAAGGCGCAGGTGAGGTACTGCTGGCCCGCCCCCACATCCCAAATGGAGGCTAGGGTGCCCGGGACCTTCGTCAGGATGCCCAGGAAGTCCGCCTGGGCGATACCGCCCGAAATGTCGCCACCTCCCCCGTAGTCGTACTCCGTGAAGGCCAGGTTCGTGCCGGGGTAATACTGGCTGACGGCGGCCTGGAGCCGGGGGATGAGCGTCAGGGGACCATAATGGGGGACGCAGCAGGAAATCCAGTTGTTCTCCGTGAAGGTTGGGTCCCACATTTCCCGGGGAAGCTGCATGCGGGTCGTGGCCGCGTCCTGGCTGACATCCGCGTCGTTGATTCGGCTACCCGCGGCGTCCGTGCCCTCGGAGTAAACATGGCAATCCAGGTAATGCAAAAGCCTCCGCCCCGCAGTGGCGGAAGCCTGCTGGAACATGGCCAGGTAATAGTTCAGGAAGGGCACCCAGGTGTTGTTGGTGTTATAGGCTGAGTAATTTCCCGCGTCGGGTGCTCCGCCCAAATTGATCATGTCGGACCAGCCGTCCGCGACCGGCCCGAGGATCTGGGCGCCCGAATCCAGCGCGGTCGTCTGGGTCGCCACGGTAATGCCCTTGGTCGCGACCTCGATGTAGCTGACGGGATAATTATGGATTTCTTGGTGAACCGCGGACCAGGCGCCTGGCTCGTTGTCCAGGTCGTAAAACCGGATCCCCCCGCTTCCGGCCTTGCCCAGGTGGTTGACGAAGTAGTTGACGCTCTCGTCCATATAGACCACCCCGTCGGCGGTGTTGGGCGGGTCGGCGAAGGGCGAACCCTTCACGAAGGTGACCGGAAAGAAATTGCCGTGGGGGTCGGTTTGCCCGGGAGCGGCCATGAAATCGGCGGTTGGAACCTGCACGGGGGTCTCGCCATTCGCGGATACGTAGCCAGCCAACGCCAAGGTCCAAAGGGAGTCCGCCCCCCTGGCCTTGTTTTGGTTTAGAAAGGTCACCGCCGTTCCCCCGGGGCCCCAGGAGAGGCTTCCCATCAGGGTATCGTTCTCGTAATAGTAGTCGCTCCCGGCGTTCGACCAGTTGGTTTCCCAGTTATAGGCGGAAAGACGATTTCCGCCACACCGGTAATAGGTATTGGCGACGTTCGTGATGGCGCTGTTCGAACCGTAAATATAGGGGGAGATGGGGCTATTGTTTTGGGTCGGATCGACCGTAAAGGTAACGGCCGCCGCGTAAAGCGCCGGGGAAAACCCAACCAAAATTACGCCGTATAAAAAGGGTTTTAACTTGTTCATTTTTTCCCGGGGAAACGAAATACAAATTTGATTTCAAGAAGTAAGGATTTCAGGCCAAGGGGATTTCATCCGACAAACCCATTTTAACATCCGGGAACATAGGGCAAAGGCCTGAACCGGTTCAAAAAAGTTAAACGGGTACCTCCCTGGCTCACCTTAAGACCAGCAACTTACCGATCCACCTTTTTCCCTGCCCCGTGACCACCACGTAATAAAGGCCGTCGGAAATGGGCTTCCCCCAATCATCCGTCAGTCCCAAGGAAACGACCGCGCCCGGGACCATTTGGTTGAGGGTCAGGTGGATCACCCTTCGGAAGGCCAGGGTGTAAACATTCACCTGCACGTTTCCTCCATAGGGAATCGACAGGTTGACCGTGTTTCCGGTGACCGGGTTGGGATAAAGAGCCGGTTGGGACAGGGGAGTGAGGGTGACAGTGGCCGTTAGGGCTGTTGTGGGAACGGGCGTCGGGGTCCAACTGGGGGTCAAGGTCGCGGTCTGGCTGTTCGTCGCGCTTGGCGTGGGGGTTCCCGTCCAAAGGGGTGTCCAAGAAGAAGTCGCGCTGGGAGAGGGCGTAAAGGAAAAGGTCAAAGTACTTGTCCAGGTCGCCGTATCCATGCCCGTGGACGTGGCGGTGACCGTGGGGGTAATTGTACGGGTTGGGGTAAGGGAGGACGTCGAGGTTTCAGTGAAGGAGAAGGTCCAACTGGGTGTGGCCGTAGCCGTCCAAGTTCTCGTTCCGGTGGAGGTATGGGTGGCCGTCCCCGTGGGAGTCCAGGTAGAGCTGAAGGGCGGGGTCGCGGTGAACGTCAAGCTTGCAGTCCAAGTGGCCGAGGAAGTGGCGGAAAGGGTGGCGGTGGGGGTGGAAGTCCAGGTCGTGGTCCAAGTTCCCGTGGTGGTCAAGGTAAAGACCGGAGAGGGAGTGGCCGTTAGCGCAGAGGTGTTGGAGAAAGTAGGGGTGGGGGTCGGGGAGGCCGTGGGTGTGCCGGTGGAAGTCGGCGACAGAGTATTGGTGAGGGTTAGCGTGAATGTCGGTGTGAAGGTGAAGGTGGGGGTCCAGGTCAAGGTGGGGGTGGTAGTAGGCGACCATGTATAGGTGATGGACCATATCGCGGTAGATGTGGGTGTATTGGTAAAGGTGGGTGGCAAGGTGGCCGTGGAAGTGGCGGTTTCGGTATAAGACGAGGTGGGTGTTCGGGAGGACGTCGGAGAGGGGGTCAGGCTAAGGGTAAGGGTTACCGTGAAGGTCTGGGTGATCGTGGGGGTATCGCTGGGTGTGTAACTCAGAACCGGGGTCGGTGTGATCGTGGACGACAGGGTCGAAGTGCCTGTGATCGTCGCTGTGAAACTGGCCGTGGGGCTCAAGGTAGAAGTGGGAGTGCGGGTGGTGGACGGCGTCGAGGTCAAGGTAATGGAGGGCGTAGCGGTGATCGTCACCGACGGGGTCCTGGAAGCCGTAGGGGTGGAGGTCGGGGATAGGGTGCCGGTGGAGGAACCCGTGGAAGTCGCCGTTGCGGTTGGGGTGCGGGACGCGGTGGATGTGGCGGAAGAGGTGGCCGACCCGGTGGTGGTCGCGGTCGCCGTTAGGGTAGGTGACGAAGTGGGTGTCGTCGTGCGGGTGGGGGTAAGGGTCGAGATAACGGTCGATGTTGAGGAACCCGTGGCGGTCGGGGTCGCCGTGACCGTAAAAGTCGCTGTGGGGGTCATCGACCGGGTGGGCGAATGGCTTAAGGTGACGGTCGAGGTCGCGGTACCCGTCAAGGTCGAGGTGGGGGTAGAGGTGGCCGACCCGGTGGTGGTCGAAGTCGCCGTAAGGGTAGGTGACGAAGGGGGTGTCGCCGTGTGGGTGGGGGTAAGGGTCGAGGTGGCGGTCGATGTTGGGGAACCCGTGGTGGTCGAGGTCGCCGTGGCCGAGAAAGTCGCCGTGGGGGTCATCGAACGGGTGGGCGAAGCGCTTAAGGTGACGGTCAAGGTTGCGGTACCCGTGGTGGAGGGGGTGGAGGTGAAGGTGCGGGTTGGCGTCGGCGTCATCGACCGGGTGGGCGTGGTGGTCAAGGTGATGGTAGGTGTTAATGAACCCGTGGGGGTCAGGGTCGCCGTGACCGTGGAAGTCGCCGTAGGGGTTATCGAACGGGTGGGCGAAAGGGTCAAGGTTGCGGTTGGGGAAGCGGTGCCTGTGGCCGTCCTCGTGGGGGTGAGGGTAGCGGTCCGGGTGGGGGTGGATGTCGCCCCGGTGGCGCAGGCATTGGTGAAGGCCGAAGCTACGATCATGTAGGAGGCGGTGTAATAAAGCCCCGTTTCGTTCACGACCCAAGGAATGGTAGAAACCCCGGAGCTGTCGACAAAATCCCAATCCCGGTAATCCTTCTCATAGGGCGGCGCCCCTCCGCCCGACAAGAGGGGCGGCTGGGCCTTTCCATTGGAATCCACGTAACCATGGCTCGGCCCATCCGGAACGATACCCGGCGGGGGTCCGAAGGAAGAGGGTCCGCTGTCACTCACGCCCCAGGCGTCCACCCCTGAAAAATAGGGATAGAGGGGATCCAGGACCGACACGGGTTTGCCGATGAAATTGTCGTAGGAATAGGTGCCGGGGCCGTTGACGGGATTGTAATTCCCGAACCATTGGTGGTAAATGCGCCAGACGCCGTGGGAAGCGCCGATGGCGTTGGAGTTGGTCATCAAGGTCATGTTCAGGGGGTTGGCCCCATTCATGTAATGGAGGAAATTCTCGGCTTGCTGCTGGCACGTGACCGCGCTGGAACTCCCGGTCATGTTCAGTTTGGCCGCCCATAACAGCTCCAGGGCGTAATTCATCTTTACCTCATCGGCTCCCCAGAAATAGTCGTAAGTGTTCATTCCCGAGTTGTAAATATCGTTTACCGAAAAGATGTTGGCGACCAGGTTGCCCCAATCCGCCTTCATGTTGGCCACCACCGAGGCGGTGGCGTTCGTGGCCTGCATATAGGCCAGCATGCCCCAGTTCTGTTGGAACAGGTCCTCGTTGAGCCAAAATCCGTTCCAGTTCTGGTAGTTGTCCACGATGGATTGGGCTTTGCTCTCGATCGCGGCCGACCCGCCCAGGGCCTCCTCCATGCGGAAGATCTCGGCGGCGGCCCAGAACTGCTGGTTGGTCACCGGGGCCGAGGACACGAAGGCGTTCCAGGTGTTTTCCGCCGCGGTCTTAAACGACACCGCGGCGCTGGCAAGACCCGGGACCCCCGATAAAACCCTCGCGGCGTGGGACATGATGGCCACGAACTGGGCCTCCCCCGCCGGGTTGGGCGGGTAGTAATAGCGGGTTTGGGTGTCCGTGCTGGGCGGCGACTGGCCTCCCCCGCCCGTGGCATGCACCACCGACAAAACATGGTAATCCGTCATCTGCATCTTCTGGTACCAAGTCAGTTCCCACATGGCCTCGTTGAGGATGTCCGCGACCCCATTCCCCGACTCGGGAATGTTGGAGGAGAGGCCCTGGAAAAGGGCGGGGTTCCACTCATAGGCCGTCAGCAGGTCGTGGAGGGCTTCCCCGGAGTCCCCGCCCCAATTGGCGCAGGCGCCGGTGGGCGTGGAGCCGATATATTTATTGAAGTCCCCCGCGTCGTGCCAACCGCCCTCCAGGTTCAAGGTGCCGTAGGTGTTTGGAAAGGTGCATCCGGAGGCGGGCCCGCAAGCCGCGTCCTGCGAGTGGCAGACGCCGCTGTCGGACCAATTGGCTCCCGCGTATTGGGCGGGATGGGCGCATCCGCAACGCTGGTAGTAGAGGGCCTTCAGGGTGGCGGTCATAGGCGCCTGGTAGATACAGTCGTTGATCTGGAACGTGTAGGACTGCTCGTTCAAGCTGGTCGAAAGGACGTAATAGCTTCCAGGCGTGGTGTAGGCGGAGAAATCGACCCACCAAACCGTGTCGCCGGTGATCGAGGTGGGGTCCGTCCCCTTGCTGATGATATCCGCCGCCGGGACGCCATAAACCGCCGTGCCGGAGCTGGCATTCACCAGGCTAACCGCCGAACCGGGGTTTTCCGTGAAATAAGCGATCTTCGAGTCGGTCGTCCGGTATCCGAAGTTATCGGTTTTGATGTGGCCGGCAACGGTCGAGGCGAAAGCGCCGGGAGCCAGGAAGGTCAAGGCAAGGGCGAAATAATATATAGAGGGCAAGGGTCTTAAAACGATTCGCATAAGGCTCCAACGGTGGATGAAGGGAAACAACTCGCTTTATTTTATCGCAAAACCAGGGGATTTATTTGAAAAGACGGCTGAAACTTCCCGAAGGTGGGTTTCGCCTTTAATTCCTTTTAAAAAGGCCAAGGGGGGGCCGAATGAAAGGGGATTAGGGGACCAAATTCTTCTGGTAGAGATCGACCTCATGAAAGCCCCAATTCTCCACCGGCATGTCGTCATCCACACAGACCCGATAGACGGCGTTCTTACGGTCCACGAAAACGACCATGCCCACAATTTCTATTTTTTTGTGGATCAGCAAATCGCGCAGCTGGTATTGGGCCTTATGCATGGGGTCATTATTAGGGTTTTCCATTCCTTCTCAAGAAAAAAACGGTTTTCAATCCGTACTTTCCACCTAAAAAGTTTGGCGGGGGCGCGCCCTTTCAACCGGCCCGGCTTCCGATCCGGTTTCCAGGAGTGACTTCGTGCCCTGAAATCCATTTTCATTGAAGAAATATTGAAAAAGCCTCTTCCCTCCATGATAACTTTCCTTACAATGCCCTCATCTTATCGGGGAGGTCTATCATGGCGGATAAAGCGAAAATCATCCTGGAAGGCAAGACCTACGAGTATCCCATCATCATTGGGACGGAAGGCGAAAAAGCGATCGACATCTCCGCCCTGAGAAACGACTCGGGCTACATTACCCTCGACCCGGGCTACGGCAACACCGGTTCCTGCCAGAGCAACATCACCTTCATCGACGGGGACAAGGGCATCCTGCGTTACCGCGGCATCCCCATCGAGGAACTGGCCCAAAAATCCTTTTTCACCGAAACCGCCTACCTGCTCATGTACGGCGAGCTGCCCAGCGAGGCCCATCTTCAATCCTTCTCCGAAAGGCTCAACAAGTCCTCCCTGATCCACGAGGACATGCTTCACTTCTTTACCGGCTACCCCAAGGGCGCCCACCCCATGGCCATCCTCACCAGCGTGGCCGCTTCCCTTTCGGCCTTCTACCCGGTCAAGGACAACCTGGATCCGGCCTCGGAGGAAATCATCATCGCCAACCTGATGAGCCAGATCCGGACCATCGCGGCCTTTTCCTATAAGAAGTCCATCGGCGAACCGGTGGTGTACCCCTCCAACAAGCTCAAATTCGTGGAAAACTTCCTCAACATGATGTTCGCGTCGCCCGTCAAGGACTACCAATTGGACCCGGACGTGGTGCAGGCGCTGGACTTGTTTTTCCTTTTAAGCGCGGACCACGAGCAGAACTGCTCCACCTCCACCGTCCGCATGGCCGGGTCCAGCCTGGCCAATATCTACGCGGTCATGGGGGCGGGCATCAGCGCCCTCTGGGGCAGGCTCCACGGCGGGGCCAACCAGGAAGTCATCGAGATGCTGGAACACCTGCGCGATACCAAGACCACGCCCGAGAAATTCGTGGAGGACCTCAAGAACAACAAGGGAAAACTGATGGGGTTCGGCCATCGGGTCTATAAGAATTTCGACCCCCGCGCGGCCATCATCAAGAACTTGTGCCACAAGCTCCTGAAACGCCCCGGCATGCTGGATTCCACCTTCGATATCGCCTTGAAACTGGAGGAAATCGCCACCCACGACGATTATTTCCTCAGCCGCAAGCTCTACCCCAACGTGGATTTTTACTCGGGCTTGATCTTGAAGGCCGCGGGCTTCCCCGTGAACATGTTCACGGTTCTCTTCGCCATCGGCCGGATGCCCGGTTGGCTGGCCCACTGGCGCGAAATGCGGCATGATAAGGACACCCGGATCGCCCGTCCCCGCCAGGTCTACCAGGGGCCCCTGAAACGGGACTACGTCGCCATCCAGGACCGGGCTTAGGCCGCCGCGCCTAAGCCGCCCGCGGCTTCATCCTGTTTTTTGGGTTCGGCTCACCACGCCGGGAGCCTTGATTTTTTTCTCGATTTCACGGGCCAAGAGGTCCATCCCCTCAAACCCCTCCAACAACAGGTAAGGCCTTTCTCCCGGTTTGGCCTTTTTACTTTCCTGCGCCCTTAAATAAATCAAAATCACTTTCCCCTCCAGGTCGGTCTGGATCTCCATCTTCTTGATCGTCGCGTAGGGGATGGTTTCCGGGCTCTTTTTCGTGGTGAGGAGGATCGCATCCGGCCCCGCCTCCACCCGGATCACCATCTTTTCGTTCATGGACCGTAAACCCACCACGCTGCTGAGGACATAGATGATTCCCAGCAAACCCCAGAAAAAGAGAAGGTTGGAATGGTTCCCGTCCGCGCCCCTTAAAAGAGGGTAGGTCCCCAGCCCTCCCACCGCGATGAACACGAGCAGCATAAAACCCGTTCCCTGCCAGGCCTGGGTTTTGTTCCTCGACTCCTGCTCCGGGGTCAGTTTGAATTGGTTTTCCATGTTCCAGCCTTTTGTTCCTGCGGATCGCCCCATTCGGATAAGGGGCGTGAGGCCCCGGGACCGCCCCGATTATTTAATTTTCGTGAACCAATATCCAGAATAAAACAGCCGGGTCCGGCCCTTTTCCCGCGTCACGCGAAGCGTCCCGCCGTCGGTTAAAAACAAGCCGGGCACCACCGCCTCGTTCTCCGACAGGGGCGTGAAGGCCATGTCATATTTGTAATTCTTGACGTCATAGGGTTTGTTGCTGAATTTGAGGCTGGCGGTGAGGACGCCTCTTTTCACCGATAAATCCACGTTGGAGACGGTGACCAGGTCATCCGGGTTATCCAGGGCATATTCCCCGAGCACCGAATCCCAAGCGGGCGGGACGGGGACGGGATCGATTCGCTCGAAAGCCACCGGCACGGAAAAGCCATCCAACACCGCCAATCGCCGGTCCTCGAGGGTCCGGAACCGCACCATAAATTCGGGAAAATCATAGTGGAAAAAGAGGAGATACTTGACCCGGGGCATGAAGAGGTTTTCCCCCACCGGCACCAGGTCGATGTTGGCGTTGAACAGCCTCATGGAAAGATGGGTGCCGTGCTGCTCCATGGGGGTCACCTGGCCGAAAGCCGAATAGAATCCCGTATAGGGGGCGAGGGCCTCCGGTTTGATCTTGATTTCCTTGGGCGCGGCTTTTTTCGTCTCCCCTGTATTTTCCGCGGTGCCGAATTTGGCTTGGATCAGCATCTTCAACGCCCCCGTGACGATATCCCGGGCCGCCTTCTTCGCCTCCGAGGAGTTCGAAAGAAGCGCCACTCCCAACTTCTGCTGGTAAAGCACCGCCATCTCGGAGCAATAGGGTGAGAGGCTTCCCTCGTGCCAGGCGACCTGTTCCGCCCCCGGCACCTCCCACCCGCTCAGCATCCATCCCAACCCCACCTTTTGCCCCAAATCGATGGGCATTCCCGGCCATTGGGGCTCAAACATGGAGGCCACCGTCTTTTCCATGATCCAGGGCTTCCCGGACACCGTCCGGCCGCCCAAAATCGCCCGCATGAATTGGGATAGGTCGTTGGCGGTGGAGGCCATGCCCGACACGGGCAAATCCCTCATGCGGGAAAGCGGCATGACCTTCCCGCGCAGATAGCCCTTGGCCAGCTTGTTCTCCATCTCGAGGGTCACGTCAAAGGTCGAGGATTCCATCCCCAGGGGTTCCAGCAGGTCCCGGCGCATCACCTCCGGGAATTCGGCGTTTCCTTGGGTCTCCAGAATCCTGCCCAAAAGGTCGTAATCCAGGTAGGAAAAGCGAAATTGGGTTTGGGGCGGCGCCACCAGGGAATCCTCCCTCAGGTCCGAAACCAGCTCCGCCAGGCCCATGGGTTTCGGGGACAACATTCCCTTCAGGTAGGCTGCGGGCAGGCCCGAATGGTGGGCCAGCAAGGATCGCAGGGTGATGGGACGCGGCCGGGAAAACCGGTCATGGATTGAAAAGTCCGGGAGATAGGCCTGGACTGGCTTGTCCAACTTCAGTTTTTTCAGTTCGACCCGTTTCATCACCTCCAGGGCCGTCAGGACCTTGGAGATCCCCCCCGCCATGTAAAGGGTATCGCCGGTGGCGGGAACCTTGTTTTTCTCATCGGCCCAACCGTATCCCCCGCACCAGACCAGGTTTGAACCGTCCACCACCGCCAGGCTGAGGCCTTTTACGTGGTTTTTCTTGACTTGGTCCTGAATATAAGAGGTTAATTGGGCCCGAAGCGAAGGCAGGTCATAAGCGCGCGGTGGCAAACCCTGGGCGGGCGCAAGGACGGGGCTCAGGGCCCAAAACGCCGGAATTAATAAAATGAATTTCAACTTCATGCGGTTCACCTTCAGGAGGATCGGCCTATGCTACCCGGCCTATTCAAGGGAGCAAAGGGCGGAATGTTAATTTTGGCACTTTTATTGGCCCGGAACGTCTAAAATATCCGCAAGGCCGATAACCTACCGTTGGAGCGACACATGAAAAACTTTCTTTACGCCTTACCCGCCCTGATATTCGGCGCCCTCTTGATGCTCGCCGCCGCCCATTGGTCCTGCTCGTCCACCGCCAATATCCTGGCTAATATTTACAACGACACGGGTTGCGGAGTGACCTTTACCCTTGACGGGGGCAGTTCCGTCATTGAGACCGCGACCGGGGGGCCCTATACCCTCTACTCCAACGTCAGCTCGGGCAACCACAAGATCGGCGTTCAATGCCCCTATGTGAACACCGCCTGCAATTACACCATCAGCGGCGGAAGCCAGACCGTTTCCGTCAGCAACCCCTGCTACCAGCTCGCCTCCAACGGAGGGAACCCGGGTTTCGTCCTGACCTGCCAATAGCGCTTAACCGCGGCGGGGCGTCCCACCGTTCGGCCAAACCCATCGGCCATACCCTAAGTCCGTTTCAGTGGGGGTCCCATCAAATGATCCAGCTTGAGGGTCCCCGCCGGGGCGATGGGTTTCAGCAGGGCTTCTTTCCCCCCCGCCGTTCTCTCCCTGTTTTCATCCGCCCTCGCCCAAATGCGGCCCTGCAGTTCCCTGCGCGCGGGGCTGGCCAACCCCGTCGCCTCGGACGTGATCAGTGAATTCTGCCGGATCCTCCGGAAATAGCAGAACTGGTCCAGGTTGCGGACCCTCGCCGCGTAAATGGCCCTCAGTTGAAATTCCAAATCCCCGCCGAAGCGCATGCCGGAGGAGTATCCGCCCAGGCGCATGACCAGGTCCCTCGATACCAAACTGCTCGGGTGAAGCAAGGCGTATCCCTTGGACCTTGAAAGGGCCCGGTTCACGTCCCTCGCATAGGCGTTGGGAAAAAGGTTCTCGGTCAGGTACATGAGCTCTTGGGTGCCGATCAATTCCGCGCCCGAACTTTGCGCCGCTTCCAATAGGCGTTCCAGGCGGTCCAGGGAAGACCAATCGTCCGCGTCCTGGAAAAGATAAGCGTCGTATTGCGTCGCCTCGATGACCGATTGGGCGATCCGATAGGGCCCCACGTTTTGCGCCGACCCCCAGAGGGTCACCTGGTTGAATTTTCCCACCAGGTCCAGCGGGGGTTCCCCTGTCCCGTCATCCACGACCACGATCCCATCCAAGGGGCGGGTTTGGCCCACCAAGGACCTCAGGCATTCCTCCAACCAAGGCCGGCATTGGTAATAAGGGACGATCCCCAAGACCCTTGAGTTTTTTTGGATCCGGTACGGCTTACCGCCGAAAGGCGGTTCATCGGACGGAGACCCTTCAAATGAAGGGAGGGCCGGGGCGGAAAGATAGGAGAACGAAAGGGGATGGGAAGACGAAAGGGGATCGGAAGCCGAAAGGCTCTCAAAATCCCGCAAGGTGGGGAGGCCCTCGCCCGGGATTTCCCTCAAAAGCAGGTCTTTATCCGCGATCCATCCCGAAACCGGGGGAAGCAGGGTCATCTGGGCCGTCACAGGCAAAAGGGGCGGGGGAAACCACGGAAGGAGGAAAGAGTCCCCCTTCCCCGCCTCATCCCAAGGCGGCGGGGAATAGGGGCTTTGCGCCGGCAGGTAGGCAAAAAGGCGGGTCGGGATGGAACGGTGGAGTTCTTTCCGCCACTGGGGACCCAGTTCCAGGCCCTTGAGCGATGGAAACTGATTCAAAAGAGTTGGAGGGATCGGGGCATTCGAGCCGGGGCGGACCAGCACGAGGATGGGTGGGACCCTCCCCGGGCCAGCCGCCCGAAGGCTCTCCAGCTTTAAAAGCAATTGTCCCGGATCAGGCCCCGCCTCCAGGATGACCGTCCCACCCCCCCTGAAGGGAACCTCCGACGATTCGTCAGGCATGGATACCGGATTTCCTCACCAGGCCCTCAGCGCTGGTCGCCGTCCCTGTGGTCATCGCGCCGGTCATCCGGGCGATTATCGCCGTACCTTGTTCCAAAACGATGGGGTTCTTGCTTGGCGTCCCATTCCACCGCTTCCTTCTTTTGGACATACCCGTCATTGATGTCCCGGAAGCTCTTTCCTTGGGCGCGCATTTGGGCGATTTCCGCCGGTTCATGGCCGTAATGCTCGGACATGAACTTTAAATTGACGAAATTCACGATGTCGGCGTCCGAAAGGTTGATTCGGCCATGTGCCTGGAAGGCGTTATAACCATGCGCATAGGGCGTCCCGGCATAGGACCCCGGGGTGTAAAAGATTCGGGGGTTGAGGCGGAAATGGTACGCGATCTGCATCCAGCTCCATCCCTTGGCCCGCAGAAAAAGGACCGCCTCCGGGGCGACTCCGGCCCTCTGGGCGATAAAGAACACGACCGGCTGTTGCTCATCCGGGATGTTGCTTTCCTGGCAGGTTTGAACCTGCTGTTCGGAAACCTTGAAATAATCGCCGATGGCAAGGTGGAAAGCGTCCAATTGCCCATTGGCGCCTATGGCGACTCCCACATTCACCTGGGCGTTGCCCCGAAAAGCGAAACCCAACACCAAAAGACCCGTGAAGCCTAGAATCCTTAGACTCTTTTTCATTTTTCCTCCAACTTTTCAAAGGTATGTCGGGCCGAACGGCCCTTTCATCTTCCCCCCAATTGGGGTTTAATGATTTTAGACGAGACCCGCCCCCCATGGGGTTAATTCATGGTTTCAAAAACCCCGCACGGCCCTTCTCCTTTATATGAAACGTCCAAAAGAAGCGTCCAAAGATGTTTTTGAATAGCTCCCGCACTCTCAAAAACCCTTAATTCATAGCTAAAATCAAGGAATTCCATGGCACTCAATCGCCCTCAAAAATACCCGGGTTCATCCTCCAAGTCTTCAGGTTCCCAGCCCCAACCCGCAACCCTATCGCGGGACTCCACCCAACCTTGGGAGAAGTCCCTTCTCACCGTCCTCCTTGTGCTGGGGGCCTGTTTCCGATTATGGAACCTCGGCCAAAACGAATTTGGCAATCCCTATTACGCCTCAGCGGTCCGCAGCATGTTGATGAGCTGGCATAATTTTTTCTTCGTTTCTTTCGATCCCTTGGGCTGGGTCACGGTGGATAAACCTCCCGTGGCGCTCTGGGCTCAAGCCCTCAGTGCCTACCTATTCGGCTTCAAGGGATTCAGCTTGATCCTCCCCCAAGTGCTGGAAGGCCTCGCCTCGATGGCCCTGGTCTGGGCATTGGTCCGGCGCCGGTTCGACGCCTGGGCGGCCCTCTTCGCCGCTGCGGTCATGGCCCTCTCACCCATCTCCGTCGCGGTGGACCGTTACAATAACGTGGATGCCTGCCTGGTGCTGGTCCTTCTTTGCTCGGCCTGGGCGCTGGTTCGCGCCACTGAAACGGCCAACCGGTGGCTTTTGTTGCTGTCCATGGCCCTGGCCGGCGTCGCGTTCAATACCAAAATGATGGCGGCCTTCGTGGTGCTCCCCGCTTTTTACCTGGTTTACTTGGCGGGCGCGCCCGCGACCTGGTGGAAAAAACTGGCCCACCTGGCCTATGGCACCCTGATCCTGGCGGTCGTTTCACTTTCATGGCCGATGACGGTGGACCTGACCCCTCCCGAACAGCGCCCCTATGTGGGAAGCACCCCGGATAATTCCATGGTCAGCCTTTCGCTCGGCTGGAACGGGTTCCAACGGATCCTACGGGGAAACCGCGGACCCTTTCCCAGGGGGCAGAGGCCCGCGACACCCCCCACCGCGGCCCCCTCGAACCCGGATTCCCCGCTCCCCTCGGATCATGCCGCCCGCGCCAATCCGGCTCAAACAGCGGATGCGGCCCAAGGGCCATTGAGTCACCAGCCCTTGAACAGGCCCAACGGTGGAAGGGGCCGGGGTGGACGCGGCGCAGGCGGCTTCATGGGTTCAGGCCAGCCAGGCCCCTTGCGGTTGACCGATCGGAACATGGCCGGCCAGATGGCCTGGTTTTTTCCACTCGCCCTGGTCGGGTTTTTCATCGCATGGCGTCCCGCGCCCACCCTCCTTCCCCTGCCCCCGGTGAGGCAGCATTTGCTCCTTTGGGCCGGATGGCTGTTCATGTATTGGGGGGTCTTTAGTTTCATGCAAGGTTCCCCGCACCTTTACTACCTGGTCCTGATGGTTCCCCCTTTCGCCGCGCTCTCGGGTATCGGCATCCGGGCCCTTTGGGTCGAGTTTAAATCGGGAAACCGGAATCTTTTTCCCCTTGTCCTATTATTAAGCGCGGCCTGGCAGGCCTTTATCGTGGCCCAGTTCCCCGATTGGGCCCTGTTCCTGCTTCCCATCCTGCTCCTGGGCATTTCGGTCGCGGCGGTCGGCTTGGCCACGCGCACCGACACCAAGCCGGGCAACGGAACCAGGCTGTTCCTGGGAGCCGCGGTCGTAAGCCTCTTCTTCTGCCCCGCGGTTTGGGCCCTTTCCCCGGTCTTGGGAAGCGGAAGGTCGGTGGAAGCCAATCCCGAGTTGATGATGGGCGATGAAAATAACAACAATGGAATGTTCGGCCGGGGAGGGGGGGAACCCAATCGCTTGAACACCCAGCGCTTGGCGGATTTTTTGATGGGCCACCACGGAAGCGAAAAATACCTGGTCGCGGCCCAAAACAGCCAGGCCGTGGCGCCTTTGATCATTCAAACCGGCATGAGCGCCATCGCTTTGGGCGGCTTCATGGGCGGGGACCCGATCGTGACCGCGAATGAATTTGCCGAAATGGTGAAGGAAGGCCAGGTGCGTTATTTCCTCCTGCAAGGAGGCGGCGGCCCATTCGGTGCCGGGACAAACGGGGCAAACGCGCCCCGGCCAAACTTTCCCGCGATGTTCGGGAACCGGGGCGGTTACCAGGCGCAGATCTCCCAATGGGTTCGCGAAAACGGTGTACCGGTGGATCCCAAGCTTTGGGGTGGGGTCTTACCGGCGCAGCCAGCGGCCCCGGGAGGTTGGGGCGGCTTACGCCGGGGAGCGCCGATGTTATACGACTTGCGCCCCGACGCGGCAGGTCAAAGCGATTCCAAGGGAGCCGCCTCCTGAAAAACGCCTTCCGGTCGAACCCAGCCAGCCTCCTGGTTCTCTCCCTGTTTTTATGGGTCCCTTCCTCCCTATCCGCCCAAGACTGGTCGGCCCCGGCGGCAACCGATACCCACATTGCCAAACCGGCCGCTCTATCCGGAAAGGACAAAATGTCGGACGGCCTCAATTGGAAAGCCCCCCGCGCGCCCAAGCGATACTTCGACGGGAGCCCTATCACCGTTCGTAACGATTTGGATCATTGCCCCCAGGGACAGCCCATTCAAAACCTGATGGACCCCGACGTTTACGCGGATATTGAGATCCTCAACCGCAAGGAAAAAACCGAGGGGGGATACACCTGGCACCGGTTATACGCCTGGAACTATTGCCACTTTCACGGGGCCGGCCGGAATTGGTACGGCTGGCGCACCGGGGATGAATTCCATTGGGTGCTTTGGAAGGGCGGCAGGTACTGGTGGCGGGATACGAAAGCCAAACGATGGCTTTCTTTTTTCAAGGGCTACTGGTGGTGGCAATCCGGGGTTTCTTCCCCCGTCTTTCAGGTGTTATGGACCGACGGGAATTACCATGCTTGCGGTGCCGATGGAACGCTCAAGGACTTTCTCGGGGGATCCTCCAAACATCACCCCGATTCCCCCTAGCAGGAGGCTAGGGTGAGGCCCGGGTCGTCACTCTCCCCGGTCGAACGTTTCCTTGATTTCACGGGCCCTTTTTTCAGCCCCCACCAAATCGCCCCACCCGTGCCCGTTGGGCTTGATCCCCTTGATGTGGAAAAAGATCTGGATCCAGGACTGGCTCGGTTCAAAACGCGCTGGGTTTCCCCGTTTTTCGGCCGCGCATTCCGGGCAGGTTTTCCGGATATCCGCGGGCGGCGGCGTTGGCGGGACCTCCTCATACCCCGAGGACAAGGGTAAAGCCGGGATCGGGCGGGATTCTTCCGGGGCGGGCGCCGCCTCCGAAAGCGCGGGTGCCGGGGCGGTTGGGGAAGCCTCCGGGACCTGGGCATTTTCCACGGTGACCGGAATCAGGGGGATGGCCTTGAGGGCCTCCAGCCCTTTCGGGCCCTTCATCGGGGAGGCCGCCGCGGGGATCGAAAAGGACTCGGAGACCTTGACCGCTTCCGGGCTCCGGGCGGACCCCGTCCCCGGCTTACTCATGTAACGCCACATTTGCCCTTCCCGTTCGTCGATTTCAACCCTCGCGGACCCGCCGTGCTCATGGGCGGGCAGGGGCATGGGAATATGCAGGGGTTTTCCGTTCACGAGCGAGTGCTTTAAAAAGGCCATGCCGGGGTTGATCCATTTGGCGTCGGGAACTTGCGCGGACCAGAAGGCGAAATAAGGTTTGATCTTTTTGAGCACATCCATGCCGTCAAAGGTCTCATAAATCAGGTCCAGCCGCCTCATCTTGGCCTTCAGGGGCTCTTCCTTCCCGGGCGGATTTCCCATCACCTCGACCATCACGAACAGGAGGGTGTCGTCATTTTGGGGGTCGGCGAAGGCGATCAAGAGATCCAGGGCTTCCTGGTTGAGGGCGACCGCGTTGCCCGGGTTCTCGTACCAATGGTTCTCGACGGCCTCGGGATTGAAAAACCTGAAGAAGGAAGCGTAAACCCAGCTCAGTTGATAGCCCAGGGCGAAAAAAACGGGACCGGCCGGTATGGGGATATCCAGGCACTTTTGTCCGCACAGGTGCTGGAGAAAAGTGGCGTTCACCTCAAAACCGCCCTTGGGTGTCGGCTTCAGGACGCTCAAGCGTCCCTTCTGGTAAAACTGACCTAAAAGATCCAAAAGGTCGTTAGTCATCGCTTCGATCCTCTTTCCGTCCCAAGCCCAGGCGAATTTGATTCATTCAAGGCCCAATCACCGCGAAATTTATCTCTACGGCTTGAAAGGCCAATTGGCAAACTGGTCCAAAACACATCTTGCGTAAATGGCAAACCCCGCTTCATTCGGGTGTTCCTTATCAAGCGTTGGATTATGGTTAAAATACTCGCTATGGTCGCCGATCGCCTTATAAATATCGGCGATTCTCATCCGCGGATACTTGGTTTTCAGCTCAAAAAGCCGTTGCCGGTACGCCTCATATACTTCCGGGGGAGCAAAATGGCCCGCCCCCCCGGACGTATCCGCGATGTCCAGCACCACCAAATGGACATTGGGCAATTTGGAATATAGGGTCCTGATCACTTTATCCATATTCTCTTTATATATATATGAAATAGAAACGCCTTGGGAGACGGAAGCCCCTTTGCAGCCGTCATGGCCCGGATCCGGCGCGTAATAAAAACAGCTGTTACCCGTTTGAAATACCATGTAAGCGATCGGAAGGTTTTTATTGTTTTGGATCAATTGATCCAACCGAAGGCCTATTTCATTCGCCCAGCTCCCGGGTTCGGCTCCCTCCCGAATGAACTCCGTACCGATATTGCATTCCACCCCGGGATACCATCTTTGCATCGTTTGGATGGTCAGGCTCCTATAGCTTTTATCGTCCGGGCTCGTTCCGCCATAACCCGTATAAGAATCCCCCAGAAGCGACAAAGCGCATTTGAAAAAAGGGGCGGGAGTTTGGCAGGGGGTCGCCGTAAGGGTGAGGGTGGGCGTGGCAGTGTTCCCGGGCGGCGTGATATTGTCAGGAGCCATGGGCTGGGTGGTTCGGCCTACGGATTCGGCGGGCCTATCCCCCTTGGGGGTTGGCGTCGCCCCGGGTTTCTTGGAGTGACGCGACTTGAGGAAGCGGGTTGGGTCCGTCCATTCGTTTAAAATCGTAATGGGGTCTTTCTGGAACGAATCGCCATTAGCGTCCCAAACCTTTAACGCGAATTCATCCGACAGGCTTTTAACTTCCCCCGACCAAATGTTCCCCTCCGAATTCGGCCGCAGGGTTTCGTTGATAAAATACGCGTTGTGGTCCGGATCCAATAAAACGGATTGGGATGTGGTTAGGTCTTTTACGGCGAATTTGATCTTTTGATCCCCATAGGTCGGGTTTGAGATTTGAACCGCGATTTGAAAGGGGGCTTTGTCGGTCCACCCAAACCTGAAGTTCAAATGTTGGAAACGGGTATCATCACTTCCGGGCAGGTTATAGGAAGGGGAAATAATGGGAAAGACATCCTCGAGGGCGCGGGTTTCTTGGCCTTGAACCTGATGGGGATTGAATAAGATCCCCGAAAGAGCGAGGGAAATATATAGCGTTCGGATTTTCATATTCATAGCTTTCAAACCGGATTCGCTCCCCGTTCATTTCAAATAAGCGGCTTTTGTTTCTCAAATAAAAGCATGGAATTTTAGCATAGAGTCGCAAGGGGGATAAAAAGGGAAAATCCGCAAAATCCTGTTTTTCAGTCAATTTCAAAAATTCATGCTTATCCGAACAGCGCCCGTTGGTTAATGGACTTTTGTATTCATCCGCAGGCCATACACTGTTCTCCCCCTCTGAAAGAGGGGGAAAAAGGGGGAGTTAGCTTTTCCGCCAATTCCACCGTAACGGCTAATACCCCCCTTCCCCCCTTTTCACCCCCATTTCACCATTAAGTATTAAAAAATGTAAATGGGGACGTCCCCATGCCCCATGTCATTCTTTCCAATGGGGCATGGGGGAAGGGGGGAATATTGAAAAGCCGTTTTCGCGTAACTAGCGGGCGCTGTTCGGATAAGCATTCAAAAATTTATCACCGTTCGTTTATCGTTCTATTCCAGGCCGCCGCCTCCCTCACGGCGCCGCCAGCCGCACCGCCCTGCGGGGAGGATTGAATGGATCGTTTTCGGGGCCGGTCTCGGCATTCCGGGCCTTGCGCCAATCCTCCGGGCCCACCACGAATAGGGTCGCCGGTCCCGAGGCCATTCCGCCCAACTGCCTGAGAAATTCATCCTTCCCGGTTTGGTTATCCTGGTTCACGCCCAGGCTCCAAAGGTAATCCCCCAGGCGGATTCCGCCGCCGGTCGTAGGCCTTTGCCAGTCCGCCGGGGTAAAGCGCAGTTTCACCTCTTGCGACCGCCCCGCCGGGCTTTCCCACCACATCCCATCCACCTGGTTCTGCCCGCCCAGCCACATACCCTGGTTCAGGTAAGGCAGGGGCGCCACCGATACCTCCCTTTTCGTGGAGCTTTTGAACTGCGCCGCCAGGGCCGACACCAAATGGGCCACGTCCCCCGGATCGCACTCGAAGGCCGCCATTTTTTTCTTGGTCTTCACTTCCAGCGCGCAAAAGCAGAGCGTTTGCGGCTTGTCGCCCGAAACCTCCACCGTCGCCAGGCGGATGCCCTGCACGTCCTCCCAGAAGAACCGAAAGCTGGATGAGTCGCCCAAAAGCCCGCCGAAGGAGCCGTTGAAGAATAGGTCCATTCCGCCATCGTCCACGTTCATGGATTTCACCGTTTGGCGGTCATGCCCCACGTAAACACGGAACCTTTCGGGGTCTTGGATTTCGGAAAGCCTTTTCTGGACCATGACGGGGGAAATGGTTGGGTCGGGCTGAAGATCCAAAGGCTTCACCAGGAAGGGCGGGTGAAAAGCGGGGATGAGCTCGGCCACCCACGCCGCCTCTTCCCCCGTGGCGGGTGCGCCGGGTAGGGCCGATGATGCGGCCGTGTTCT
Source organism: candidate division FCPU426 bacterium (assembly GCA_963771075.1). Classification (GTDB taxonomy): domain Bacteria; phylum Oederibacteriota; class Muellerivitia; order Muellerivitales; family Muellerivitaceae; genus CAVTWJ01. The sequence continues at coordinate 239,439 of CAVYSE010000018.1, read as the reverse complement.
CGGTTTTAGGTGTTGGGTTTTGATTTGAAACCACAGCCGCCGGAACGGCCTTTTTCAAAGATTTAGAAGTTTTGAGTTTTAGGTGTTTAGTTTTAACAATCTCAGGCGTGGGAACTACGGTAGGTACCGCAGTCGGCACCGGCATACCCATATCTGGTTTAGATATGGGTACTGCCAAGGCTTGTCTCGAAACTTGCGTCTGGGCCGAAGCCCCAAGCTGAGTCCCGGGATTCGCCCCATTACCCGTTCTCAAAACGGGTGATGAAGGTTGGGCTGTACCAAGCCCATTGGGGGCTTGGTATGATTGCACCGATTCCTTAGTTGAATCGGTGTGCGTATCCCCTTCCCAAGGGTTTACCCAAGACCCTACCCAATGGATTGCCCCGGAGGCGGTCCGGCTCAACAAGCCCCTTAGCCCCGCCGGGTGGAAGAAGAATAGATAGAGCCCATAAGCGAGACCCAACACCAAGACGATACCCACCACGCCCTGGATCACTTTTTTGGCGGGCTTGCCCACCACTTCTCCCAAGAACCTTAGGGTGGCGTTCAAGCCTATTTTCATGTATTGCCAAACCAACCCGAAGAACCACTTGGTCCGGGGCCATGTCTTATGCCAGGTCCAATGCAAGATCCGCCCAAAGAAGGCCGCCACCAGAAACAGCTTTTCCCAAAGGGTGAGGTCTTGCCCTGATTTGATCTTTGCCCGAATGGCCTTGATCCAGGGGATGCCAGCCATTGTGCCCCAAAAGAATGAAACTTCCCCAGGATTTGTTTTAGATCCTGGGGCATCAGTCTGTTTAGAAACTGGGTCACCCGATTCGATGGCCTTGGCTTGCGTCTGGGCCGAAACCCCAAGCTGAGGCCCGGGATTCGCCCCATCACCCGTTCTCAAAACGGGTGATGAAGGTTGGGCTGTACCAAGCCCATTGGGGGCTTGGTATGACTGTGCCGATTCCATAGTGGAATCGGCTGGCTTCGGGCCAGAAGCAAAGAAGGCTTTAAGACCTGCCCCGGCAAAGCCCTGCCAGACTTGTTTCAGGGCATTCCAGAAGCCGGATTTTGGAGGGGTGGGGGGCGCTTGTTGGACATCTTCTTTATCCTTCTCTTCTGGGGTTTTTATAAGAGGAGTAGAGTCACTACCTTCGGCGGAAGGGTTTTGGGGGGTAACTTCGGGGGCGGGCTGGGCCGAACCTGTACCCATCCCTTGTTTAGGGGTGGGTACACCCAAACCGTGTCCTTCGGTTTGAGACCTCGGGTCAGGGGCATGTTGAAGCCCTTGGTCCGAAGGATCAACGGGTAACGGCGCCAGCTCCGATGGGGAATTGGCCGTTTGGGCTGGGGAATCTACCTTGGGTACCCCCACATCGGCCTTGGGGGTTTCAACGGCGATTTTTACCGGCTTATCGGAGTCAATGGTTACCGGTGTATTCCCCGCCTTGATCTTTTTGATAAGGTTTTTGGTTTGGGCCTCAGTCAGGTAGTCATCCAAAACCACCCCGAGGGCCTTTTCAACCTTGGCAGGGTCCTCCAAATCGGCCAAAGCCAATAGGTGGTTTTCGGTAATCAAAAAACCCTTATTTTTCGACTTGCGAGGCGCAACTCCATTTTTAAGGGTTTTTTGAAGATTTTGGTAGATTAGGTCTTTGGAAACTTGAGTGAGGGCATTTGTGATCTTTATAGCCCTGCTAACCTTGGATTCTGACCTACCCAACCTACCTGCCAAAGCCTCTTGGGTGACACCCTGGTTCTTTAATTCGTAAAAAAGCATCGTAATGCCCAGATCCGTATCGAGCCATAAGGGCTTATTTTGGTTGTTCGAGGTAAAGGCCCTGGTCTTGGCATCGATCAGGGTGCAATCCACCACCTCGGCTTCCATGTGGGTCCAGCCCAGCTGTTGGGCGGCCAGTAAACGCATTTGGCCTTCGATAATTGCCCATTGGGCCGGTTCCCCTTTGGAACCGGCACTTCTCAACCCTGGGCCTTGGCTTGTGGCCTCGGCCCGAGAGGCCTGTTCTTCCCCTATGGAACCGGCACTTCTCAACCCTGGGCCTTGGCTTGTGGCCTCGGCCCGAGAGGCCTGTTCTTCCCCTATGGAACCGGCACTTCTCAACCCTGGGCCTTGGCTTGTGGCCTCGGCCCGAGAGGCCTGTTCTTCCCCTATGGAACCGGCACTTCTCAACCCTGGGCCTTGGCTTGTGGCCTCGGCCCGAGAGAGTTTATCTTCCCCTTTCCAAACGGTGATCCGGGGCGGTTTCCCGCCCGAATTCATAAAGGCGACCAGGTTGGCCAAATCCCACGGGATGATGGTTTTCCTGGGGTTCCAATCGGGAACGAACAAGTCCCCTATTTGGAAGATTCGGATATCCGGCGGGACGGGAGTTTCGACCTGCGGCTGGCTGGGCGCGGCTGAAGTCATGGGGACCTCCAAAAATAGAATTGCGTGGTAGATGGGCTTAGTAAACACCCGGGGAAAAGAGAAGAAAAACAAAAAATGAACAGGGGTTTATTTTTTTAGGCCGGCGGGTTGGTTGAACCTTTCAATCGGACAAAAAGACAACAGTTTTTGTTTGATGAGGGACTGTCGGGACTTATCGGGGGGATCATCGGGACTGTCACTTGATCCTATAAAACAATCCGTGGGATAAGCAAAGCGCAAAGAAAATATAAATAATTAATGACTAACCCTAAAACAAAAGAAGTCAGGACGAAAACTTCCAAAATGGGACAAACCTTCTTTCAACAAACCAAAACCGCCAACCGTAAATTAAGCGGTCGCCACATCCAAGGACCGGTCTCGGTGTTCCGTCAGGAGCGCGCTTAATATGTCGGCCATGCGGTTATTTTGGTTGTCGATCACATAGGGGATTTTCATAAGAACCATTCTTTTCGAAGGGGCAGGAAAGCCAAAATTGTTTCTCTCTTGGCTTTTACGCTCCCGCGCTTTGATTCAATCAAATCCATTTCCTTGAGGTCGTTTAAATCCCTGGTTAATGTTTTACTTGTCTTATCTCGATATGCCAAAGCCAACTCAGCATTTAAGCGGGTTATTTCCCGGGTTGAGATTTCTCCTTCAACATTGGAGAGCGCCAACATTAACAGAAGTTTCCTTTTGTCGTTTTTACCTTCTTTGTCTTTGAATTTTCGAAAAATGTAATTGTTCCAAGTAACATCAAATTGTTGTTTTCGTATAGTTTTTAATTGTTCTCGAAGACCGTCCACAAAACCCTGAACCGCATATTGAAGAAACGGAAGGATATCGCCGCCATTGACGCTGGCATTTTCCAACTGCCGGTAATATTCAGTCCTGGTCGCGTTGTAATGATTACTTAAAAGATGGGCCGCTGGTTGCGGAATACCTGACTCCAAAAGAATTTTAAGTTCAATTAAACGGCCCGTCCGGCCGTTACCGTCGCCAAAGGGATGAATCCATTCAAAATAAATGTGAGCGACCACCGCGGTGATAACCCCGCCGACCACACCCGGGTATCGAGACGCGGGAAAATCTTTTGACCTTATCCATTCGCAAAGACGCTCAAGAAGGTATTCGCAATCCTCCTGCGGCGCGCCCCGATAAAGCCCGACGCCTACCCCGTGTTTGCGGATCGTGCCAGGCACGACATCTTTTTGAAGTTGAAGATCTTTCAGTACTTCGCGGTTGAAACTGCAGATGGTTTCCGCATCGGGTAAGCCAATTTTCTTTTGGATAATGCCTTCGACCATCCGGTTATAAACGCGAAGGATGTTGTCTATCTCAATGCCCAGGTATTCCTTGGAAGGGGGCAATACCTTTTTACCCTCGATACGGCTAAGAACCTCTGCTTCGGAAAGGGTGTTCCCCTCAATAGCAGTCGTGGCCCTGATGCCACGGGCCAGATACAAAGTTAGTAATTCTTTGGCGGTTTGCGGCCTTAAAGGTACCCCGGCGATATGCTCACACTTGGAATCGGCCTCTCCCAGGGCAAGCCAAAGCCCAGAATCGGCCTTTTTTAGGTCGAAATCGAATTTTATCCACGGATGTGTCTCTTTAAATGTCCTCATAAATGTCTTTTATTATAGCCTAAATATAAGGTTTTTATTCACTTATTTATATTTATATAAGCCTTAATGTCCTTATTTTTTACCTCAATTAAGTCTATTAGATTAAAAGCCGAGCCGTTTATCAAATTGGCTTGTTAAACGCGATGTTGTCATCTAAAAATCGCCACGCTTCTTTGGCGAGTGGACGTTCAAAACACCCGCGTTTGACTTTGATGACCGATCATGAGATCCAGGATGAAATCCGCAAGGTGCGCCGGAGCCTTCGCGGTTGAAGGCCGTACTCGACACTAATATTTTGGTTTCAGGGCTGATCAAACCCAGCGGCCCTTCCGGAACGGTCATTCAAATGGCGGTCGCCGGGCGTTTCCAGGTTTGTTATGACGTCCGGATTCTCCTGGAATATCACCTGGTCTTAGCCCGGCCGAAATTCGCGTTTGATCCCGCCGAAACAGCGCGCCTATTGGCCGTTCTTGAGACCAAGGGACTCTTAGGCTCGTCCCTTCCCCTCAAAAAACGGCTTCCGGACCCAACGGATGAGGCTTTCGCGGAAGTGGCCCTGGGCTCGAAAACGGATTACCTGGTCACTGGAAATAAAAAGGATTTTCCCCATGGATCGGCCGGCAAAACCCGCATCGTATCCCCATCGGAGTTTTTGGAAATTTGGCGCGTTTGAAACCATGTTGGCTTTTGGTTGTTAGCATTGTCTAAAACTTCTAACCCCTAACTTCACTTGCCCGGAGCACCTTCTCTATTCTTGTTTTTTTCCCAATCTCCAATAGCCAAAAACCAACCCGCCCTGAGTGGTGAGTAAACGTAGTGCATCGAACCATCGAAGGGCTACGGACTGTCTCCTGCCTCGAACCCACAAGGTGAGAGGCAAGTTTTGGTGATCCCAATTGCTTCGGACAATTGGGGCCGTCTGTCTTTTGGGGCCTTCCCTGTCGACCTGCCCTGAGGCTCTCGAAGGGCTGCCGCGCCCTGAACCGTACTCGTAGAGTTCTGGTTCATGGGCGGACTGTCAGCTGATGTTGATGGCGGGGTGATGTACGCGATACCCGAAAAAGGACGTAATTAAAGGTGAACATCCTAAAGTGTTATCTGTTGGCCTGGCCCCCTTTTCTCATTTACTTGAAAAGCTTGTTGAGAAGGATTTTGACCATTTTATCGTAATAGTCCCCTTGCATAAGGGTCTTTTGTAGGGCATTGGAAGAAAAATTGGCAAAAAAAAGCCTTCCAGCGGGGGAGCTGGAAGGCTTTGACCTGCTTATTAAAAAGATGGATTAGTTGGTGTCACCAGAAGCCGGGGTGGCGGATGCGTCGTTATCGGTGGGTGTGGAGGTAGCGGTAGAAGCGCCTTTCTTCTTCCCGTGTCCTTTATGTTTCACGCCAGTTCCCTTTTTGCCATCAGGACCGCCCTGGCCTTTCAATTCGCCGGGACAACCAAACTTTCCATGGCCCCAATGTCCCCTTTTTTCGAGTAGGAATTTGGCTTGCTGGGTGGGTGTCAGGATGGATTTGAACTGGTCGCTAAAGGTTTCACGCTTGGCCTTCAATTGCTTTTTATCAGCCGAGAGGGTGTCTAAGAGAGCTTTGATATCATCATCAGAAGCCTTGGTATCCACCTTCAATCTCAGTGTGTCTGTGTCTACCTTGACTTGATCGGCCAGGGCCTGGGTATCTTCGCGTTGTTTCTTGAAAAGATCCTTGAGTTTTTGGGATTGGTCGTCGGTTAAACCGAACTTTTTCTTCCACATATCCCCACAACCCTTTTTGTTCCATCCATGGTCGCCCTTTTGGGCTGTGCCGTTATCATCCTTCGTTGCGGCATCATCCGCATAAACAGCCAGAACCGAACCAAAAAAAAGACCTGAGGCGAGAACGCCCAGACCTATGTTTTTGAGTAACTTCGTCATGAAAAAACCTCCAAGATTTTTGCTTATAAGATTAAAAACTTACGAGGTTATGACGGGGGTAGATTGAGAAAGTGTCGCTGTATATGACGTGATAAAGGAGCAAATAACAGTCACCAGTCATGAAAATCAAGGCGGCTGTTTAAGGGGGGGTGGTTCTCTCCTTCTTTACTCTGTGTCTCCGCGCCTCCGCTCCTTCGTGGTTAAATCCTTACTTAAAAATCTCATTCAAAACATAAGCCAGCCTGATCCCCGCCTTCTATTCCCTTTGCTCTCAAGCAAAGGTGAATTGTGCAGAAGTCGAATAGCTGGCGGAGCCATTTTGCGATTAATGGACTTCTGCCTCCAATTGCTGGTCCACAATCTGTCTCGTAGCCGTCTGCCCTCAAGCAGACGTTGCTACGTGTCGAAATTGAACAGGCCGAAGGCCAGAAATCAGGATTTCGACCATTTTATCGTAATAGTCGCCCGGTAAGTGTTTGTCAGTGGTTGCACACCATCCTTTTTGGGAGGGCCATGTGCAGGCAAAAGATGTTTTTTAAGAAAATGTCGGTCACTCTGGGCTGATTTGATAATTTTGAATTTATTACTTAAGACTCAACTTCGTATCAACGTCACCGGCCTTATAAGCTCTCATATATCCTAAAACCAAATCTCTAGTAACGAATTTACCGCTAAACTGTTCAGTATCTTCTTTTTTAATTATTGAAAAGTCTTCCATTACAAATTTAACGTCATCATCTTCTAAGCCATACAGCATAAAGAATAACGCATCAATCCTTGCTTTCAAATGCCGCCTTTTTTCTTCATCCCAGGAAAATGGACCCTGCATCAAACCCATATCTTCAGCAAATTTTTTCATATCATTTGAAGTGTAAGTTAACTCTAAAACGCATTTTCTAATTAGATCCCCGATTTTATTTTTTCCAATGACCTCATCGAACCTTGTTGGAGAAATAACCGGAACTTGTTCTACTATGTACCAATTTAGATGTTGTCCCTGGATTTTTTGACGACACAAAAAATCGAACGGGAGAGAATTAAAATTCGCCAAAAGCAAAGGCCCCAATTCGTTTCGATTTTCGGAAAATAAAATTAAGGGTAAAGTGTTTCCCACGGCCCTTCGCGGTATAAAAGAAGAAATCATTGACCTAATATTCGTTGAAGCTGTTACGTCTTTAAAAGAAAGATACCAACCAGGCTTATCTTTTTCATTAACAGCTAATCTCGAATCAACTTCTTTATCTTCAACCCAAAATTGTGGAGTTGGGAAATACTCAGGGTCAGAATGATTTGCAAAAGAGGTGGAAACTGGTTGTGCTGGTCGATTTACATTTTCCGAGTTAACTTTAATTCCCGCTGCTCTGTGATCATAAGCTTGAACCATTTTGCCTTCGTAAAGCGGCAAATATTCCGATTTCCCTTTTTTCATTTTCCCTTCGTCCACGAGGTAAAAATTATCTTTTTCGAGTTCTTCTCGGGTTTTAAAAAGGTTTGAATCGTTCGTCATATGGAACATGTTGAAATATTTTATTGGCCATGCGCTTCCAGTTTTATGGTCGTTTAAGATGCCATTCCGCTTATAAATATCTTTGGTTAACATCGCTGCTCGTTTTGATTTAAATATCGGCGCAGTTCCAGTATTGGGATTGACTCTGGAAAAGTCTTCAGCAGTTAAATTGAAACATCTTTCAGGGTCATTGATTTCGTCAATATCATGAAGAAAATAAGCGCACGATGTATTTTCGAATTTTCTATCTTTTCCACCAGCCACATAACAAAGAAATTTAAAAGAAGCATGAATATCAGGAAAAAATACTTTTTTATTTTCGAAATCAAATAATGCCGACAGTCTTCCTGAGGTTGATAAACTTTTAAAAAATTCGGATGAGCCTTTATCACCAGCAATCCCCGATGGGATTACCAAACCGACAATCCCATCATTCTTAACCAGCCTATGGGAACGCTCAACAAAAAGACTGTAAATGTTTACATCACCTCCCGAGAGAAGGGGATACTGACCTTCATTTCGAGCGACATCTACCGCAACCTTTGTTCGGGTATCAGCAAGAACAAAATCATTCCAAAGTGGATCTTTGTTCTTCTTAAGTTTTTCAATCAACTTTTCCCGTTCCGAGGCTCTTGTAGCCTTTGCAATTTCCAGATTTCGAGTTTCAAACCACTCAACTTGCTGAAATTTCATCCTATCCCAAGGGGGATTTCCAATTACGGCATCAAACCCACCAACTGGTAATTTATCTTCCCATTTATCCCAAACCCTCGGATAAGCTATTTCCCAATTAAAAAATCTTTCTTCATTAGCTAATTTTCTAGCCGAATTCCAAAATTGAATAGCTTCGGGTTCTTTTATAGTTTTAGGCAAATCCTTTGAAATAGCCACATCAATGGGATCACCATATTGGCCGTCCAAAATCGAGTTAAAATGGATTTTGTTTTCACTGTTTTCTCGAACCATCCAACGTCCAGCATGTACAAAACTATAAAATTTATTTATCGGATCAACTCTTTTTCGAATCGCATTAAATTTCTCTTCGGAGTTTTTAATCTCAATCAAGTCAATATCTGATATTTCTTCGATGTTCTTTATTTCTTGGGCAGCTTCTTTTGCAATTTTCACCGCTTCATCAATTACTAAACTACCCCGCGACCTTAAATAATCTTCTAATTCAAAAGTAAACTCTCCAAACAAGGAATCCCCACATTTCAAATGGTGATCTAAGAAAGATAATGGGGCACCAACTGTAAAGGTATGTAACCATAAAGAAACTTTGGCCAGTTCAACGGCCATGGGGTTTTTGTCAATACCATAAACACAACGTTTAAGGATCATACGCCGAATAATATGCCGGTCATCTAATTGGCTTGTAAAAATGGTCCAGTGTTGTCGTTTCCCTTTTTCAGATATTTTGATTTGAATGTCAGAAATTTCCTTGAGAAGGGGCGAAACATAATTCAAGCCTTCCAATTCTTCCTCAACAACATTTTGAGCTTCAACAGTGGCTTCCAAAATGCAATCTGCAAGGAAGTCCACTAAAGAAACTAGGAAATGCCCACTTCCCATTGCAGGGTCACAAAATCTTAATTTTAAGATATTTTCAGCAGGATCAAGTTCTTCAAGTTCCTTTATATTATTCTGTTTGTTGGATTTAATTTTTCCTAGCTCTTGTGCCTTTAATAAGAATTTTTGTTTTTTCTCTTCGAGAATTGGCCCTATCGTCTTACTCAAAATTAATCGAACCAACACCTCCGGAGTATAGTAACCGCCGCTTGTTTTTCTAGAAAAGATACTAGGCCGCACCTCAACTTTTCCTTTGTTAAGAACTAACTCAAAAGCGAGAAGCCGTTCGTAAATTGACCCCAAATGTTGCACAGATAGGTCCCGATAATTAATCCATTTCTTTTGTCCGTTTTCTTCATGCCTGGATAAATTATCAATAACATCAGCCATTAAATGATCCGAGAGTTCAACCTCTTCGATAAGTGAATTTTGAAGATTATCAAACAAGCCCCCGTTATAAGGCGGAAGACCAATTGAAGCGTCCCCTTTATCTATAGCCCTAAAAAGATTTTTAAGTCTTTGGTAATAATTTGTTTGGGTTTCGCTGAAAGTATCTTGCCTATCTTTTCTATCCGCTATGTCTTGGCGAATATTTTGCCTCAACCCATAATTTACATAACGCGTATCATTTACAGGTAATAACGATCTATCTTCCGCATAAAAAACGAATAATAGGCGATAAAGAATTGTTAGGGTTCCATCACGAACTTCTTGTAGATTTGGTTTTGGTGAAGAATTTCTTTTTTTTGAACCCAAATAGAATCCTTCTGCCAAAAGAGGAAAAACTATATTAAAAACAACATCGCTCAAACCTTTGGATACTTGTTCTTCCCAATACTTTGCAGTCTCAACAACACGATCATGGAATGACTTTCTATCAACATCCCGTTTTAAAAAGTATTCTTTCCCAAAAAGAATATAAAAAACTTTAAGCCAATCTTGGTTATACAAGTCCTCCTGATTAAATAACTCAGGCCCTGCGCCTTCCAAGCCTAAAATTACTTTCAAATCCATTTCAAGGAATTCTTCCGACCGAGACTTGGCATCTTGATAATAGATTCGCCAAAACCTTCCGTTTGTTAAAAATCCCCATTTAATTTTCTTTTCAGATAGGATCTCCACACGACTCATATAACGGAGGATTTGATGGGAAGGGACAGAACCTTGGGATTTTCCTTTGCCTATCCCTCTGTCTAAGGAAATGTCCCAAGCTTTTGCTTCTAAAATTGATAAACCATGCCGATAACGACTAGATTCTTCATTTTCTTTGTTCGCTTTATCCTTATCCTCATTATTTGCAAATAACAAAAAATCCGGAACATCAGAACGGCCTTTTTTAGCGGCGGTTTGTTGGGGAAGGTAATCAACCCAAGATAGTTGTTTTAGAATCGGTTCAATTAGGTCACGTTCAGTGGTGGCTTCATTTGGGCTTTTGGAAATTGGAAATTTAGAAAAGATGGCAATTAAAGCCGTTTTAAACTCGGCAATAGTTTCGGCTTTGAGTTGATTCCACTCCGGAAACTCACGAATTCCATCAACCAAAAACTCTTTAGAAAAAAGGTCTCCACGTATCATTTTTATTCTTTCGAGATCAATTTAGGTATTTACTAGGTAACATCCATTTGTATCCTGAATGAATCTTGGGTTCATTACCAAGGCCTTTTTGACTTCGTAATAAATCGTGTTTTTGCCTCTCGGTTTAAAGCCGACCGATTTCAACGCCTCTCGGATTTCTCGTAAACTCAAAGGCTTTTTTAGAGCCAATAAAACTTGCTCAATCAACTTGTCCAGAGAAACGAGAGTGTTAGATTGCCTGTTTCGAAAGGATTCAAGCCGTTCTGTTTTTCCGTCAGTTATTTGCCCCAACTCTTTCTTGGTCTCCTGCATCCTTTGGCAAATTTGCAAAAGTATCGCTCCCAAGTAAGGGCTTAGATCTTTCCAAATAAGACCCATTTGGTCTTTTATTTTTTCCCAATTCTCGCCAAAATTCTCTTTTATTTTTTGATTAATTTCTTCTCTAAACAACAAATAAATTAACCCTGCGCCCGCCAGAATTCCTAATATCAGTCCAGGGTTGTTTCTTACAAAACGAAAAATCATCCCAAAAAAGCTCATGATTGTTTTCACAAAAAGAACAAACGCAATAACATTTAAGATACTTAGGAATATAACCATTCCTCTTTTTCGACAATGTACATGGACCCTGGCGATGTCCTCTAAGAGGTAAGTCTTTACCCCTTCTTGATCTTTAACAACTCCATCCTCGGTAACAATGCCTATCGATTCGGTTTCCAGACCCAAGGCAACAAACGGAGCGTCATCCTTGTCCTTGATGCCAGACTTAATTTTTTCGTATAAAACTTGGTCCGAAACTTCCATCAATTGGATAAATGGTCTAATTTTGCCATGGTAAAAATTAAGGACATCTATTGGTTCCACACCGCAATATTTGGCAATCTCTGCGGCGTGATTTGCGATTTCATAATCTATATTCGGCGGCGATAGTGCGGTTACATAACCTGTCCGCATAGCGGACAAGGCGGCAGATTTCCCACCCTTCAACTCATATCGAATAACCCTCTGGATCGCATTGGAATCGAAAACAAAGGAAGCGCCAAATCCCAACATACTCATGAAAGCTTTTAGCCCATTTTCTTGATTTTTGGGATAGCTATGTAATAGCAAGTTATTCAGAACTTGAAAGAATTCTTCGGAAAGGCCTTTTCCAAATTCATCCAACTTATCCGAGACTTCTTTTTCGTATTCTGAAAAGTCTTTTGGACTGGCAATATCTTCCATTTCAATCCCCTTACTCCTAAAGATTAATCCACAATAAATACTATACCAAAAGTGAGTAATAAGAATTTTGGTTTTTCTTTAGGAGGGGTGGGGTGCAGGGGAGGGATCACCCTTCCCTGCCGGACGCAAAAAGGCCCTGTGGACAGGGCTTAGGTTCTGTTGTGTTTTTATCCTTCGTAGTCTGTCCCCGCCGGTCGAAAAGTGTGACGGTGGGCGATCCAAAAGTGTGACACCCCCCGCCTTCCATACGCCTTTAGGGTGTATGGTCGTTGGTTAGCTTTTATCCATCCTTCTTGTCTTTGTTCGGCCGGGGAACCCGGCCGAGCCGTTTTTTTGATTCTGTTAATCTAAAGCTTTGGCCGTTGGCCTCCAAAATATGCACCCGATGGGTCAAACGGTCAATAAGAGCCCCCGTCATCCTCTCCGAACCCATGATTTCCACCCAGTTTTCGAAGGGAAGGTTGGTCGTTACCAGCAGGCTGGTCCGCTCGTAAGCCTTGCTGACCACCTCGAATAGCAGCTCGGCCCCCGCCTTGGTGAATGGCACATAACCCAGCTCGTCCAGGACGATCAGGTGGAGCCTGGCCAACTGACGATGGAACTTGGCCAATTGTTTTTCCTCACGGCGCTCCAGAAGCTCCGTCACAAGACCGGTAACAGAGAAAAACTTCACCGCCCGGCCCTGGCAACAGGCCTGGAAGGCCAGGGCCGTGGCCAAATGGGTTTTACCTGTTCCGGAGTTGCCGATCAGCAGGATGTTTTCTTTTTTGTCCATGTACTCTCCCCGCATGAGTTCCCGGGTCAATTCCTGGTTGATCGAAGGCTGGGCCTTGAAATCGAACGTGTCCAAAGTCTTGAGCACGGGAAAACCAGCATCCCGGATGCGCCTCTCCTTGGCCCGGCGCTCCCGATCCAGAAGTTCCAGCTCGGCCAGCTTGAGAAGGTACTGCGGATAGTCGCTACGCTCGGTGCGGCAGAGTTGGGCCATCTTGTCGTACTCGCGCTGCATCGTTGGCAGTTTGAGTTTCTTGAGGTGATGTTCCAGCAGGAGAGTGTTTTTGGAAGTGCTCACGCTTCACCCCCCACTGCCATCAGTTCGCGGTAGGCCGAGAGATCCGTTCGAGCCACCTGCACTCGTCGCAAGTGTTCACGACCGGCCAAGCTGAAGGTGGTCAGCCTGAAATCTTCCCTGGAGTAGAGCAATTGGGCGACAGCGTCGCGGGTATAGATTTCCATCCCCACGGCCTTCTTCACCGCCCGGTGGAGCCTGCCCATGGAATGTTTTTCCAAAAGCCGCATCGTCTTGATGAATTCCCGTGTTCCCTCACCGTGGCTCTTTTCCTTGGCTTTCATGCGGCGGCGCAGGAGGGCGAAATTCTCTGGCAGATTCCAGTCTTCCAGGGGCCTGGCATGATCGAAGGCTCCCGGTTTTCCCTTCCAAAATCGCCAAATAATGCACCGGATTGAAGACCACGCCTTCCTTGCACCACAGACGATCATGGGTCGCAATCCGCTTTTCCCTGTAATAGACATCCACCCGGTCGATGTATCCCTTCACCACTACCGGATGGTGTGCCCATTCCGTCGGCACGGAATAGTCGTTGGTGTCGAAGCGCACCAGGGACAAGGAAGTGGCCGTGGTGGACTGCTTGATGCAGGCGTCAAAAACAGCGGCCGGCAAGGGCCTGAAATGGGCCTTATCCTCGTCTAGAAGTTGCCCCTTGGGAAGTCCTTTACCCCGCAATTTGCGTTCCAAGTCCTCACGGCAGTTCACCACCAATTTTTCGTTTAGTTCCTCCAAGTTTCCCACTTGCGGAACCGGCACCATGAAATTCAGTCGCACATATTTCACCCCGCCTTCCACCACACCCTTTTCGTTGCCCCGGCGTATGGTGCAGAAGTGGTGGTCGAAGAGATAGTGGCTCACCAACTGCTGGAAACCCCGCGTCAATTCCCGTTCGTGTACCCCGATCAACTTCTTCACGAGGGTCTTGGCGTTGTCGTAGCTGATCCGCCAGGGTACGCCACCGAAATACTTGAAGGCCCGGATGTGGCCTTCCCAGACGAACTCCGTGCTTTCCCGCTCGAATATCTGCACGAAGAAAGCGTCCGAATAGGGCAAGGCCATCACAAAGTAGGGGCGTTTCACCAACACGCCGTTGAGCTTGACCAGGGCGTGCCCAAAGTCCACCTGGGCCTCGCCGGGCCGGTGCGTCAACGGCACGAACACCTCGCTATTCCTTCGTTTGATCCCCCGGACGGCCTTTTTGACCTGGCTATAGCCGCCGGTGTAGCCATCCTCCTTGCGTAGGCGCTCGAAAATGCGCTTGGCGGTATGGCGCTGTTTTTTGTGGATGTGCTTATCGTCCTGGAGGATTTGCTTGATTCGGCCCAGGAAGGGCCCAATCTTGGGCTGGGGCCTCTCCTGGTTCATCTGGTAGCCGGGCGGCTGGCTATGGGCGAGTATTTTCTTGAGGGTTTCCCAGTGGATGCCTTCTTCTTCCATCACCTGGCGCTTGGAGACCCCTTCCACCAGGATTTTCTTGCGGATTTCCGTCCATTGGTCCATGTCTTTGTACACTCCTTTTCCTTCCGGTGGCGTGGTTTTCATCGTTGAAAACCCCACATCTTCCCGGATATTCGGGGAGTGTCACACTTTTCGACCGCCTTTTTGGCCCCTCAGACCGTCACACTTTTGGACCGGCGTTTACAATTGAACAAGTAATTCCCCAAGCTTCCCTATTTGTTGTGTTGGTAAAGAACTTGGTTCATTCATTTCAAATCCTTTCGACAACGAGTTTTTTCATCTTTTCAGAATACTGTTTTCGTAGGGTGGTCAGCTGGTCGCCGGTTAGTTTGGCTTCCTCGTCAACGAAAAGTCCGGATTGTTTTTGGAATTTGGAGAGGTCTTCCCCAACAGCTTTAAGTGTAATCTGGGTTTTAGCGTTGTAAATGGCACCGCGCCAAAAGGGAAAGTCTTTCATGACCTGAAAGTTCCCCTTGGATCAAAAATATTAGAGCGGTATATGGTGACATTTGGTAAATGAGGTTCAATAAATTTTTCATGAAGTTTGAAAACAGGTTTAGACATTCTTGGATCAAAAACAATACTCTTAAGCACTTTAGCCGGATCAAACGGAACCTCCAAAACATCCGAAGAATGATCTTTTTTTCGAAAATAAAATCGAAGCTCCTTTTCATATTGAAATGTTTCTCTTTTATAAAAAAAATATTCAGTAAGCAATGACGCTTCATTTTTTACTTTCGAAATGATTTCTTGAAGATTATCTCTTTTATCATAATGGATTAAGCGAGCCTTCATTCCTGGCGCACAACTTAACAATTCAGAAACAGAAATCTCAATCCTTACTCCGTCTTTATTTGGTGTATATGCCCTCCAAAAGAACTCAATGTGTTTATCGGTTGTACAGCATAAAAAATAAATCTTGTTCCTAAAATTTTCATAGGATCTTCCATTCTTTTCACACCACTGTTCGGCTATATAACCATCGAACGGGTCTTCCCATTTAGTGTTTCTTAAAAAATATAGTTTTTTGGAGGCAATTATTTCCCAAAGCCGATGAATGGGAATAAACCTGTAAACCGAATTCGGGACTGAGGCTTGGTTTGTTTCATTCATTTTTAAATCAATGTTCATATCATCGTTCCTTAAGCAGTTTTAGTTGGTAACAGATACACATGTTTTACCTCAAACTGTTTTCTGCGGCAGAAGCTGCAATCCAGGATCGAAGCTTGTCCTTTAAATCAGTGGCCGTAGTCCAGGTGCGCCGGTTAACTTGACGTACATCAAAATGGAAATCTTTTTCATGATCTTCTCTTACCAAGTTAAAAACAGATTTTCCAAGGCCTTTTGCAAAACCAGCCTCGTAATAAACCCCATGATTATGATGTGTATATTCCGCGATTAAAAACCGAGAATTTTTAATATCAGCAATAATTTGGTCTGTAATGTACCCGGTTGTATTTTGGTTTACAATTTGGGCAACAAATCCGTTTGCATCGCAAGCTTCCTGAATAGCCCGTAACACTTCCAGACGCAAAGGTTCCTCAGCCGTTGGCCACTCAAACTTAATGGCAATAAATACCTTTTTGGAATTAATTCCAGAATTTCTCTCTTTTACTGCCGCCCACCCACCCACAGTTAGATTCAACCCTTTGCTATGCATAATTTCGTTGAGCTGTTCTAGTAAAGCGTGGCCAAGTTTTCCAGAACTTACATAATTCTTTTCCAAAAGAAAATGAATAATTTTCTGAAGCTCATTTTCTGTTCCAATTTTTGCCAACGTTAAGTGCTTTTTATTAAAATTAAAATATTCAAAAGCCCCTTTGTGCTCCAAATTTCTAGCAATCATTTCCAAAAAAACGAATGGTTTTTCCGCATGATCGACGAATTCAAATTCAACATCTTCTATTATCAGCACAACGTCATTAGAAGATTTCGTCGCCATAAGAGCGTCATATTCTGCCCTCGTTGTCCAAAAGGGATAAGGTTTTAACCCTCCCGTTCCAATATGTTCCCCCTTGATATTCAAACAACGAAAGGAGCAATTCACCTTACTTTGCGGCGACATTGATTGACGACGGGCAGAAATTTCCCCCATCAAGGTCTCCGAAAAAAAGTAATCCCCACAAAAGGAACACCCGACCCACAAATAAGGTCGTGGTGCAGAGCCAGTGTTTGCCACCTCCATCTTCACTGTGCAGTCCGAATCGCAAAATAAACATTTTTCCATTTATTTTTTCCTAATTTTCAGTTTCAAAGGTTTCCTGTTTTCATTCTTTCTGATTTCGATAAAAAAGCTTTGCCACGGTTGAAGCAACATTGTCGTCCCAACTGCCCTTCGATATTTCCTTTAATTCCGTTAATAGCCATTCATGATTTTTCAACTCCCAACCTTGATCAACAAAATGCTTTTCTAGTTTTTCTTGGTCTTTGGAAACCACTTTTCCAGCTACAAGCCAGTGTTTCACCGTAAGATTTGGATTCGCGAATCCTTCATTCACCAACTGCGTTTTAAGAGCATCCGAGGCAATTTCTCTACGGTTTTTATCCGTGAATATTTTATACCTCGATGCGTTTTTGCCATCTGGTAGCAAGTCCTCGAAACGAACCCCCGTTGAATCTAGATAAGATTTGCACTCAATCCATATTAGTTCATTTGTCTTGGCCTTATAGGCCAACACATCTATTTCAAGGTCGGGCATAGACGGGGTTCCTATTGCCACCTTTTCTTCTTTCTTGAGTTCAATCTTGTACCCGATTCGAGTCCAGTAACCCTTTCTTTGCATGATGTCGGATACGATCTGTTCAAATGCGTTCATGTTAATTATTCCTAACTTAATTTAGGGGTTTGGGGCAAAGCCCCAGGCGAAAGGGGTGTGCCGAGGATCACCGAAGGTAGCGGAGGCCAGGGGGAAGACCTTCCCCCCAAAAGAAGAATTAAGACTTCTTATTCTTCTTGGTTACCCTTGCCTTAATGTCGAAATATTCAATCGGTGGATAAAACTTCAAGTAACCATCGGACGGCTCACAAGAAGCCACCCGTATTTGAGATTTATCCGAAATGATCTCCACATGAACGGGTGAACGGGGTCAGTCATCATATATTAATATTCTAAATGTCGCGCCCATCGAAACCACTTCTCCTTTTCCCCGGGCTGTTCTTTCCACTTCATCTCCAAACGCCTAATGGCCTGGCTGACTGCGCTTTGATTTTTCCCAAAATATACCCCTATCTCTCTTTGGCTTATCCCACAACCCTCAAACGCTAGATAGGCCGCTTCTTCCATTAAACGGCTTCGGCGATGGCCTGTCGGATCTTCACTATGCCCTTCCCGTTTCAAAAGTACTTTCCATATTTCAGGTAATGTTTTCTTCACCTTCAAACTCGCACCTGACAGCGGACGTTGGGCCTTTTGATGCGCTTTTTGTTCGAATTCCTGGTCCCCCAAAATATGTCCCTGCCGGACATCATACAAATCCTCCCGATGGCCTTCCCCCATGCCTTCCTTGACGAACCTCAAATAGGCCTTTTGGGCTTCTTTCTTCATTTTGCTGAAAAGAGCCAAAACTGGTTCAACTTCCACTTTCGCCAATGGCTTATTCTCTCGGCCCAAATATTGTTGGTGGCTGGTCCAGGGATATATTCCCGGCTTTTCCTCCAATTTCGCCCTGAACGGATTCAACCCAATGTATCGAACCAATTCCAACAGATATGAATCCTTGTCCACCAATATGGCCTTATACCGACCCTGAAAAAGATGGCCTACTTTCTTATGGGTCCGGTTGAAGAATTGGGTATAAGCCGTTTGGAGCCGATGCATATACCGGGACAAGGGATAATCACCGGCTTGTTCTACCAACAGATGAACATGGTTGGGCATCAGGCAATAGGCATAAAGCCTTATTTCACGCGTTTCCAAATGCTCGCCTAATAGTTCCAGATATTTAAGAAAATCAACCTTGGCCAAAAATGTTTTTTGCCTTTGATTTCCCCTGGCAATCACGTGGTACAAGCCGCCGAGATAAAGAAGTCTAGGTTTTCTCATAGCCCCGACAAGCTAACCGATTGCCTCCAACTTGTAAATATTAATAATTGATGACTGACCCCTTTTATTACTGTTGGCGCATCAGGTTTATGTTGTTTCCAGGCCATTTCAAAAGCCCCAATGTAATTCTCGTAAGTGTCTACTTGGATAGCGCTTTTTTGACTAAGAACCTTTTTTACTCCTATCTTGGCGTACTGATCCCAGGCAACAAATACTTGTGGTTTTAAGAAAGCTGCAACCTTCGACAATACCGAAGTCAACCTATTCTTGTGATGAATTCCAAATTTCGGCCTCAACCGCTTTTCGAATCTATCAAATGTTTTGCCCGTGTTGTCCTTAATGGCCAACTCAAATGAGTTTATTTTGGCCAGCCGTTTTCGTAATCCCTCAACATTTCCTTTTTGTATTGTCCGAATAACAGAATATTCTTTGCAAAATTCTCTAAACCTATTTGGACAAATAAGTAGAGGATTTTTATATCTTGGGCCATGGTGTTCATACACATCTTTCCAATTTTTCCAGTTTTTCCGAGCCGTTTTAATCGATTTTCGGAGACGGCTGTTTTCCAACAAGATAGGTTTTTTCAATTCAACCCCAGTCAAAAAATGTTAATTCCCACCAGATATTTTCTGCCAAAG
Source organism: candidate division FCPU426 bacterium (assembly GCA_963771075.1). Taxonomy (GTDB): domain Bacteria; phylum Oederibacteriota; class Muellerivitia; order Muellerivitales; family Muellerivitaceae; genus CAVTWJ01. The sequence goes on along the minus strand of CAVYSE010000018.1, from coordinate 220,405 downwards.
CTTTTGCAACAACCCTGGACGTTTCCAAGCTTTTACATGGATCGAACCATCAGAACCATACTCAAGTTCGCACATATACTTATTACTGTTATTTGTTACTTCTTCAAATACAGCAAAATCACCATCGTGTATGTTACCCAAAGAAGTCTGATTGAGTCCTTCATTTGCTTCGCTTGATTGATATGATGTTAAACATGCCCTTGCACCCGTCCCGCTTTGACCATAAAGGTCCAACTGGGTTTTAATAAAATCAATCATTACTCCATCACTAACCAATTCATTAACGCTCTCTTTATCTAAAATTTTATTAATACAGCTGATCCATACATAACCCGCAAAAGTTCCTACAACTCCATTTTCAATCGACCATTTAGGGGATCTTCCTTCTCCTTGTTCCTCAACCCTTTTAAAAATAATCGCGGAATTTTTATAATCTTCTTGAAAATATAAGTTCAAGCCAGCATTCATGTCTGCCAATGAATTCTTAAGATCATCATTGTTTTTGATTTTTAAGGATGACATAACTGAGGAAACGTCTTGAGTAAACCCAAGTAGCGGAACAAGAAAAAGGAAACCGAGTAATAAAAATAGTGATTTGTTCATTTTTTAAAGCTTTTAACGTTTTTTGAGCTGGCCACTCCCATTAAATACCCAAAGGCAGAAAAAGCAGCACCACTTAAAAGAGCATAAAATATTAAAGTAGGTAAATCATTAAATTCAAAATCGATTCGAAATTGTGCACACCCACCCCACCAAAGTATTATTCCTAAAATAAAACCCACATTTGCATATTTTCTCGGTAAATTCCCATCAGGTTTATCGGAATTTTCCGATGCCTTTGAAACTATCATGGGATTCCCACATTTAGGGCAACTAGCGGCTTTATCTGAAATATCTGTCTTACATTCTGGGCATTGAATAAGTGCCATAAAAGTCCTTTTAAAATTTACTGTTTCAAATGCGCTGTTACCTTTTCATTTATCAACCGGGCCGTTTCAATCGCCTTTTGTGCATCTTCTCGGTTCGGATAAAACTCATCGTCATAACGGACCTCAACGGCATAGGGGGCAAGTCTCATAATCTCCTCTAAGGGTAAATCCAGATCAGGGAACCGGGTCTTAACATGCTCCAATAATTCCCCTAGGTCATGGCGCAGGGGATATTCCTCATCAGCGGACGCCAATAAAGCTTTAAGGCATTTTTCAACGGCTTGTTGGGCATGAAAACAGGCCATGTCAAAGGCACGACCGCCGGTAAGAATATCTTCCGCAGAATATAAATCGTTTGAAGCCTTTAGCAGAAGTCCCCGGGAATGATCATGCGGGTTTTTCATAAAGGACCTGACCCTCCCGCATGGCCGTCGTGATGAAGTGGCTTTTAACGCCCTTCCATTCCTCGATTTCTTCCGGGGTCCACCAAACAATGTCTTTGGCGACTCCCAAACCGGAAAGCTTTTGGTAAAGCCCCACGGTCCTTTTCCACCTGGGCAGGTTGGAGGGCGCGATAACTAATAAGTCAAAATCACTGTTCGGGCGATTTCCACCACGGGCGCGGCTTCCGAAAAGAAGAACCCGCAAAGGTTCCACTTCTTGCCTAATGCGCTTTACCATTTCAGGTAATAGCTGATCTTGTGTCATTTCCAAACCTTCCGACTGGGTTCATGCGCTGAAGTTGATGTGTCTATTATCCTTTGGCAGCCATACAAAACAACCGAGATTTTATACTTCCTCAAATGATTCCCCAAAAACCGACCCTCCATATACAAAACTCACGCTACAAGGAAGGATTAACCCCCTGTTTAATCAGCTATTACCAACAACCTACCCTTGCCTATTACTTTCATTACCAGTCCTTCTTCTAACCACCTACCACCAACTACCCCACCACTTCCATTCCAACCTACCCCCTCTGAATACTGCTCCGGTTTGTTTTGCCTTGCTCTTGTATTTGATTTTAATTTGAATTTGTCTCATCCTTTTTTTAAAAAATAACTTCTCCTAGTTTTCCCGTGTGGAGAGGGCGAGCCCCCCTATCGTTTCTTGCATCCGTACTTGATGCATAGATAGGGGGGCTCGCCATCGGAACATGGGAAAACACCTCCAAAAAAGCCGAAAGATTAAAATTTGTAGTTCCGTCCGAATGAAAGACCGTAGGACATTTTTTCCACGGCCAGGAACCCCCTATTGCACCAAGGGATGGTTGATTTGATACCAGCAGTCTTCGAAAGGCCGGGTCGTCAGCTTCTGAAAATCACTCACAAACCACCAAGAAAGGTCTTTCTCCCGGACCCAGGCTTGCAGGTAGCGGATCATCCGCCGGGAATGGGGCACGGTTTCCGAGACGACAAGCCGCAAGGCATGGGGAAAGGCATCGTCCAGGTTACGAAAATGGGGTCAGGACAACACTTGACACTTAAGGACCATCTTCTCCAATCGCCATAAGGGTTTTGCGACCTAGTTTTATAAAAGGGATCGGGTCTTGTGTCTCAGATGCCCTATAAATCATGTCGTAAATGGTAGCAACAGGCAGACCGTAGAGGGGCATGTCGTTAGGGCGAAGCATTATGGGTTGGTTGCCTCGGTCGCCCCAAATCTCCTTATCGGAAAGTATGCTATTGGTGAGGGGGATGCGGTATTTTTTCAAGGGATGGTAACTGTTCCCCGGAGGAAATGAATTTTCGGATGGAGAATTTGGAACCGCCGAAACGACTTTGTTCATCGAGCTTTTGAGCACTTCTGAGGGTGAAAAAACAAATATGGTAGCCACCCCAGGGTAACACCGCTCACAGGGGAAAAACCCCCGCTATCTCCCCCCATCCCTCTTGGCTACCGCCCATAGGGTAGAACCCCTATGTACCCTTCAGAAAAAGATTATCTAGAGAGGAAAACTCCCGTTTTCAAGCTTTCGACTAGGACGAGACCGCAAGTCTCGGCCTAATCTTGTCTGTGCCGGGGCATAGTGGCCCCGGCGTCCCACCCCGTGGGGCAAAAATAAGAAAACCCAGGTTCTTGCGAACCTGGGTTCATTTTTTGGTAGCCACCCCGGGGTAGCACCGTTTATAGGGGAAATGACCCGCTATATACCCCATCCAACGACCGGGAAACATCTGTTTCCCGCACCCTTCGGCCCCGTGGGGTCCCACAAAAAGAAAACCCGGATTCATTTTCATGAACCCGGGTTATTTGTTTTGGTAGCCCCACGGGGAATCGAACCCCGATTTAATGGCTGAGAACCATCCGTCCTAACCGTTAGACGATGGGGCCCCGTCAAAAGCCATAAGAGGGCTGAATTTTAGGGAAAACCCCACCAACTATCAATCAAAGAATTCGCCCGTGTTTTTTCGAACGATGCTTCTCTCTTTGCGGCGATTGGTGTCAAAATGGTGCGGTTGGGGCAGGGCTTTAATGACCCCTTCGACACGAAAAGGAGATGGACGATGAAACTTCAACTATTTTTGGTTTTATCCATTTTAGGGATGGTCATTGGAAGTATATGGGCCGATCCCGCGCCGAATTCAACCGCCGTTCCGGTTCCCACCTCCACGCCCCAATTTGGGCATGTGGATTACACGATCATCCCGGGTTCCGGCCCCAATGGACAACCCCTTTGCCTGAACGCCCAAGGAACCCCCATCCCTTGCCCGGGAACCCAAGCGACCCACAAGCACAAGTCCAAACCCAAGGCAGCGCCTGTCGCGGTTCCCGCCGGGACCGCCTCACGAACTCAATAACCTAAAACTCCCTATTCCATCTTGGGAAGCGGATCGAAAACGCTCTTCACCGTCACGACCTTCCCAAACCCTGCCAGGTCTTTCTCCAACCCGGCCGGCCCGCAAACCGCCAGCACCCAATTTTTCTGGTCCAGGATCTGGCGAACCGCCGCGGCAGCCTGCTCTTTTGTGACCGCGCCGACCTGGTCCCGGTAGGTGGCGAGGTAATCATCCGGATATCCGTTGAAGGCCAGGGAGCCCTCGTAATTGGCCAGCGTGAAAGAGGATTCGAAGTTATAGGCGTATTCCGCGATCATCCCCTTTTGGGCCGCGGCCATTTCGGCATCCGTCGGGCCCTCCTTGGCGTATTGGGCCAATTGGCCGAACATGAGGGTCAGGTATTCCTTGACGGAGTCCGGCCGGGTTCCACCCACCACCTGGAAGGGACCCCGGATGTTATAGGGCAGGAAGTAACTGTCCACAAAATAGGCCAACCCCCGGTTGGAACGTATTTCCCGCATGAGCCGGGAGGTAAAACCGGAGCCGCCCAGCACGTAGTTGGCCACCTGCAGGGGGATGTCGTTCGGGTCGTGGCGTTTCAAGCCCGGCAGGCCAAACCGGATGAAAACCTGGGTGACGTCCTTGGGGAAGAAATAGATCGCCGGGCCCAGGGGCTGGGCGTCCGTGAAGGCCGCGGGCTTTAGCTGGGCCTTCCATCCCTCGAACAATTTTTCCAGCCGGGCCGAAACCTCCTCTTCCGAGAACTTCCCCGTCACCACCAGCAAGGCCCCCTCGGGCCCAAAATGGGTCTTGTAAAAACTTTTCACGTCCTGGGCCGTGAAGCGCTTGACCGTCGCGGGGCTTCCCCACCGCCCATAGGCGGAATGGCCGAAGAGGCTCTTGGTGAAAAGCACCCTCGTGATGGCGTCCGGCGTGTCCTCGACGCGTTGGTTGGCTTCCGCCTGGTCCAGCTTTTCGGCGGCCAGCCGCTTGGCGTCGAAACCCGGCCGACGAAGCATATCCGCGTAGTATCCCAAGGCCGCTTCCAGGTCCTCCGACAGGCAGGAGAAGGTCGCGTTGAAATCCTCCTGCTCGCTGGAACAACCCAGGGAAATCGCCTTGTTTTCCAGGGCCGTGTCAAAGGCCCCCGGTTTCAACTTTCCCGCGCCGCCGTTTCGAAGCAAGGAAGCCGTGAAGGAAGACAGCCCTTCTTTTCCGTTCGGGTCGGTGACGTTCCCCCCGGGAATACGCAGGGACCCGGAGACGATCGGAAGCCGGTCGTCATGCAAATAGAGGACCTTGATCCCACAGGAAAGGGTTTTAAAGGAGAAGGCCGGAACTTGAATTTCCAACGGGTTCTCGGGCGGAAACTGGGGCGGATTGGCAAAGGCGAAAGACGAAACCACAAATCCCAACGCAAAGACGCCAAGACGCCAAGAAGGACGAACACCTCTGTTAAGGGTGAAAGCCGTAAAGACGTTACGAGAATTGAATACTTCGAGTAATAAAAGGCCGTTCTTTGCGGCTTTGCGGCTTTGCGTTGGCTGTGGGTTAATTTTTTTAATAATGGTTTTCATTACTTCCCCCTTTCCAGGGTGGCGGTGGTGCGGTTGGTTTCCACCAGGTATTTCCCCGCGGCCTGCTTGATATCCTCGGAGGTCGTGGCCCTCACCATCTCAATGTAGGTTTTCAAATAACGCCAATCCCCATGCACCGCCTGGTTGTAGGCCAGGTCGGTCGCGAGGCCCGAGGGACTGGTTTTGCCCCAAAGGTAGGAGGATTCGGCGCCTCGGCGCGCCCGGTCCAATTCCTCCTGGGTCACACCCTTCTTTCGGATGGAGGCGATCTCGGCCTCGATGGCCGCGATGATCTTTTCATTCTTTTGCCCGGCGGCCGGGTCGAACTGCATCACCATCAAATCGGGGTTCCGGTCGCCCGGAAACCCGGTGGAAGCGCTGATGGAGGTCGCCATTTTCTTTTCCAGGACCAGGTTTTTGACCAACCGGGATGTATTGCCGCTGGTGAGGATGTCGCAAAGCACGTCCAGGGTCACCGAATCTTTATGGGGGAAATTGGGGATATGCCAGGCCAGGATCGCCATCGGGTCGGCGTCAAATCGGACCCGGACCGACTTGGGGCCCGCCTGGGGGGGCTCCTGGGTCCAAGCCTGGGTCAAGGGCGCGACCGGCGGGTTGGGCACCTGGCCCAGGGTCTTCTCAAAGAGCGGAAAGATCTCGGACGCCTTCACCCCGCCCACCACCGCCAGGACGCCCCGGTCGGGCCGGTAGGTGCTCTTGTAAAAGTTCACGGCGTCGGGCCGCATGAGCTTGTGGATATCGGTCATCCAACCGATGGAGGGGTCCTTGTAGGGGCTGGCGGCGAAAGCGGTGGATTCCAGCGCCTCGTAAAGCTTGCCCTCGGGATTGGATTCGGAGCGCCAACGCCTTTCCTGGGCCACCACATCGCGTTCGGAATAAAACTCGCGGAAAACCGGGTGGGTGAGGCGGTCCTGCTCGATGGCGGCATAGAGCGCCACCTTGTTGGCGGGCAGGGTCACGGTGTAATTGGTGGCGTCCTGGCTGGTCCAGGCGTTCAGGCTCTGGCCCCCGTTTTGGGTATAGATGGAATCCAGCTCGTCCTTCACCACCCATTGCCGGTCATCGAGTTGGAGCTGTTTCATTTTCTCCGCCAGGTCTTTCAGCTTCTGGGGATCGGGATCGAGCTTGGCGTTTTCTTCGTTCGTGGCCTGGGCCACCTGGTCCTGCGCCTCCAGGATGGGCTCTTCCTTCGAGAAATCCTTGCAGCCGATGGTCTGGGTGCCCTTGAACATCATGTGTTCCAGCATGTGGGGAAGACCGGTTTTGCCCTTGGGGGCGTCCTGGGCCCCGACGGGCTGCATATAGGAGAAGGAGACGACCGGAATGCCCGGTTCCTCCACCACCAGAACCTTGAGGCCGTTACTGAGGTTTTTTTCAATGACCGGCAGGTCCATTCCGGAAGCCGCCGGAGCTTCGGCCCGGAGGGCGTTCACCGAAAGGAGGAGGATGGATGAATAGACCAGCGTTGGCAGATGCCGTACGACATTTCGATAGGTCATGGTTTTCCCTTCGAGGCTATTTGGAGGGTGGGATTATAGCTAAATTTTCAACCAGAAACCTACCATCGGCAAACACATATAAAACGAAACCTCTCCCCTTGAGGGAGAGGGTATGCCGACCTTCCATTGAGTTAGCTTTTATGGAGGTCGGTATGGTCCCATATGTCCTTTTTATATCCCCAAAAGGGAAATATGGGATAGGGTGAGGGGTGTTTTACTTACACCCTTCCCCCTCATCCCAACCTTCTCCCTCGTAGGGGAGAAGGAGAAAAACATTTCACCTTACGTCTTTAAGCCTTGGGAGGCACCAGTTTGTACCCAACCTGCGGAACAGTCGCGATCCGCTTCCCCTCCGGTCCCAACTTGGCCCTCAAGTGGCCCATATGCACATCCACCACCTTGGGCACAATGGTCGTGTTGGGCCCCCAGGCCATCTTGACGATTTCCTCCCGAGTCAGGCTCTTACCGGGGTTGGCCAGAAAAACCTTGAGGATGTCAAATTCCCGAAGGGTGAGCTGGACGGGTTCTTTCCCCCGCCAGGCCTCATGGGAATTAATGGAGAGCCGGATCGCGCCCGAAATGATCTCCTCTTCCTTCCTTAACAAGGGTTCCCGGCGCCTGAGAATCGCCCGGGCCCGGGCCAGGAATTCCCGCTCATTGAAAGGTTTGGAAAGGTAATCCTCTGCCCCCGCCTCCAGCCCCTTGACCGTGTCTTCCGAGGAACCCAAGGCCGTCAGGATGAAGATGGGAATGGCTCCCTTGACCGGGTCCTTCTTGATCTTGGCGCAAAGTTCTAACCCATCCATGTCGGGCAGCCCCAAATCGAGCACCAGCAGGTCAAAATCACCCTTTTGCAGGGCGTCCCAGCCGTCCAAGGCCCTGGAAACACCCTTCACCTCGTACCCCTCCTTTATAAAGAGGTCCCGAGTCACGGTGGAAACGGTTGGATCGTCCTCAATCATCAAAATCGATGGTTGTTTCATATCTCCTTCTTCATTGAAGGGCGGGTCAGGCCCGCCCCGGTTGCTTGGGCAGGATCACCTTGAAATCACTGCCCTTCCCTAATTCGCTTCTGACTTCCACCCGGCCGCCGTGCGCCTCGGCCAGGCCCTTGACGATGGTCAGGCCCAGGCCGCTTCCCTGCCGGGCGGGCATCCCCGGCGGCTGGTGGACCCGATAAAACTTGTCGAAGATCAGCTTTTGCTGGGTGGCATCGATGCCGATGCCCGTATCCTTGACTTGCAGGATGAAGTTCCCCTCTTCCTCCGCGAGAATCACCTCCACTTCCCCTTTCGGGGTGAACTTGACCGCGTTGGACAGCAGGTTCAGGACGATTTGGCGGAACATGGTCACATCCGCGACGAGTGAGATGTAATGGGTCTTCTTGACCAGCGTCAATTGGACCCCGTTCTCGGCAGCCTGGGACTGGTAGAGGTCCACCAGTTCCTTCACATGGGCGAAGACGTCCACCGGTTCCGGGTAGGGGTCCACCTTGGCGGCTTCGATGCGGGCGGTGGTCAGGAGGTTGTTGATGAAGGCGGTCAGGTGGGCGGTGCTGTTGGAGACCATCAGCAGGTACTCGGATTGTTTTTCCGTCAGGGGCCCGGCGTCCCCGGCCTGGAGGTAGTTGATGGCGCTGCGGATGGCGTGCAGGGGCGTGCCCAGGTCATGGGTGACGCCCGCCATGAAATCCCGTTTCATCTCGTCCAGTTCCTTGAGCTGGCGCACCATGGCGTTGAAATCCCTCGCCAGATCCCCGATCTCATCCCGCCTTTTCACCTCCACTAGCGATCCCAACCGGCCTTCCCGCACCAGGTGCGTGCCTTCCCGGATCTTTTTCAAGGGCGCCGCCATTTGCCGGCCCAGGATCAGGGACACCAACAACCCCGCTAAAAGCGCGGCCGCCCCCGCTTCCATCTCCAAATTCATCCACCGGGAGGTCTGATCCCTCAGGTCCTTTTCCATGGCCGGCAGTGAATAGCCCAGCCATACCCGTCCCATCCCCCCTCCCCCCAAGGGGATAGAGTCCGCCCATTCCTGCACTTCCAGTCCCCTGCGTTTCAGCCGGAGGGGGGATTCCTTCCCGGCTTCAGGAGCCGTGAATGTTTCCTTTTGGTATTCGGGAGGCAGGACCACCGAGGTGCCGGTGGTGGGGTTGGTAAAGGCCACATAGGCCAGGGTCGGGTGGCGGATCGCGGACTTCATGAAATTCAACACCGCCACATCCTCGTGCTGGATCAGGGATTCCCGGGCGGCCAGGACGAAATCGGAAAGTTCCTGGCTTTGAGAAACCCTCGCCTGCCGAAGGTAAAGCAGCCGCGCCCCCCCATAGACCAGGAAGAAGCTCACGGTCAGCGCCACCACGACCACCAGGCTATGGCTGAGGGAAAAACGGGTCGTGAGCCTCATTTCTTGCCCTCCCCCTCTTCCATCTTGACGCGCGTCAGGTTGTTCAAGGCGTTCACGTTTTGAGGGTCGACCTGGAGCGCCTCCTCCCAATCCCTCACGGCCGACTCCGTATCCCCATCGGCGTAGGCCTTGACTCCGCTTTGAAGCAGGCCCTGAACCTGGTTTTTCTGGGCCTCGGTCAGGACCGGGGCCGAACCGCCCGCCTCGGTTTGCGAGAGGTTTTCCTTGGCCAGGGAGTTGGCCGGGTCCTTCTTGAGCATTTCCTGCCAGGCCTCCCGGGCCAAGTCGATGCGGCCCTTGCCCCGGAAAATCTCGGCTTCAGCCGCCAATTGCTGGAGCTTTTTGTCCTCCTTCTCGGTCGCTGTGGCGGCCTTGGGTGTGAAGGCCCTTTCCACGAATTGGAGAAAGGCGTCCCCGGGATAGAGGGCCAGGGCTTCCTTGATTTTTTTCATCGCGTCCCTGGCGTCGTTCAATTTCACCAAAGCCACCGCTTTTTCCAGCAGGTCCCGCACCTTGGGGTCGCCCAGGGCTCCCTGGGTGATGGCCTTTTTCACCCGGTCCCTCGCCTCGGCGTAGGAGCGCATGGCCGGGGCCAGGGAAACCGCCCACTCGTAATTGCGCTGGGCCTCGACGAAATAGCCCTGACCCTCGGCTTGCTTCCCCGCCTGGTAAAAAGAATCCGCGCGTTGGAGATTGTATTGTTTCAAGGCCGTGGCGCGCTCCTGGATGACCAAGGGATCGGCGGGTTTCAGGAGGCTGGCCTCCTGGTAATCCCAGTAGGCCTCCTTCCACCTCTGATCCCCCTGGGCCCGCTGGGCCTGGGAAACCAGCTTGGCGAACAGCCGGTCCTCCCCCTTCGGGGGATTTTCCCAGGCGAAACCCACTTCCAAGAGGTGGCTTTCCGGCAATCCCACCCCGCCCAGGGAGGGGGCCTGGTTCCAGGAAAATTGATAGGCGTAATCGATGGACAATCCGTCGTTTTCCCAGCCGAACCCCACCACGCCCATGTTGGCGTCGCCCCCCACCCGCAGGGCCACCCCCCAATCGGTGAAAACCCACTCGGCGCCCCCCTGGCTGTCCAGGTTCCCTTGGCTGAGGGATTGGGCGAAGGTAAGGGAAAGCCGGTCCGATCCCACGGGGGGACGCGCCGCGACGCCGTAGCGCAAAAAGAGGGGCACCTCATCCACTCCAACGACCCCCAGGTTGGGCTGGTTCAGGTTCTCGGCGGAAATCCCCAGGGTCGCCCAGGTAAATGCCTCGAGGAGGGCCCCGGCCCCCACGGAGAAAGCTCCGGAGGAAAGATTACCGGGGTTGATACCGGCCAGGGGGGCCGAGAGGGTGAACTGCTCGCGCAGGTAGGACAATTGGATTCCCAACTTCAGGGGCTTTAAAGGTGAATCGGACCCGAAACTTTTCCCGAAGGCCGCCTGCAAACGGTCTTGCTCCAGATTATTCGATCCGAAATGGTCCAGGGAAAAACCCAGGCCGTCCCCGGTTTCCAGGGGAAAGACCGCCGACAGGTTCCCTGTGGAGAGGTCATCCCCGCCGATCCCTGAAAAAAGGTTTTCGTACCGGGCGGAGACCTTGAAAATGGCGTCATCCCCCAGTCCAGCCGGGTTGAAAGCCAGGCTGGAAGTGCCCTCGGGAAGGGCCACCCCGTTCCCCCCAGGGCGGCTTCCCGGGCGGGAGTGCTGAAATCTAAAAATGCCGATTGCGCCGAAACGAGAGGGCTCAAAGCCATCATTAAAACGCAAAGACTCGTCGATAGGTGGGGATCGACCCTGTTTTTATATATCGGCTTTTGATTCATCGCATTACTGTAACGGTTCCCCGGCTCACCCCGCCATCGGATTCAAGCAGGTAGAGGTAAACCCCCGAGGTGACGATATTTCCGTTGTTGTCCCTCCCATCCCATTGGACATCCACCCCCGCCTGGAAATGAACGGACCGAACCTGTCTTCTCCACAAATCGGCGATCAGGACGCTGCCGGATCCGTGGGAGGAAGGGAGGGAAAAATGGGCCGTGTTGTTGGAAGGCAGCTGGGGGGTGAAGGGGTTGGGCCAGACCTTGAGGCCCGGGGTGGGGGTTGGCGTGGGATAGTTGGAGGTTAGAGGGGTGTCGGTCAGGGTGGGGGATGGGGTCCAGGTGGCGGTTAAAAGAGGAGACCCCGTCATCGTGGGGGTCAAGCTTGGGGAAACAGTCGGGGTGGGGGATGGGGTGGGGGTCGTGTTGGGCGTGAGAGTCGAAGTGGGGGTCATGGCTGGGGTTAGGGTGGGATAGGGGGTGAAAGAGTCGTTGAAGCAGAGGTTGTCGAAAACAGCGGTGGTGGAGCCTGAGTTGCTTCCGCTCCAGGCAAACAATCCGTAGGCGAGGGTGGTGCCGGCGGAAAAGCGGGGATCGGAACTCAAATCCAGGGCCGGCAAGGCGGCCCAACTGGACCCGTTGGTGGAGACCGAGGGATAAAAAACATTACCCGAGTTCTGGAGCCGGAGCCAATAGGGGAGGACGCAGGAACCGGATTGAATTTCGGTGAGGCCCCCGTCGTTGATCCGGGCGTCGAATTGGTAAAACTGGCTGAGCGGCCCGTCGATCCACAGCAGGGGGCCGTCCGAACCGGGAGTGACATCACTGCGGATGAAAATGCCGGCGGCCGAACCCGTGGACATCGTTCCCGTGATGGCCACCACTTCGGCCAGGATCTGGCCGTTTCCCACCCCGGTCGTCAAATCGGCGTAACCGCTTTCGGAGAATTGCCCGGCACTATTCGACCCCTGACCCACCACCGTGTAGGGGGAGCCGGAGGTGGCGCTTCCGTTATGATCGCTCCAGGAAGTGGGGGTGAATATCGGGTTATCGGGACATTGGCCCAGGCACAGGGACGCGGTGGCCCAAACCATCCCCAGAAAACCAACGAATTTCCCAGCCAACCCTATCGGCGGATCACTCGGCAAAACTCTCATCGCTCAAACCCCATAACCGCGGATTTCGATATCTCAGACCGCATTATAAATACGGCCTCATAGATTCACAGGAGACTCGCACCCGTTCCAGTAAAGAATCGGTATAACCTTTGCCTTCCCCGGAGAATGGATTTTCTTTGATTCGGACCAAATGAAGGGATAAAAGGGGTTTCAGGGAATAGGGAAGGCCGAAATTCAGTTTTTTCCTTGGAACAACGAACCTTCACGAAAAATCAGGAAGGTGGTAAAAGACCCTTCTGCTCGAGGGGATTCATCGAGATTTTTTGGCGTTCCAACTCGATTTCCTTGGCGACGGAATAGACAAGTTCCTCGTAGAGTTTGTCCAAGCCCAGATCGGTTCTGGAGCCGTCCCCACTTTGTCCCATTTGGTTTTCCATACCGGCTCCTTCGACGATCACTTTAATGAACCACGGCCAGCTTCAGGGTCTGGCGCCCGATCCGGTTCCCGGAACCGTCGGTCAATTCCACCACCGCCAGGTAATACCCGCTGGCCGTCAGCCGGCCCGGCGTCCACCCCGCCTCGCTCGTTCCGGGGCCGCCGGTGGCCGCGTAGACCAGTTCCCCGGCCAGGTCGTAAACCTGGACATGGACGTTCAAACCCGGCTGGCTCGAAACGAAAAGGGTGCTGGCGCCCTCCCCCTTGAGGATATTCGGGCGGGCCGCGATGAGCCCGGAGGGGCCGCCGTTATCCATGACGGTGAGGACCTTGGTGATGACCTGTTCGCCACCCGTCCCGTTCGTCCAACGCACGGAGAGGAGGTACTGCCCTGCCGTCACCACCGAGCCGTTATCGGACCTCCCGTCCCAGGCGAGGCTCACGGCGCCACCCCGGGTATCGGTGACGGTGAGGACCGTCTGGTCGGTTTGGGGGGAGCCCGAGTAGGGGTTCAAGGAGCTGTTGGACAGGACCACGGACGACATTTGCGCGCTCACCGGGGCCGTCAAGGTGGTGTAGATGTTTCGGACCACCTCCCCCGCCTCATTGAATACCTGCACCGAGACCGTCGAAAAGGACCAGTCCACCTCCACCGGAAGCGCGGTGGACCGTACCGAACCCTGGTTGGCGACACTGGTCGCCTGGATGAAGTAGGTGCCGTTGGTGGCCGGTGTCCCCGAATTCGTGGTGCCGCTCCATTGGCCCAGGAGTACCCCGTCGGTGTAGATCTTCACCGTATCCCCGATGACCTGGATGAGCGTGGCGGGGGCCTGGAGCGACGGGACGGCCTGGGTCATCTGGGTGGCCGGGAAGCTGTAAATCAATTCCCCCGCCTCGTTATAAACACCCAACTGGATGGAGTACTGCCCATTGACCATAACGGTGGCGGCGGTCGAGAGCGGCGGGAGCGAAGGGGATTGGATTTGCGCCTGGTTGACCAGTTTTTCCCCATTGGGAAGGAAGTTCTTCAGGACCACCGAGTAGTTCAGGGCGTAGGTACCCGGGACAAGATCGGGCAGGGTCCAGGTGAGGTTCGAACCCGACTGGGCGGCGGCCGTGCCGGAGGGGCTTTGCAAGAAAGCGGAAAAGGTCACGTCGGCGGGAAGCTGGTCCGTGATGACGGCCCCGGCGGGCAAGGCCACCGGAAGAACCAGGTTCAACTGGAAATTGACCGTATTCCCCGAGGTGGCCAGGGAGGTGGAAGCCTGCTTGGAGAAAAGAGTGAGGGGCGTGAGGGTGATGGTCGGGGTCAGGGTAAAGGTGCCCGTGGAAGTGGCGGTCGGGGTCGAGGTCGGGGTGACCGTCGGGCTGGCCGTGCCGGTTGAAGTCGAAGTCCCCGTGGCGGTCATCGTCGGCGTCCAGGTCGTCGTGGCCGTGGGGGTATTCGTCGAGGTGGCAGTGAAAGTAGGCGTGGGTGTTGAAGTGTGGGTCCAAGTGATCGTCAAGGTATTCGTCGGGGTTTGGGTCCAGGTCAAGGTCGGAGTGTGGGTCGCGGTAAGGGTGGGTGTAGCGGTATAGGTCACGGTCGGTGTCCAAGTGGAAGTCGAGGTTGGACTATGGGTTGGGGTGGACGTGAAAGATGATGTCCAGGTGATTGTGGGCGTATTCGTGGAAGTGGCCGTAGCCGTGAAGGTGAATGTTTCCGTCAAAGTCCAAGAGGGGGTCGTTGTGAAAGTATTCGAGGGAGTGAGGGTGGAGGTGAGGGTCGGGGTGGGGGTGGGAGTAAAGGTGGAAGAAGGGGTCATCGTAGAGGTCCAGGTCAATGTCGAAGTGAGGGTATGGGTCGGGGTATTTGTATAAGTTGAAGTCCAGGTCACGGTCGGGGTCGGGGAAGGGGTCGAGGTCGGGGTGACGGTATCGGTGTTCGTAGCGGTCCAGGTAGAGGTAAAAGTATTTGTAGAAGTCACGGTCGGACTGGGTGTGGGAGTGGTAGTAAAAACGGGCGTCCAAGTGAAGGTGGGCGTTAGGGTATAGGTATAGGTCACGGTCGGGGTCGGCGTGGAGGTTGGAGTCATCGTATTCGTGGGTGTATTCGTGGGGGTATAAGTGGGCGTAGGCGTGGGAGTATTCGAGGGTGTGGGGGTGGGCGTATTCGTTGGAGTATTGGTGGGGGTTTGAGTGGGGGTGTTCGTCGGGGTGTTGGTAGGCGTGAGGGTGGGGGTGGTTGTGGGAGTATTCGTCGGTGTATGGGTGGGGGTGGGAGTGGGGGTGGACGTAGGCGTATTTGTCGGGGTCGGGGTATTTGTGAGGGTGTTCGTCGGGGTCGTCGTTGGAGTATTAGTTGGCGTGGAAGTGGGTGTCATCGTAGGAGTAATGGTCGGCGTAATGGTCGGAGTCGGAGTGGGAGTATTCGTAGGTGTGTTGGTCGGCGTTGGGGTAGGCGTAGGGGTGTTCGTTGGGGTAGGTGTTGGGGTATTGGTTGGAGTTTGGGTGGGGGTCGGTGTAGGAGTATTCGTCGGGGTGTTGGTCGGGGTACGGGTGGGGGTGGGCGTGGGAGTATTGGTCGGCGTGAGGGTAGGGGTGGGGGTTTTGGTGGGCGTCTTGGTGGGCGTGGGTGTAACCGAGGGTGTCGGGGTGCAGGTGGACCCAACGATATTAGTGACGGCATTGGAGGTCAGGAGTCCCTGGGTTAAATAGCAGGTGAGCAAATCGGTCTCCGAGGCCCGGTTCACCAGAACTTCCTCGCAGGCACCCACAGGCAAGGCCCCTACGGTCACCTCAAAGGAAAGGGTCCCGGAGGCACCTGCGCTCAAGTAGCCGATGTCCCAACCCACCAACGAAACGGAGCCGCCGCCCCGGCCAATGGCGGCGGGCATGGTGAAAGTTTCCGGCATATAGGGCGAACTGGCCTGGGACCCCGAAACATAGCCCGTCCCCGTGGGGATGCTATCGTAGATCACCACCCCATCCGTATAACTCGTGCTGTTGTTCTTGTAGCTGAGGGTATAGGTAATGGTTTGGCCCTCGCTGACCTGGCCGGTGGGGTTGTTGGATTTGGTCAAGGTGATGGAAGCGGGCGCGCAGGAAGTCCAGGTCGGGCAGTCGAAATAACCCCAGCCGTAGTGGCCCCCCTCGTTGCAGTCATATTGGGTGACCTCCAGGGTGATGTTTTGCCCGGCGTATTTACAAAGGTTCATGGAATATTGGGTCCAGGGCAAAAACCCCCAACTCACCGGGGCGTTCGCCCCGCAATTTTGTGCCGCGGGGTTGATGACGCATCCCGTCGCGGCCCCGAAAGACCCCGCGTTGTTTCCCACCACACCTGAATACTGGATCAACCCGCTTCCCACCAGATAGGTCCAGTTGATGACGATATCGTCCAGGACCGGGAGGGGGGAAGGCTGGTCGGGACAATTGGCCGTCCCCAGGAGGACCCGAACCTCCAGGAACGCGTCGCCGTTTTGATCGTTCCCGCCGCATAAAACGGCTTGTTCATAATGATAATTCTCGATGACGGCGGCCAAGTCGAAGGTCAGGCAGGTATTCCCGTCGGTGGGAACGGTCGCCGTCTGGCAAACCCGAGCCCAGTCCCCGGGCCCGGAATCCCCATGGCCTGAAAAGAGCTGGATGGCCGTGGTCTGTCCGGCGGGGACCATGGGAAGCCGCCCCGCGGTGTTGGGGGCCGTGCCTGCCGCCGCTTGACCCGGATAGACGGTGGTATTGCTCACGGGAAGGATCTGCGGCATGCAGTCCCCATTGGCGGGGGCGCCGCCCTGGACAGCCGCGCCCCCCGCGGTAGCGGTGGGGCCAGCGTTGGCGACCGACGTCCAATCGGCGGTGCCGCTGGTAAAACAACCGTTCGGCCAAACCTGCGCTCTCGAGAGGGATGGAATGAAGAGGGCAAACAAAAAAACGAAAACAACCAGGCACGAGCGTTTAAAGGCTTCCTTTATTAAATCGGAAATGAGCGGATGAACGACCCGCGTGAGATTACCAATAACTGCCATTCAACAACCTCGAGTCGTTTGTAATCGATTTCGGAAAAGTTAGGTGGAAAAGGAAGCGTCTCGTCTGAATTAAGATTACCGTTTAATATTTTTTAATCCGGTAAAGATGCAGTAAAGATGGCGTATAGAAACGATGAAGATTTGAAAACGTTTCCAAAAATCGGAGGGAGAAAACCTTTCATAAAATCAAATCATTGAATAGGCGCTCTTACTAAAATCGTTATCTTGCTCCGGGAAATTTTATACTTAACGAAAATATAATTTTTATCGTGGGTTGTTCATCGAAACATAGATTTGGATAAATTCAAAGGAAGGTATCTGAAAATAAAAAAGCCCCCGCTCCCCGAAGGGGCGGAGGCTTGGGGAAGGCCCTTCCGGGCCTTCCCCGCTGTACGGAAAAGCTTACTTCGCGGCAGGAGTCGTCGAAGCGGCGGCAGGAGCAGCGGGAGCGGCAGCGGCAGCGGCTTCTTTCTTCGCTTTCTTCATTTTCTTGACGTGCTTCTTCGCCTTCATCGTCTTAGCAACGGGCGTAGTAGCGGCGGCCGGCGCATCATCGGCGAAAACCATGCCGGTGCTGCCGAGGAACAACACTGCCATCAAAGCAACCATGAACTTTTTCATTTGAGTCCTCCAAGTGACTTCAATTTGAATTTGGGATCTTTTACTTCCCGTTAAATAAGACGAACATCCCATTTAAAAAGTTGCAGCCATTAATTCGTTCAAATCGCCTTATTATTCCTTATGAATACCCCCTTTTTACGATCCGTTGATATTTGTCAGTTGGATTCTTAGGTTTCCCCAAGGGCAAAAGTACTGATTCCCAACCCGAACCGTCTCAGCTTCCAAAAGGGGGAAAATATGAACGAGATCCAAACGAAGGAACAATCTACGAGGGAGGATTTTGAAGCCACCGCCCCCATCGAACTAAAGGCCCTACTTCGGGAATGGAAAGGCGGGGTGAACACGCAATCCGATAGGTCCCCAGGCAGGACCGTCCCCCGATATTTCGACCGCTACTTCCAGACCCAGCCCCTCGGTTTGAATTGAGCGGCCGAGCCTTGAGACCCGGGTCACCCCTCACTATCATGACTAACCAAAATCCCAAGGAGCCTTCATGAAAGCCATCCGTGTGCAGGATTTCGGCGGACCCGAAGTCATGAAGATCCAGGACACCGACGACTTGAAACCCGGCCTGGGCCAGGTATGGGTCCGGGTGAAGGCCGCCGGCGTCAACCCGGTGGACACTTACATCCACACCGGGAACTATCCATCCAAACCTTCCCTTCCCTATACGCCAGGGTCCGACGGAGCGGGGCTTGTGGAATCCACCGGGGAGGGCGCCTCGAAATTCACGCCCGGCGAGCGTGTTTACTTCAACCGGGCCTTGACCGGCTCCTACGCCGAATGGGCATTGGTCATGGAATCCAATGTCCATCCCCTTCCTGAAAAAATAACTTTTTCCCAGGGCGCGGCACTGGGGGTGCCCTACGGCACCGCCCACCAGTCCCTGTTCGCGAAAGCCCGGGCTAAACCCGGTGAAACCCTGCTGATCCACGGGGCCAGCGGGGGGGTGGGCACCGCCGCGGTCCAATTGGGCCGACGCGCCGGCTTGACGGTCATCGGCACCGCGGGCACGGAACGGGGCCTGGAGCTGGCCAAGTCGTCGGGCGCCCACCACGTCCTGAACCACCATGATCCGGAAATATCTCAGAAACTTTCCCGCCTGACCGCCGGAAAAGGCGTTCAGGTCATTTTGGAAATGTTGGCCAACGTCAATTTGGGCAAGGACCTCGCCTACCTCTCCAAATTCGGGCGGGTGGTGGTCATCGGAAGCCGGGGCCCGGTGGAGATCAACCCCCGGGAAACCATGACGCGGGACGCGTCCATATTAGGCATGACCCTCGCCAATGCCACCGAGGAGGAACTGAGGGAAATCCACGAGGACCTGGTCCGGGGCTTGACCGAGGGTTCCCTCAAACCCGTGGTGGGCAAGGAACTGCCCCTTTCCGCCGCGCCCCAGGCGCATCTGGACGTAATGGCCCCGGGCGCCTATGGGAAGATCGTCCTGATCCCTTGAGAATCGCCCACCCCAAACTTTTGTTTTTGCTGGATTACGACGGGACCCTGGCCGATTTCACCCACGATCCCGAAAAGTCCAACCTGACGATTGGGCGCCGGTCCCTTTTGCGGTCCCTGGCCAGGCGATTTCCCGTGATATTGGTGAGCGGACGTTACGCCGCTTCCCTTCGGCGCGTATCGGGTTTGCGAACCCTTCCCATCGCGGGGACCCACGGCTTCGAGGCCAGCCGGATGCCCATGGGAATCCGTTTCGCGACAAGGAAACAGGAAGGCCATTACCGCCGGGAAGCCTTGCGTTTATGGCGTTCGGTCCAGGACCTGCCCCGGGTCTTTCCCGGCATCCACATCGAGAAGAAACCATTTTCCTCCACCCTTCATTACCGTGGGATGAAATTGACGGCAGGCCAGGAAAAGCGCATTTGGAAGGTGTACCGCGAAAGGTTCAATCGATCCGTCATCCAGACCGGTTGGGAACTGCACCCCGGCAAGAAAATGATCGAGGCCCTGCCCAAGGGGTTCAGCAAGGCCGGCGCCGTCGCCAGGATTTTGAAAGCCTATCCGGGTTACCTGCCCATCCTGGCCGGGGACGACCAAGCGGATCTTTTAGCGATGAGGGTATTGGGGAAAAAAGGGATCAAGATCGCCGTGGGCCGCCGCATACCGGACGGGGAAATCGACCTGCGATTTGCCGGGCCTTCGGAATTTTGGGATTATTTAAAAGTCTTTTTGAAGTTTTAGTTTTTCCAGCCCCATCTGCTTGTCTATCGGACCAGGATGATTTTCTTCAATTTGACCTTCTCCGGCTCGATGAGATAAAGAATATAAACTCCGCTAGCGCAGTTATCCCCATTCCAGTTCGTCCCATTCCAGGCATACCATTCATGGATCGGGGAGTTCATCGGGTTGGGATCTTTCGCGTCTTTAGAAAGATCTAGGATGAATTCACCCGCCGTATTGTAAACCTTCAGGGAATAGGGTCCCGGAAAGACGGAGTATTGCACGTTAATCGAGACTGGGCCCTGGGAGGGGCGAAAGAAGTTCTGATTGACGTAGAAAACGTCGACATAGGGAATGGTGGCGGTTGGGGTGAGGGTGACGGTGGGGGTCAAGGTAATCGTGGGAGTCAAAGTGATGGTGGGGGAAAGGGTTTGGGTCGGGGTGAGCGTAAGGGTCGGGGTCGGGGTCCAAGTGGGGGTAATCGTCGGGCTGTTGCTGGGAGTAAACGTCAGGGTCCAAGTCGGGCTTGGGGTCGGCGTGTAGCTCAAAGGCGGTGTGGGGGTAACCGTGGGTGAGGGGGTCGGCGTCCCGCAGGAAAGGCTGTAGCAGAATTGGTAGGTCAGCCCTTGGGGGTTGTACCCGAATCCCGGTTCATTGACCAAATTGAATGCCAGCACGTTTGTGCCGGCTTGAAAGGGCGCCGAGCCGATCAAAGGCACCGGCACCGTCAAGCCGGTGCATCCGCTATACAGGGAACCCTGGATTCCCGCCGCTCCCAATTGCGTCCCGTTCAGCCAGACGGTCACATAGTTGTCACAGTTCAAGACTAGTTGCGCTTGGGTCACCGCGCACCCTGCCGGGATCGTGAACGTGTTGATGAAATACTCGTTCGCCACGAGGTCGGTGGAAGTTCCACAGGGATTATCGCCATTCGTGTCATATCCAATCCAGTTGATGCCCGTGGCTCCATCGGGTGGACAGAGGGCATACCAGCCAAGCCCCAGGGGAGAAATGAGGGCAGGGGTGGTCCATCCGCCCACCGAGGACAGGTTGTATCCGGGAGACAGCCAATTCAAACCTCCGCTGTCCGAAGGGGGAGGCGACTGAACGGTCGTCGCGGAGCAGGGATTCACATACATCATGTTGTTGACCGTGTCGCTGGCAAGGCAGTAGTCGCCTGACGTTTGCGCGGAAAGGGAGAGGGGGGCCAAACTTAAAAAAACAAAGAGAAACGCGAATAGGGATTGGGGCCACGGCATTGCATATCCCGATCGGATTCCCATTTTCATAACCTTCAAAAATATTTTTTCAGAACTTACTTATAAATGGGTTCGCAAGACACCAACCCTTTTTCTTCAAACATAATAAGTCGAAAGCACCGGAGTTAAAAAGGGGCGAACACTTCGCAAAGAATACCACCGAACTTGGAACGGAACGCCCGTCATGAGAAATTCTCATGCTTGGAATCCCGTCCCAATCCGATGGGATCATTGGAAATTTATTCTTTGTATTTAACGTGACAGCCATAGGGGGCGGTCGTCTTGACCGTGACTTCCTGTCCCGCCATGGCCTGGGTCAGGGCCTGATCCACGTAATTCACATAGGCATCGCCGTTCTTGTTTTTGTCCGACAGGGCATCTTCCAGCGGCGCGTTATCAATGGCCCCGTCATAGATCAGAATGCCCTTGGGGTTGATCACAAACATATGGGGCGTGGTCTTGGCCCCGAATAGATGGCCCACCTTGCCGGAAGGATCCATCAGGGTGGCGGTCGGCATGGAACCGTGGCTTTTCACGTCCTCATTGGCCATTTCAGGGGTGATGGAGCCTTCCTTGCCCGGCGCGGAGGAGATGACCGAGAACCAGGCCACTCCCTTTTTCGTCCAAACCTGTTGGATTTTTTCCATTTTTCCCTGGTACTGGCTCTTCACGAAGGGGCAACTCGCGTTGTGCCACTCCAGGACAACGAATTTCCCTTTCAAGCTCGAACTCGCCACGGACTTTCCGTTGCTGTCCGGGCATGAGAAATCCGGCGCTTTTTGGCCCACCGTCAATGCTTGCGCCTGGACGGCCAGTAAAAGCACCCCGCCCCACAAGGCCCCCATCCAACCGGCTTTTTTCTTCATGAACATCCTCCTTTTAATTGAACGGCACATCGATCCAATAACCATGTTTCTGGCCCTTGGCGTCCCACACGACAACCAAACCCCTCACGCGGTCCGGCGGACTCAGGAGTTGGTCTGATTCTTTTAGACGCATTTCGAATGAATTTCGATACGCCGAAAAAACGACGTCCGCTTGGTTGTCCAACATATTGAAGTCCAGGGGGAAAAAATCCGCCTTTTTGATCTCCCAGGAGCCTGTAGTGAAATGTAGGACATAACCCCTCTCCACCGGATTGACGTGCGCCTTCCAATCCCCGGGTAGGGATTCAGGCAAATGAGTTTGTTCCTCCTTGAACCATTTGGCATCCTGGGAGGGAGCCTGGGAACCCGCCTTTTGGATGGGAACCCGAAGGTTCAAGACCGCCTTGCCGGGCAGGCAGGATTCCTTGCAAACCAGCCAGTTCACCTCCGCCGTCAGGGTCACCGCGGAACCTTCCTTCAAATCCTCCGGAACCTCCACCGGCACCATCAAGAGCAAATGGTCGTGGTAGCCGTAGTCCGTGAGGGATGGAATGCGGATCTTCTCCGGCAGGGGCCACACCATTTCCCCCGATTGGAAGCCCTTGGGAAGGTTCCAATGGATGGCAGGAGCCATTCCGGAATCGCCCGGGTTTTTCCAGTAAAGATGCCAACCCTTTTCCATCTCGAAATAAACACCCACCCTGGCCTCTTGGCCTGGGATGAAAGCGGTTTTCTCGCTGATTAACCGAACGGATAAATGGGGTGTTTGGGCTGAATCGGGCGGGGTTTGAGCCCCCGAAAAACGGGGTAATAGAAAAGAATTTAAAATTAAAACCAATGCCAAACAGTTTATTGCCGATGGATTTTTCATGGATCGCTATCTTCACACCGAGTGGGCGGGGATTTCAATGCGGGGTAACTGTTGAAAAAATCATTTGAAGCAACATGATTC
Organism: candidate division FCPU426 bacterium; assembly: GCA_963771075.1. Lineage (GTDB taxonomy): Bacteria > Oederibacteriota > Muellerivitia > Muellerivitales > Muellerivitaceae > CAVTWJ01. Next base: position 197,952 of record CAVYSE010000018.1, on the reverse strand, counting down.
TTGCTTTTTGTTGTCAGCCTATAGAAGAAGTGGGATAATTCTAGGGTTGAAAGCTTTGAAAAATAAGTCGGTTTAACGAGAAATAAATGTCCCGATTTAAAAAATCGATTTATCTCTTTTTCGGCTTTTGGCTTCTTTGTTTTGGGTCCGCGCTAGCCGGTCCGGTCGCCTCCGTCACCAATGTCACTATTTCCCCCACCAATCCCTATCCCGGGCAAAGCGCCAGTGTCTCTTGGAACTATACCCTCAGCGACACCCCGGGAAGCCTTTACTATGCCGTCATTATCAGCGCTTCGCCCACCCTCCAATCCCCTCCAGCCACTAACCAATGGATCGTCATCGGGGACAATTGCGCACCCTCCACCGAGGTAGGGGATAGCGGCAAATCCGCCTGTCCCATCTCTTCATTGCCGTCTGGCGCCGGAACCTACAATGCCAACGCGACCTTTACGCTTCCTTCCTCCATGACCACAGGCACCACCTATTACGTGATTGTCGCCATGAGGGAAAATTCCTCCGTTTACATGAACCCTGGTATTTCGGTGGACGCGCAAAACGATGCTTCCTTTTTCGTTCCCCTTCCCCCGCCCTACATCAATATAACCAAAACCGCGGATGGCTCCACGGCCTTCCCCGGGGGGGAGGTCCTCTTCACCATCAATTACAACGCGGGTGCCGCCACGAACATGACCATCACCGACGTGGTGAGCTCCAACTTCGCGATCTCCCAGGTTTATGACGGCGGAACGACTTTGGGGCAAACCATCACCTGGAACCTCGGTACCATCTCCCAACCCCAGTCAGGCCAGGTCCAGTTCCTGGCCACGGTCAGCAACTCCGCGACTTCAGGACAGGTCTTTTCCAATACGGCCTACGCTACCTGCGCCGGTTTATCCTCCGCCGTTACTTCCAACCCCGCCTTGGTCACGGTGGATCTGCCCGGCCTGACAGTTTCCAAAAGCGGACCCCCGACCGTGGCGACGGGGGGAGGAATCACCTACGTGATCAACTACACCAACACCGGCCAGGAATTGAGCAGCTTCGATAACTTCGCCAGCGGCATCCCCAGCGGCTGGACTTCCACGGGGGGGCAATGGGATACCAACCCCGGGTACCTGGAACAAACCCAATCCTGTACCCAACTCTCGGGGCAATACCCCTATCTCACCGATACCAGCATGACCCCCATCCTGGATGGGGTCTACCAGGTGGACCTGGAGCCCCTGTCGTCGGATTGCAATAACCTCGAGGCGGTTTTCAATTTTAACGTCAACGTCGCAGCGGGGGTGACCACGTCCTACCAGGCCCGTCTTTCGAGTTACAAGAGCGGACCAAACGGCAACCCTGCAAACGACGACCTTGCTTTTGACGTCAGCGGCGCCAATGTCGCCTTTGCTCAACCTCCCCAAATCGGGGATATAAATTTAAACACCTGGTACACGGTGAGGGTGCAGGTCTGCGCGGGGGAGGTCCTGATGTGGGTTTGGCCGCAAGGCGGAACCCAACTCGCCAAGCCGGACATCGTCTATACCGGCGCCGACGTTCCAACCGTCGCCGGGGATGTCGGTTTCCAGGCCAACGCGGGCCCGGTGAACTTCGCCAACCTGTTGGTCTTCAACACGGTCGGCGCCACCAACCCCCTGTTGACCGACGCCGTCCCTTCCTATGTCACCTACGGGGGAGCGGGAAATACAACGAGTGGAAATGTCCCAACCTATAACGCCGGAACGGGAACCATTTCCTGGAATATAAACACCACTTGCGGCAATTCCTCGGCGGTGAGCTGGTGGGGCACGGCGGGGGCCTGCGGAAACACCATCAACAACGCGGCGGTTATTTCCTCCGCTTCCGGTCCCGCCCCGGTCACCTCCAATACCGTCTCAACCAATATTTTAGGCTGTATTACCAATACCTACACGGTTACCGCCTCTCCGACGATCACTCCGACCCCGACCCAGACTTTCACCCCCACCTCAACCGGGACTCCGACTGGGACCAACACCCCAACGCCCCCCTTTACCCCGACAACCACTGCGACCGCCACCGCCACCTCAACGATTACTCCCACCACCACCTCCACCAACACGCCCACTTCCACCTTTACGCCGACCACGACTGCCACGCCCACTTCCTCCGCCACCCAAACGCTCACCCCCACGGTCACCCTGAGTCCCACCCAAACGCTTACTCCCACGATCACCGAGACCCCTACCGCGACGATCCCCTTCGCCGACTCCTTCTACGTGGATAAAAACCTCTTCAACCCCTCCCAGGGTGGGGTTTCCATCCTCATCGGTTATTCCCAATACCCGGGTCCCTATTCCCTGTCGATCTACAACACAGCGGGAGAATTCGTCAAGGACCTGGTCCCGATGCAGACCGCGACCCAACCCATCACTTACGCGAACGCCTGGGATGGGACGAACTACAGCGGAAGTAAATGCGCCGACGGGGTCTACTTGATCTATCTGGTCGAACCTTTCGACCGGAAGCTTAAAAAAGTGCTCCTGGTCCATTAGCGCGAAACCGACCCATGAAAAGCCCATTCCACCCAACCCTTGTTTTTTTGATGTTTTGCTCGGCCCTCCGCGCCGGCATGGCCGCCACCCCCACCGCGACTCCCACGCCGGTCAGCCCCCGCCTTCACCAAGTCACGCAAAGGCTCAACCAGCAGTGGAAACTTGTCAAACTCGGGGTGAAAAACGAGAAGATCAGCAAGGAGGAGGCCGTGGAATTGAGGGGTAACCTGAAAAGCATCCAACTAAAAGAAATCATCGACTATAAAAACAGCCCCAACCACGAATTGACCCCGGACCAGCAAAACGACCTCAACGCCCTCATGGACAAGAACTCAGGGCTTTTAGAGGAAGGGTCCCAGCCTTCCAATTAGAAATCCGTAAGCGCCATTGCGGGATCCTTTGAGTTTCCCTTAAAACAAAAACATTTGGGGCTTGTTTTGGGCGGGCGGTTTTCGCTCCGGCGGTTTCATGTTGAGGGGATTTCCCGCGAGGCCCTGGTTCAAAGTTTTGGCCGCTTTTTCCGGGGTCAGTTCCCCGTCCCACACCCTTTCCAGGATGGGATTAATTTGGTTTTCCCTCACATCCGGCCAATTGCAGGCCCTGGGGTCTTCCACGGCCCGACCCGCGGATAGCGCTCGGGCGGCTTCTTCCAACGCGGAATTGGCGTACCCCGTTCCGGCTTCCACTTCCCTCAAGGCTGGCAGGGCCAGGCCCACCCGGGCGTATTTTTCCTCGGCCGAGGCGTCCGAAAGAAATCGAAGCAGGTCCCAGGCTTCCCGTGGATGGCTGGAGGAGGGGGATAATCCCCACCCCGCGCCTCCGGTTTGAAAGGCCCTTGAACCCGATGGCCCAACCGGGATCGCGGCCACCCCCCATTTCAGCCGCGGCTGGTCATTGAACTCCACCCCTTTCCAGGGGCCCGACAAGATCATAGCGGCCTGGCTGTTGAGAAAAAGGTCCGCGCCCCCGATTTGCCCCTCGCCCACAATATCCTGGGGCGAAGGCGAAACCTTTTCCCGGCGAATGAGCCGGTCGCGGAAACGGATGCCGTCCAGAAATCCTTTTTCCCCGACCCGGAATTTCGCGGGGTTTAATTCGCGGTCGACCCACCCGCTCCCCGCTCCATAGACCCAGGGTTCCACCATGGGCCAATCCTCCACGAAGCCCCAAACGCGTTTTTGATTCTTGAGGTCTTGGGTCTCGGTGAGGGCCTTGGCGATCCTTAAAAATTGATCCCAATTCCAATCGGCGGAGGGATAGGGCAAATGGGCCTTGTCAAACAAGCCCTTGTTGTAATAGATCAGGCAGACCGGCGCCCGGTCCCGGGGCAGGGCGAACAGTTGGTTTTTGAAAGAAAAATAGGCCGCTAGATCAGGGTCATAACCTGCGGGGCGGGGTTTCGTCGTGTAAGGCTCAATGTTCTTTATGGATTGCAGCATACCCCGGGCGTAAAGTTCCGCGACCTGGCTGGTGGATACCAACAAAACGTCCGGCAACAAGGAAACAGGCTGGGGAGCCGTCAACCGGTCTAGGTATTCCCGGTAGGGGATCTGGCGGATGCGCACCAAAATGTAAGGATGGCCTTTCTCATAATCCCGCGCAAGGTTTTCAATCACAGGCATCATGCGCGGATTATCCCAGGTTACGACCTTCAGGACGGTCTTTCCCGATTCATCCGGGGCTGGGGCGCAGCCCTCCCCCAAAAACGGAATCACCAACAGGAAGAAAAAAGAAATAAATTTCATGGATTCCAATGCCTTCTTTCGTGACTCAACCCGCTTCGGCCTGCCCAATATATACCCTTCCCTATCCACGTTGGAAAGGCTCCAACCCATCATTTCGATGCCGGAGCGGTGTCCTGGCTTTGGAGAGCCTTTAAATAAAGGGCGGCCTGGGTGTGGTTAGGCTGGCAATCCACCGCCAGGGCATAGGCCCTTTCCGCTTCTGGAATTTTGTTTTCCGTCGCCAGGAAATTTCCCAGTTTGAAATAGAGATTCGCTGTTGGATAGCCCTTTTGGATAGCCCTCTCCAGGGCCAGCACGTTGGGGTCCAAATTCATTCCAATATGGTATTGGGCCACCCATTCACCATAGACCGACTCCAGGAAAGGGTCTCCCTCCATCAAGGCGTAGCCCGCGGGCAGTTTCGCGACCTGCGCGGAATATTTATCCTGGTCGTTCATGGAATTTTCGGCCAAAACACTTAAATCCTGGAAATAGTCATGCGCTTGACTCCACTGGTCAAAGACCTTTCGGTTCTCCGGCGTGATCGGGATGATCCCCGCCACGGCCCCGCCGTCCAGGAACCTGTTGGGATCGGAACCCGGCGGGGTCACGTAAACCCAGCGGGAACCCGGGAAGCGCGCCTGAAGATAGGCTCCATAGTGGACGTTGGTCAACAGACCCGCCCACCGGGCGTGTGATGGATCGAACGAAGGGTTCAACAAGGCGTTAAAGGAATAGCACATCACATGCAGGGAGTGATCCTGGTCCAGCGCCAAAAAGTCGGAGAAAACAAGGCCCGGTCCCTGGGATCGGGACGCCTCCTCGAATTGGCGGTAGGCCCAATAGCCTTCATGGATCCTTTCCTGCAAGGAATACTTCTGTGTCAGGGGCCCATCCGGCGACCTTTCCAAGGCCATGTGATAAAGGTTCAGCACGAGGGATAGCCCCGCCAAAAGGATTAAAAGCATCTTGCCGGCTCGGTGACTCGTAGTCCGCCACAGGCCCCCGAAGCCCAGGCAGGAGAGAAGATAAACAACCGGCATTAAGGGAATGACCCGGTACATTTCCACTACATCCGCCGTCAAAAAGCCGGGTAAGAGGAAGAGGATAAAAGCCAGCCCCATAAACCACTTTGCGGTTTTATCTTTCCAGCGGTTGACCTCAATCAAACCGAATAGAAAAAAGGCATCCTCCACCGGGTTCAGGTATCCCCCCAAAACCGGTCCGTAAGACACCGGGAGGCCCCAGGGCCCCCAAAAGAAGGTCGTGATAAAGGAAACCGCGTGTAAAAACCAATCCCGCCAGTGGGGACTCCCGTGAATAACGCTGACGCTTAGCATATATCCGCCCACATGTTCCCGGACGGCCGCCAAAGCCATGGGGATTAAAAGAACCAGCAAGATGATCAAGAAAGCGAGAAGGGGCAAAATCCTTTCCCTCTTGCCCCAGGCCCAGGCCAGAATCGCCAGGCTCGCCGCGGCAATGACGGAGAAAAAACCCAAATAACCGTAGGCGCCCACACCCGCCGCTAAGCCCATCCCTATGGCCCATCCCAATCGCACGGTTTTCCCCTCGGCTTTCCACAAACCCGCCAGGCATAAAAAAACGAGGGCCTCGAAGGGGGGCACGAGGTTGTCCTCCAAGCAAAACCTTCCGAAATAAAGGGGCCAGAAACCGAAGGAAAGGGCCGTGAAGAAAAGAAAGACCGTTCCCTTGGGAAAAACCTTGAGCGCCGCCCGGGCCGAGACCAAAACAAAGAAGACCGAAACCAAGGCCGGCATGAACCAAAAGTTGAAGGTGGCTTGTGCGGAAAAAGGGTAAATGAAGCGGAGAATCCATAGCCACAAACCGGGATGCTGTCCCGTGTAATAAAAGATCTGCCAGGACCAATGACGGTTCAACTCGATGGCGAACAGGCCCTGCAGGGATTCATCCCCCCCGGGCCAACCCTCGTAAGTGGTCAACAATGAAAACCTAAACCACAGGGCCAATAGGGCCACGATAAGCCAAAGCCATCGGGGAACGCGAAAATCGCCGGGACTTACGGTTTCCCCCGCCCCCGCCGGGTTAAGACGTAACCCCAGAATCAATAGGATCCCTAAGGCGAGAACACATGCGAACTTGGTCCATTGGCCCAAGGGAAGGTAGGAAAGAAGTGTGTTTATAAGAAGGAATGCGCCCATGAAAAGCCAGGCGCGGCGGATGGGGTTTGAGGGATTGGATTTCAACTCTTGTTCCGGGTTTTCATATGGAAAACCCGGACATTATGGCAGTTAAAGGGGGGAAAATCATTCCTTCCGGCGGTTTTACCTTTTCGCCCGCTCGTACTGGATCGGCCAGGCGACTTCATGGCCCAACTCCCTCGCGGCGTGAAGGGGGAAATAGGGGTCTCTCAAGAATTCCCTCGCGATGAAAACCATGTCCGCTTGGCCGCTTCGAAGGATATGGTCCGCCTGGGTTGCCGATGTGATCATTCCCACCGCTCCCGTGGGAATCCCTCCCTCTTTTTTCACCTTTTCCGCCAAGGAAGTTTGGTATCCCGGACCTATCGGGATCTTGACCCCCGGTATCAACCCGCCCGAGGAGCAATCGATCAAGTCCACGCCTATTTTTAAAAGGTTTTTGGCCAGGGCCACCGATTGATCCTGGGTCCAGCCGTCCGGTTCCATCCAATCGGTCACGGACAAACGAACGATGAGAGGCTTGGATTCAGGCCAGGTTTCCCTTACTCCCGCCACAACCTCCTTCAAAAAACGGGTGCGGTTATCAAAGGGCCCTCCGTAGCCGTCGTTCCTTCGGTTGCTGATGGGGGACAAAAACTCGTGGATCAAATAGCCGTGGGCGGCGTGGATTTCCAGCACCTCCAAACCGGCTTCATGGGCCCTCCGGGCCGCCTTGCGGAAATTTTCCGCGATCTGAACAATCCTTTTCTCGTCCAGCGCCTGGGGCGTGGGAGCCTTTTCATCGAAGGGGATCGCGCTGGGGGCGAGGGGGGTCCACCCTCCCTCCGCACCCGGGACATAACCGGTTCCCTTTCCGGAACCGTAGGTCGAGGCTTTCCGGCCTGCGTGGGCCAGCTGCATTCCCAAGACCGATCCATGTGATTTCACAAAGGCGGCAATCCGGGCAAGCTTTTCGATATGCTCGTCCTTCCAAAGGCCCAGGTCATCCGGGCTGATGCGACCCTCCGGCTCCACGGCCGTGGCCTCGGTCAGGATCAACCCCGCCCCGCCCACCGCGCGGGAACCCAGGTGAACCAGGTGCCAATCGTTGGCGAAACCGTCCTGGCTGGAATACTCGCACATGGGGGAAACCCCGATGCGGTTTTTCAGGTTGATGTCCCTGAGTTTCAGGGGTTCAAATAAATGGGGCATTTTTCATCTCCCAAAGGCAAAGATTTCACCACGTTGTCCCAAAGACACAGGGGAAAAATCACATCGCTGGAATAAACCAAAAAAATTTTCAGTAAGCCTTAAAATTTTAATCCTAATTGCCGCTTCTTGTCTTTGTATCCTTATAAGTAAATGGTCACTCCATTCTTGCCCATGCTTCATTTTAGCTTTTTCCCGATCAATTCCCCCAATTAACATGACTGCTGTCATATCCTCACGCGGCTTTTTCCCTGAAGATGACGGCATCCTATCGGAGGGAAGCCCCGTGAAAACCCAAATCCGCAGGGAAATTCCTTATAACTACACTTCGGCCGAGGACAGCCAGGTTGTCCGTAACCTTTTTGGCGATGAGGTCTGGCAAAAGCTCGAGAGCCTGAGGGCGCGCCGGGTGACGGGGCGTTCTTCCCGCCTTTTGATGCGCTTCATCGGCGACATGTTTATCCTGCGCCGCAACCCATTTCTTTTCCAGGAAATGGTCGATTCAGCCTCCTCGCGCAGGGAATATTTAGGCGCTTACCAGGCGGATCTCGATGTGCTGGCCAAAAATTCCGGCGGGGACACCGATGTCCTCTGGATCCTCCAGCAATGCCAGGATTACCTGGACCGGTTAAGGATCGAATTGACGGTCGCGAAGGAACGGCGGTCCCGCATCCGCCGGGTCCTGGGCGCCGTGGTAGGTGAGGAAAACGTCCTTTTTGATCCCTTCAGCCTGATCAGCCACGTTACCGACGCCACCGACTGGCGGCTCAATACCCCCCTCGTGGTGGTCTTTCCCTCCGAGGAAAAGGAAGTCGCTCCCCTCCTCGTCGCCATCCAAAAACTGGGCCTGAAGGCCATTCCCCGGGGGGCCGGCACCGGCCTGACCGGGGGCGCGGTACCGGTGGCCGAAAATTGCGTCATGGTCAACCTGGAAAAGCTCAACCGCATCCTTTCAATCGAAGACAAGGAATTCCTGCGCGAGGGAGGGGATGGCACCCGGCCCGGAAAGATCATGAAGGTCGAGGCGGGGGTGGTCACCGAGGACGCCATGCACGCCGCCTCCAAGATCGGATGGGTTTTCGCCACCGACCCCACCAGCGCCTGGGCTTCCACGATCGGGGGCAACCTGTCGGAGAACGCAGGGGGCAAGACGGCCGTACTCTGGGGCACCGCCATCGACAACGTGCTTTCCTTCCGCATGGCCCTGCCGGAGGGCAAAACCGTCCGCGTCAAGCGCAAACACCATCCCCTGCGCAAGATCCTCCATTCGGACAAGGTCGTCTTTTTGATCCGCGATGGGGAAACCAATGACCTTTTGCGCACCGTGGAACTGACGGGCGAGGAGATCCGCAAAAAAGGGGTCTGGAAAGACATCACCAACAAGGCCCTCAAGGGCCTCCCGGGCCTCCAAAAGGAGGGCACCGATGGGGTTATCACATCGGCGGTTTTCGTGCTCTATCCCGCCTATGAGTATCAGCGCACCGCCTGCCTGGAATTTTTCGGTGAGAACATGGATGAGGCCGGCAAGGTCATTTTGGACCTTTCCCGGGAGTTCGAGAACAAGGGCAAGGAAACCCTGCTGGCCCTGGAACATTTCGACGAGGAGTATGTGCGGGCCATCGGTTACAAGGTCAAGGCTACCCGCGGGAGCCTCCCCAAGGCCGTCTTGCTGATCGACATCGTGGCGCACCAGCTTGGATGACCTCAAGAAAGGCCTCGACCGCCTCCAGGCCCTCGTGGACCGCTACCCCAACACGGAAATCTTTTTGGCCCGCGACGACCAGGAGGGGGTCAAATTCTGGGCGGACCGCAAACGCCTGGGAGCCATCAGCCGCCACACCAACGCCTTCAAACTGAACGAAGATATCGTGCTTCCCCTGGAAGCCCTGGCGGGTTTCGCCCGTTACATCGACGCCTATAACATTGAGGAAGGACGCCATAACCAGAACCGGTTCGTTGAGGAAATCCTGGAATGGCTGGACTTTTCCGGGGATTCCGAGGACGCGGAACGCTTGGCGGCCAAGGGAACGGCCGCCAGGAACCTCTGCGCGAAGGCGCGGGAGAAAATCCAATCCTCCGACGCCAAGTCGGCCCGCGAGGGTTTAAGTGCCCAAGAGCTCAAAAATTCCCTTTTGGAGCTTTTCCGGGGCTATGCCGAGGCCTGTACGGAGGTGGAGAAGCTATACAAGGAAACCCGCTCGCGCCTCATCGTCATCGCCACCCACATGCACGCGGGCGACGGCAACGTGCACGTGAATATCCCGGTTTTTTCCAACGACCGTGAAATGCTCAAGCGCGCCTTCGATACCGCCGATACCGTCATGCGCCATGTGGTCGAGCTGGGCGGGGTTGTATCCGGCGAGCATGGCATCGGCATCACCAAGTTGAAACACCTGGACAAGGACTTTTTATCCGCCCTGGAAGCCTATCGGAGCCAGGTAGACCCCCAGGGACTCATGAACCCAGGCAAGCTTTCAGACATGTCCGTTCCCGACCGGGTTTTCACCCCTTCCTTCAACTTGTTGGAACTGGAAGCCCGCATCTTGCAGAACGATTCCCTATTCGAGCTGGCGGACAAGATCTCCAAGTGCGTTCGGTGCGGCAAGTGCAAACCCGATTGCTGCGTCTTCCATCCGGGCAAGAACATGTTCTTCCATCCCCGGAATAAGAACCTGGCCATCGGCGCGATCATCGAGGCTCTTCTTTATGACGCCCAGCGGGCCCGCTCGACCCGGTTCGAGTTTTTGAAGGAACTGGAAGAGATCGCCGACCATTGCACCATCTGCCACAAATGCCTGAAGCCCTGCCCGGTGGATATCGACACGGGCGAAATTTCCATATTGGAACGGCGCATCCTCGCCGCCCGAAAATACAAGCATACGGCCATCGCCACCCAATTGTCGCTGGGCTACCTCAAGAGCCGAAGCCGGATTTATAACGCCCTCTTCCGCCAGGTGATTCTGGTGTGGGGCCTTTTCTTTCAGCGTGTGGGGGCCCAGGTCTTGAAATGGATTCCCAACACCAAAAACTGGAAGGCGGTTTGGCCTTTCAACATGCTTCGAAACCCCATGCCCGCCCCTGGGCAAGGTACCCTTCATTCCATTCTGCCCGATTTGGAACTACACCAAGCCCTGGTCATAGATCCCTCCAAGGCCTCCAACGGAGGGGGCGAAACCACCAAAACCGTGTTCTACTTTCCCGGCTGCGGGTCGGAAAGGTTGTACTCCAACGTCGGTAAAGCCTCGCTTTATTTATTGTTAAAGGCCGGGATAAGGGTCGTACTTCCCCCGCCTTTTCTTTGCTGCGGTTTCCCCATCAACGTCAACGCCCAGGTGGCCGAAAACGACCGAAGAGTTCTGGGCGACACCATCATTTTCAGCCAGATCCGAGAGATGCTGCGGCACTTGAGTTTCGACGCTTGCGTGGTTTCTTGCGGAACCTGCAAGGAAGCCCTGCATACCATGGGCACTGAAGAAATTTTCAAGGCCCCCATGGAGGATGTGAGCAAGTTCGCCTTGGCCAACGGGCTCAAGATGAAGCCGGGGGGCGATTACCTTTACCACAAGCCCTGCCACGACTCTTTCGACGGGACCGCCAAGGCCTTTTTCAAAAAGGGGTTCGATCTGAAGCTGACACCCGTGGACCATTGCTGTTCGGAAGCCGGGACCTTGGCCATGAGTCGCCCCGATATCGCCTATAACATGCTGGATAAAAAGACGATTTCGGTGAAAAAGGCCCTTGAAGGCCGAAAAAATGACAACGTGATGCTCACCAATTGCCCCAGTTGCCTGCAGGGCCTTGGACGTAACGCCGGGTTGGGGGTGAAACCCCGGCACATGGCCGAAGAATTAGCGGTCCGTACCGGCGGCAAGGGTTGGGAAAAAGAGTTAAAAGTATTGTTAGGAACCGCCGAAGCGATAAATTTCTAATGAATGTTCCCTTACTCACCCCTTTTTCTTCTTCGATCCACCGCTTTACCATTATTACGGTCCTCAAATAGGAGTGTCTTGCATGTCCAACCCAAATAAAACAGCGATCATAACGGGAGCCTCCAAAGGGATAAGGCCCTCCCCACCTACCGGCCCTGGCTCGCCATTCCATCTGACGAGCTAAATTCGGTGTGCCCATCTCCTTCGGCGTCGACCCTCCCATTGCTTGTCAGGGAATTTCGGGCGCAGAATCATCTCATGGAAACCAGTCCCCCTTATAGCCCGCCCCGCTACACCCCTCTCCAGGAACGGGCCAATTCCATGACCCACCTATTTTCCTCCGGGCTGGCCGTTGCGGGTACCGCGGTACTGGTGGTGATGGCCGTGATAAGGGGGAACACCTGGCACATTGTCAGTTTCAGCGTCTATGGGGGGACGCTGGTTCTCTTGTTTGTCATTTCGACCCTTTACCACAGCTTCCGATCACCCAGGGTGAAATATGTCTTTGAAATCCTGGACCACTCTTCCATTTTTTTACTTATTGCCGGCACCTACACCCCCTTTACCTTGGTAACGCTGCACGGGAGCCTGGGCTGGTGGCTGTTCGGTGTTTCATGGGGTCTGGCGGTTATTGGGATATCGCTTAAGGCTTTTTTCACCGGGCGGTTCAAAATCGTGTCAACCCTGATTTACCTGGGGATGGGTTGGATGATCCTGGCCGCCTTTAAACCCTTAGTCCAAGCCCTTTCCCGGGGGGGCATCGTATTGTTGCTTTTGGGCGGAACCTTTTACAGTATCGGAACTATCTTTTACCTTTGGAAGAAACTGCGATACCACCACGCGATATGGCACCTTTTCGTCCTGGCCGGAGGGTTGTGCCATTACCTAGCGGTATTGATTTATGTCCTCCCCCCCAAAGCAGGTTGAAGGTTTGGCCGGCAGGGAAAAAAGACATAATTGGCTAATACCACCTTTATCAACTAATGCTAAACTTCTCTCCGCCACGAGCTATACGGGTATAAAAATCAGGAAACGGACCAACCCGATGCAACCCAGCCCCAGGGCACCCCAAATATTACTTGCCGTCTTCCTGATCGCAATGCCGCTTTCCCTTTTTGCGCAATCACCCGCTCAAGATGGTTTTTTCACCACCAGCGACCATGTGAAACTCCATTATTTGGAATCCGGACAGGGCCAAGCCATCCTCCTGATCCCAGGTTGGCTCATGCCCGCCGATATCTGGCAACTTCAATTAAAAGGCCTTTCCAAGAATTACCACGTGATCGCCCTGGACCCCCGGTCCCAGGGCCAATCTGACATGGTCAAAACGGGTAATGACCCCCTTCGGCGTTCCACCGACATCCGGGAACTTTTGGACCACCTTCACCTGGGTTCGGTGGTATTAGTGGGATGGTCCCTCGGCGCCTTTGATTGCCTGGCATATCTGAACCAGTTCGGGGACGATAAACTATTCGGCCTCATCCTGGTCGATTCCCCGCTGGGGGCGGCTTCCGGAACCCGACCCGTCCAGCGCAGTAACTTCCTTCTCAATTTTCAGGCTGATCGGGCCCAAGCGGATATCAACTACGCGTGGGGTTTGTTTAAAAGATCCGCTTCCAGGGAATTCCTGAAAAAACTCACCGATGCTGCGGACCGTGTTCCCACCGATATCGCCTTACAGGCATTGGACAACACCCAACCGGGAGACGCCTGGCAGCCCAGTCTGCGAGCGATGCAGGGTATCCCTCTTCTCTATGCCATCACGAATAAATTCACCTCCCAAGGCGCTTATTTGAGACAGGCGGCGCCACAGGCCCGGGTGGAGATGTTCGAGAATTCGGGTCACGGCCTCTTCGTGGATGAATCTATCCGTTTCAACAACCTTATCCAGGACTTTATTAAACAATCTTCCCTCTATCCTGCCGGGTTACCAAAAGGCGCCGGAAAATCCAACCCCCTGGCTGTCCAACCCCTATCAATCGAATCGGCTTTACCGACCTTAATCCCCACCGAAACGTCCACCCCAGCTCCCCTTTTGACCCCCACGGTAGAAACCCAACCCCTACAATCCCCATCACCCACCCCCGCCCCCAGCCGGCTTCAAACATTTCTCCAATCGTGGAATCCCTTTCATCCGGCGATTCCCACCCAGGTACCCATGCCGATCCCACCCGAGGTTGTATCCAACACCCCTCCCCCATTCACCGGCACTTCGACCGCCCCCCCTTTCCCCACGGCGACGACAACGGAAACCACGACCCCCACAGTCCTTGGAACACCCATCATGGAATCCACCCCCACCGCTCTAGCGTCTCCTCATGAAACCTCCACCCCCACCTTGACACCCAATCCCAAGGGTTTTCTCAATACCATTCGCAGCCTGAATTTATTCCACTCCGAACCTTACACTCCCACGGCCACTGAGACCCTAGTCCCGGAGTCCACCCCCTCACCCATCCTCACCGATACGGTGGTCGCCCAAACCCCCAAGAGGGTGACGAGTGAAATTTCCGTTAATCCAATCCAGGATGGATATTTCTACACCAGTGACCACGTCAAACTTCATTACCTGGAAGCGGGACAGGGTCTGCCTCTGGTGCTCATTCCCGGTTGGCTGATCCCGGCGGAAATATGGACCCCCCAGTTGGAAGACCTCTCTTCGGATTACCGCGTGATCGCCTTGGATCCCCGTTCCCAGGGAGAATCGGACATGACCCCCCACGGAGACGAACCCCAGCGCCAGGCCCAGGATATCCAGGAACTGCTCGATCATCTTCAACTGAGCTCCGTGGTCCTGGTGGGCTGGTCTCACGGAGGATTTCAAGTGCTGGCCTACATGAACGAGTTCGGCACGAATCGGCTCTATGCCGTTGGCCTCGTGGATTCCGCCCTGGCCGCATCCACCCCCGTCACCTCCGCCGCGGAAGATCGTTTCCTGGACGAGTTCAAGCAGAACCGGCCCCATGCGGTCCGGAGTTTCGTTTGGAGCCTCTTTAAGACCCAGCCACCCGGAGATTTTTTCCGAAAACTCGCCGATGACGCAACCCGCACCCCCACGGATATCGCCCTGGCCTTGATGAACAACGTCTTTCCAGGCGATAGCTGGCAGCCCCCTTTTAAAACCATTTGCCAGGTTCCCCTGCTTTACGCCGTCACGTCCAAATACACAGCCCAATCCGAATATTTGGCCAAGGCCGACCCCCAAGCCAGGGTGGAGATCTTTTCCAACGCGGGGCACGCCCTCTTTTACGATGAACCGGACCACTTTGATAATTTGATGAGGGATTTTCTTCGGCGTGCCGCCCTTTACCCCGGGGATGTGCCCCATAAAGCGCTTCATAAAATGAAATCTGCCGCGAAGATGAAAGCCGCCGGGGCCCAGACGCCCCAGCCTAATAAAAATTGAAAGGAATTGTTGATGCCCAACTACGCCTCCGCCCCGACTTATGAGCTCTCCCGTCCCAACGTTCAGCTTTTGGGTGCCCTCTTCGCCGTATCGGCCGCCAGCATCGGTTTCGAGATCATGCTTACCCGGTATTTTTCCATCGCCAGTTGGTCCGAATACGGATACTGGGTCATTTCCATCGCCATGGCGGGTTATTCCGCCAGCGGGGTGGTTTTAAGCCTTTTCAGGGACTTCTTTTTCAAGCACGCCCATCGTTTCTTTTTCTTTATCCCGCTGTTATTGCCTCCCCTGGCCTGCCTGGGTTTTTACCTGGTCACGGTGAACAGCTTCAACCCCCTGGAACTTCAGAACATGGACCTCTGGATGGACCAGTTCAAAAATATCGCCAAATACTACGAGGCCCTCTTTCCGGTGTTTTTCCTCTCCGGGCTTTATATCAGCCTCAGTTTCCTGGCCCTGACCAACGAGAAGATTGGGGCGGTTTACGCGGTGGACCTGGTGGGCGCGGGCTTAGGGTCCCTGGCCATGCTTTTTGCCATGTATTGGATCCATCCTTTTTACCTGCTCTGCGCCTTGATCCCCCTCTGGTCCCTGGCCGCCTTCCTGGCCCATTACCGGGCCCGCTTTCATGCCACGGCCTGGATTGGCTATGCCGCCATACTCCTAGTTTTGGCCTTGAGCGAGGGAGCCGCCGTTAAATTCAACAAAAGCCATTTTTGCCCCTACAAGATGATCACGCCCGCCCTGAACGTTTCCGACGCCCAGGTGAAAAAGAGGATCTTCTCTCCCCTGGGCTATTACATGCTTTTGGACAACTTCACCGAGCGCCTGGATATCGACCTGTCGAACAACTATGTCCTGCTGAAGGTAGACGGCCCGCCCAAGGCCTATGGGCTCTACCTGGACGGAAACCGCATCAGTTCTTTCCCCAAGAACTTGAAAACCGATTTTTCCTACGCCAAGGCGAGCCTGGATATTTTCCCCTACATCCTCAAGCCCAACAGCCGGGCGCTCCTCGTCGGCACCCGGGGAGGTTACCGCGTAAACGAAGCGCTGAACTATAAAGCGGCTGAGGTGGTAGCCCTGGAAAGCGACCCGAACCTTTACAACTTGATCAAGGGGCCCATGGCCAAAAGCGAGGGGCCATGGCTTAAAAATACGGCGGTCACTTTTATCCAGAAGTCCCCCGAAACTTACTTGGCGACCTTAAAAAAGGGATTCGATATCATCGACCTCTCCAGCGAATACCTGGAACAGTCGGACGCCAACAAATACGCCTATACCCGCGAAGCCCTGGAAAGTTACGTCCGGTCCTTGAACCCCTCCGGTTTGGTTTCCCTCCCCGTTAACATCCGGGAGTTCACGGTCTACGCCCTGAAATTGGTGGAAACCGCCCGGGAGGCCCTGCAGGCCATGGGCGTCACCTCCCCCGAAAGTCATTTGATGCTGTACCGTTCGGCCTGGAACGCCCGATTATTAATATCCAAGGACCCATGGTCCCGGGAGCAGTTGGAGTCCCTCAAGTCTTTCTGCGACCTGAGATCGTTCGACCTTTCTTTCTATCCCGGGCTCACGGCCGCGAATGCCACGACCGAGATTTTCAACGACCTGCCCCCCACAGTTTGGGCCGGTGGCGATGACCAGGTTTCCGCGCCCAAGGAAGCCAGCGACGCGCTTCGGGACGACAGCCTTCAATTGCTTTCCAGCCAGGGCGCCACCTTCCTCAACACCCACTTTTTCAACCTGTACCCCTCCACCCAGGACCGCCCCTTCTTTTTTTCCGTGCTGAGACTTTCCCACTTGAAAGATATCCTAAACAACCTGTCCCAGATCCCCCGGGAGGAGATCAGCTACCTCATCAACCTGGCCGTCTTGGCCCAATCCCTGCTTTGGGCGCTGTTGGTCCTGGCCCTGCCCCTGCTGGGCCGCGCCCGGGGGGCGGTGTCCCTTCCCCGATTGGGAAAAACCCTGGTTTACTTTTCTTGTTTGGGGTTGGGTTTCCTATTTATCGAGATCGACCTGATTGAGAAAGGCGCCTACTTTTTGGGAAACCGCACCTACTCTTTTTCGCTGATCCTCGCCGCGATGCTTATTTTTTCAGGATTGGGAAGCTGGCTATCGGGCCGGTTCTTGAAAGAACCCCGGGAGGGTTTGCGGCCGGCGGGGATTGCCTTGGCAATCTGGATCCTTCTCACCCTGGTCGGTTTAGACTGGGCACTGGGAGCATTGTTGGGCTTGCCGTTTGTTTCCAAATGCCTTTTCCTCTCGGTTTGGGCGGCTCTGGCGGCTCTTCCCTTGGGGTTCTTTTTCCCCCTCGGCTTGAGCCGGCTACCCCGGGATAGCGGCCTCATCCCCTGGGCCTGGGCCCTCAACGGGGCCTTTTCGGTCATGGCCACCCCACTCGCCAATTTAGTGGCAGTGTCCTCAGGGTACCATTCACTAATCCTCTTGGGGCTCGCTCTTTACGCCTTGGCCTTTCTAACCTTTCCTCCTGGCTTCGCCAAGGCCGAAACGGCCCGGAGGCGCTCATGAAAACGAACCGGGCGGCTGCCTTTCTTTTGATTGCCCTATTAACCGGACTTAACCGGCCCAGCTTGGGGCAGGAAACTCTTTCGAGCCAAACGGCTCCTACGAACCAGATAGCTCCCGCGAACCAAGAAACACCTGCGATTCAAGGCGTCCCGGTAAGCCAGGAAGTTCCCGCAAGCCAAACGGCTGCTTTGGGGCAGACCCCGGAAACCGCGGCAACCACACCCATCAGCCAGCCCGCGGACCCAACGGCTAACATGCCGGTAACGGTCAAGGCAGATTGGACCTACAAGAAATACCTGAAGGCCTTCAAAAAAAGCGGAAGGGCCACCCACCTGACCGCCTCGGAATTCGCCAAGGTCCAAGACCGCAAACCGGCCATGTTGAAGGATATCCGCCGCTACCTTTGGCGCAAATTCGGCTGGGCCGACCCCAGGGTGATGAAGGCCTTCGGGGAGCTTCCCCGGGAGTATTTTCATTATGACTACCAAGGGGGAAACGACTTTTCCAATACCGCCTATGAGTATCCTCCCCGAACTTTCGCGCTAGGCTGGGGTTCGGCCTTAAGCGATTACGAGGGCCAGGCCTATATGGCCCAATTGGCGGACCCCCAGCCCAAGGACAAAGTTTTGGAGATCGGGACCGGAAGCGGTTACAACATTTCCCTGCTTTCCCGCATGGTCAAAGACGCCTATTCCATCGAGATCATCAAGCCCCTGGGCCAGGCCGTTTCCAACATCTTCAAGCCCCTGGGATACAGCAACGTCCATACAAGGGTCGGGGACGGCTATTAC
Source organism: candidate division FCPU426 bacterium (assembly GCA_963771075.1). Taxonomy (GTDB): domain Bacteria; phylum Oederibacteriota; class Muellerivitia; order Muellerivitales; family Muellerivitaceae; genus CAVTWJ01. Next base: position 179,680 of record CAVYSE010000018.1, on the reverse strand, counting down.
GGCTGGCCGGATGCGGGAGGGTTTAACATTATTATGTTCACTTGCGTGGCCCAGTTCGTACCGCCTACCCTGTTCAACCAGCTTAAGCATGGGGGCCGTATCATCATCCCCATCGGTCAGCCCTTCAAGCATAACCAGGTGCTTTACGTCTACCACATGGATGACCGAGGCCGGGTCCATTCCAAGAAATACATCCCCGTTTACTTCATCCCAATGAAGGGAACCATGGGGGTGGCGGCCGCCCAGATCGGCATCACCCTGCCCAGCGACGAGAAGGTCTACCGGCATTCCAAGCCCAAAAACAAATCCTCCACAAAAAATAACCCTATTACCTCGCCACAAAAAAAGGCCCCGCCCGCTGAAAGCGGACAGGGCCTTTTATAAAAAAGAACTTCGCAGGCTTCTAAAAAGTCCGTTTTAAGGACTTTTCCATCACCCAGTTAGTTTACTTGGCGGCGGGTGTGGTGCTGGCGGCAACAGGCGTGGTACTTGCCGCAAGAGTCTTGCTGGCGGCGGGTTTAGTCCCACCCTTCTTGGCATTCTTCTTGGCGATCACAGCCGCGAGATTGTCCATCTTCTTTTGAAGGTCCGCGAGATTGCCTTCTGCCTTGGCGGAGCTGGCATCCGCGGCCTTGGCCGTATCGATGGACTTTTGGAAAGCGTCCTTGGCCTTGTCCCAGGAGTCAGTCTGCACATAGGCGCTTCCCAGGTTGTTCCAGGCCATGTAGTTGGTGTCATCGGTGGTGGTGGCCTTCTCCAACAAGGGTACGGCCTTATCCGGCTGGGGAGTCGGGGCGATCAGATAGGCCAAGCCCTCATTATTCAGGCGCCAAGCTTCCGATTTGGTTGATTTCAGCACGCCGATCTTCTCGTAGGCCGCGATGGCTTCATCCGTCTTGCCGGCTTCCGCCAACGCGATGGCCGCCTTCATGGCCGCCACGGTCGGGCTATCGGCCTTGGCCGGCTTGGCGACCGGCGTCGAAACTGGAGCAACGTTGGCAGCGGGAGTCGCCTGGGGCGTAACCGCCGCAGCCTTATCGTCGGCCCGTAAATTTCCGGCGAACACCAACATTCCCGCCACTAACAGCGAAAAGATACGCGTAAACTGAACCATGATTTTCTCCTTGAAGTAAAAGTAGACCGAATTTCAGGGTTAAAAGTGAAACTGAAACTTTTCACGCTCTTCCGACTCAATTTCCCCTATCCCCGGCAAGGTGGGATTTTATACCAACCTTGGGGAAAGGCGAAGAATTTCATTTGGTTTGGGTAGGGTTACCTCACAACTTTTCCTTTACCCGCATAAAGGTTTCACGAATAACCTCCTTCATAGCCAAAAAAACGCTTTCTAACCGCATGGTTTTGTTTGGAAGGAAAGAAATGACTTGGATACTTGAATTAAAGTCAGTTTACACGTGATCGGCAGCGCATAAAAAAGGCGATCGATCGGTCGTAGACCGCCTCATCGGCGGGCGAGAAAAAGCAGCCTGGAAGTTCACCGTTATCCCGGTGGAAAGCCACGCAATCGCAGCATTTTCCCCGGCGTTCACAATCATAGGTGCAGGTGCAATTCTTCTTGTTGGATTTCTGGGTGCATTCCATCCCACGCCCTCACTATTTCTCTCCCCTTGTTTGGTTTTTCAAAGGGTCAGCCTAAAACCGCCTTCGGCATATCTTTTTTGGATCTTCCAATTGTTTGAATGGCCCCATTCATGGCCTTGACCTGCTTTGTTGTCAAAGCCCAGCGTTTGTTTCCCCCATCTCCAAACTGTATTCCGCTCACCTGCTCGCGAACTTGGGAAAAGGCCAAATGAAGCACTTTTCGACTGTCCGGAGCGCTTAAAAGGACGGGCGGTTCGAAATATTTCCAGTTTTCCCATGCCTTGCTGTTGGCCTTGCGGATGCTGTAACCCACGAATTGGGCGGGGCGACTACCCGAATTGAAGGCCGTGAAATCAACCGCAACCTGGGATACGAGGCCGTTTGATTCCTGTTCGGTGAAATTCAACAAGAAAGTAATAATTTCGCCGGGACGCAGCCAATAAACCCAGTAGGAAACCCATGCCAAGGTAGCGAGGGATAGGAGGATGGAGATGAGCGACAGCTTATCCCTCAAGGAAAGTGAACCCGAGGGAATCCAAGGACTATTGGCTTCAACCCGGGAGGCAAAATGCCGCAGTTCCGGATTGTCGGGATGGAGGCGCAAGCTCTCATTGATGGCCACCAAGGCCTCGGTGCGATTTCCGCTCTGGTAGTACGCCTCTCCCATGAATTGATAGGCCTGCCAATATTCCGGCTTTTCCAAAAGAGCCGCGTGGAAATAACGGATGGCCTTGTCGTAATCCGCGTTCTTAAAGGTTTCCAGCCCCGCGACGTAAAACTCCTCAGCGGTGGTTGCGAATACGCCTCCCACGACGCAAAACAGGATAGTGAAAACAAAAATGGTTTTTTTCATGGTTACCTCGTAAATAATTGCGGTTCCTCAAAACCGCCAAACCGGCACTAATTATATGTTTTTTTAGTTCCCGGGGGGCTGAAAATACCTTCCTCCCTTGAAACCCCGGCTGTCGTGGTTAATATCATTCATCAATAAAACTCTATGCCCCGGAGGAATGAATGGATAAGCGCAGGTTGGGAAATTCCGCCTTGGAAGTCGCCCCCCTCATGTTCGGGGGGAACATCTTCGGGTGGACCGTGGACGAACCCACTTCTTTCAAACTATTGGACGCTTTCATGGATGCCGGTTTTAACTTCATCGACACCGCCAACAGCTATTCACGATGGGTAGAAGGCCACCCAGGAGGCGAATCGGAAACCATCCTGGGCAAATGGATGAAGACACGCGGGAACCGAAACCAGGTGATCCTCGCCACCAAGGTCGCCTCTGAAATGGGGCCAGGCGAGAAGGGCCTTGCCAAAGCTCAAATCTTAAAGCAGGTCGAGAATTCACTCCAACGTCTCCAAACCCATGTCATCGACCTATATCAATCCCACCATGACGACCCCAATGCGCCCATTGAAGAAACCTTAGGGGCCTATTCCCAATTGGTAAAAGAAGGAAAGGTTCGAGTTATTGGAGCCTCCAATTTCAGTCCTGATAGGTTGTCGGAGTCCCTGAAAGTCAGCGTTCAAATGGGCTATCCCCGTTATGAGAGCCTTCAACCGCATTACAACCTTTATGAGCGGATTGATTTCGAATCCAAACTGGAGCCTCTCTGCCTGAAAGAAAAGGTGGGAGTGATTCCTTATTTTTCACTGGCGGCTGGTTTTTTAACAGGCAAATACCGTTCCGAGTCAGACGCTTCCAAGAGCCTCCGGGGGCCCGGTATCGTGAAGAAATACCTGAACGAGCGGGGATTGCGCATATTAAAAGCGCTAGACGAGACCGCCCAAAACCTGCAATCCAAACCCGGCACCGTGGCCCTGGCTTGGCTCCTGGCCCGCCGCAGCATTACGGCTCCGATTGTCAGTGCCACTACACTAGAGCAATTAAAGGAAATGGTGGAATCCACCCGATTAAAGCTGGAACCTTCCGTAATCATTCGATTGGATGAAGCCAGTGGCGAAATACCCTTTAAATGATAAAAACTCTAAAAAAATACCTTCCTCCACCAAGACACCAAGACAAAAAGATTTAAATTGTTCCAAAAATGGAATCCATTGGTGTCTTGGTGATAAAAATATGGTTTGAATCCCCTAAACAAAACGAGGTCCCTTGCCGAAATTATTTGAACTCTTGAATATCGAGGAAGGGTTCCCCACCACCGAGGAAGCTCTGGGAAAATTGGTTTCGGGCTTAAAGTCCGCCAAGTCCCGGGGCGTTGTTTTCGTGAAAGTGATCCACGGCTGGGGTAGCACGGGCCGGGGCGGCAAGATCAAGCGGGCGGTGAAGACCCAATTACCCGACTGGGGCAAGAAAGGACTGCTCAGGGGATGGATTCTGGGCACTGACTGGAAAGTGACCGACACGACCTACCTTCAGTGGTACTCCAAATACCCTGAAGTAAGGAACGATCAAGACCTCAACCGTAATAACTCCGGCATCACGGTCATCAAAATCAGATGAAACTGACGAGGCGTAGCGCAAATTCTTAATAATAAAAAAAAACGCCTTCCAGGATGGGCCTGGAAGGCGTGCGATAGGCTTTCCCAGCAGGAGGAAAGTTTTATTTATTTGGAGGCCTTCGAATCAGCGGGGGAGGAGTCGTCATCATCCTTGTCCATGCGGCCTTTATGTTTTGCCATACCGCCATCCTTCCCCTTCATCATCGGGCACTCCTTCCCGTCCTTGCCCATGCAACCGCCTCTCATTTTATCCCCGCCACACCAGCCACCTCGTTCACCACGGTCCCAACGGCCATGTCCCTTCATGCTCATCAAGAACTTCGCCTGCTGGGAAGGTGTCAGGATGGATTTGGCCTGTTCGATGAAGCTCTCTCGCTTGGCCTGAAGTTTCTTTTTGTCCGCCGAGAGATTGTCCAGAAGGATCTTGATCGTATCGTCCGAAGCCTTGGCGTCGACCTTGAGCTTCAAAGTATCCATGTCGACTTTCATCTGGTCACGCAGGGGCTGGGTCTCCGTCATCTGCTTTTTCATCAGTTCTTTCATCTTGGCGACCTGATCATCGGTCAAACCCAATTTTTCCTTCCACATACCGCCCGGACCGCCCTTGCCCCAATCATGGCCCTTTTCCATCATACCGGGTCCGTTGTTGTCGCCGGGAGCCGGTTCGTCCGCATGGAGAGTTTTGACCCCTCCCATCATCAAAAATAAGGACAATGCGCCCAAACCAGCCAAACTCATTAATTTCTTCATGTTTTGCCCTCCAGGATTTGAGGAACCCAGTTCCACCAGGGTTCATAACTCATGGGGTTTGGACGCATAAGCCAACGGGAAGTGTTGCCCAGCACATCTTTATCCTCATTTCGAAAGGGGTTCCGGAATATGAGGATTAACGAAACAGCCCTTTTCATTTGCGCTGTGTGCCGTTATTCTTAGCCCCCTTGTTCATCCCCAATCGAAAGTTGATACCCTTGGGAATACTGGTCAGCTGTCAAAACCTATCGAAAACCTACGGCGCCCGACCCCTTTTCGAGAAACTTTCCTTCGGCTTGTTCGAGGGCGAACGCACCGGCTTGATCGGACCCAATGGCACCGGCAAATCCACCCTCTTGAAGATATTGGCGGGCGTGGAAAAACAAGATGAGGGCCTGGTTTCCCAGCGTAAGGGGTTGAGGGTGGGCTATCTGTCCCAGCAAGACCGCTTTGAGGATCCCGACCAAGGTCTCACGGTCCGGGACGCCCTCCTCCAAGGCCTCGAAGGCTTGGGATTGGAGGATTGGGAGATGGACATCCGGGTCGACCAGGGCCTGGAAGACGCGGGTTTCACCCTGCCCGACCAGGAAGTCTCGAAACTCTCGGGAGGCTGGCGCAAGCGCCTCGCCATCCTCACCCAGGTCTTACGGGAACCCGACCTGCTTCTATTGGACGAGCCCACGAACCACCTGGACATGGAAGCCGTCCTCTGGCTCGAGGGTTTCATGGAAAACCTGAAATTCGCCTTTGTGGTCGTCACCCATGACCGCCGCTTTTTGGAGCGGGTGGGCAACCGCATCATCGAGCTGAACAAGCGCTACCCCGAGGGTTACTTCAGCAACCAGGGCAATTACACCGACTTCTTGGAAAAGCGCGAAAACCTCTTCGGCGCCCAGGCCAAGCGCGAGGACACGGTGGCCAACCAGGTGCGCCGGGAAATTGAGTGGCTGCGCCGAGGGCCCAAGGCCCGCCAGACCAAGCAACAGGCCCGCATCGACCGGGCCGGGGAGCTGATGGGGGAGCTGGATGAGCTTCAATACCGCAATTCCCAGGGCAAGAACGTCAATATCGACTTCACCTCCTCCAACCGGGAAACCCAGCGCCTGGTGGCCGCCTCTAAGGTAGCCAAGACCTTGGGGGGGCGAAAACTTTTCGGACCTTTGGATATACTTTTGACTCCCGGTGACAAGCTGGGGCTTTTGGGCGAGAACGGCAGTGGAAAGAGCACCTTGTTGAAATTGTTCGCGGGTGAAATCACCCCCGATACGGGCACGGTCAAACAGGCGGAAAAACTGAGGGTCGTCACCTTTGACCAGCACCGCGACCAGTTGGATTTGAAACAAACCCTCCGGGAAGCCCTCTGCGAGAAGGGCGATTACGTCTATTTCAGGGAAAAACCCATCCATGTGGCCAGTTGGGCCAGCCGCTTCCTTTTCTCTCCTGACCAGTTGGAGCGCCCCTTGAGCCGCTTCTCGGGCGGGGAACAGAGCCGAGTCCTGATCGCCCGGCTTATGATAAAACCCGCCGACCTGCTCCTGCTCGACGAGCCTACTAACGACCTGGACATCCCTTCCCTGGAAGTGCTGGAACAAAGCCTGATGGAATTCCCCGGCGCCCTTGTTTTAGTCACCCATGACCGCTACCTGCTGGGGCGGGTGAGCCGCCAAATTTTGGCTTTGGACGGCAAGGGGAACGCTGACTTTTTCGCCGACCTGTCCCAGTGGGAAGATTTCCGGCTGGAACAAAGGGCGAGAGAACTTTCCAAGACCAACCCGGCTCCCATTACCAAAAAAACCGATTCCGTACCCTTCACTTCCCCTGTCAAAGTAAAAAAAGCTCTCTCCGCCAAGGAACAGAAGGAATTGGAAGGGATGGACGCGGCCATCCACACTGCTGAACAAACCCTAAAGGCCGCCAAAGCCCGTTTGGAAGATCCAAAAATCGGCACCGACATCGCCAAATTATTGGAGGAACAGAAGAAAGTGGAGGCAGAACAAGCCAAAGTTGAGGTCCTTTTCAAACGTTGGGAGGAACTGGAAGCCAAAAAGAACCAAATGGTGTAAGTTACATGCCATTGATTAGCCGAAAGGGTGTTCCCACATATGAATCAAAGCGTCAATTCTACTGGCCCCATCCATCTCTACATCGGCACCCCCTGTTATGGCGGCCAGGCCACCAGCCTTTACTTCACCTCCCTGCTCCAACTTGAGGAAAATTGCGCCCGTTCCGGGGTCAACCTGACGGTTTTGACCCTTTGGGGGGATGCCCTCATCACCCGGGCTCGCCAAAATATCGTCGCTTGTTTTCTGGAAGACCCCACCTCCACCCATCTTCTATTTATCGATTCGGACATCGGTTTTGATCCCCGCCAGGTCTTTAGGCTTTTACATATCGGGAAGGATATCGTTTCAGCTCCTTATCCGAACAAGCCCGGGTCTTTGCCCCTAGTCCCCCAAGCTGAAGTCAAGACGGTTCCAGATTCAAAGGAAGAGTTCGTAAAAGTTCCCTTCGCCAGGGCGGGTTTTTTAATGATTCGGCGGCAAGCCCTTTTGGCGATGATGCAGAAATACCCCCAGTTGAAGTATTCCGGCGGGTCCAGTCCCATGAATCCCCTTAAGAACAGCAGTTATCTTTACTCATTCTTCAATTGCCAAATCGACGGACCCAACCATCGGTACCTTCCCGAGGACGAGAGCTTTTGCAGGCTTTGGACGGAGATGGGCGGAGAGATCTGGGCCGATACCCAGAGCCGGTTGGTCCACTTGGGAATCCAGGGGGTCCAGGCATGAGCGATCCTAAGATTCATCTGGTGGTGGCGACCCCCTGTTGGGAGGGGAAACTTTCCAGCCTTTACATCAATTCCATGCTCCAACTCCAGCCCGCCTGCCGAAAAAAGAGCGTGGCATTGGAGGTCTGGGCCCATCCCGGTGACGCCTTGATTCCCCGGGCCCGGCAGGACCTGGCGGCCCGGTTCATGGCCAAGCCCGGCGCCACCCACCTGCTTTTCATCGACGGGGATATTGGGTTCAAGCCTGAACAGGTCTTTCGTTTGCTTGATTTCGATACCCCGGCCACCGCTGCCATTTATCCCCATAAGTGGCTGGACCCCCAAAAGCTGAAGGCCCTGGTTCTAGAAGGAAAAAACCGTCCCGACGAGGCGGCGCTGAGCTATGTGTTTGACCCCGAAAAGCCCGGAATGGTTGAAACCCGAAACGATTTCGTCCGGGTTCGCTATGCGGGCACCGGTTTTCTCATGTTGAAACGGGAAGCCCTAACGCTCATGATCGAAAAATACCCGGAGCTTCTTTATAAGGGATCAGAAGGTGAAACCGGCGCCCTTTTCAATTGCATGATCGCCCCTGAAACGGGAGAGTATTTAAGCGAGGATTACAGTTTTTGCAGGCGTTGGCTGGCAGTGGGTGGGGAAATCTGGGCGGATATGAAAAGCCGCCTGATCCACTCGGGCCCCACCGCCGTTCAAGGGGATTTTTCTACTCAATGGAGTGCTTAAGTTTTATTTAAATTTTATATTTGAAATGGGGCTGCCCTTCACAGATACATATTTAGAACTTATTTCTCGAATTGAAGGGCAAGCCGGTTTTTCAATTAATGTTAATGATAAAAAATGGCTGGGAGACTAGGACTCGAACCTAGATAAGCAGATCCAGAATCTGCTGTCCTACCGTTAGACGATCTCCCAATCGATTGACCTGAAAGAACAGATCAACAGGGCGGGAATTTTAGCACAGGCTTATTGGCCAATAAACACAGAAATAATTACGCCGCAAAGAGGTTTTCCACGCTGAGAAGGCCTATGTGCGGCGTAAAAGGCGTTTTAAATTTTGGGATTCACGATCGACATCATCGTCTGGTCATGCCATTCCCCGTCGCGAAGCACGTAGCTCTTGCGGATTCCCTCAATCTGGAATCCCGCTTTTTGCAACGCGTTCAGGGAGCGCACGTTATAAGACGCAGAAACGGCCCCGATGCGTTTATAGTTCAACTGCTCCAAGCCGTATTTGACCATGCGCTTGGCGGCCTCGGTGCCGATCCCCATGCCCCACCATTGCTTGTCGCCTATTAAAAAACCAAAATCAGCGCATTTGTGGGAAGGCCGTTCGTTGTAAAATTCCGCCGTTCCCACGGGAATCCATTTGCCGTCCTGATCCACTTCCAGCACGAAGGAACGGGCTAATTTCTCGTCGTCCGGGGAATTGGTTCGGGCGAACCACTTTTCAGCGTCGGAAAAAGTTTGGTCCACAAAGTGGACGTCAAATAAACGGCGGACTTCCGGGTCATTCCACCAGCCCACGATCTGGGCCCAATCCTTTCGGCTGACCGGCCTTAATCGTCCTTTTTTCTCGCCCGCGATGAAATACGAATTCTATACTTTCACTCATGTCTCCCCCTCATGACTAATGGAATAACCTAAACTAACCCAAGGCCATCCGGATGGCAACCTTCCTGAACACCGGTTTACCCTTGATTTTCGGGCTTTTCATCCTTGTTAACGGCCGGAGCGGAGTTGCGGATCATGCGGATAAACCGCAAGATCCTGACAATACACCGTCCCTTCCCCAAAATCTCAATCAATTCGAAAATATTAGGACTGGCCGTTCGCCCCGTGATTGCCAAGCGCATGGGATGCACCATTTCAGCGAACTTGATCCCCAATTCAGATGCACCTATCCCGCATTTTGGATTCCAACGTCATGGCGGTAAAATCCATGGTTTCCTCCAAAATAAATGCGCACTTTTCCAAGGCGGGAATTGCGGAAGGGGTCATGTACTTTTCCAAGCCCTGGGGGTCATAGGTGTGCACCTCTCCCAGGAAATAAGTGATCTGCCCCCCCACGTCGGAGATTGTTTTCAACCCGCTCTTGACCGATGTGATCATGCGTTTGAGGGCTTCCCCCCCATGCCGCATGAAATCCTCGTTGATGGCATCAGCGTCCCAAAGATATTCTAGGCACAACTGGTAAACCCTTTCCGGGTCCGCCTCCCGGATATAGTGGCCGTTCATCCACTGGAGCTTGTCGTAATCAAAAGCCGCAGGACTCTTTTGAACACGGTCTAGGCTGAATTTGTGAACCAAGTCGTTTTTTGAAAACATTTCGCTCTTGCCGTCAAGCGACCAACCCAGGAGGGCCAAATAGTTGAGCATGGCCTCGGGCAGGTAACCCTGGCGTTTGAATTCCCCTACCGAGTTGGCCCCGTGCCGCTTGGAAAGCGGGGTTCGGTCCGGACCCAAAATCAAGGGAATATGGGCGAACTGGGGCGGGGTCAACCCCAATGCCTGATAAATTAAAATCTGCTTGGGCGTATTGGAGATATGGTCTTCACCACGGATCACATGCGTCATTTCCATCAGGGCGTCGTCAACGGTCACCACAAAGTTATAGGTAGGCTCTCCCCCGCTTCGAACAAGTATAAAATCATCCACTTCGGTGTGTTCCACGGCCACTTCGCCCCGGATGAGATCGTGAAAGAGGGTGCGCCCCTCCGGGACCCGGAGCCTGACCGAGAAGGCTTCCCCCGATTTTTGTCGAGCCGCCGCCTGTTCCTTGGAGAGAACCCGGCATTTCCCGGAATAATGATAGCCCTCGCCCTCTGATTGGGCCTTCGTCCTTTCGGCTTCCAGTTCCTTATGGGTGCAAAAGCAAGGATATGCAAAACCCCCGTTCAGGAGCTTTTTGAGCTGGTCCCGGTAAAAAGAGGCCCTTTCGGTTTGGCGGTACGGCCCATGAGGCCCCCCCAACCCTGGCCCCTCATCCCAATCCAGGCCCAGCCATTGCAGGTCCCGGATGATGCCTTCCTCATATTCGATCTTGGACCTTTCCCGGTCCGTATCTTCAATTCGCAATATAAATTTCCCGCCCAAATGGCGTGCATAGAGCCAGTTAAAAAGCGCGGTCCGGGCTCCGCCTACATGGAGATAGCCGGTGGGACTGGGAGCAAAACGAACTCGTACGTTAGGCATATCCAAAACCTCTTCTTCCCTCAATTCAACAAAACCCCATGTTATGGGATTTTTATCGCCCAAGGGGCTGGACGGGATGTTATGCTATAACGGTAAACTGACCAGGAGAACCCACATGAAAAAGATTCCCCGGCCTAATCCCGAAACGTTCAAACGGACCAATAACAATAGGGTCGTGATGGTGAAATCCATCAAAGGCCGTCTATTAAACTCAAACCAGACCGATGTCTTTCGGGCCCACCTAGTCAACATCAGCTCGACCGGAGCCCAAATCTACTCCAACAAGACCATGGTCGAGAAAACGAACCTGAGTCTCGAACTGGATTCCTTGGATGGAAGCCACGCCATGACCTTCCCGGGAAAAGTCGTTTGGGCCCGGAAAAACCCCATGAAAACCATGGGCCGGTACGCTTACGGTGTCAATTTCGATAACCCCTCGGCGGATCATGTCGGGTTTTTGGAGAAAAACTACTCTTTGACGCCCGTGCCTGAGGCTTAAGGGTTCAGTTTAAGGCAACCCGCCGATTCCGCCATTCAACAACCTTAATTCCCTTTTGAAATAATGGCCTTTTTCAACGAGACCAAGACCCGGCGATGCAATTCCTCAGTATCCTCGGCGTTGTTCAGGGCTTTTTGGAATTGCGGGTTGATGGTTAAGGCCTTTTTAAATTCCTTGAGCGATCGGCTGACGTCGAAACGGCACTTAATGAGGTAGGCAACGCCCAAATGGTGGTGCAGGTCCGCGTAATGGGGATATTCCTCGATTACTTTGGATAACTTCTCGATGTATTGCTCGGTCATTTGCAGGTCAATCCCCTCGCTGCCATAGAGAAGCGTCAAGGTGAAGAAAAAAATAATTTCATCCCCGATCCGGGGAACGAACCGCGGCCGCACTTCCAAAAAGGTCTGGAAGGCGTTTGAGAACCTGCGGCTCTTCAGATAGTCGGTCGCCATCATGAAGGACCGTTCCGAAGTTTAGGGTTTAATGTCGCCGCCGTTTCGGCCTCCGCCTTGGCTCTTTCCGCCAACTCGGCCGTTTTGCCGCCGTCACTGACACTCAAATCGCCGATAGTTAAATAGCCAACGCAAGCGGTGGCCAAACGAAGCCTGGCATCCGCGTAGCGGGGATTGATTTGGAGAGCTTGGAGATAGGATTGGACAGCCTCGTCCAGTTCCCTTCGGTAAAGATGAACATTTCCCAGGTGGTAATAAATGTCGGCAAAGGAGGGGCCCAATTCCCGTGCATGGTTCAGAATAGCCAAAGCGGCTTCGTAATCATCCAGCAGGGTCAGGTTGATACCGTAACATTTGAGGGCCTGCAGATGCTGGGGATCCATTTCCATGGCCTTCAAAAAACGCTGGCGGGCATCCTCATAAAAGCCATTCGACATCAGGATTACGCCGATTTTCCAGCAGGCGTCAGGCGTCGGCTTTTCATCGATCTTCCGGTTCAGTCGAAAAATGGACTCCAACTCTACAAGCCGGTTTTTATGGGTTTCCTGGTTGAACCGCTTCTTGCCATCCTCATCCAGACCCTCGGGTAACTCAAATTCACGCTGGGAAAGAATTCTTCCATCTAATTGAGCCACGGAAAGAACCCGGTTCTTGCCCTGGGCCAAGCTGGTTTCAACCGTGAAATGTTTGCCATTGATATCAAGAAGTGAGTTGAGGGTATTGCTTTCCATAGTTTCCGTTTCTCGGATCTTCAAATCCTGAGATTAAGACACGCACCGTTTGAGGAGAGCGCGTCCCATCCGAACGCTCCTTTACGCTTTATCGAAGCCTTTTTTGAGCCCCAGATCCACGCTGGGAAAGGACTTCAGGATGGAATTGAACTCCAAAAGCTCAAAAACCTCGCTTACTTCGGGGTTCATTCCCACCAAAATGAGGTCCCCTTTTTGGGACCGGATGCGCTTGATTTCGCTGATGAAGATTCCCCACCCAGCGGAACTGATGTAATTGACATCTTTCAAGTCGACAATCAACTTATATTTCTTATCGCTCAATACCCCCAGGAACTTTTTCTCGAATTCCGGTGCGGTCGTGGTGTCAATGAAACCCTTGACCGTTAAAACAACAATATCTTTATGATTGGAATGGTCGGCAACGCTGACCGTGATGTTATCCATGGTTCCTCCAAATAAGGAAAAGGGCCGAAAGATGTGTCATTATGGGCTTCCGGCTTTCTCGCTGTCAACCGAGATGGCAGCGAAGGCTTTCCTTTGATTGACCGTACTTAAACTCTTCCGCTTCAAGTGATCGTAGATGAGACTCGACTCCACTCGAACAGGGGGGGTCAGCTTCTTCAAAGCCTGTGAGAGCCTTTGGGGTCCGAATTCGGGGTTCTTGCACAACAAGGTCATCAAAGCTTCCTTTTGGGGTATCGTCAATTCGCGGATATCGCTGTTACGCTGGGACCGGGTGGGCTTCAAGCTGGCCCGGCCTTTGTCCGTCACCATCTTTTTGAATCGATAATACGCTTTGGTCGAGACGTTCATTTGGCGGCATGCCTCGATCACGGACAGCCCCTTCTTCTCTACGAGGTCCAAAAGGTTCTTTCTGAACTTGAACTCCACCGACTCGGCCTTCATTTTCTCCTTGATCGCCACCACCGTGATGTCATCGTTTTGTTCCGCCCCCCGGGTGAACTGGGCGATGGCCAAATTTAACTGCTCCACAAATTCCTGGGGTGTCAGGTGGGAATTTTCCTTGATGACTTGCACCAACCGGGTTTCCCCGAATTGGGCTTTTTCAGGATTCATCGCCTCGGTAATCCCGTCCGTATAGATGACCAGCATATCGTTTTTTTCCAGTTGAATTTTCTGCAGGGCTAGGTTGCGGGTGAACATCTCCTCCTCCGGAAGGTCTATGCCCACCGGGAATCCCTTCGGTTTGAGAAAGTAGACTTCCTTGGTTTTACCCCGGTAAAGAATCATGGGGTTATGGCCCGCGCTGGCGAAATTGATCGCCCGCGTCCGGGAATCCAGGATGATGTAAAACATTGTGACGAACATCCCCCGTTTCATATCCGAGGTCACATGCCGGTTGACCTTGGAGAGGGTGTCCGAGGCGCTCTTGTTGCCGCGGGCCTCCAGGCGCATAGCCGTCCGGATCATGGTCATCACCATGGAACCAGGCACTCCTTTGCCCGAAACGTCGGCCACTACGATACCCAGGGTAGTCGGGTCCACCCAGAAGAAATCGTAGTAATCCCCCCCCACCTCCTTCGCGGACCGGTAGGTAGCGCCGATCTCATACCCCTCAATCTGGGGGAAATCGGCCGGCAAAAGGGTGTGTTGGATCTGCTGAGCGACCTGCATTTCCTTTTGCATGCGTTCTTGCTCCATCATCCCCTTTTGGGATTCCTGGAGCTTATTGGTCATTTCATTGAAAATGCCCGCCAATTGTCCAAACTCATCCTGGGTGTCGATCTCAATTTTCGCGTCCAGATTTCCAGAGGAAACGGCGTTGACCCCCATCAAAATCTTCCGGAAAGGCTGGATGATAATTCGGGACAGAAGCCAGAGTAGTACCATCATGAACAAGGAAGCGGCTAAAAGCTGGTTTCGCAATTCGTTTTCGATCTGCCGGGTGGCCTCTCGAATGGTCTTTCCCTCCACCCCCACATGCACCTCTCCCACCACCTGTCCCTTGTAATAAATGGGTGCGATGGAATCACTCACTTTTCCTTCCGTAGTTTGAAGTTGGAAGACCTGGATCCCCCCCTTGGGATTGAATTTTTCCCCAGGCGGACGCGCATAGGGCCTGAGAATTTGTCGAAGGTCGGTATGGGCCAGGAAAACGCCGTCCAAACCGACGATAAAGATGTAATCAAGCGACCTGCCCGCGTCCTGGGCCTTCACCTGGCGTATGAGGTTTTCCATCCCAAGGTTGTCCTTGCGGGAAACCCCTGATCCGGACTCGGAAGCCAAGGACCCAAGGATCAAATTCACGTATTCCCTCTGGTGCCGGAAGCCTTCCTCCTCCCGCCGGTGACTCAGGGAGAAATAAAAGGTCACGAAAAGAATCGCCACTAAGGCCACCGCCCCAATCGTGAACTTAACTGAAACCGAGACCGCACCCTTTTTCAATCCCAGCTGTTGGGGCGGAGCGTTGGATAAACGCCGGTACATCACCAATTCATTGCGGTCGGGATAAGCCTTATAGGAAACCCGGGACATAACTTTGCGGATCAGCCAAATCCCCAGCCCCCCTTTTTTACCAATCTCCACGTAATGGTTGAGGTCGGGATCTTGGACCGAATTAAAATCGAAGGGCTTGCCATAATCCGTGATGGTTGTTTTCAGGTCGGCCAGGCCGATACCCATCTCCACCTTGATTTTCCCGTCGCTTTTTCCCTGGTAAGCATGTCGGATGATATTGGTACAAGCCTCATCGATGGCCAGCTTAAATCCAGAGGTTTCCTTTTGGGAGCATCCCGCGGAATCGCAAACCCGCTGTACAAAATCTTTGATTGTCAGGAGTTCCAATTCCTGTGCGGGGACCTCCAATTTAAAATGCCGCCTTTTGGAATCCGGCGTCATACGAGCCGCAATGCGTAGGTAGATCTGTTTTAAATTCAAGGGGCACTCTTCACTTGGGGTGTGGGGGTGGGATCGGCCAAGTGGCCCCGGGCTTCTTCTAAGTTCCTGGCCACTAGCCGGTTTCGAGGATCTTTGGCCAGGACCTGCTGCCATAGGGAAATGGCCCCGGAATATTGGCCCTTCATGTAAGCGTCCACACCCTTGGCATAGAGATCGGAAAGGTCCTTGGGAAGGGATTCCAGGGGCTGAATACGGCTTTGGACGTCACGGTAGAGCAATGCCACGTCCCGGTAATCCGGATTGGTGTCGTAAATGCCCTCCAGGTAATCCATGGCTTCCCGGTAATTTTCGTGGCGGTAAGCCTCGACCCCGGCCAAATAAGCGGTTTCCAACTGCCTTCCCTGGTCGACGTGTTTAAGCATGTTGCGGGCTTCGGTATTGCCAGGCTCCAAAGCCAGCACCTTTCCTAAAATGGGTATTCCTCTCACATAATCACCTTTTTGCATGGCGGGACGGGCTTGTTTCATAAGGGCTTCCACCTGTTGATGGCGGCGGTCCTTCAAACTTTGGATGGACTTGGACGATTCGGCGTCGTCGGGGTATTCTTTTAAAACATTGTTCCAGGCTTTGATCGCGGCGTCGTAATCCTCGTCCTTTTCGTAGCTTTGGGCAACCCATTTAAGCAGGCTCAGCCTTTCGTTTAACATCTCCCTTTTTTGGGCTTGTACCGGATCGATATATTCCCCGAAGCGGTAGGATAGGGACAACCGGTTAAGGGTTCCCAAGTCCCTTTGGTTGTAGGCATAATCCAGCTCAAAACCCGACAAGCTCACGCCTCCTCCAGCCGTGGGACTCACCCCGTCAAACCCAGCCCTGAGGGAAAAATTGCCCTGAAAAGTATACTCGGCCCCCGCCTTTACAAGATTGCTTCCTCCCTGGGTCATCTCTCCCTCCATCGCAAGCCATAACCGGTCGCCGTGAGGGGAGATATCATAGAGAAAACCCACCGAAGGTTTGATGATTTCAGAGGGCTGGCTGCCGGTCTGATAAAGGGTGATTTGAGGGGAAATAAGATTCACGGCCGCGATACCGAGAACGAGGTTTGGAAGTCCGATTTTGGAATAGTCCGATTCGGATTGGGCGAACCGATAAATCAACCCGGCGTCCATCCCTACGCCCTCCCCTTGGTAAAGGGAGATTTGCTCTTGAATTCCTTTCATCTGGATTCCCATACCCAAGCCGGGTACAACCTCCGCCCCCAGGCTTAGGGTCGCCTCCCATTCTTGGGTCGAGAAAGTGGATACCGCCACGATATTGTTTTGGGTTTGCAAAATATTATCGATCCCCAAACGCGAAAGACTCAGGGCAAAGCCGGAGGATCCCGTAAGAGGTTGGACAAAACCGACGCTGTCATAAAGCGTGTCGATAAAAAGAGGCGCATGGAACATCAGGAGATCATTCTGGTTGACGGTCGCCAGCAATGCCGGGTTGAGAAGGGCCGCTCCACCATCCCCGGCCAAGGCCACACCAGCATCACCCATGGCCAGGACCCTGGCCGACGCACCCAATTCGAACGGGTCGACCATTCCTCCGGTTTCGGCGCTTTGGCCCCAAACCATGGGGACCCCCGTCCCTAGGAAGAATAGGGTGTAAAAGCCGGTCAAAATGTAAAGGAACAGTGTCTTCATCGGACCACCGCCACTTTCACTAGGTAGCTTGTCCCATTTACCGTAAGTTGGGCGTAATAAATACCGCTAATCACCGGGGCACCTGAACCGTTACGGCCGTCCCAAACTAAGCGCTGTAGGCCCGTAGGTAGGTTTTGGCCTTTCAAAAGGGTTAAAACCTTGTTTCCTAACACATCGTACAAAATCAACGAAACGGAGGAGGGCGCGGGTAAATAAAATTCAATAGTCGTGTTTTCGATCCCCGGACGGAAGGGATTAGGATAATTTCCATAAGTTTTAGATACATCCGAAGGCTCCAATACAAGCAAGCCTGAGACCATAGGGAACCCAGTGGGATCTCCCGTCGCCACAACCGCCGCCGAAACTGCTGAAACGGGATCATGCGCCACGACTGAGGCGGAAGCATCCACCGAAAGGGATATGTTTCTGGCGGTCGCGGTGGAGGATATATCCCCCGTCAGGTTCAAGGTGATGGGAGAGGCGGCTGCCACGTCAAAAGTAATGCCAGCGGACAAAGGAGCGAGACTCACGATCCCGGTATTGACTGAGGACAGAGGCAAAATGAAAATTTGTGGGCCGGAAATAAGTTTAAGGTTTTGAAAGGCGGTGTCTAAGGGCACATCATTGCCGTAGGAATCCCTGGCATGCAGGGTGAGGCTATCCAATCGGATCGGGTTTTGTCCGCTTTGAACGGATAATTTGAAATTCATGAAAGTCACACCCACCGCACCCAACCCTTCGCCGGAAAGGATTGGCGAATTATGAACGATGTCCAATAGGGTGCTGGCTGTCCCCCCCAGGATCGTTAATAAACCGCTGGAACCCGTCTTGGGGCCAGTAACCGTATCCGTGGCAGTGACAGCTTGGTTGCCAGGGGAATAAAAAGTTACAGGTTTTATTGCCGTTCCACCCGAAAGATTCACGGTCCCGCCAGCCGGGGCCGCGGGATCGGTGAGGGTCAAGGTTAATGGATCGTCAATAGATAAAACCCGGTTGAAATAGGCGTCCACCGCGTTCAGCGTAACTTGAACCGGGGAACCTGCGACAGCGGATGAAGGATTACCCAGTATTCCAATTGGATCCGCGGTTGGATGACCAGGATCGGCGGTTTGACCCGGCAGCAATACTTGCAAGCTCATAAATGCGCCCGGAATCACATTAATGGTCCCATAAGCAAGGTTGAAGGAAGATGCGGTGAGAGTCCAATTCCCGGCTAGATCATCCCTGTAATAAACCAAGGTTTGAGCGACGCTCCCAGACGTAAAATTAACGGAGTTGATTGTCGTGCCACTCGACGATGGAGACAACCAAATGGCATTTTCTCCGGTCGAGTTTGAATTCAGACTCAATGTCATCGCCGTTTCAAGGGTAGCCGGTTGTCCTGCTCCATTTAACACCTCCAAGGTCACCGAGGCATATCCCCCTGCCGTTACGGGGGCGGTTTGGGGCAGGACGACGATGGAAGAAGGCGGCTGAATGGTAAAGGTGGGTGTGGGAGTGACCGTGAAGGTGAAGGTTGGCGTGAAGGTAGCCGTAAAAGAAGCGGTAGATGTCGCGGTATAGGTGGACGTATTAGTCGGCGTTGGGGTAAAGGTTGCCGTGGCCGTCTCGGTTGGCGTGAAGGTCGAGGTAAAGGTCAAGGTAAGGGTCGGAGTCGGGGTCTCGGTGAAGGTAAATGTGGATGTGTGAGTTTGCGTGACCGACGGCGTGGGTGTGATGGTATCGGTCGAAGTCGCTGTGGTTGTAAAGGTGGTGGTCGCTGTCGGCGTGGCTGTTACCGGTGAAATCGTATGCGTTTTCCCCGTGATGTCGGCACCTGCCAGGATCGCCCCCTGCCCCGTCGTCTGGCCGTTCGCCGTGATCCCTCCCAAGGCCAGCCCGTTGTCAAAAGTCTTGCTCGCCAATCCCCCCATGTTCAGATCAAACACCAGCAGGAAGGTTTGCGGCATGCCCGACACCAACGGAGCCGTAACTCCGTTCGGGTTTTGAAAGGTCACGGAACCTGATCCATTGAAGCTTTGTCCTCCCAACAAAAGGGTATCGGCCCCAACCGAATACAAGCCGTTCAAGGACGAGTCCTGGTACAACCTCACGCTCCCCGCCACCACATCCCCGGTCCAGCCCACGCTCCCACCGCCCGTGAACACCAGCTGTTTCACCAGCACATTCTCCTGCGCCGTCGACGTCAATACGAACTGCAGACTCGATACGTTAACCTGGTCATACAAATAGTTCTGCGGCGAGGGCAGGTTGTTCCACGACAAGGCCAGCCCCACCGTCGGAGTCACCGTCGGAGTCGTGGTCGAGGTCCAAGTGCTTGTCACGGTCGGCGTAAAGGTCGGCGTATTCGTCACCGTGTTCGTGATTGTCGGCGTCAAGGTCACCGTGTTGGTGATTGTCGGGGTTAAGGTCACGGTATTGGTGATCGTCGGTGTCAGGGTCACCGTGTTCGTGATCGTCGGGGTCAAGGTCACGGTATTGGTGATCGTCGGCGTCAAGGTCACCGTCGGAGTCAGGGTTACTGTGTTCGTGATCGTCGGGGTCAAGGTTACGGTATTGGTGGTCGTCGGCGTGAGCGTAACCGTATTCGTGGAAGTCGGCGTGGCTGTTACCGGTGAAATCGTATGCGTTTTCCCCGTGATGTTCGCACCTGTCAGGATCGCCCCCTGCCCCGTCGTCTGGCCGTTCGCCGTGATCCCTCCCAAGGCCAGCCCGTTGTCAAAAGTCTTGCTCGCCAATCCCCCCATGTTCAGGTCAAACACCAGCAGGAAGGTTTGCGGCGCTCCCGACGCCAGGCTTGTCAATCCCGACAGGCTCGTGAATGTCACCGCTCCCGTTGAGTCAAAGGTTTGGCTTCCCAGCAACAGCGTATCGGCGGCGTTATACAACCCATTGGAACCCGGTGAATTGTCCTGGTACAACCTCACGCTCCCCGCCACCACATCCCCGGTCCAGCCCACGCTCCCGCCGCCCGTGAACACCAGCTGTTTCACCAGCACATTCTCCTGCGCCGTCGACGTCAATACGAACTGCAGACTCGATACGTTTATCTGGTTAAACAAATAGTTCTGCGGCGAGGGCAGATTGTTCCACGACAAGGCCAGCCCCACCGTCGGAGTCACCGTCGGAGTCGTGGTCGAGGTCCAAGTGCTTGTCACGGTCGGCGTAAAGGTCGGCGTATTCGTCACTGTATTCGTGATTGTCGGCGTCAAGGTCACCGTGTTGGTGATTGTCGGGGTTAAGGTCACGGTATTGGTGATCGTCGGTGTCAGGGTCACTGTTGGAGTCAGGGTCACCGTGTTCGTGATTGTCGGAGTCAGGGTCACCGTATTCGTGATCGTTGGGGTTAAGGTCACGGTATTGGTGATCGTCGGTGTCAGGGTGATGGTCGGTGTCGGTGTTCCCGTCCAGGTCGATGTAGAGGTGAAACTGCTCGTCGCCGTAAAGGTTGGTGTGGGAGTCGCCGCCGCCACCATGATCGTTGCCCCCGCAAACGGCACCCCCGTTAACTGGACCAGTTGTCCCGTACTTTGTCCCACCCCCCCCGCTCCAACCACGTTCATCCCATAGGTCCCCAACCCCGCTCCACCCGCGAAATCATACGTAATCATGTAATTCTGCGATAACCCCGCCCCTATCCCATCCAACGGGAATCCTCCCAGGGTGACATATTCGTTCGGCGACGTCCCCGAATAGGTCGAACTTGCCAACAAGGTTGATCCCTTGTACAAATTCACCGCCGTGACGTTAACCGGCAACGATTCCCCCGTCCCTGTCGCCTGCAATATCACGTAACTGAGGTTTACTCCCTCCCCATCGTTGTTGCTGACTTTCACTTGAACCACCGACACTCCCTGGCTTCCCGGTATCACCGTCGTATCCACGGGTGGCGTCACACGAACTATATTGAGTACCGGCGGCGTCTGGGTCACCGTATAGGTCATCGTTACCGTGGGTGTAGCCGTGAAGGTTGGCGTGATGGTCGGAGTCAGGGTTTCCGTATTCGTGATCGTTGGCGTCAAGGTCACGGTATCGGTGATCGTCGGCGTAAGTGTGATCGTGTAGCTCTCAGTCGGCGTCAAGGTCACTGTTGGAGTCAGGGTCACGGTATTCGTGATCGTCGGCGTGAGTGTGATCGTGTAGCTCTCAGTCGGCGTCAAGGTCACCGTCGGAGTTAGGGTCACCGTGTTCGTGATCGTTGGGGTAAGCGTGATCGTGTAGCTCGGGGTCGGCGTCAGGGTCACCGTCGGAGTCAGGGTGATCGTCGGCGTCGAGGTACCCGTCCAGGTCGATGTAGAGGTGAAACTGCTCGTCGCCGTAAAGGTTGGTGTGGGAGTCGCCGCCGCCACCATGATCGTTGCCCCCGCAAACGGCACCCCCGTTAACTGGACCAGTTGTCCCGTACTTTGTCCCACCCCCCCCGCTCCAACCACGTTCATCCCATAGGTCCCCAACCCCGCTCCACCCGCGAAATCATACGTAATCATGTAATTCTGCGATAACCCCGCCCCTATCCCATCCAACGGGAATCCTCCCAGGGTGACATATTCGTTCGGCGACGTCCCCGAATAGGTCGAACTTGCCAACAAGGTTGAGCCCTTGTACAAATTCACCGCCGTGACGTTAACCGGCAACGATTCCCCCGTCCCTGTCGCCTGCAATATCACGTAACTGAGGTTCACTCCCTCCCCATCGTTGTTGCTGACTTTCACTTGAACCACCGACACTCCCTGGCTTCCCGGTATCACCGTCGTATCCACGGGTGGCGTCACACGAACTATATTGAGTACCGGCGGCGTCTGGGTCACCGTATAGGTCATCGTTACCGTGGGTGTAGCCGTGAAGGTTGGCGTGATGGTCGGAGTCAGGGTTTCCGTATTCGTGATCGTTGGCGTCAAGGTCACGGTATCGGTGATCGTCGGCGTAAGTGTGATCGTGTAGCTCTCAGTCGGTGTCAAGGTCACCGTCGGGGTCAGGGTCACGGTATTCGTGATCGTCGGCGTGAGTGTGATCGTGTAGCTCTCAGTCGGCGTCAAGGTCACCGTCGGAGTTAGGGTCACCGTGTTCGTGATCGTTGGGGTAAGCGTGATCGTGTAGCTCGGGGTCGGCGTCAGGGTCACCGTCGGAGTCAGGGTGATCGTCGGCGTCGAGGTACCCGTCCAGGTCGATGTAGAGGTGAAACTGCTCGTCGCCGTAAAGGTTGGTGTGGGAGTCGCCGCCGCCACCATGATCGTTGCCCCCGCAAACGGCACCCCCGTTAACTGGACCAGTTGTCCCGTACTTTGTCCCACCCCCCCCGCTCCAACCACGTTCATCCCATAGGTCCCCAACCCCGCTCCACCCGCGAAATCATACGTAATCATGTAATTCTGCGATAACCCCGCCCCTATCCCATCCAACGGGAATCCTCCCAGGGTGACATATTCGTTCGGCGACGTCCCCGAATAGGTCGAACTTGCCAACAAGGTTGAGCCCTTGTACAAATTCACCGCCGTGACGTTAACCGGCAACGATTCCCCCGTCCCTGTCGCCTGCAATACCACGTAATTGAGGTTCACTCCCTCCCCATCGTTGTTGCTGACTTTCACTTGAACCACCGACACTCCCTGGCTTCCCGGTATCACCGTCGCATCCACGGGTGGCGTCACACGAACTATATTGAGTACCGGCGGCGTCTGGGTCACCGTATAGGTCATCGTTACCGTGGGTGTAGCCGTGAAGGTTGGCGTGATGGTCGGAGTCAGGGTTTCCGTATTCGTGATCGTTGGCGTCAAGGTCACGGTATCGGTGATCGTCGGCGTAAGCGTGATCGTGTAGCTCTCAGTCGGTGTCAAAGTCACCGTCGGGGTCAGGGTCACGGTATTCGTGATCGTCGGCGTGAGTGTGATCGTGTAGCTCTCAGTCGGCGTCAAGGTCACCGTCGGAGTTAGGGTCACCGTGTTCGTGATCGTTGGGGTAAGCGTGATCGTGTAGCTCGGGGTCGGCGTCAGGGTCACCGTCGGAGTCAGGGTGATCGTCGGCGTCGAGGTACCCGTCCAGGTCGATGTAGAGGTGAAACTGCTCGTCGCCGTAAAGGTTGGTGTGGGAGTCGCCGCCGCCACCATGATCGTTGCCCCCGCAAACGGCACCCCCGTTAACTGGACCAGTTGTCCCGTACTTTGTCCCACCCCCCCCGCTCCAACCACGTTCATCCCATAGGTCCCCAACCCCGCTCCACCCGCGAAATCATACGTAATCATGTAATTCTGCGATAACCCCGCCCCTATCCCATCCAACGGGAATCCTCCCAGGGTGACATATTCGTTCGGCGACGTCCCCGAATAGGTCGAACTTGCCAACAAGGTTGAGCCCTTGTACAAATTCACCGCCGTGACGTTAACCGGCAACGAATCCCCCGTCCCTGTCGCCTGCAATACCACGTAATTGAGGTTCACTCCCTCCCCATCGTTGTTGCTGACTTTCACTTGAACCACCGACACTCCCTGGCTTCCCGGTATCACCGTCGCATCCACGGGTGGCGTCACACGAACTATATTGAGTACCGGCGGCGTCTGGGTCACCGTATAGGTCATCGTTACCGTGGGTGTAGCCGTGAAGGTCGGCGTGATGGTCGGAGTCAGGGTTTCCGTATTCGTGATCGTTGGCGTCAAGGTCACGGTATCGGTGATCGTCGGCGTAAGCGTGATCGTGTAGCTCTCAGTCGGTGTCAAGGTCACCGTCGGAGTCAGGGTCACGGTATTCGTGATCGTCGGCGTGAGTGTGGGGGTCTGGGTCGGGGTAGTCGTACTGGAAAAAGTCGGTGTGTTGGTTTGGGTACAGTAACCCGATATGACGCTAAAATCTTCGACCGAACCTGTGTCGCCCGGCGCTACATTATTCGCTGAAGCCAGGGCTATGCCCACCAAATAGGGAGATGCGGTAAATCCTGCAACGCCAATGTTGGCAAACCTCGTCCAGGTATTCCCGTCGTTCGAGAAATAAGCGTCAAAATTCGTGCCCGCCTTCGACATCCGTACATAAACCGGAAGAGTCGCGGTTGTCCAATTCCCAGCCGCTGTACCTAATGTTTGGTTGCCGGTATTCGCGGGATTCCTATACATGGTATTAAAACTTCCCGTGCCCGCCCCGGTCGTCGCGGCAAAAACATAGGCGAAAACATCCCCGGGCGGGATACCATTTCGGAACATGATCCCCAATCGGCCCCCGGTGGCGGCCGGCATCGAATCGATTTGGAGTGTAACCTCCGGATCACCAGTGGAAGATTGATAAAGATAATAAAATGAATCCGAAGTGGTTCCCCCGCCGCCGGGCATACCGGGGTCATTGCTGGTCATGGTTAGGACTGAACCGACAGAGGTAACACCAAGTGAGGCGGTACCAATATCGAGCGCTGTCCAAGCCGGAAGGATTTCATTGTTAAATTGATCCGAAACAAGGCAATCCGCGAAAACAGAGGGCGTGACAATGAACACGAATATTAATGCCAAAGCAGATTTAAATTTCCATTTATTGCACATCATTGAGACTTACCGTTCATTAGAAGAATGGGGAATTTATTTTCACCGGATTATACAGGTTTAACGGCAAACAATAATTCCCCTTGAAGCTCTTATTTTCATTTAATTAACCCGTATTTCGTTGAAAATTCCTTCATATCAGCCCAAACATCCTTCTTATATCCCTCAAACCTTAATAAAGCAGCAGGATGGTAAGTGACCCTGAGTGGAATACCCGAATAATCATGCCATCGGTTACGAAGTTTTCCAACCGGCTCTTTGGTGGACAAAAGCGCCTGGGCGGCGCTGGCCCCCAGCGCCATAATCAGTTTGGGCTTGATGATGCGGACCTGTTCCTCAAGGTAAGGCCTGCAGTGCTCGACTTCCTCCGGCAAGGGAGTGCGGTTTCCCGGAGGCCGGCATTTCAACACATTGCAAATGAATACCTCCTCCCTTTTCCAGGTTTTAGTGGACTCGATAATCTTGGTCAAAAGTTGTCCAGCTCGTCCGACAAAGGGTAAACCCTGGGCATCCTCATCCGCCCCTGGAGCCTCCCCCACAAACATCACCTCCGCTTTTGGGTTGCCGCTCCCGAAAACGAACCGGGTTCGGGTCGCACCAAGGGCGCAGTTTTGACAATCGTGGATATCCGCTTCGTACGCGGTTAGTTCCATCCCCTCCACGCTGTCCTGGTTCAGGGTCATCCATGAATCCCGGGAAAGCATTTTCAAAGAACGCCTTGTCGGGGAAGAGGGGGCATTTAATTCAGGTTTCGGGATAGCCTTTACCGCTGGGTGGTTTTTGAGGCCTTCTTGATCCAGGGGCGTCCGGTCTGATTGCCCGACGCCTCCGGAGGAAGGGTTCTCTTTGGGCATGGACAAATACCGGATGCCTAGTCTCCGGCAGGTTTCCAATTGTTGTTTTAACGAATTTGGTTGAGACATGACTTTTTTCCAATTCATTATTAAAAATGTCCGGCCGAGAACCATCGGATTACATAAATTTGCCCGATGCCGCGATTTGATTCAAGACCGCTCCCGGCTGTTGGGGATCGGGAATCAATGAATAATCGATGATAATTTGATCCACGCCAGATTGCCGAGGGACAAAAGATTTTCGAAGCGGTATTAAAATCCCGAGACCGCAAGTCAAATTGAGGGTCGGGCCGACTCCGTTATCACCTGAATTCAAGCCTCCCGCCCAAACTCCAGCCCGCAAGGCGAGCACCTCAAAGGGAAACCATTCGGCCCCAAGGCGCGGTTGGAAACCCAGGTCTTGGCTCCATTCCAGGTCAAAGGCCCAGTTTCCCCGCAAAGACTCTTCCCGCCGGTTCATCCCCCACCGGAATGTTGTGGGAATCACGGTCGAGAAAGAATCTTGATAGGTGAAAACCGTATAGGGATCCTGGACCACCAGCCCAATGGTCGTGTCGTTATCGACCCGGTACTGAAGCCCCGTGTCAAAGCCAAAACCAGTTCCATTCGCACTTTGAACGTTTCCCAGATTATTCAGGAGAAGTTTCAAATTGAAGCCCCCCGCCCAATGGGGGCTCAAACGGAATGCGCCTGATAGGAGACCGGTGTATTCCGCGTCGCTCAGGATGCTGTCTGGGTTCATGGAATTTCCATTTCGGACCTCCAAGTCATTTCCGGCGCTATAGGCCAATAGGGACAACCCGCAATAGACCGAGTCTTGGAGGTTTGCGCTGAAAGAGTAGTAATCAAGGGATTGATTGAGGGATAGGAAGCTGTTCTGCGCCTCGATTTGAATATTCTTGACGGCGGTTAAACCCGCCGGGTTCCAAAAACCGCAAGACGGATCGTTCCTTAACCCGACCGCGGCCCCGGCCATGGCTTCCGGCGCCCCCCCTACGCCATATTCGGTATAGGCATTTGGGCGTTGGCCCCCCGAGGCAAAGGCACCGGAGGGTAAAAAACACCTAAATGCAAATAAAAACATTAGAAACCAACCCGGAAGAAGCTTTTTCATGGGCTCGTGCTTCCGCGTACCACGACGATCTTATTGTGGCCCGTCACCCCGCCCGCAGTCACGGTATAAAAATATATTCCAGTCGTGACCAATTGGCCCGTGGAGTTCCGCCCGTCCCAAGTGATACCGAAGGATTTAAATTGCGGAAGGGCCGGGGTGATTTCGTGAAAAACCAATTTTCCACCCGAATCCCTGATGGTCAATTCAACCATCTGGGACGAAGCCAGGGGCACCGTGATGGTGATGGAGGGCGTCATGTCAGGATAAAAGGGGTTGGGATAGTTGAAGGTTTTGAGAAAAGGCGTGATTTTCCCAGTTGAGTTTTGGGCGTTGAGAAGGGCTTGGTAGACATTCAAGCGGCCATAGCCGGTTTCAGCGTCCCATCCGGTATTCCCATTGAGACTTTCAGTGTTATTGACGATGGCATTGACTACCTGGTTATTCGTCATGTCGGGATGAACCGAAAACAACAAAGCTGCGGTAGCGGAAACAAAAGGAGTGGCGGCGGAGGTGCCGGCCGCTACGCCATACAAGGGATTTGCCGGGTCTAGTATAAAATCGGATTGGGTCACGGGCGCGCAGAGAGGAGCGCTCGGGTCAAGAATCGTGCTGAAAATCAACTGGGATGCGAATAAGGAAAAATTACTCGGGCTAGGTGCAGGTAATCCCGAATAGGTTCCACCGGGGGCCACCATTTCTAACCCAGTGCCGCCGTTCGAATAGGGTGCCACATGGTCGTTTTCGTCACTGGCTCCCACGGAAAGCACACCGGGATAGGCCGCCGGGTAATTCAGTGGGGCAAGGGTACCCGGCAGGTTTGATTCGTTTCCCGACGCCGCCACCACCACGCAACCGGCGGAAAGGGCCTGGTCAATGGCTTCCTGTTCCAGGTCGTCTTGACCCGGACCGCCGAGTGAAAAATTAAGGACTCGAGCCCCATGGTTCACCGCAAAGATTGTTCCCGCGGCGATCTCGTCCGAATTACCCTTACCGCAATGGTCCAATACCTTGATCGGCATGAGGGTAATGCCGGGAGCCAATCCCGCCATCCCATTGGCGTTCCATTGACCGGCCAGGATACCCGCGACGTAGGTTCCATGGCCGTAATCATCGGCGGTATTGATACCCCCGGAAACACTGTTCGTCACTGACCCTGAAACGCTGACTCCCGTCAAACCTGGATGGGTCACCGAAACTCCCGTATCCAACACCGCCACGGTCACACCGGCGCCTAGTAAAAGGGGCGAGCAGCTTCCGTTGATCGTCGCCCATGCTTGGGGAGCTTGAATGATCGTCAAGGGCCAATATTCTGGCGTAGCGAAATTAAGGACGTTCGGGCTGCAGGAGGCGGGAGCGGATGAGGCGTAATAGCAATAATTGGGTTGGACCAGGTCCACCGCCGGATCTTTTTTTAATTCTTCCACGCGGGCTTGGACATCTTCCCCCGCCTCCAATTCAAGACGGTAGACCCCCTTGAGTTCCGATGGGGCGGCATGGGCTTTTGCCCCCAATAGGCGGGCTTTATCCGCACCTGCCGTATTCTCCTTGAGACGGACCAGGACTTCGCCGGGTACGAAAAGCGGTTTTCCCTGGGTGGTTGGAACTTGTCCATTTTGTCCGTAGGTCAAACTCGTCAAAAGGAACGCGATGAGATAAATCCAAATTTTCATATTCAGCCTTTTAAATGAACAGATTTTAATAACGGCTCGGTTAATTCCAACAACTTCTCGGCGATGGTGGCTTTGGTAGCGGGCCCTATCGGAGTGGGCTTGGAGGACAATCTTGAAAAAACCAACAACTCATTTTGATCGGTCCCGAAAACGCGACCCTTGCCCACACGGTTGGCCGCCAGGATATCACAGGGCTTATGATTCCACTTTTTTTCGGCTTTCGAGCGCAAATGGTCGGTTTCGGCGGCGAACCCCACGATCACCTGTCGTGGACCCCGGCGCTTTAATACCTCCCCCAAGATATCCGGATTTTTTACCAAACGGAGACTCAACCTGGATTTTGATTTTTTAATCTTGTTCCGGGATGGTTGGGCCGGACGGTAATCCGCTACGGCCGCCGCCATAATGAGAAGGTCTGTGTGCGGCAAGGCTTTTAAAACCTCGGCACGCAATTCCAGGGCGGTGGTCACCGGGACCATCTTCGCCCTTGTCAGGGGGGCCAGGGAGACCGGACCATGCAGCAGGGTCACTTCCGCTCCCCGGTTCAGGGCGGCCTGGGCCAGGGCGTACCCCATCTTCCCGCTGGAATGATTCGTCAAAACCCTCACCGGATCAAGGGCTTCCTGGGTGGGCCCGGCGGTCACCACCACCCTTAAACCCCTCCAGGTTTTGTTTTTTTTGAAATAACTTTCCACCTGTGACGCGATTTCAAGGGGTTCCGCGAACCGCCCTTCCCCCACGTCGCCGCAAGCCAGGAAACCCCTATCCGGTCCAAGGAATCGAACGCCTCTTCCCAAAAGGATATGGTGATTTTTCCTCGTGGCGGGATGGTTCCACATATTGACGTTCATGGCTGGCGCGAGCCAAAGGGGGCATTCCGCGTATAGGCACAACGAAGTGAGAAGGTCATCCGCTATTCCCAACGAAAGCTTCGCCATGCAATTGGCCGTGGCGGGGGCAATGAGGATCAAATCCGCCTGTTTGGCGTATTCAATGTGGGGAACCGTGGCGCGGGGATGGGATCCGCTGGGGGTGCCGGGAGGAATGGGCGTTGAGCCGGCGAACAAACTTTTCCAAACCGGGAAACCGGACGCTTTTTTTAAGGCTGAGAGGGGCACCAGCTTCCCTCCCGCTTCGGTGGCTACCACTCGGACTTCCGCGAATACTTTTAAGGCTTGGATGAGTTCCACGGCCTTGTAGGCGGCCACACTACCTGTGACGCCAAGGAGTACCCTGGGTTTTCGGATGGCTTGGGTCATCCTCGTTTCAGCCGGCAACCGCTAGCCAACCACTGGCCGGGGAAGCCGCTTTTAATCCTTTTCTTTATCTTTCTTCTTTTTAACGGGCGCGTCGGAGAAGGTGAATTGCACCTTTCCCTCGCGGAACTCCATTAAGGCCTGCAAAATGACTTTTTCCGTGTCCACGGTCAGGTTGTGCTTCTCGGCCTTGTCCAGCAATTGGCGGGCTCTTTTCGAGGCGGCCAAAACCGAAAGGTACTTGTTTTCGGGATTCACAAAAGTCGAATTAAGCTTGTCATCCGTCGTGATTGCCATGCGACCTCCAGCGTTTTAAGGCGGCTCCATTGCCGCCAAGGGATGGAATTATACTGAAAAAGGGCGAAAAATGTATAAAAAGGGCCCGTCTTTCCAGGTAATCAATCAGCCCCTAGCGTCCAAACTCTGGCCCTCGCCTGTCGAACAAGCCGCAAAATACCCCTGATTTCCCTTACGGCTCGTGGAATTTGGTCATTCACAACCCGGTAATCATATTGGCGGCCTTGTTTTATTTCACTTTTGGCGTTTTTCAACCGAAGGGCCAGGTCTCGGGGGCTGTTGTCGCCGCGTTTGAGCAACCGGTCCCGTAGAGCCCTCAAGGTGGGAGGATTCACAAAGATCAACAGAGCCCCCGCATCCTGGCGTTTAAGCGCAGCCCCTCCCTGGACATCAATGACGAATAGGACATCCTTGCCTCTTCGGAGTTGTTGGCCGACCCATCGTTTGGGAGTTCCGTAATAGTGGCCGTGGACCTTCGCCCATTCCAGGAATCCGTTTTTTTTCATCTCGGACCGGAACCTCTTTTCGGATACAAAAAAATAGGCTTTTCCGCTTTTCTCGCCTGGCCTGGGTTTTCGGGTGGTGCACGAAATCGAACGGATGAGATTTTTTTCCTGTTTGAGAAGACGCTCCGCCAGGGTGGTCTTCCCGCCACCCGAGGGCGCGGAAAGAACAATCACGAGTCCTTTTTTAACCATGAACCTTCACCCCAAAGAACACAAATTTCACAAAGCCAAACTTTCTATTCCGTATTATTACAAGACCTTATTAAAGTTTGATAAAAAGCCCAAACGCATTTCCAAAAGTTTGTTGGGCCCAATTTTTCATGAACTGCGCAAGCAGCTTCTACTCGATGTTTTGGATCTGTTCCCGGATCTGTTCCAACAATTCCTTCAACCGCACGACCCCCTGGGCCATTTTGGCGTCGGCGGATTTGGAGCCGATGGTGTTAGTTTCCCGGTTCATTTCCTGGATTAGAAAATCCAATTTGCGCCCCACACTCCCTTTTTCCTTCAGCGTTTCCTGCAGGGCGGTCAAGTGGCTTTCCAAACGGGTCATTTCCTCTGAGATGTCAAAGCGTTGAAGCAGAACCGCTTCCTCGGTTGCAACCCGGGTCTGATCCACGAGGGGTTCGGGAAGGAATTCAGCGATCTTTTCCTTGAAAAGCTTGATTTTATCCGCGACAAGGATCTTATGCCGGGCCCGCAGCAATTGGATGGTCGCGGAGATATCCTTGGCCCTTTCCAGAATATCCTTGGACAGTCTAGATCCTTCAGCGAGTCTCATTTTTTCCAAAGCTTTCAGCGCTTCCCCGACCGATTCCAACGCCGCTTTCTTCTGGTCGGCTTCCTGCCGGTCTGATTCTGTGACGCTCAAGACATCCGGCAGCCTCAGCAAGGCTTCCACGGAAAGGTCCCCCTTCAATTTATGTTTTTTGGCCGCCTTCTGGGCCGCCTGAAGATATTGGGTTAAAAGGGGTTCATTGACCTCAACCGTTCGGGAACGGTTGGGAGACAAGTCTTTCAGGAAAAAATCAACCTTACCGCGGGTCACGGAGGCAAGGATAAGTTCCCTCATTTCGGGTTCGAGAAATTGATAGGAGAGGGGCACCTTCAAGGAAAGGTCATGGTATTTGTGATTTACGGTCTTGATCTCTGCCACTACCTGTACCGTCTTGCCCTGCCCTGTACCCCGGCCAAAACCCGTCATACTGCGCATAAAACCCCCTGACACGATGGAAATTAAAAGGATTATAGCCATTGGAGCAGGATGGAACCCTGAAAAAGAAAAACCCTGAAATGGGTCTTCAAACCCGGCATTATTTCAAGACGATGACTTTTCGGATGAAATTCCCGGAAGCCTGTTCTATTAGCACCAAATAAACACCATTCCCAACCAGATCTTGCGAACGATTACGCCCGTCCCAGGTGAAATGGTAACTTCCTACATTGAGATTCTGGTCTACCAGCTTGACCACCTCTTCTCCCAACAGGTTATAAACCATGATCTTCACTTCCCCGCTTTGCGTAATGAGAACGTCGATCCCCAGGGTTGCGCCCGCCGCCGGGTTGAAATAATTATCCGACAGGTACATCGCCATATTCGGAGTTGGTGTATTGGTGGGACTTCCTGTTGGGGTCGGAGAAAGCGTTAGGGTCGGCGTGTTCGTGATGGTCGGGGAGTGGGTGACGGTGGGGCTAAAGGTAAGGGTGGCTGTTTGGGTGGAGGTACTCGTCAAGGTTGGGGTGAAGGATTCAGTCGGGGTATTCGTAAGGGTGGGGGTAATGGTCATTGAGCTGGTATTGGTTGGAGTAGGAGTGATGGTACTGGTAATGGTATTCGTCACGGTGGGAGTAAGTGTGATGGTACTCGTAAAGGTGGTTGTGACGGTTGGGGTAAGCGTTATCGTGTAAGTTTCGGTATTTGTTACGGTTGGCGTAAGCGATGGAGTGTGGGTGAATGTATTCGTGACCGTCGGGGTGAGCGTAAAAGTGGTGGTAATCGTCGGCGTGAGTGAAAGGGTGCTCGTAATGGTCGGGGTCAGGGTAGGGGTGGGGGTATAGGTATTTGTTATCGTCCGAGTGAGCGTAATCGTGGGTGTGAGAGTGATGGTATTGGTGTAAGTATTCGTAATCGTCCGAGTCAGCGTTATTGTCGGTGTCAAAGTAACAGTCGGCGACAGGGTGATGGTGGGAGAAAGGGTAATGGTCGGCGTGAGCGTGGTCGTATTGGACAGGGTCGGAGTGATCGTGAAGGTATTCGTAATGGTGGGGCTGAGCGTAATGGTATTGGTGAGGGTCGGCGTCGGGGTGCTGGTAATCGAGGGCGTTTGGGTGGCGGTGCTTGTGGGAGTCACGCTCGGAGTGTAAGTAGCCAGGGTGCTGGTTCCGGGAACGAAATCAAAACCGAAATCGTAATTGAGCGAAGGCGAGATAGTGCCGAAGGTGTTTCCTCCATCGCTGGAAATTTCAGAGTAGGAATTGACCCCATCATAGGTTGTATCGGTATAAGGAGAGACAGTCGACATAGGGCCCTGGGCCGGCCAAAAATAATAGTTCCCGCCTGAGGACTGGGGGCTCTTGAGAACTAACCGATAGGTTCCGGGCGCGAGGATCAGGGTGGGTATCGCCCCGCCGATCCAATTGGCTGTCGTGGTGACTTGGTTATTGGTCGCCAAGGTTCCGGATCCGCCGGGTTGAACGGTATTGGTGGTAGTGTCCCGTATTTCCCAGTACAAACTGTCCAATGGCGGGGTGCCCCCTACTTCTTGGACAAAAGCCGCCACCGAGGCGATGGTCAGGGGCGTACTTAATACCCTGAACCGTTGGGCTAGGTAATTGGTCCCCACGATGCTACTGCCGCCCGAGTTTACCAAGGGGTTCCCAAACCATGCGCCGTTTAAATCAACCAGGAAAACCGGCATGACGCTCAAGGGACTCCACCCCCCGCCCAAGCCCATGTCCTGCACGGTTCCCAAAACCCCGCTAAAGGTTTGGCTTACGGGGATATATCCATGATCCGGGGAGGTTCCGCTCAAAAGGATCGCGTTGTTCGAGGAAAGAACGGATAGGCCATCCCATTCCACTACCAGGTTATAAGTTCCCCCCGCCGTGACGGGGACGGAGGTAGAAAGGCTGATATTGTTCCATCCCGAAATCGGGGTGAAACTGGTGGGGGATGTCAGGTATCCGTCGGGAATGCCAGCGGAGTCCCCCTGGAGGGAGACCTTATAACCCGGAACTCCCAACAAACTGTACATATAGACCTGAACCGCCGAAATGGAGCCGGTGGTATTCGCCGTGAACCGCATCCCGACCCGTTTAGCGTTCGCATCCAGCCCGAAGGTTACAGGTCCCCCGATGATCGACCGATTTCCAAACTTGTCCGCGGCGCCCGTGCCATACCCCGGTGCCGTGATACGCGAATAATCGGGGTTACCCCCATATTGGAAAAAAGCGTTCGAGGTGGTGGCGGAGGTATTATTGACCGAAACCTGCACAAAGATCTTGTCCCGCACGCCCAAGGTATAGCTTGGTTGGCTGGCAAACCATTCCACCAAAGTGTTGGGAGAAGTGGAAATTTGGATGGGGGATACACTTTCAAATAAAAGGGTGGTGGTGGGCCCGGAAAGAGAATAATCATAAACTTTCACGTCGTAATAAACGTTAGCACCGGCGGTATCCGCGTACCCATATAAGGCGAAATCCCAATTTCCGGCGGGGATGGTCGGCCCATTAAGCGGCTCCGAGACCCAAGCGCCCAACGGGGAGGCGGTACTGTTGCCCGCCGAGGAAATATTAACGGTCACGAGGGAAGCCGGGGCCGAATTGCTGAAGACCTGGACCGGAGGCCCCGGGTTGGTGGAATCACCATTCGTGAAATAGAAGATGGAACCGTTAAAGGGGGCGTAAGTCACGGTGGGGGTTGCCGTTACGGTAGGCGTGGTTGTAGGAGTCGAAGTTGATGTTAAAGTCGGGGTTGGGGTTAGCGTTGGAGTAACCGAGGGAGTCAATGTCATAAACACTCTGAACCTGAACCCCAGGTCCTCGAAGGGCTCAGGGGTCATGATAGGAGTCGGATAGTTAGAGTTGTACTCGGCATAAGACTGGGTGCTTCCATAGGTCAGGTCGTCAAAAGTACCTCCGTGAAAAGGCGCCGGGAAATAATAAAAATCGGTGGCGGAGGCGGACCCGGGAGACGTAAGCAACACCTCGTAATTGTGTGCGCCATTGAGGGAAAGGGGGGGGCTGAAATTTGCCTCCGCCCACGCGTTGAAGGTATTCACGTTTGACTCCAATATCGTGACGGCTCCCACCGTCACATGGGCTGTGAGGTCGTAAACGGAACCATAAAGATTATCCGCCGGGTTCGTCAAGCGATTGGCATATACCCCTAACCGGTCCACAAATAAATTCGAGCCTCCCGTATTAAAAACTTGACCCGTCGAGTCGGTAGCATCCGCGTAATTCGCGGGATCGTAATTGTCATAGGGGTTTCCAAAATCGGGGGTGGCGTTACTGTTAAATTGGAGAACAAAAACAGGCATTTCCGCTTGGGAATTCCAAACACTTCCGCTGAATGTCACGGAGTCGCAATTGGGGTCCGGGACCTGATTCAAGGGTATGATCTTAAGGTCCGGAAGCGAACCCGATGTGAAATCCATGAATTTATTCGTTGTAATGCCCGACCCGTCAACCACCAATTGGTAAACCGTTCCGCCGGAGACGGATGCTTGAGGAACATCTATTTCATACCAATCAAATGAAACGGGACCACCGCTCGGCGGAAAAGTGACCGTCACCGGACCCACGATCGTGGTCGCTCCGGGAAACCCGGAGGAATCGTTTTGTACGCTGATGACATAATTACCCGAGGAAGAAGCACTTGTATAGTTGGAAGCCGCGTTCAAATAGATCGCGGTCACCGGAAGCGTGTTGGTTCCGGGAATCGTAAAGCGGTAGGAAATCGCTGGCAACAGGGAGGATTGAACACCATTAAAATAAGTGCTGTCCACGACGCTCTGGTTACCGATATAGGTTTGGGAATGAAGGTCGCTTGGAAAAAAAGAGAGGGGTATCGCCAACAGGGCGGAAATAAATAAGGAATAGTTTTTTTTGCCCATCCGATTCGATAAAAATTGATGGCCCAAAAAACTCTCCTCAATTGGAACATTTTAAAGAAAGTTTAACGCTGGGTGGTTTAACCTTCAAATCGAATTAGAGGCCTATAACAAGGGTTATTTAAGGGCATCCCGAATAATTGCCTTTGAGGTTGTCAAAATCAACTAAAAATCCTGTCTCAGGTTCTTCCTCCCAAAGGACCAAAGAAAACAGAACCATGCTTCATTCACTATAAGGTTAATTGAAATGCCCGTGTTTCTCCGTGTGAATTTTTAGATGTCCCCTTATTTTTTCCCCACCGGTTCCGTGATCTTCCAGCTTCGTTCCTTCTTCGAAAGCTTGAAACTTCTCTCCAACTTTACCGGTTTTCCCGCCGCGGGATTGTTCATGGATAGTGAAAAAGAAGCGGTTGCGTTTTCCCCGTTGATCACAAGTCCCTCCAAAGCCGCCTTCAAGTTCAGGGACTTCGGATCCTTGCCTCCCAAGGCTTGCTGGTACCAGGATGCCCATTCGGCCCGGCCCGGGTAAAGGTCGTCAAAAAAGAGATAGGTCTTTGGCAGGGAGCCCGATTCCAATGCCAGTTGAAAACCTTCCGTAAAGGCCTGCAACTCGTACCGTTCGGGTGATATTCCCCTGGGTCCGATGGGCATGTACCAATGGATACGGGTAAGCGCCCCTTCCAGGGCCTTCAATAATTTTTTTCCCTCATCCGCCGAGGCCTTCTCTTCGGGCAGGGTGGCATGTACCTGCAAAAGCAGGTCGCCCCGATTGAGTACCCATTCGTTATCCAACCATTCTTTTTGCCTCACGTCCAATACATGAAAGGCCTGGGAGATCCACCTTTCACTGCCCGCCGTTTTCCATTCCTCCCGGGAGTCTTTCGTCTCGATTTGGAATTGTTTCGCCTTTAGATCTTTCTCGACCGAGGCGGACCAGTCCTTGGGGGAAAAAGTCTGGTCCGAAGGAACGAGTTGGACCGAAAACCGGGTCACGAGTGTTTTGGTAGGATCGGCAAAACAGGCGACTACATCCATTTCCTGTTCCTCCGAAAGGCCCAGGGACATCCATTTGGGGGGGACCGGGAAAGCGAAACCGTATTGGGTTTGAATATATTCCCCGTTTTGCACCCCCGAATCTTCGGTAGGAGGCAGTGGAAGGGAGAGCGCGGTGTAATGTGGTTTTTGACCGCATCCCGCCCCGAACCCTAACCCCAATAGGATTAAAACAATGGCCCCATAACCTCCTCTCCCCGAGAGACCGCTTTTGGAGTTTCGGGCCTGGAAGCTCACGGCACAGGTACTTTGGCGAGGATTTGCGAGATGACCTGGTCGGTGGTCAAGTTTTGCGCTTCAGCCTCATAGGTAAGGATCAAGCGGTGGCGGATAACGTTACCCGCCAGTGCCTTCACGTCATCGGGCGTGGCATAGCCCCGGCCGTTCAAAAAGGCCCTGGCTTTCGCCGCGACCGTCAAGCCCATCGAGGCGCGGGGGCTGGCCCCGTACTCGATAAGGGGTTGGAGGGAAGCCAATTGGTAATCTTTCGGCCGCCGGGTGGCTGACACCAGGTGAACGATGTAATCCTTCAAGGCTTCCCCCACGTAGATGCCGTCTACCTGGCGCTGGGCCTTGAGAATGGCCTGGGCGGAAAGTATCTCTGAGGTCTTTATACTTTGTCCCTGGGTCATCCGATCGATAATTTGCTTTTCCTCCTCGAAGCTGGGATACCCCACGAAAATCTTCATCAAAAAGCGGTCCACCTGGGCCTCCGGAAGGGGGTAGGTGCCCTCATGTTCGATCGGGTTCTGGGTCGCCATGACAAAAAAGGGCTCCTCCAACTTGAATGTATCGGGCCCAATGGTGACCTGGTGTTCCTGCATGGCTTCCAGTAGGGCGGACTGCACCTTCGCGGGGGCCCGGTTGATCTCATCGGCCAACACCAGGTTGGCAAAAACGGGGCCCTTCTGGGTTTTGAAGTCACCCTTGCCAGGGTTATATATCCTGGTTCCCAGCAGGTCGGCGGGCAAAAGGTCGGGGGTAAACTGGATTCGGCTGAAACTGACGCCCAATGCCTCCGCAAGCGTCTTTACCGCAAGGGTCTTCGCCAGTCCCGGCAAGCCCTCCAAGAGCAGGTGCCCGCGGGTCAGCAGTCCCAAAAGGAGACGATCGATCAAATCGCCCTGGCCCACAATAACCTTTTGCACCTCATCCTTCGCTTTCAGAAACTGTTCGCTGAGGCGCTGGCCTTCTTGAGTTAATTCTTCATTTTGCGTAGGCATTTCTTGCTCCCTTAAGTCGAGATTTTCACCGCGAAGACGCGAAGAACGTCTTTTAGTGTTTTTTTGACAAAACAATCCGCCGGATGCCATCCTTGATGAAACGGACGTTAAAATTGATTAAAAAACCAATCTCGCACCCTATAAGTTTGAGATAAGTCAAAACCTGCGCCTCATGAATAGGCAATAGTTCTTCTACAGCTTTTATTTCAACAATTATTTTTTCTTCAACCAACAAATCCAATCGAAACTTTTCATCTAATAATTCACCGGCATAGTGAATTGGAATACATTTTTGCCGTTCGAATCCAACATTCCGTTTTTGCAGCTCTTTAACCAAGCATGACTCGTAAATACTTTCCAACAATCCGGGGCCCATTTCCCGATGCACCGCGAAAGCTGCGTCAACAACCGTTCTGGCGATATCATTCTTCTCGATCGATATATCATCTTTCCCGAATTTCTTTACCGGGTTTACCTTCGCGTCTTCGCGGTTCAATTGTTTGACACCTTCGGCAGCAGGTTCGAGGCAAGGGCACGCAGGGCGTCCCTTCCCGTCAGGTTCCCATCGGCGTAAAGCACCCGGTCGCAGGCCTTCAGGCACTTTTCAACGGCCTCCATCTCCTTGGAGGTTAATTCATGTTTCTTCAATTCCCGGAATATTTCCTCTGTCGTAAGATCCACCGCGTCGAACTCAAAATGGTATTGGAGGCACTCGCGGACCAGGGAAGACAGGGACCGGCAGAAAATCTCCGCGGAAAGGTCCTCGTCGGAAAGTTTTTTCCAGATATCCCTCAAGCGCTTTTCCTCCCCGATGGGGGGGGGACCTTTAACGGCGGATTTTTTGGGTTTCGTGATCCTCCAAACCAAGACTCCAACTAAGACGAGAATGGCGATCCAAATTAACAGCTTCAACAAGAAGAGGATGGGATCCGGCAACAATGGTTTCAGGTCCCTTAAGCCCTCATCCGCGGGAGCCTGGGCCGGAGCCGGGTTCACCGCCGGCAGGGAAGTCGGTTTGGACCCTCCAAAAAGGGAAAACGGCTTTTTTTCGGTGACCGTCACGTTGATCACATTGGATCGGATCTCCTGCCTTTTCCCGGAAGGGTCCTGAAAAATGACGCTGGCGGGCCCCAAGGTTTCGCTTCCGGGTTTAACCGCCACCAGGTTCATGTGGGTCGTGGTCGTCTGGGCCGTCTTTTGGTTCACGATGGTGACTTGCGTGGAATTAAAGCTACTGCCTTCCTGAAAAAGCTCCGGGGTCGGGAAATTAGGCTGGGCGGATACATTGCTTCCTCCCACCATCAATTGCTTGAATTCGATCGTGAGGGAAAGTGTATCGCCCACCTCCACCTGCCTTTTATCCACGTCCATTCGCAGGCCCACTTCTTCCCCGCTGTTATTCGTTTGGGATGCCAGGGGAGCGGCCAGTAGAAAGGCCAGGACCCAGAGGGTCCAAGGCCTGTTTTTTCTCGTTTCAATCGGTTTCATGCTTTCCCTTCCTTATGTTCTTGACTTCCGCTTTCGTCAATGCCGCCAGCCCCTCGAGCCCGCGTATTCTAACCCGAACGGCAGGCAAAATGGCCACCGGCTCACCAATCCTCCGCAGGCTGGTTTTTATCGTTGGATGGCTGTCCAAAAAAACGCTTCATGAACTCGCTATTTTCCCTGGGAAGAAAATTCCAGAAGTTATCCTGCGCTTTTTTGCTGTCCCGGTCCGGATGGGGCGAATAAAAACGCTGGGCCTGGGCTTCCCGATTTTGAAGCTGGGACATCAACTGCTTCACCTGCTCATCAGACATGCCCATCTGTTTCTTCGCCTCCTCGGCCCTTTGCTGGTCCGCCTGGCGTTGTTGGGCAGCCTGCTGCTGGCGTTGTTGTTCGGCCTGCTGTTGGTTTTGTTGTTGTTTGGAAGCGGCCGGCTTTTGCTGTTGCCCCTGATTTTGATTTTGGTTCTTTTGATTTGAAGGGTTTTGGGAATTGTTTGGATTCTTTGAGTTTGAGTCGTTTTGCTGTTGATCGGACTTCCCGCCCTGCTGGTTGTTTTGTTGGCCTGGAGGTTGGGTGGGGGTCGGGCTGGGAGTTTGTTGTTCTTCCTTGCGTTTTTCGTCGCTCTTGTCCGATTTGGGACTCTCCTTCATCAGTTTTTCCGCCAATTCCAGGTTATGTTTTGCGTCGCTGTCTTTAGGGTCCAGCTGAAGAGTCTTTTTGTATGCCTCAATGGCGTCTTTATACCTTTGTTGCTGAAAATAGCTGTTGCCCAGGTTGTACCAGCCCGATTCCATGTCAGGTTTATGCTCCAAGGACTGTTCATATGCCTTTTGGGCCTCTGAATATTTCCCTTCCTGGTACAAGGCGTTTCCCCATCCATAGGCGGCGGCCCAATCATTTTTATTCTTCTGGGCCTCTTCCCCGAAAATCTTTTCGGCCTGCAGGTAGTCCTTGCCCTCATAGGCGTCCCGGCCCGGCGATAGGCTGAAGGCATGGCTCATCCCCGGCAAAATCGCCAGCAATAAAACTGCAAGCCACTGGGAAAATAGTGATTTTTCCGGGCATAGCAATCGGGTTTTATTCGTGTTTGGTTTCCCCAAAAAGATTACGCCTTTCGTTGGCTCTTTGTGGTTTTGCGTTGGATTTTGATTTGTTTCCATAGGTTCCATGCCCATCTTCATAACACCGAAGCCAGGAAAAGCGAAAAGGCGGCCCCCAGGGCCATCCGGGGGGAAAGTTCTTCCCTCTTCATGCCGCCCTCGCCCTTCATCAGTGTTTTTTGAAGCTTATCCAGCGTCGAATTGATCGACTTGAGGTTCTGTTCGGTATCGCCCGGGATATATTCACCCCAGGTCGAGTCGGCAATATGGCGAAGCGTCGTCTCATCCAGCCGACTGATGTGAACCGACCCTCCAGCGTCTCTCTTATAAGTCATCTCGCCCCAAAAGGCCGTTCCGTCCGGGATCGGCCTTCCCTGGGGGGTGCCCATGCCTACCGTTACGATTGGAACCTTCATTTGCGCAGCCCGCTCAAGAACCTTCGGTAGGATGGCAGAACCCTCCGTTATCTCCCCGTCGGTCATCAGCAGAATGGCCTTCCCTCTTTTTTTATCTTCCTCTTTATCCAGTGAATCCAGGGCGGTCTGGAT
Source organism: candidate division FCPU426 bacterium (assembly GCA_963771075.1). Taxonomy (GTDB): domain Bacteria; phylum Oederibacteriota; class Muellerivitia; order Muellerivitales; family Muellerivitaceae; genus CAVTWJ01. The sequence goes on along the minus strand of CAVYSE010000018.1, from coordinate 138,916 downwards.
TCCCTCGCCAATATCCGTTCCTCCCCTGTCCACCTCGTCCGGATCCGCCTTGACCAAGACCAACTGGACGGCGTTTAAATCCATGGTCAGCGGCACTTGAACCAGGGATTCCCCGGCGAAGATGACTAGGCCTACCCGGTCCCCCTGCCGGTTGGAAATCCAATTGAAAAGTGCCCGCTTGGCGGCCGTGAGCCGGTTCGGAAGGATGTCTTGGGACAACATGCTTTTCGAGACATCCAGTACGATCATGACGTCCACACCGCTCATATTCAGTTCTTCGGGAACCGGTTTGCCCTGAAGCTGGGCGGCTCCCAAAAACAAAAAGACAAGCGCGACCAAGGCCAAGGTTCCCTTCACGGCCCGGCGGGCCCAAACCCTCAGCGGGGACCAGACCAGGTTTTGCTCACCCAAATAATCCAGGTCCCGGCGATCCTTCCAAAGGGTCCAGGCTCCCCAAGCCAGCATCAAAAGAAGGACTGTTAAGAGCGGAAACAAAGCGTTGGGGTTGCCAAAATCGATATTCAATCCTGTCATGGCAAGGTCCTCAATAGGGTGGTTTCCAAAACCAAGTCCAGGAGCAATAGGGCAAAAGCGGCCAATAGGAACCAAAAACCCAGTTCCTCGTATTGCCAGCTGGTTACGGTGGAAACCTCTCTTTTTTGAAGCTGGGCTATGTCTTTTAAGACGCTCTCGAGGGCTTGGTTGTTCTGGGCAAAATAAACCCTTCCCCCCGTAATGCGTGCGATTTCACCTAAAAGCACCTTGTCCACCCCTTCGTCGTGAAGCGGGTTTCCATATTGATCGGTTTGGGCGTAAGTCCGTCCCTGGTAAAACAGGTTGGCTGAACCATTTCCACCCACCCCGATGGCGTAAACCTTCACGCCCTTGGAGGCTAGGATCCGGGCCGCTTGAAGGGGGTCCACGATCCCGGCGTTGTTGCCCCCGTCCGTGAGAAGAAGGATCGCCTGGGTGTCCTTGGGCGCGGCTTCGCCGCTTGGAGTGGGTTCGGCCAGTAATTTTCCAATCAGTGTGGGTTTGGTTTCTTCGTCGCCGCCTATCTTTCCAATGCCTTGTTGCATCCGATTCAAGCTTGAGACGAGCGCGTCCCCGATGGCGGTCCCATCCAGCTTGACCGAATAGACATCCACGTTGGCCAGTAGTTTTTTAACGATGGCCATGTCGGTGGTCAGGGGGCACTGGGTAAAACTGATGCTGGCGAAAACGGTCAGTCCCACCCGCACATCCTGAACCTTGTCCAGGAACTCCGAAAGAAGCTTCTTGGCGGCGGTAACCCGGTTGGGTTTCAGATCGGCCGTGAGCATGGAGCCGGAAACGTCGAAGGCCACGAAAAGGTCGGTCACTTGTTTTTTCTGCTCCACTTTTTTTTGGCCGGCCTGGGGCTTGGCGGCGGCCACGATGCAAAGCAGAAGAACCAACAGCCGCAGGAGCCAGGGAAACCAAACCCCGGACCAGAAGCTGGGCGCGGCCGCGACGAGCCGGGGGTTTCCAAGGTAAAGGGTGGAAGGCTTAAGCCGGGCGGAAAGGTAAAAAGCCAGGGGCACCAGGGGAAGCGCGAAGGCCAGGTATAGCCATTGGGGGTCGGCGAAATGGAAGTTCCCGGGGATCATCAGCGCCTGCCCATGCGTTCCATGCGGGTCTTGAAGAAACCCTTCAAGGCGGTCACGACCCCGGCCCCGGCGGTCAGGTTAAGCCGGTCCACCCCCTTGGCGGTCAAGGCCCTCAGCTGTTTTTCCCGGAACTCATCGGCCATTTGGTAGGCCTTCATGGACCCGGGCGATAGAAAACCCACCTTGCCGGTCTCGGGATCCCGCACCGCCACCCTCGCGGGCAGCTTGAAACCCGCTTCGACGGGGTCTTTCAAAACCGCGGCGACCATGTCGTGCCTCTTGGCGAGGAAGCTGGCCTCCTCCATGGGAATGGGTTCGGTAAAGTCGGAGATCCAAAAAAGAACGCTACGGCGGCGCAGGACTTTGGTGAGCATTTGAAGGGCTGGACGAAAGAGGGTTTTTTTCCCCTTCGGCTTGAAGGTAATGAGGGTCCGCAGCAGGCCTAAGGTAGCGGCCTTGCCCCTTTTGGGAGGCACGTAATACTCAACTCGGTCCGTGAAGACGAGAAGCCCGACCCGGTCCTGGTGCTGGACGGCGGCAAAAGCCAAAAGGGCGCAAAGCCGCAGGGCGGTCTCGCGTTTGCTGGAAGGCCCTGTGCCGTACCAGAGGGACGCGGAAAGGTCCACCGCCAGTATGACCTGCAGTTCCCTTTCCTCAATGAAGGTCTTGACGTAGGGGGCGTTCAGCCGGGCGGTCACGTTCCAATCGATGGAACGGTAATCGTCCTGGGGGTCGTATTCCCGCACCTGGTGGAATTCAAGACCCTGGCCCCGGAAGGTGCTCTTGTAAGAACCTTTCAAGAGGGTGTCCACCGCCCCGCGGGTGACGAGTTCGAGCCTTTTAACTTCTCTTAATACGGAAAGGGGATCGGAAGAACTTGGGGATTTCATGATCGTTTAGACGCACTCTGCCCGGTGGCAGTTTTGGTGAAAAGTCCCAAACAAGACGCATTTTTCACCGTGAAAGCGCGAGGGCATCGGGAATAGCCGGGTTAATGGTTTGGTTTCCGGGCCATTACCCAATGATTGTGTTTCAAAAGGCCGGGTGTCTTGGTGTTGAAACATAGATGGTTTAAGTCTTTCTTCGCGGTGAAAACTACTTGGATTTCGAGGCCCAGGAAGGGACAAACCAGAATAGGGCTAAAAACAAAAGGCCCAAACCGACCGCGATACAAAAATTGATGCCCAAGGCCTTCAGGGAATCCAGGCCGTAGTAATTCTCGATGGAATTGTAAAGGTTCCAAAAGCCCCAGACGGTCAACCCGATGAGGGTCACCAGCAAGGCCTGGGCCCAATGGGCCTTTTTTTCAGCGCCCTTTTTGGTTTTGGAGAAGAGGAAGCCGAACACCAAACCACCCAGCGCGATGGCGACCGATAAACCCAGGATGATCCAGTCGGCCTGTTGTTCGCTGATGAGTTCTTTCAAGGGTTTCCTCGAGGGTTCAGGGAGCGGTAAAGAAATTGGGAACGGCCCACAACAGCACGGAAACGAACATCAGCAGGGTTCCCCCCAGCATGGCCATGGCCCAAAGGGTGTCCTGGGGTTTGGGTGTGGAATCGGACTTCCATAATCCCAGGTTGAAAAAAACGTAACCCACTACGATCCCGATGATCCATCCTGGTGCCATGCTTAGACTCCCGAAGTTATATTAAATAATCAATTATCCGATGAAGCCGTGCTGCAAACCCCGCCGCAACAGGCATCTCCCGCCGCGCAAGAAGCCGGGGGGGTGGTTTCAACAGCCGGAGCGGGTTGTTTCTTATCCATCACCGGTGCCGCCGGTTTATTCTTGTATTCATTCTGGTAGAACCCTGATCCCTTCAGGATAAAACCCACATTGGCCGAGATCAGCCTTTCCACCTTGGACCCGCAGGTCGGGCAGGCGGTTAGGGCATTATCCTTTATGGATTGCCAAACCTCAAATTTCCCGCATTTATCGCAGGCATAGTCGTAATTCGGCATTGTTTTTCCCCTTTTTCTCTCTAAGTGAACTTAATAATAGGGATGGAACCGGGTAGTGTCAACGCCACCTCTGGGCTCCATAAAGCAAAAAGCCCCCGGCGTCTTCGCCGAGGGCTTTTGATTTAGCCTTTGCTTCTAGCCGTCGACCGTTAGCTGTCGACTGCGGACTGCTTTTAGTAGTCCATGCCTCCGCCCATTCCGCCCATCCCGCCGGGGCCTCCCATGGAGGGGGCTTCCTTCTTTTCGGGAATGTCGGTAATGAGCGTCTCGGTGGTCAGCGCCAACCCGGCCACGGAGGCCGCGTTCTGCAGGGCGCTGCGAACCACCTTCGCCGGATCAATGACGCCCGAGGCCACCAGATCCTCATAGACGTTCGTTTCGGCGTTGTAGCCCACGTTGAGCTTTTCGCCCAAGACCTTGGCCACGACCACGGAACCTTCGCCGCCGGCGTTCTGCACGATCTGGCGCAGGGGCTCTTCGAGCGCCCGGCGCACGATGTTCGCGCCGACCTGCTCGTCGTGTTCCAGCTTCAGGGCTTCCACGGCCTTCAGGGTGCGGATGAGGGCCACGCCGCCGCCGGGCACAATTCCCTCTTCCACGGCCGCGCGGGTCGCGTGCAAGGCGTCCTCGACACGGGCCTTCTTTTCCTTCATTTCGACTTCGGTCGCGGCCCCGACGTTGATCACGGCCACTCCGCCGACCAGCTTGGCCAACCGCTCCTGCAGCTTTTCGCGGTCGTAATCGCTGGTGGTTTCCTTGATCTGCTTGCGAATGGTCTCGCAACGGGCGTCGATCTCTTTCTTATTTCCCTTCGCCTTGTCGATCAGGATGGTGGTGTTGTCCTTGTCGATCGTGACCTTCTGGGCCTGGCCCAGGTCTTCCAGCTTCACGTTCTCGAGCTTGATGCCCAAGTCTTCCGTGATGGATTTCCCGGCGGTCAGGATCGCGATGTCTTCCAGCATGGCCTTGCGGCGGTCGCCAAAGCCCGGGGCCTTGACGGCGGCGCACACGAAGGTGCCGCGGATCTTGTTCACCACCAGGGTGGCCAGGGCCTCGCCCTCGACCTCCTCGGCGATGATCAAGAGGGGGCGCCCCTTCTGGACGACCTTCTCGAGCACCGGCAACAGGTCCTTCATGCTGCCGATCTTCTTCTCATGAATGAGGATGTAGGGGTTCTCCAGGTCCACTTCCATGCGATCCGCGTTGGTCACGAAATAGGGGGAAAGATAGCCTTGGTCGAACTGCATTCCCTCGACCACGTCCAGGTTGGTCTCGATTCCCTTGGCTTCCTCGACGGTAATGACGCCGTCCTTGCCGACCTTCTCCATGGCCTCGGCGATGATGTCGCCAATCTTCTTGTCGCCGTTGGCGGAGATGGTGGCCACCTGGGCGATTTCATGCTTGCCCTTGGTGGGGGTGGAAATCTTCTTCAACTCGGCCACGACCGTCTCAACAGCCTTGTCGATCCCTCGCTTCAAGGCCATGGGGTTGGCCCCGGCCGTGACGTTCTTCAATCCCTCGCGGACGATGGCCTGGGCCAACACCGTCGCCGTCGTGGTTCCGTCGCCGGCCACGTCGGAGGTCTTGGTCGCCACTTCCTTTACCATCTGCGCGCCCATGTTCTCGAACGCGTCTTCCAGCTCGACTTCCTTGGCCACCGACACGCCGTCCTTGGTGATGTTGGGGGCGCCGAATTTCTTGTCCAGTACCACGTTGCGGCCCTTGGGACCCAGGGTCACCTTGACCGCGTTGGCCAGCTTGTCCACGCCTTTTTGCAGGGCGCGGCGGGCTTCTTCTCCATAAATGATCTGCTTTGCCATTTCTCTAGCTCCTTATCGAATGTTAAAAAGTGAATGTTGAACCTGCTAAAAATCAGCCTTCCACGATCCCGATGACACCCTCTTCCTTCAATACGACGTATTCTTTGCCGTCGATCTTGAGGTCCTCGCCGCCGTATTTCTCGAAGAGGACCACGTCCCCCTCTTTCACGATCAGGGGAATAATTTCACCCTTCTCAGTGACTCGGCCCTTACCCACGGAAATCACCTTTCCGCGCTGCTGCTTCTCACGAGCCGCGTCGGGAATGATGATCCCGGTTTTGGTCTTTTCTTCCTCTTCCACGCGTTCCACCATGATGCGGTCATACAAAGGACGGAATTTCATCAACCAACCTCCTGTGATTTGAATCCCGGGCCCTTTAGAACGGGGCCCGCGGGACATGAAACTTGTTGTTAAAAACCGAATGAGTCGATTTAGCACTCAATTAGAACGAGTGCTAAGAGGGCGTTAATATAAGCACGGGCCCCAAGGGAGTCAAGGGAGCGAACCGTCAAAGGATAAGGAAAAACAAGGATTTCCACCGCGAAGACACGAGGATGGCATTAAGGGTCATAACAAATTGAAAAAACTCACCCTTTGGGGCAACCACGGGAAGAAATACCTTAAATCGGGCTTAACATTGATTTAACTTCGGCCCTTCGGGGTGGAAAATTTTGATGGAGTTTGTCTATCGGTAGATTTCAGGCCTCAGGAAAAAACGGCGCTGCATGGTTTGTTGCAGTTTGGGAATATGCTTTTTGGCTTCTTGACGGCCCTTTTCGATCAGGGTCTTCCCCTTATCAAAGCTGAACAAATCGAATTTTCGCAGGTCGGGCTCAATGATAATATCGGCCGATTCCCGCCAGGAGACTTCCTCCGACACGAAGAAATACCAGACCCGCATGAGGATCTGGAAAACGTTGGTCGCCTTGGGGAAAACCTGGGGGTGGCCGAAGACATTGCAGGCGATCACGATATCCGCTCCCAGGCTTTTCAGGGCCAGGACCGGAACATTTTCCGCCATCCCGCCGTCCACCAACTGCCGTCCCGCCATTTCCACCGGGGTGTAAATTCCGGGAATCGAGCAGGAAGCCCGCACCGCCTTGTCCAGGGGCCCATGGGTGAACACCACTTCCTCGCCGGAACAGATATCGGTGGCCACCACCGCCAGGGGTTTCTTGAGCTCCTCGAAAGTCGCGACCTTGAAGTACTTGCGGATGTAATCCTCGATGGGTCCGGAGGAAACCAGTCCCATGCGGGACATTTTCAGGGAAAACAACTCGCCCCAATGGGTGTGGATGCCGATCTCCTCAATATGCTGGATAGGTAGCCCCGAGGCGTAACCCGCCGCGATGATGGACCCCGCGCTGGTGCCTGCCAGGCAATCCACCGGGATGCCCGCTTCCTCCAGGGCTTTCAAGATGCCGATCTGCATGATCCCGTAAGCCACCCCGCCGCAAAGGGCGACACCGACCTTAAACTGGTTTTCTTGCCGGGCTTCCCGAAGTTGCTCCAGCGTGTGAAAGGGCTTGTTGTGTTTTTTTATTTTCTTCTTCAAGGGTTCCCTTCGTTTTCTCTCCCCATCTTAAAAAGGTCTAACAAAAACCTATCCCATCGCGAAGACGCGAAAAATACCTCAAAATGTCGTTCAATACTTATCAAATTCATCTTGGGGTTCCAATCTGGGTGTTTAGCTTTTCTTCGCGACTTCGCGGTAAAAAAATTTTTGTCATTGATCCGTGAACTTTGGTTGGCGTTTCTCGATGAAGGAAGCAATACCCTCCCCCATGTCAGGGGATTCACAGCACTTTCCGAAGGATTCCAATTCTATTTTCATCGCCTGATCCAGGTTGGGCTCCTGCAACCCGTCCCGCACCGCGATTAAAACCTGTTTCAGGGCGCTCATGGGCTGCATGGCCACCTTCTTCGCGAAACCCTGGACCTGGCGGAGCAACTCGGCGTCGGGAATCACGTGATTGACCAACCCCGCGTCTTCGGCGTCCTTTGGGGCGATATTATCCCCGGTCAAGATCCATTCTAACGCCTTGGCCCGTCCCACCAAACGGGTTAGCCTTTGGGTTCCACCGAAACCGGGGATAATACCCAGCTTAGTCTCGGGTTGTCCCAAACGGGCGCGGTCGGAACAGAATCGGATATGGCAGGCCAGGGCCAGTTCGGTTCCTCCTCCCAAACAGACCCCATTGATGGCCGCGATGACCGGCTTTTCCATGCGCTCGATTTTCATGAATAGCCGCTGGCCCTCACCGGCCGCTTTCTTGCCGTCCTCGGGGGTACGGATCGTGGCCATGTGCTTGATGTCAGCCCCGGCGATGAAGGTTTGGCCCGTGCCAGTTAAGACGATGCATTTCACCTCTTTGTTCCCAGCCAGCTCATCGAAGACGCCTTCCAGTTCTTTCATGACCGCCTGAGTAAGCACGTTCACGGGCGGATTGTTGATCCTCACCGTCGCTACTTTTGCCTCAATAGAAGTGTTTACGAACTGTCCCATTTCTCCTCCTTGGTCGCCGGCCTCAGCTGTTAGCCCTCAGCGGTTGGCCGTTAGCTAAAAGCTAATGTCCAAGAGCTAATGGCTGTTGTTTGGTTAGTAGTTGAAAAATCCTTTTTTCGCCTTTTGTCCCAAGTAATTCGCAGAAACCATTCGTTTCAAGATGGGGGCGGGCCAAAACCGGGGGCCCAGTTGCTTTGAGAAATCGTTCAGCTTAGCCAATACTACGTCCACGCCCAGCGCGTCCGCCAGGTGCAAAGGCCCGCCCTTGTCCTGCGGAAATCCCGTGCCAGCCATCATAGCCAGGTCGATATCCCCGGGGGAGGCCACGTTTTCTTCCAGGCAGTAGGCGGCCTCGTTGATCATTTGGAACAAGAGCCTTTCCAGGCTGAAGGGTGTTCCCTGGATCCCTGTTTTTTGCTGGATCGCCTCCACAAGGGATTTCAAATCGGCCTTTTTGGCCTCGTCGTAAGAATAAAAGCCCATCCCGTTTTTAACCCCGAACCGGCCCGCCTTTTTCATTTCATAGAGGATTTCCGCCACCTTCATGCGGGGGCCGAAGGAATCATAGAGGATCGTCGCCACATCCGCGCAAACCTCCAACCCCAACAGGTCCATCAAGGCGATGGGGCCCATGGGCATGCCGAAGGCCAGGAGGGCCGCGTCGATATCTTCCGCGCTAGCGGAGCCTTCCTGCAGGGCAAAGGCGGATTCGTTGAGGAAAGGCAGTAAGAGCCGGTTCACGAGAAACCCCGCGCATTCCTTGACCCTGACGGGAAACTTACGGAGCGATTCGGAAAAGGCCACCGTGTCATCCACCGTGTCGTGGGATGTTTGCAGGCCCGGAATCACCTCCACCAGTTTCATGGCCCCGGCCGGGTTGAAGAAGTGAAGGCCGATGACCTTTTCGGACCTTTTCACGGACGAAGCGATCTGGGTGATGGAAAGGGCGGAGGTGTTGGTGGCCATAATGGCGGTTTCGGGCAGGGCCTTTTCCATTTCCCGGAAAACATCCTGCTTGGCCTGCATGTTCTCGAATACCGCCTCAATGACGATGTCGCAATCCTTGAAATCGTCCCAGGAAGTGGTTCCCTGAACCAGCGGCACCTTTTGTTCCATCTCCGAGGGGGCCATCTTGCCCTTATCCACCCGGCCCTGGTAGATCTTGCGGACGGTATCGAGCCCCTTTTTCACACGAGCTTCGTCCGTGTCTTTCAAAACAACCGGAAGTCCAGAGAAGGATATAACCTGGGCGATCCCCGCCCCCATGGCGCCCGCACCGACAACTCCCGCCTTGTAGATAAACATTTCTTCCTCCCCCATCACACGATTAACAGGTTATTAGTCCACGGTCGACCATCGACAGCTCACAGTTAAACCGTCGACTGCCGACTGCGAACGGTCGACTAGATTATTTCCTTTCAAACACCATCGCTCCTCCAATGCCTCCGCCCACGCACATGGAAATAACGGATAAGTTAACGTTACGGCGGGCCATTTCCCTTAATGCCGTCAAGATCAACCGGGCGCCGGTCATTCCTACCGGATGCCCGATGGCGATGGCACCGCCGTTCACGTTCAAGATTTCCCGGTTCATTTTGAGCATCCGGTCCACCGCCAGGATCTGGGCCGAGAAAGCCTCATTGATCTCGATCAAACCCATGTCCTTCATTTCCAACCCGCCTTTTTTCAAGGCCTTGGGGATAGCAAGAGCCGGCCCGATGCCCATCCTCTCCGGCTCAACCCCCGCGAAGGCGTAAGAACGGATATAACCCAGGGGTTGATAACCCAAGGCGTCGGCCTTTTCCCTGCTCATCACCAGCAAGGCGCAGGCTCCGTCGTTGATACCGCAGGAATTGCCGGGGGTCACGGTTCCGTTCTCCTTGAAGATAGTGGGGTAGGTGGCCAGGCTTTGCTCATTCAGCGCGGCGTTGATGCCTTCATCCTGGTTGACCGGCTCGGGGGTCACGGGCTTTCCCAGCACCTTTTTCGGCACCATGACCGGCACGATCTCTTCCTTGAACTTGTTTTCCCGCTGGGCCCGGAAAGCCTTTTTATGGCTTTGGACGGCGTATTCGTCCTGTTCCTTACGTGAAATCTGGAATTCCTCGGCCAAAACCTCTGCCGTCTGGCCCATGATGAGGTGGCATACCGCGTCGGTCAGGCCTTCCGTCAGGCTGTCCACCATGATGGAATCCCGCATCCGCTTGCCAAAGCGCATATCCCGGTTGAGGTAGGGCGCCCGGCTCATGGACTCGGTCCCGCCCGCGATATGCACATCCGCGTCCCCGCATTGGATATTCTGGAAGGCGTTAACGACCGCCTGCATCCCTGAGGAGCAGTTGCGCTGGACCGTATAACCGGTCGTCTCTTTGGGAAGTCCCGCTATCAACGCCGAGACCCGGGCCACGTTTAAGGCGTCCGAGGAGTGCCCCACGCAGCCCAGGATCACTTCCTCGACCTCGCTGCCTTTCAGGTTGTTACGCTTCACGATCTCCCTGATGACCGCGACGGCCAGGTCCTGCGCCGGAACGTCTTTCAAGGCCCCGCCCAAAACGCCCATGGGCGTCCGGACCCCGTCCACGATGACCACTTCTTTCATGTTCGCCCCCTAAAGGCTTTTTTACCGCGAAGACGCGAAGAAAACCGAAATATTGAACCAGCCCATCAATGCTGTTATTCTTCTTTTATGACCGCGAAACAAAAAACACTCAAAGCTGTTCAAGCCCTTCCGAAAAACGCTTCCATTGAAGACGCCATGGAGCGATTGTTGTTCCTGGCGAAAATCGAAAAGGGTCTTCAACAGGCCGATACCCGCCAAACCCTCTCCCACATCGAGGTCAGGGAAAAAATGGCGAATTTGATATTAGCCCCCTAAATCTTTTTTCACCGCCAAGCCGCCAAGAACTACTAAATTATTTCATCTCCCGAAACTTTCCCGGTTCGCCATTTGCAAATATCGGCCTATATCAAAATCCATCTCACCGTCTTTCATAATGGCAAGAAAATTACCTATTGGGCCAAACAGTAAAAACTCAACTGAAACACCATCTATCAACTTTTTGAAGTCAAAGCTCCGATTTGTTATTTCTTCCAATTGTTTTTGAGCAACATCAAAAATTGCTTTCGTTTCGTCGATTGCATTCTCAGGAGTCGTATTTCCCTCGGTAGTCACATAAATACAATTCTTATCTCGATAAATAACAATACTTTTGAAGCGCAACCTATCACCCGAGGCAAAATTCTTAATCTTTCCTTCAAATAACGAATCATCAACCCCCGATAAACAATATGGAAAATTCTCTACCATAAATCCTCCAAAGGTTCCCTTGGCGTCTTTGCGTCTTGGCGGTTAAATCTTCTTTAGTTTTTCCTTTTCTTCTTCCACCAGCAACCGCCTCAGCATCTTCCCGATCATGTTCTTGGGCAAAGACTCCCTGAACTCCACGTCCTTGGGGACCTTGTATTTCGCCATTTGCCCCTTGCAAAAATCGATGATGTCCTGGGGATCGGCCGATTGGCCCGGTTTCAAAACGATGTAGGCCTTCACCTTGTGCACCATGGCCGCGTCCGGCACGCCCGCCACCACGCAATCCAGGACTTTGGGGTGCTGGAATAAAACTTCCTCCACCTCGCGCGGGAATACACTTTCACCCCCGACCTTGACCATATCCTTCTTGCGGTCCACGACGGAAAAGAACCCGTCGGCGTCCATGGTCCCGATGTCCCCCGTATAAAGCCATCCGTCCTTCAATACCTTGGCGGTTTCTTCCGGGTGGTTCCAGTAGCCCTGCATGACCTGCGGGCCTTTGACGATAATCTCGCCGACCTCCCCCGCGCCCAGGGTCTTCTTGCCCGTCTCCAAGTCCACGATCTTGCAATCCGTACCCGGAAAGGGCACGCCGATGCACCCGATCTTGCGTTTTCCAAAAATGGGGTTGCAATGCGTGACGGGGGATGCCTCGGTCAGCCCGTAGCCTTCCGAGACACGCCCGCCCGTCAGCTCCTCGAATTTCTTCTGGACCTCCAGGTGCAGGGGCCCGGCGCCGGAAAGGCAGGCCACGATGCTTCGAAGGTCGTAATGGGAGGTCCGGGGATGCTGGTTGATGGCGTTGTACATGGCCTGCACACCCGGGAAAACCGCCACCTTGTATTTTTGGATGGCCTCCAGCACCTGCGTTACGTCGAACTTGGGCAGGAGCACCATGGGCGAGGCTTTGAAAAGCGCGAAGTTCATGCCCGCGGTCAAGCCGTAGCAATGGAAAATCGGCACCGCGATCAAAAAGACCGCGCTCCCGTCGGGAATGCCCGGGAACCACAACTTGCACTGGTAAGCGTTGGCCACCAGGTTCCGCTGGGTCAGGATCACGCCCTTGGAAACCCCGGTGGTTCCGCCGGTATATTGCAGGATGGCCGTGTCGTCCATCTTCGCCAGGGACAGGGCATGGACTGGCGCCGAGAGCCGAATCCAGGTCCTTCACGAAACTTCGGTAAATGGCCTTATCCGGCCAACGCACCCAGGACTTTTGCGCCATCGCGCGCAGGGGATAAAACCACTTCAGGGGTTTGGCGAAATAATCGTTGATGCGGGTCAGCCAAATTTTTCGAAGGCCGCATTCCTCAATGATCGAATCGAGGATGGGCACGAACCGGTCCAGCGACACCACCACCCTCGCCCCCGAATCTTTCAGCTGGTGGACGGTCTCGGTTTTGGAGTAGAGGGGGTTCAATTGCGTCACCACCGCCCCGGCCCGCATGGCCCCGAAAAAGGCGATGACACAAGGCGGGCAGTTGGGCAGGTAAAGGGCCACCCGGTCGCCGGGTTGGACGCCCTCCCGGATCAAAAGATTGGCGAATTGGTCGACTTTTTGGTTGAGTTCCCGGTAGGTGAGGGTCGAACCGAAATAATGGATCGCGGAATGGCGGGGGTACTTTTCGGCGGTTTGTTGGAGCAGGTCCGGAAGGGTGCATTCCGGGTATTCAAGGGTTTTTGGCACTCCCCGGTCATAAGAAGATAGCCATGGCTGATCCATCCGCGTCCCCTTGAGCCTTGCGATCACCCTGTATCTTCCTCAGTTTATTCCCCCCGGCCCCCCCAAACAAGGGCCCTACCCTTCAAACAAAATGGTAAAATTCAACCCAATGCCAACCTTGAGGACCCAAACCTGACACCCCTACTCGCCACCCTGCTGGCCCGGGAACTGAAATCCCTATTACCCGGTTCAAGGGTCTCCCACGTCTCCCAGTCCTCCCCCGACCATGTGGAGTTGTCCCTTTACCACCCCGACCGGCAGAACCTATTACCTGGTCACGGCCCTGATGGCCCTGAAGCCGATCCTCTTCCTGACCGATCAAAAACCTCCCGCCCTGGACAAGCCTCCCAATTTTTGCAGGTCCCTGCGCAAGAACCTGGATTACGCCCAGGTCCTGGACGTGGTCCAGGAACCCGGCCAAAGGGTGATCCAGATTCTTTTGAAGACCCACGACGGTCCGTTCAAGCTGATCTTCGAGGGGCTCCCCAAGTATCCGAATTTGATCCTGATCGGCGGCGACGGCGGGATCATCAGCGCCCTGCGTTACCGCAACGACTCGGAAAGGCCGGTGCTTCCCCAGGTCCCCTATTCCCCCGCCCCCCAGCCCGGGGACAAGCCCAACCTTTGGGATTTGGACCCATCGTCCCTCCAAGCTCTCTGGGCCCATGGCGGGCCGTCCGCCCCTCGGACCTTGGCTGAAAACCGATTTGCGGGGCACCGACCCTGAGCTTTCCGGTCTACCTGGAAAGCTTTAGCGACGGCGCCTTTACCGAATGGGACCGGGTGAAAAAGCTTGCGCTGGAGGGGCCCTTGGCATGATTTCATCCTGTTCCTGGGCCCGCCCCCGGTCCTGCGCCTCTTCCACGAGTCCATTCCCACGGCCAAGGAAAGGGAAACCTTCCCCACCGCCTATCAGGCCCTCTCCCGGTTGTTCCAATTGGACAACCAGCACCGCCATTGGCTTTCCCAAAAAACCACCTTGGAAAGCGAGATCGCCAAGGCGCTCAAGCATGAGAAACGGATCATGGAAAAGCTGAAGAAAGACCGGCCGAAGCCGAACGGTCCGACCAATACCAATGGTGGGGCGAGACTGATCATGGCCCAGCTTCACAAGATCAAGATCCACCAGTCCGAGACGGTCTTGGAGGACGTGATCCGGGGAAACCCCGAGCTTCAACGCGTTCCCCTCGACCCGGAAGCCACTCCCCTCCTGAACGCCCAGCGTTATTTCAAGAAGGCCCAAAAGGGATCGAGGGGACTGGCCCAGGTTGAAAAAAGGGAAAACGAGGTCAAGACCCGGATCGAGCAGTTGAAATCGGCCCAGCGGAGCCTGCCCGCCCTCAAAGACCCCCGGGAGATTAAGAAGGCCCACCAGGAACTCTTCCCGGTCGAGAAGGCCGTCAGGCTCAAAACCGCCAAGCCCAGGATTGAAAAGGTGCCGACCCCCAATATTTTCCGGGAAAAAATCGGAAAGGAATTCGAGCTTTGCGCGGGCACTTCCGCCGCCGCCAATGATTACGTTACCTTCCAACTGGCCCAGCCGGAGGACCTCTGGTTCCATGTGCGGGATTTGCCCGGTTCCCATGTTTTGCTCCGCCGCCTCCAGCGCGGGGCCGTACCCACCCTTGAACTCATCCATATGGCGGCCCAGGCCGCGGCCACGCGCAGCAAGGCCAAGGCCGGGGAAAAGGTGACCGTGAGTTACACCGAAAAGAAAAATGTGAGGCGCATCCCCGGGGCACCCATGGGAATGGTGACGCTCACGAAAGAAAGAAGTTTGACGTTGGAGGTTAAAGCGGCAGGTTTGAGGATTGAATGAAGGCCAGCTTGAATCAGTGTCTTATTGTGTCGGCGTCAAGGTCGCGGTGGGAACGAGGGTGAGGCCCTGTTCGGGATTCACCGGCGATTGCAGGCTTCGCGAAGCGCAAGCAAAAGCCAAAGTCATTAAGACCAAACCCATAAGTAGGATCCAAACCCGAGCCATGCTATCCCCTTGAAAAGAATCGTTTCATTTAGGAAAAGCATTTTCCATACCATCAAAAACTAAGTTTTCGGGGGGTCTTGATACGTTTTTAGCTATTTAAAAGGGTTTAAACGTTAAATTTCTATCGATTTAATTCAAAAGTGTCAATTTTCACATCGAACATCAAAGTTTGGACCAAAGTCTTGCCCGTTTTGAAAGTTTAAACCCGCATTTCTTGAAAAAGGTTCCGAGTTTTGGATTCAAACAAACCCCATAGAGGGTTTTCAATTTCTTGGACCTTTTGAACTTCAGGACTTCCCCCATCAGGAGGCTCCCCATTCCTTGGCCCTGAAGATAGGGGTGCACCGCGGTTTCTAAAAGTTCCACGTAGCTGCCGTTGTATCCCTCTTTCATTTGAATGAAGGCAAAACCTACAGGCTGGCCGTAAAGGGTCACGACCCAACCCATGCCGTCGATGGCCTGGAGAAGCTGGCGCACCCGTAACCGTGCCGCGTGGTCGGTCCAGGGTTCCTGGTAGGGGGGGGAGGAAAAGACGGCCCGGTATACCAGCGCCAGGGCGCTTTCGTCCGAATCGTTGGCCTTCCGGACCGTAATGGGCTTCATGTTCAGGCAGGCTTACGGTGCCGGTCGATCCAATGGGCGATGGGGTAAAGCGCCCATAGGGAAAGGGCCATCCAGGCGACGAAATCCGATGAGGGCGGCGGCGGGGACACCAGGCTGGCCACATAGACGGCCACGAGAAAGCCGGTCAAGACCCAAGGACCGATGGAACCGATCCTATCTTTTGCCTCCGTGCAGCCGATATAGAGGGCGAATCCGACGATCAATAGGATGAACTCGAGGTTGATGGTCCAGATGGGATAGTTCCACAATCCCAATCCCATCACCGTGCTGCTTCGCGGCGTCAGCGGAAGGTCCGGGCGGTGGACCAGCAGGTCCAAGACCCAATGGCTCACGACCAGGCCCGGAAGGATCAGCGAGACTTTCCAGTTCATCTTAAGGGCCGTGGAAACCAGCCACCATAGCAAGGCCCAAAAGCCGACCATCAGGAGGCTGTGGGACATGGGAAAGTCGTAAAACTCCAACGGGCTGAGCTTGGTCCAATTAGGCGTGATGCGTACATGCTCGATGCCCAGGATCAGGAAAAGCGGCCAGAGAATGTCCAGCCACTGGGCCGCCGCCAGGAGAATGCCCAGGGAAGTTTTTGGGGCGATCTTTTTCGCCGCCATCCCGACCCCATAATGTCCTAAGAACATGGTCCGCTCCTTTATTCAAAACTCTTTTAAATTTACCCGCCCCACCTTACCGGCGGTTCCAGAACAACCCCCGGTTTACTTATGGTTGCTTAAACCCACCACCAAGGCGGCCAACCCGACCACCAGGGCCCCGCCCGCGAGCCATTTCGAGTCAAGGACCTGGTCCAGCACGTTCTCGCTCTTGACCTCGCCGCTCTTATCCAACTTCGCCACTTCCTGCTTGAGTACGCTCACATCCTGCACATTATCCCTCATATCCTTGTGCATGACCGTTAATTCCTGCTCCAGCTCCGTGTCCGTGATGTTCTTTTCCTCCGCCTTTTGGCTCACCTGCTCCAGGCGGTTTTCCGTCTTTTGAAGGTCTTCCTGGACCCGGTCGATGAGGTTTTTCACCAGGTCCAGCTGTTCCCGGACCTCCGCGTTGGATTTCTTCATTTC
Source organism: candidate division FCPU426 bacterium (assembly GCA_963771075.1). Taxonomy (GTDB): domain Bacteria; phylum Oederibacteriota; class Muellerivitia; order Muellerivitales; family Muellerivitaceae; genus CAVTWJ01. Next base: position 122,291 of record CAVYSE010000018.1, on the reverse strand, counting down.
ATCGTTGCTTTTGGCGATTTCATCGGCTTTCAGGTCATAGCTCTTTTGGATGTCCAGGGTTTTCCGGTCCAAATCCTGGAGGTTGGATTTCAAACTTTCGAACTCCTGCCGTGAAGGGCCGGGCGTGACGACCGGGGTAGGGGTCGCGGTGGGCGCTGCGGGAAGGACAGTCGCGGTGGGCGGGGGCGCGGCCGTACTGGCCGGGGCAGGGGCGGTTCCGCCGAGGGCCGCGATCATCTTCTGGATCTTGTTATCAAAACGCCAGGAGGAAACCTTCCGGGCACGGATATCCTCCGCCTTATCCTTGACCAGCGCCTGGAGGGCCTGCAAATCATCCAGCGTATATTGTTTGTTTCCAGGGGATAGGGTCTTGGAATCCACGGCGGAAAGCTGTTCATAAATGGCCAATAACGCGTCCGTAATCTGGTCCTCGGTCAAGTTTTCAGAAAGGTATTTGGCCTTTTGATCGCCTAAATAACCGGCTTGGGCCAGGTGCTGGATCGTGGAAAGCTCGTCGGGGTCGGCCGGCGAAGGGGTCGCGGCCGCGTTGGCCGACGATGCCAAAGGTGTGTTCGCCGCCATGGCATTCGCCCCCGTGGCATTCGCCGCCTGGGCGAAGGAAAGGGCGGTCATCCCGGGGGAAAACAGGAGGGTCCAGGCCAGAAACAGCGCAATCCTTTTATTCAAGAAAGAGTTCAAGAATGTTCCTCCTCGTTGGCGGCTTGGGCGCGGAAATTCCGGTCGTAAAGATAGTCCAAGGCGGATACCAGGGTAAAGCCGCCGCCCATGATCACGAAAAGGAATTCCAGGGTCCCCTCGGACACGTCATCCCAAACTCCCCCGCACACGAAGAAGAAGGCGATGATTCCCAGCAATACCAGGAAACCCCATACCAGCAGGTTCGCCTGGATATATTCCCGGACCGTGTTTCGGTCGGCGGGAGAGGAATCGGTCTTAGGTTGGGGTTTCTTTTCGGGCATTCAAACCTCATTATCGATTAACTTCAAATCCATCGCCAAGACACGAAGGCCCCAAGAAAACAAGTTCTTCGTGCGAACACTAAAGTCAAAGACTTATTCCTTTTACACTCCTAATTGGTTAACCCCGTTCATTTTATGCCTACTCTTCTTCGTGTCTTGGCGCTAATCCTTGAAGTTGACGTTTTCCTTAGAATTTGGACCGGGAACCGGGTTTCACCACCGGCATCCCCTGTTTGCAAAGGGCGCAATCCTTCTCTTCCCAGCTTTCCACCTTCAAGGACGCCAGCGAACGGACCGGCACGTCAAAGGCAATTTCGCCGCCGCTGCGGTCGATCAGGCATCCCACGCCTACCACCTCGGCGCCCATATTGCGGACCACCTGGTAGGATTCCTTGACGGATTTCCCGGTCGTGAATATATCCTCGACGGTGAAGATCCTCTCGCCCTTTTCCACGGTAAAACCCCTTTTGAGTTCCATGGCGTCGGTTTCCTTGTTGCGTTCGGTGAAGATCGACCGGACCTTGAGCGCGCGGGCCAGTTCATGCCCCACGAAAAGCCCGCCCATGGCGGGCGAAAGAACCGCCTGGGGCTTCAATTCCTTGACTTTTTCCGCGAGGGCTTGCCCTAGCTTCTCCGCCTGCCAGGGATATTGCAACACCAGGGCGCATTGTAAATACCGGTCGCTGTGGCGGCCCGAGGAAAGGCGGAAATGCCCCTTCAAGAGGGCGTGTGTTTCCTCGAATATTTTCAGGACTTCGTCGTTCGTCATTTTCCCCCCGAACTTCAAAGTTTAATCGCGAAGACGCCAAGACGCGAAAAACGATGAATCATTACTTTGAAAGAATAATTCGTTTTAGTCCATTCTTGATGACAGATTCATTAAAGTTTACAAGAAAACCCAGATTGTGTTTTGAAAGCTTTAAATAAGTGATCAACTGATATCGGTGAACGGGAAGCAAACCCTCCATCGCCTTAACTTCCACGATAACTCGCTTTTCCACCAACAAATCCTGCGTCTATACGAATTCCTTTATACTCAAAAGGCACTTCCACCTGGCGTTCAATTTTTAAGCCCCTAAGTTCTAATTCGTGAGCCAGACATACTTCGTAAGCACTCTCTAAGAGGCCAGGGCCTAAAAGATTGTGGACTTGATAAGCCGAATCGACAATTTCCTTGGCGATTCTTTCCGTATCATCGTCTATTTTCATCATGGCTTTGTCCGTTTGAACAAAATCCATTTGGATTTCCTTCGTGTCTTCGTGTCTTGGCGATAATCCTAGAAGTACGCCTTCATCTCGTTCACCAGCTTTTGCGCCTGTTCCCGGGCCGCGTCGGCGTAATCATTCTCGGCGGAGGCGTAAAGCATCTGCCGGGAAACGTTGATCAGGACCCCGTATCCATCCTTGGATCGTCCTTCTTTCAATACCGACTGCAGGTCCCCGCCCTGGGTTCCCACCCCCGGAACCAGAAAAACGGTATCGGGGGCGATCGCCCTCAGTTCCTTGACGTATTGGGCCTGGGTGGCGCCCACGACCAGGCCGATCTCGCCTTTTTTATCCTTTCCCCAGCCCACGGCGGTCTTGGCCACCCTCTCATAAAGCTTCTCCCCGCCTTGCAAGGTTTGCAGCTGGAAATCCGCCGCGGAGGGATTGGAAGTCAGGCAAAGGACAAAGGAACAGGTGCCGGGATATTCGAGGAAGGGATCGATGGAATCCTTCCCCATATAGGGGGAAAGGGTCACCGCGTCGGATTTCAAAAGCCCGTAAAAAGCCCGGGCATAGGCCTGGGAGGTGTTACCGATATCTCCCCGCTTGGCGTCGGCGACGAACAGGCAGTCGTAAGGGACGGACTGGCGGATGAGTTCGAGGATCTCGAAACCCCGCGGCCCCAGGGACTCAAAAAAAGCCAGGTTGGGTTTATAGGCCACCGCCAGGTCGCGGGTGGCCTCCACGATGGATCGGCAGAATCGCAGGATCCCCTCGGAGTCGCGGGAAAGGCCCTTGGGCATCTTGGCCAGGTCCACGTCCAGCCCCACGCAAAGGCAGGCTTTCGTGCGCTGGGTCGCGGCTTTCAATTTTTCCGAGAAGGTTGTCATAGTCATCACTTTCAGCCTGTGGACGCAAAAAAGTGGGCGATTTTTCCCGAACCGACGCCATTGTAACTAATCATTTTGGGATTCGTTACAGTTATTTAATCCTCCTTCCCTAACCTATTCGTATCAAGCGCAGGAGGTGTTTTATGCCGACCCAAACCCAGGAAAGTCTTTTTCAAGAATGCGATTTTTGTAAAAAAAAGGGGACCGTGGGAAAAAATCTGGTGAATAAGGACGGGTGGTATTTTTGCGTGAGTTGCCTGCTGGAAATCGAAAGGGAAATCAAGAAACGCAAGGAAAACCTTGCGCTGACTTAGTCCTGATTCTTCGGCCAGCTCACGATTTCCAATTTTACCCGGGCGGTTCCCTCCCCGCGCATTCCCAGCGCCCGCGCGGCGGTGCGGGATAGGTCGATGATCCGGCCGGTCACGTAAGGCCCGCGGTCATTGATCCGCACCTGGGTGGTCATCCCGTTTTCCTCGTCGGTGACCTTGACCACCGTTCCCAAGGGAAGGGTTTTGTGCGCGGCCGTGAAGGCGTACATGTCGTAGACCTCGCCGTTGGCGGTCAGGTGGCCGTTGAAATCCTCCCCGTACCAGGAAGCGATTCCTTCCATCTCGTTTTTCCAATCGTCTTTCCCGATGGGTTTTTCGACCCGATCCAATTCAAGGGTCGCCGCATGGGAGGAAGACGCCTCGTGGTTCCCGCGCTCCACCAATTGCCGGATGGGCACACACCCCACAAACAAAAAAGACGAAAAGAGAATGAGAGCCGGGAGTAATGGTTTAAGGAACAATCAGCCCTCCGACCAAAGAGGAAACATTCCGGATTTTTTGTTCCACCATGTATTTTTCCAGGCCCTCCACCACGTTCAACGCCGCCCTCGGCTCCAAATAATTGGCGGTCCCCACCGCCACCGCCGAGGCGCCGGCCAGCATATATTCCGCCGCGTCCTCTCCCGTCACGATGCCCCCCATGCCCACGATAGGAACTTTCACTTCCTGCCGGATCTGGTAAACCACCCGGAGGCCAATGGGCTTGACGGCCGGTCCGGACAGGCCGCCGGTCACTTGACGGAGCAGGGGCTTGCGAGTCTTGGCGTCGATGGCCATGCCCACCAGCGTATTGATGGCCGAGAGGGCGTCCGAACCGGCCTCCACGCAGGCTCGGGCGATCACCTTCACGCTGGTAACGTTGGGGGAAAGCTTGGTGATCAGGGTGTGGGTGGTGGCTTTTCGCACCGCCGTGACTACCCGCGCGGCCATTTCGGGGTTGGAACCGAACTCGATCCCTCCCTCCTTCACATTGGGACAGGAGATATTCACTTCCAGTGCGCCGATGCCGGGTTGCCCGTCCAACCGGGCCGCCAGTTCGGCGTATTCCTCGATGGTCCGGCCGTTGATATTCACCACCACCGGTACGCCGGCCTTCCGCAAAAAGGGCATCTTTTCTTTCAGGAAGGCTTCCACCCCGACGTTTTGCAATCCGATGGAATTCAACATGCCCGAGGGGGTTTCCGCCATGCGGGGCAACAGGTTGCCCTGCCGGGGTTCCAGGGTCGTTCCCTTCACCATAATGGCGCCCAATCGCTTCAAGGGATAGAACTTGGAAATTTCCTCGCCATAGCCGAAACAACCCGAAGCCACCATGACGGGATTGACCATCTTGAGCTTGCCGATGGTGACGCCCATGTCGGGAGCCTTAGCCGTCGGCTTGAGTTTTGCAGGTTTTTTCTTTTTCATGATTGATTCGATCGTTTCTTTCCGAGTTGGCGCTTATACCTTCGTCAAGTCCACTTCTTGGAAAAGCCTGGAAAAGGAAACCCCCAGGGCCCGGCTGATTTTGATCAAGAGTTTCACGGAGGCATTGTAGCTTTCCGTGAAGGATTCGTAGGCTTCAATATAAGCAATCACCCTTTTGGCCACCCCGGCCCGATGGGACAATTCCTGCTGGCTCCATCCCTTATCGCCCCGAAGTTCGATGACGTTCCACGCCAAACAGGCGAGCGGATCGGGGCTCTTGAGGGCCTTATATATCTCCGGCTTTTTCCTCTTTAGTTCCTTGATGCGTTCCTCGTAGTCGGAGAACCCTTCCGAGGAAGGCGCGCGACGGTGTTGAGTTTTCATGACCCGCTCCCTTCTATTCCCCGGATATATTGTTTTTCATCCCAGCTTCCCCCATTCCACTTTCGTCGCGTCAAAAACCGGGCCCTCGTAACAGCTCCGCACCATTTGAATGGTCCCATCCTCCCGCTTGACCGGGCAGACGCAGGTCAGGCAGATCCCTAAGCCGCATCCCATGTGTTCTTCCCAGGATAGATAGGTCGGCACCTCGAATTTCGCCCCCACCATGGATACCGCCTTGAACATGGGCCGGGGCCCGCAGGCGTAGATCACGGTGCCCTTGGGGATCTCGCCCTTGTCCAGGTAGTCGTCCAGCAATTGGGTCACGAAACCCTTTTGGCCCTTGGATCCGTCATCGGTGGATATATAAAGAGGGACCTTGAGCTTTTTGAATACATCCAGGTCAATCAAGTCGCCCGCGGACCGGGCCCCCAAAAAGACGGTCATGGGAACTTTCTTTTGTTTCAGGACTTCGGCCAGGAAAACCAGGGGCGCCACCCCGATGCCCCCGCTCACGATCAAAACGGGGTGTTTCCGGTCCAAAAAGGGGAAGGGCTTTCCCAGGGGGCCCAGCACATCGATGGTCTCTCCGGGTTTCTTGAGGGACAACAACCGGGTGCCTTCCCTCATGCGGGCGTAAAGGATCTCGACGCGGGTCTTTCCTTTGGGAGCGGGCAGGACCCGGGCGATGGAAAAGGGCCGGCGAAGAAGGGGGTTCAGTCCCTTCGAGACGCGGACATTGATGAATTGGCCTGGAAGGGCCTTCCGGAGGACCCCCTGGTCCTGGAAGATCATTCGGAAATAGTTCCCGGCCGGCTCGTTGACCAGGACCCGGGCTTCGAAATTTCGGGGCGTGTTTTTCAATGGAACCCTTTGAAGAGTTTTCACTTTGCCGGCTCGGTTCGAGGGCGGCTCATTAAGGAAGCGCCACATTTTAACCACAGAAAGGGTTCTTCGCCATCGGCGCATTTTTCAGGGGATGGGTTTGTGGGATTTGCTTTTAATAATCATCCAGTGGCGTAGCTTCCCGGCCCCCGAACAGGTCCGGGGAGGAATTTCGATTGATCTCGGGCATTTCGTTGAACAACTCCGCCTTGGCTTCATTGGTATGATTCGCCCACTGTCCCTCCCCCTTTTTGGACCCCACCACGAAATAATAGGGGTTCTGCTTCCCTCCCACGGTGAACAACCCGCTGGCATGGGCGCGGCCCAGTTCTTGATACAGCTCATAAACGCCGTCACCGGCCCGGCTGACCAATAGGGAATAACCCGCGGCCTCCGGGTCCTTGTCCCAATCCAGGTAGACCCTTCGATGGGGCTGGGGGCTGGCGTAAAGCCGTAATTGGTTTTTACCCGCCAAACGGTCCGATTCCTCCTCGGAAGGGTACCAGAGGTAGGCGCCCAAAACCCTTTCCCGTCCGTCCCGGTAAACACCTGTCACGAGCCAGGTCCAGCCGTAAAGACCCGAGGCATCCATCACCCAGAGGGTGGTCCTTTTTTTCAGCGCCTGGCTGACCTTCTCCACCTGTCCCGAGGGAGACTGGCGGTAGAGGGAATAGCCGGTCATATCGCTTCCATTCAGGGCATTCCAAGTTAAGCGTAATCCGATACCGTCCACTTGGCCCTGCAACCCGATGGCGACGGAAACCTGGTTCCCCCGCCGATCGCTTTCAACCGCCTCGGCGGGACTGGGGTTTGCGCTTTCCTTGGAGAGGAAATAGGTTTCCTTGGAGGGATAACTGTGGGCTCCCCCCTCCCCGACGGAACGAACCGTGATCTTATAAAGGGTTTTGGGGTCCCAATCCTTGAACAGGAAAACCGGGTTGATCACCGCCGGGCTGACCATCTCCTCCCTTCCATCCAAGGGCTGGATATGGACCTCATAGGCATGGACCGGGCCAAACGCTTTATCCCACCGGATTTCAAGCCCCCTCGGACCCGGGCGGGCGGTTACATATTTCGGGGCGTTGGGTTCCCCGCCCGCGACCCAAGGCCCGTCCCAGCGCAACAAACCCGAAAAGCGGTGGACCGATCCGAGTTGGTTGTAGGGCTCGAAGGCGTAATCCAACTGGAAAAACTGGTACTTAAATCCCGCGCCGACTGAAAATCCCTCATCCTGGGAATTCGCCAGGTATCCGGCCCTCAACGCCACCATGTCCTTGAACCAATACTCCGCGCCCACGCTGTAATGCTGGAGGTTGGAGTTCACCTCAAAGGAACCGTCCCCCGCCAAGGTCAGGCTGTGGTTCGGGTCTTCATAGGCGTTCCAAGCCACCCCGGTGTTCGCCACCAGCGGAAGGGGTTCCAGCGAGGAAAATTGGATACCCGACCCGAGGTTCAAAACCGCGCCCGCCAGGGTCAATTGGGGCAGGATCCGGAAACGCGCGCCCAGGTCCACCGCGAAACCCGTTCCCTGGATCGTGTCCACCTTTTCCTGGATGTATTTAAGGGCCGCGCCCACATGGAAGTCGTAAAAGGACTTGCCCCACGCCCCGATAAAGGCCTGGTCCATCACGGAGGAGGTTGCGGCGGCGGGGTCGGCGGTGCTGTTGAAAGGCGGGGTTCCCATGCCCAGGTAGCCCAAACCCAAAACACCCAGCTCGCCGGCCGGTACCGCCGCGCCCAAAAAATCATAACTAATGTCCGAGAAAAAACTTTCGTGGCCGTAGCCGACCTCGGGAAGCCTGATATTTCCCAGGCCCGCGGGGTTGAACGTAAGGGTGTTGATATCGTCCGCCACGGCGCTGAAGGCCTGTCCCATGCCGTCCGGACGGGCGCCGGTGGTCATCAACAGGAAATCGGCCCCGCTCGTGAGCGAATTCGCCGCCCGGGTTCCCTTCCAGGGGATGAGAAAGAGAAGGAAAAGCGCGAGGAGGGTTCGTTTCCTCACTGTTTCACCACCACGACTTTTTTGATCTGAGTCTGCGAGGTTTCGATCAGGGCGACGAGGTACAAACCGGTCGAGGCCGCCTGCCCGTTATCGTCCAGGCCGTCCCAATAAAGGCTGAAGCCCCCGGATGGCTGGTTTCCCGAATAAAGATGCCGGATGGTGGCTCCGACCGCGTTGTAAACCCGCAATTGGAGGTCGCCGCCGTTCAAGGTCCCGCAATCCACGCGCAGGGGCGGGTCGGATAACACATTGAAACGGTTCGCGCTCAAATAAAGGTAGGAACCGGTGCCCAAGGTCGGCGTCGGGGTGGGGGAAAGGGTCACGGTGGGAGATTGGGTGATCGTGGGGGTGAGGGTCAATGTGGGGGAGGGGGTAAAGGTTGCGGTGATAGTGACCGTGGGCGATTCGGTTGGCGTGAGGGTATCCGAAGGGGTCCAAGTCTCGGTGGGAGACAAGGTGAGGGTTCCGGTTTCGGATGGCGTGGCAGTGGAGGTCAAAGAGGCCGTCGGGGTGCTTGTGGGCGTGAATGTCCCGGTGAATGTCATCGTGGGGGTGAGGCTATCTGTGGGGGTGTTGGGGGGAGTGGGGGTAGGCGTGCTGGTGAGGCTAGGCGTTGGGGTTTCGGTACTGGAAGGTGTGGTGGTTAGGCTGGAAGTGGGGGTTTCCGTTGCCGTAACGGTATAGGTAACGGTATTGATGGGGGTATTAGTCCAGGTATAGCTCGGGGTCAGGGTAATCGTGTCCGTGAAAACCGGCGTTTGCGAGGAAGTACCGGTCGGGGAGAAGGAAGGGGTCGGTGTATCCGTGATTATCGGGCTATTGGTAATGGTGTTGGTTTGGGTAGGCGTATCGGAAATCGTGGGTGTCAGGGTCCCAGTCGGGGACAGGGTGATCGTATTGGTGCTTGTGGGGCTGTCGGTAATGGTCGGAGTATTAGTCACCGTGTCCGTATAGGTCGGGGTGCTGGTGATCGTATTCGTATTGGTCGGGGTATCCGTGATCGTTGGGCTATTCGTAATGGTGTTGGTGGTAGTTGGTGTATCAGAAATAGTGGGTGTCAAGGTCCCAGTCGGGGACAGGGTGATCGTATTGGTGCTTGTGGGGCTGTCGGTAATGGTCGGAGTATTAGTCACCGTGTCCGTATAGGTCGGGGTGCTGGTGATCGTATTCGTATTGGTCGGGGTATCCGTGATCGTTGGGCTATTCGTAATGGTGTTGGTGGTAGTTGGTGTATCAGAAATAGTGGGTGTCAAGGTCCCAGTCGGGGACAGGGTGATCGTATTGGTGTTGGTTGGAGTGTCGGTATTGGTCGGGCTGTTCGTGACTGTATCGGTATAGGTCGGGGTGCTGGTGATCGTGTTCGTGTTGGTCGGGGTATCCGTGATCGTTGGGCTATTCGTAATCGTGTTGGTTTGGGTAGGTGTATCAGAAATAGTGGGTGTCAAGGTCCCAGTCGGGGACAGGGTGATCGTATTGGTGCTGGTGGGAGTGTCGGTAATGGTCGGGCTGTTCGTGACTGTATCGGTATAGGTCGGGGTGCTGGTGATCGTATTCGTATTGGTCGGGGTATCCGTGATCGTCGGGCTATTCGTAATCGTGTTGGTTTGGGTAGGTGTATTAGAAATAGTGGGTGTCAAGGTCCCAGTCGGGGACAGGGTGATCGTATTGGTGTTGGTTGGAGTGTCGGTGATGGTCGGGCTGTTCGTGACCGTATTCGTATAGGTCGGGCTGGTGGTGACCGTGTTCGTACCGGTCGGTGTATCCGTGATCGTCGGGCTATTCGTAATCGTGTTGGTTTGGGTTGGCGTATCGGAAATCGTGGGTGTCAATGTGATCGTATTGGTGTTGGTAGGACTGTCGGTAATGGTCGGGGTATTGGTCACCGTATCTGTATAGGTCGGGCTGCTGGTGATCGTGTTCGTGTTGGTCGGGGTATCCGTGATCGTCGGGCTATTCGTAATCGTGTTGGTTTGGGTTAGCGTATCGGAAATCGTGGGTGTCAAAGTGATCGTATTGGTGTTGGTTGGAGTGTCGGTAATGGTCGGGGTATTGGTCACCGTATCTGTATAGGTCGGGCTGCTGGTGATCGTATTCGTGCCAGTCGGCGTATCCGTGATCGTTGGGCTATTCGTAATAGTGTTTGTTTGCGTGGGTGTATCGGAAATCGTGGGTGTCAAAGTGATCGTATTGGTGTTGGTTGGAGTGTCGGTAATAGTCGAGCTGTTCGTAACCGTATTCGTATAGGTCGGGCTGGTGGTGACCGTGTTCGTACCGGTCGGGGTATCCGTGATTGTCGGGCTATTCGTAATGGTGTTGGTGTTAGTGGGTGTATCGGAAATCGTAGGTGTTACGGTTCCAGTCGGGGACAGGGTAATCGTGCTCGTGTAAGTATCCGTGGAAGTGGGTGTTAAGGTGACGGTCGGGGTTTCCGTAATGGTCGGGCTATTGGTAATGGTGTTGGTGTAAGTATCGGTAACCGTGGGTGTTAAGGTGATAGTGGAGGTGGAGGAGACCGTATCGGAAGGGTCGGGGGTGATCGTGGCAGTCGTCGTGGGTGTCCAAGTGGATGTAATAGTCGGTGTTTGGGTAGGTGAGTAAGTCGGGCTAGGTGTGGGCGTGGAGGTGGAAGTGGCGGTGGGCGTGGACGTTGAGGTAACGGTGGAAGTTATGGTGGCCGTGGGAGCGGCCCCGATCTGGCCGTAATAATAGGCGGGCAAACATCCAAAAGCCGTGAAATCCCCGCCCATGAATACATTTCCCGGCGAAAGGGCAATCGAGGATACCTGAATGTTCGTGTTCGCGGTCCATGAAAGCGCTGTTCCAGAGGCCGCGTCCAAGGCGGCCATCATGCTCCTGGATGCGCCCCCGATCGCTGTAAAAACACCGCCCGTGTACAGGACCCCGCCGGAAAGGGCCAGGGCATCCACCGCGTTGTTGGGGTTGGGATTCCAGGCCAGGTCCGTCCCCGTCGTCCCGTCCAAGGCCGCGAGGTAACTTTGGGGGGTGCCTCCATTCATCGTGGTGAACCATCCGCCCGCGTAGACCCGGTTCCCGGAAGCGGTCAAAACGTTCACGTAAGAATTGGGGTTCGGGTTCCAAGGCAGTAAGTTGCCGGTGGTGCCGTCCACTGCCGCGAGGTAATTGCGGGTCGTACCCCCGTTCATCGCCGTAAAATTGCCCCCGGCGTAGATCGTCGAGCCCGACTGGGCGAGACCGTAAACGATATTGTTCGCGTTGGGGTTCCACGAGAGAAGGGAACCCGACGTGGAGTCCACCGCGGCCAGGTTGTTGCGGGTGGTGGACCCGCAAAGGGAAAAATTACCCGCGACATAGAGGGTCGTCCCCGAAACGATCAGCGAGTAAGGATTGTAATTGAGGTTGGGATTAAAGGGCCGGGCGGAACCGGAAAGGGTATCGACCGAGGCCAAATAATTGCGGGCGACCGTGCCATTGATATGGATGAAAAAACCGCCGATATAAACCGTGCTGCCGGAAACGGCCAGGGCGGTAACCTGCTCATCCGCGTCGGGGTTCCAGCTCAAAAGCGTTCCCGAGGGGATATCGATGGCCGCCACGTGGTTTCGGGTCACCGCCCCCATGAGGGTGAATCCCCCGCCCACATAGACGTTCCCGCCTGAAACCGCCACCGCGTAGGCCGTTGAATTCGAGTTGGGATTCCAGGCCAAAACCGCTCCGCTGGTCGCGTCGACCGCCGCCAGGTTCGCGCGGGCCGCGCCCCCGATCGTCGCGAACCCTCCCGCCACATAGATCGACGACCCGGAAACATCCAGGGATTGGACCTGCCCATTGCAATTGGGGTTCCAGGCCTGAAGGGTTCCCGTTCCCGTGTCCCAGGAGGCAAGGTAATTCCGGTTCGTAGCCCCGACCAGGTTAAAACTGCCGCCCGCGTAGAGGGTCGTGCCTGAGATCAAAAGGCCGTACACCGTCCCATTGGGGTTCGGGTTAAAGGCCTGCGGCGCGCCCGTGGCCGGGTCCACGGCCGCGATGTAATTTTGGGCGGTTCCCCCGTTGATCGTCGTGAAACTTCCCCCGATATAGACGGAACCCGCCCCCACCGCGATGGCGGCGATGTAGGAATTGAGGTTGGGGTTCCATGAAAGAAGGGCGCCCGAGGAAGCGTCCACCGCGCCGCCGTAATTACGGGTGGTCGACGCCACCTGGGTGAAGCTTCCCCCGATGTAAACCGTACTGCCCGAAACCGCCAGGGCGTTGACCGTCCCGTTCGTTCCCGGGTTCCAGGGGAGGAGGGCTCCCGTCGTGGCATTGACCGCGGCCACGTTGTTTCGGCTCGAAGCCCCGACGTAGAAAAATTGCCCTCCAAAATAAAGGGTGTTTCCCGAAAGGGCGAGGGCATAGAGCGGGTAAGAAAGCGCCGGGGGATTAAAGTTCGTATCCAGGTTCCCGCCGGGGAGGATATGGGCGAGGTAGGAGATCGGCATCCCCTGCACGCAGGTGAAATCCCCCCCGATATACCAGCCGCCCGATCCGTCGCTTATGACCGCGTTGATCCGGGTGCCGGAAACCGGCGCGGAATTGGGGAGGGGTGTTCCGTTCGTCGGGTCGAGCGCCGCCCCCTGCCCCACCTTGATTCCGATTTTCTGGAAAGCGCCTCCTATATAGACCGTGTTGCCCGATACCGCGACCGCGCTGACGAACTGGTCGGCGCCTAAATTTCCAAGCACGCTTCCAGGCCCCGGGGTGGAGGTAGGAAGGGAGGTCATCGCGGAAGTGAAGGTGGATGTCGGGGTGGAAGTCGGGGTACCGGTGGAGGAAGGGGTCGGCGACAACACGAAAGTGTTGGTGGGAGTGGCGGTCGGCATCGGGGTATCCTGAAAAATCAAAACCCGGTGATTGGTATTATCGGACACCAGGAATTGGGTTCCCGCCTGGGCGACCGCCCAGGGATGATAGAGGGTGTTGGGCCCGATACAGCTTCCCCGGTTGGCTCCGCCGCTCACGAAATCGGCCTGGCCCAGCACCTGGTCGGCGGGGGTATTGTTCGTAACCGGGATGGAGTTATAGACCAAAACCCGGTTGTTGCCGTAATCGGAAACGAAGAGGCGGGTCCCGTCCCCCCATACCCCTGCGGGTGAACTCAGGCTGAAGGATGCCGGCGCGCTGGCGGTGGCGGTGGTCATATTGGGTTGGCCGATCACGACATCGGCCGCCGCGTTTTGGGTCACGGGAATGCTGTTAAAGATCAATACCCGGTTATTGCCGACGTCGGCGACGAACAACCGGGTCCCGTCCGAGAAAACATTCGCGGGAAGGGACAGGGATTGGGCGCTCAGCCCTCCCGTATTGGCCGTGACGGTGGTCATGTTGGGCTGGCCGATTTCCACGTCCGCGGAAGCGCCAAAACCCGACGGCAGGCTGTTGTAAATCAGAACCCGGTTGTTGCCCGAATCCGCCACAAAAAGTTTCCCCCCCGCCTCAAAGACATGGTAGGGCGTGCTGAGGGATTGGGACGAGGCGCCCCCCGTGTTGGCGGTCCCGGTGAAATAATCGGGTTGGCCGATGATAAAATTCGGCGCGACGGTGGAGTTCGAGGGGATCGGGCTGTAGACCAGGATCCGGTTGTAACCGGTATCCGCGACGAACAAGGTGGCCCCGTCGCTGAAGACGCCTCCCGGGTTGTCCATGACCAACCCGTTGGTCACCCCCGCCCCGGGGCCCCCGATGAAATAATCCGCCGATACGTCATTTTGGGTGGGGATCGAGTTGTAAACCAGGATCCGGCTGTTCTGGTTGTCCGCCAGGAAAAGTTGGTGGCCGTCGTAGTAGGTTCCCGTCGGGAAATACAGGCTGTTCATCGGGTTGCCGGCGTCCCGGTTGATGAGGCCGCTGTAAAGGTCTCCCTGGCCCAGGGGCAGGTTCGCCGAAGGATTATTGCCGGAGGGTATACCGTTGAATATCAGGAGCCGGTTGTTGCCTGAATCGCTGACGTACAAATTGGAGGCGTCTCCGCAGACACCCAGGGGTGAGTTTAAACTCCCCGGGCCGATGCCGCCGGTGTTCACCTGGGTCGTGCCCATGTCGGGCTGGCCCACCACCAGGTTTGCCGAAGCCCCATTGGCGGAGGGGATGCCGTTGTAAAGGAGTACCCGGTTGTTATTTTTATCCGCCACGTAAAGATTGCCGGCGCTGAAGCCTAAGGCGGCGGGATTATACAAGGTGATGGAAGTGGGGTTTCCGTTTTGATTGGCCCCGTTGGAGAGCATGTCGGGCTGTCCGATCTCCTCGTCGGCGGCCGGGGTATTTCCCGCGGGGATCGTGTTAAAAACCAGGACCCGGTTGTTGAAATAATCCGCGACCACGAGGGTGGTGCCCGACCCGCAAATATCCCGTGGCGAAGTCATCGTCAAGCTGGTAGGGGATGAGGGGACCGTTTTGAGGTTCATCGTGGTTTGGCCCCAAACGTAAGTGGCGGCTGTATGGCTCAGGGTGGGGATCGTGGAAAACATCAGCACCCGGTTATTGCCCGAATCGGCCACATAGAGCCGGGTCCCATCGCTATAAACCCCCATCGGCTGGTTCATCGTGAAGGAGGTGGGTGAAGAGGCGGTATGGGTGGTGAAGCTGGTTTGGCCTAACTCCACGTCCGCGGATTGGTTGGTGGTGGGAAGCGGTGTGTTGTAGATCAAAACCCGGTTGTTCCCCGTATCCGCGATAAAAAGGTGGGCCCCGTCGCTGAAGACCCCCTCGGGAGAGCTTAAAGTATAGGCCTGGGGGGGCGCCAAACCTTCATTGGCCCCCTCCCCCGTATTCGGGGTCACATTGGCCCAACACCTCATCCGCCGGGATATTCAAGCTCGCGGGTAGGGTGTTATAGATCAAAACCCGGTTGTTGGCCGTATCCGCGACATAGAGGTGGGACCCATCGCTGAAGATTTTTTGAGGAGCGTCCAGGGTATCGGCAAGGGCATCCGAGGCGTTCGGGTTTCGTTGGGTGAAAGTTTTGAACCCGATGACCAACCCGGCGCCTTGATTCAGGGAAAAAGCAAAATCAAGGGAGGGCGCGAAAAGAAGGATCAATACGAGAAGGGTTTTATTAATTGAGGTCATTCAATTCCAGGCCCAACGGGAATTCATGGATAAACACGCGGAAACAGGCTTAGTTTACTATAAAGATTTTCCCCAATCAGGGTTTAGAAGGGGCTAAAAAGGCTGGAATTCATGAAATTCCACTTTCGTGATTTAATTAAAGCTTTTCCATTGCCAGGTATTCCCTCAAGGCCTCGCGCCAGGGGCGCATCCCCTTCGGGAAGAAGGCCCGGGCCTTGGACAGGTCGAACCGGGAGTTGGCGGGCCGCCGGGCCGGGCGTGGAAAGCGGTCGCTGGTGACCGGGACCACCTCGCAGGAGGTCAGCCCCAACTCTTCCTTAATCGCCCGGGTGAAACCGCACCAAGTCACATGGCCCTCGTTGGCGTAATGGTAAGTCCCCATCGGGGGTTGGGCCTCGGCCATTTTCAGGAGGAAGTTCGCCAGGTCTCCCGTGAAGGTGGGCCCGCCCGTCTGGTCGTCCACCACCTCCACTTGGGATTTGGTTCTCAGCAAGCCCGCCATGGCGCGGACAAAGTTTTTGCCCTTGGGTCCGTAAAGCCAGCTGGTGCGCACGATCCATCCCGGGTCGCCGGCCAGGTGGAAAAGTCGCTCGCCTTCCAGCTTCGACCTTCCGTAGGCGTTCACCGGGTCGGGCGCGTCTACTTCCTTCCAAGGGCGTTCGCCCCTGCCGTTGAAGACGTAGTCGGTGGAGATGTGGATCATCCAACGGCGTGCTTCCCGGCAAAGGTTGGCCATATTCCCAACCGCTTCCCCGTTCACTTTCATCACGGTCGGCCTTTGGGCCCGGACCTCGCAGGCGTCCACGGCGGTGAAGGCGGCGCAGTTGATGAGCCCATCGAAATCCTGGGTGGCGAAGAAGCGGGCCAGCATGGCGGGGTCGGTGATATCCAGCACCGGCAGGTCGGCGGTCAAGGCCTCATGGCCGTTGGATTCCAAGACTTCGACCATCCGGGTGCCCAACATGCCCGAGGCGCCAATCACTGCGATTTTCATGGTGAATCCCTCCCGGAATTATTTCTTCATTGATGAAACACAGGTTTGTCGTAATGGACCCAATGCAGCATCACACGCGCCAGGCTACCCCAAATCTTCACCATCTCAAACCAAAAATCAGGTTCTTTTTCCCAAAAGACGGGTACCTTCTCGAAGAAATAGGGTTGCACTTCGACCTCTTTTCCCAAAAGGTACATCCGGGTGAGGAGGAGAGCCCGGGGCTGGTGGTACCAGTTGGTCACCAGCGCCGCGTGATGGAACCCGCCCTCTTCCATGAACTTCACGGCGTTGCGGGCGTTCTGGTCGGTGGTGCGGGCGTAGTGGTCCACCACGATGGGCGATGAAATTTTTCCGAAAAGTTTTTGCACTTGCTCCGGCCCGCCGTAAGCTTCGGACAGGAAGATCGGGATATGGCGCGTATCCGCCAGCATCAAACCCATCCGGGTGCGATTCACATACCCCCCATAGACCAGCACGCAATCGTAAAGGGGTTTCGCGGG
This sequence comes from candidate division FCPU426 bacterium, assembly GCA_963771075.1. Taxonomy (GTDB): domain Bacteria; phylum Oederibacteriota; class Muellerivitia; order Muellerivitales; family Muellerivitaceae; genus CAVTWJ01. The sequence goes on along the minus strand of CAVYSE010000018.1, from coordinate 105,625 downwards.
GGGCCGACCCTGGTAAACCGACATGAAATAACACAGTTCGAATATCAAAGCCATCCCGAGGCAGGGAAAAAGGGGGATGAGGATTTTTTTCATGAGGTTGCGCAATTTATTTATCCGCCGGTTCTCGAAGTCAGGGCGCAAGGCCATCGCTTTAATCATTTTAAGCGACCTTCCCGTCTTTTGATCCGGCCAGCAATTGGACCAGGCTTTCCAACCCCAAATAATCAATCTCAACGCCGTGGGATTTGCGGCGGTAAGGGTGTCCCACGTCGCGCGAGACCACGGCCAGCCGGCTCCCGGGATAATGCCCGGCGAATATCTCGAGGTTGGAAGTTTCCGCGTTGGCGGCGGACCATTTGCACTCGATCGCCGTGATTTTCTTGCCCGCCGGGGCCCAGACCAGGTCCACCTCCCTTTCCTGCTTGTCTCGCCAATATTGGACCTGCCGGGTCCGCAGGCGGGCCTGAAGCTCGTTGAGGACATAGTGTTCCCACAAAAGGCCCATGTCGTCGGACCGCAACTGGGTCCAGCCACGGTAATGGCAGACGAAACCCGTGTCGAAACCGTACACCTTGGGGGCGGACACGATTTCCGTGGGCCGGTGGGTGCTGTAAGGGCGCAAGACGTGGAAGACCTGGGTCTCCTCCAGGATCGCCAGGTAATTCGCGATCGTGCGGCGGTCCGCCTCGCATTCCCGGCCGTAACGGCTGGCGTCGAAGATGCCCCCCGAGCGGGCGAACAGGAGTTTGGCGAACCGCAAAAAGGAGGCGCGTTTTCCCGTGCGGAACAGTTCCATCACGTCCCTGGCGAAATAGGAATCCAGCCATTCCTCGAATTCGCCGGGCGGGGGGGTGTCTTGCCGCAGGAAGGCCGGAAGCCCCCCCTTGAGCAGGCGATCCTCCAGGGAAGGGGCCCCGAAGGCGGCCCGTTCCGGCTCGATGACCGGGGAAAGAAAGACCTCGGTTTTCCGTCCCGTGAGCGAATCCTTGAACTTGGCGGAAACCCCCAGCGTCGAGGACCCCGTCGCGAGGACCTTCACCGTCGGGTAATGGTCCGTGGCCACCTTGAGCACATTGGAGGGATCGGCGAGGCGGTGTATCTCGTCCAAGACAATCCTTTTTCCCCTCAAGCCTTCAAAGAACCCCTCCGGATCTTTCAGGGCATCGGCCGTGCGGGGCAATTCGCAATCGAAATACCTTATCTCCGGCAGGCTTTTGGCGAGCGTGGTCTTCCCGGCCCGGCGGACGCCCTTGAGCCAGACCAGGGACCGGCGCTTCCACGCCTTCTCAATCAGATCGGTAAAAAAGGGCCTTGAAATCATGACAACGCATTGTACATATAGTAATATTTTTTGTACATTACATTCGCATCCAAGGGATCGATGGCTGGGGACCATCGCTTCTCCCCGGGTTAGCCTCCCGGTAACCCCTCCGGGGCCGGGTACCAAAAACGGAAAAGGGAGCCTGACCCCTCGGAGGAAGGAAAATTTCTTTTCGGGAGGTCGAGGAAGGGCCCTGTTATTTCTTTGGCTGGCCCGCCCAATAAGCCGTCGGTTTTTCCAGGAACTCCTCAAAGGGTATTCCCCGGCTTCCCACCCTTAAGGTTCGTTTAGGCTTAAAAGCCTTGGCAAAGGCCTCGAGACCGGGCAAAAAGGGTTTACGCAAACCGCTTTTCACCTCGATGGCGGTTAATTCCTTTCCTTTCTTTACGACGAAGTCCACTTCCTGGTTTCGCTCACGCCAATAAAATATTTCCATTTCCGTTCCAAGACAACCGTTGACCAGGTGGGCCCCCACCGCCGATTCCACCCATCGGCCCCAGGCTTTCGGATCTTTCCGGGCATCGTCGAAGGCGAGATCCTGGCTGACGGAGAAGAGGGCGGCGTTCAAAACCTGCCATTTCGGGATGGAACCTCTTTGCCTGACTTTCTGGCCGGCGTATTTGGAAAGCCCCGTCAGCATGCCGACCTTCGACAGCAGTTCCACGTAATGGGCCAGGGTGGTGGTGTTCCCCGCGTCCTGCAGTTGCCCCACCATTTTCTGGTACGAAAGTATCTGGCCTGAATACTCGCAGCCCAACTGAAACAGCCGCCTCAAGAGGGCGGGCTTGTCGACCCTCGTTAATAATAGGACGTCACGGGAGAGGGTCGTCTCAATCATGGAATCTTGGATATACCGGGTCCATCTTTCCGGATCGCTGATGAGGGAAGCGGAGCCGGGGTACCCGCCATAATAGATAAACTGATCCAACGACCAGCCAAAAGCTTTTTTCATCTCGCCATAGGACCAATGGGTCATCGGAATCGTCTCAAACCTGCCCGCGAGACTTTCGGTCAGGCCTTTCTGGATCAAAAGCGGCGCGGAACCCAGGAGGACCACCTTGAGGGGCCTGCGGTCCGCCGTATCCTCATCCCACAAGCGCTTGACGATTTCAGGCCAATCCCCCGCTTTCTGTACCTCATCGAGGATCAAAACCGCCCCGGTCCCTTTCTTTTCCCCCGCCAATAGCCGGGCGTGGTCCCACTGCTTCTGGATCCAAAGGGGGTCACGAAGGGCGGGCTGGTCGGCTGAAACGTAAAGATGGGGGGCATGGATTGATTTCATGACCTGCTCCACCAAGGTGGTCTTGCCCACCTGCCGGGGGCCGGACAAAACCTGGATGAACCGGCGTTTTTCCTCCAACCGGTTTTTGAGGGTTTCCGCCTGGGGTCTTTGGTACATGGGACGCCTTTACATATTACTCAATGCATTGAGTAATTTTACTCAATGAATAAGAATCGTCAAGGCCGGTTTGAAAAAGGCTTTCCGGAAACATTCCCTTGATCGATAGGGTTTGAGCCTTGCCCCAGGCCGGGACGAAAAACGGAAAATGGACCCCTTCAATTAACCAACCCGGCAGGAATGGTTCACGCTTTGCGAAGGGATCCAGCGGCAATATCTTCCAAAAAGCTCCGGTAAGTGGACTTGATCCCCTCTTCCAGTGGGATCGACGCTTTCCATCCCAAGGCGCTCAAGCGGGAAACATCCAGCAATTTGCGGGGGGTGCCGTCGGGTTTGGACGAATCCCACTCGATGCGCCCGGAAAAATGGGTGATTTCCGCCACCAATCCCGCCAGGGACTTGATCAGGATGTCCGTTCCCGTGCCCACGTTCACCCAGTCGGGCGGGTTGTCGAGTTTCAACAAATAGGCGCAGGCGTCGGCCAGGTCGTCCACGTGCAGGAACTCGCGTTTGGGCGATCCCGTTCCCCAAAGGGTCATGACCGGCGCGCTCTTTTCCCAGGCCTCATGGAACTTGAGGATCATGGCGGGCAGCACGTGGGAATTTTGCGGGTGGTAATTGTCCCCCGGCCCGTAAAGGTTGGTGGGCATGGCCGAATGGAACAGGACCCCGTATTGCTTCCGGTAAAACTGGCAGAGCTTGAGGCCCGCGATCTTGGCGATGGCATAGGCCTCGTTGGTGGGTTCCAGGGCGCCGGTGAGCAGGCAGTCTTCGGTCATGGGCTGGGGCGCCAGCTTGGGATAAATGCAGGAACTGCCCAGGAAAAGCAGACGCTTCACGCCGGCCTTCCAGGCCCCTTCGACGCAGTTGGCGGCGATGGCCAGGTTCTGGTAAAGAAACTCCGCGGGATAGGTGCTGTTGGCGAGGATCCCCCCCACCTTGGCCGCGGCCACGATGACCTGGTCGGGTTTTTCCTTTTGGTAGAAGTCCAGCACCTGGGCCTGTTGGGTCAGGTCGAGCTGGGCGAAATCCCTGAGGATGAGCTCCACGCCCTTTTCTTTTTGGAACCGGCGCACCAGCGCCGAGCCCACCATGCCCTTATGACCGGCGATGAAGAGTTTCACGGTTTTGCCTTTCGTTTGTTCGTTTTCCTGGATTTCGGGGAGGTTTTCCGCGATGGAATTTTCCGGGCGGAGTAGTCCGCCCGGGGCTCCTCAAGGTCCAGCCTGCCGGGTTCGTCCCCAGCCAAGACGGCTTTTTCAGCCCACCTCAACAGCCTCTCGGCCGATTGGACGGCCTTTTTATACTCGGAAGGGGAGGCGTCCGAAACGTCCAAAGGGTAGCGTCCCTTGATGGCATATCCGCTTAAATCACAGGCGGCTTTAACCTCACTGGGCGCCGACACCGGCGGCGGCAAGAGGTTGAATAAATCCCGCAGGTTATGGGTAGGGGGAAATTCGACATGGTGGCGCAACAACACGGCTTTTAAGGCTTTTTCCGCGGCTTGCTGGCAATGGTAACAGAGGGCTCCCAACCGGACTCCGGGCGTCCTGCCCACCCGCGCCAAGGCAAGGTCGCTTTTCGCGAAATCAATCCATACTCCGGGGTCGTTTAAATCGCCCCTCTCAGGCGGCATAGACCACCTGGCCTTCCTTTAACGCCCATTTGTAAACCAGGGCGCAGTTATCCTTGTATTTCTCGAGGATACCCGGCGTCGCCACGACGAGGTCATAGCCCGCCTTGACCCCGCCCACGCGGTTGTAAAGCCGCTGGGTGGTTTTCCCACAGTCGGTCCCCTCCGGCATGATGATCATGAGGTCGATGTCGCTTCCGGGCCCCATTTCCCCACGGGCCGCGGAGCCGAAAAGGATGATGGTCAGCGGGTGGACAGCCTCCACGATTTGGGAGGCCAAGTTTTCGATGATGGATGCTTCGGGTTTCAAGAAACGCCTCCAGGAATGGGCCATTATAACGGCTACGGCGGCTTCCTCTTCTATTCCCCCGCTTTCTTTTCCCGCCCGGCCAGGTCGATGTCGTGGTCCACCATGCGTTCGATCAACTCCGTGAAGCCGGTTTCGTGCTTCCAACCCAGTTGTTTCCGGGCCTTGGACGCGTCCCCCAACAGCGTGTCCACCTCCGAGGGGCGCAGGTAGCGGGGGTCGAATTTCACGTGTTTTTTCCAGTCAAGACGCACATAGCCGAAGGCCACCTTCAGCATTTCCTCGATGGAATGGGTTTCCCCCGTGGCGATGACGTAATCATGGGGCTCGGGTTTTTGAAGCATCAGCCACATGGCCCTCACGAATTCCTTGGCGTCGCCCCAGTCCCGCTTCGCCTTCAGGTTGCCCAGGAAGAGGTCCTTTTGCAGGCCCACCACGATGCGGCCCACCGCGCGGGTGACCTTGCGGGTCACGAAGGTCTCCCCCCGGCGCTCGCTTTCATGGTTAAAGAGAATCCCGTTGGAAATGTGCATCCCATAGGCTTCCCTGTAGTTCTTGGCCGCCCAGAAGGAATAAAGCTTGGCGACCCCATAGGGGCTTCGGGGATAAAAGGCGCTGGTTTCGTTGTAGCCCTTCTTGGGGCAATCCAGTCCGCCGTAAAGTTCCGAACTGCTGGCCTGGTAGAAACGGGCCTTGGGACAGGCTTCCCGCATGGCTTCCAGCAGTTTGATCGTCCCGACCCCGGTGACCTCGCCGGTATATTCGGGCTGGTCGAAAGAAACCCTCACGTGGCTTTGGGCCGCCAGGTTATAAATCTCGTGCGGCTTGATCTGTGAAAGCAGTTTGAAAAGGCCCGAGGAATCGGAAAGGTCCCCGAAATGCAGGAAAAATCGCCGCCCCTGGGCGTGAGGGTCTTGGTAAATATGGTCGATGCGGGCCGTATTAAAGGAAGAGGACCGGCGCACCATGCCGTGGACCTCGTAGCCCTTTTCCAAAAGAAAATCCGCCAACCAGGAACCGTCCTGGCCGGTGACGCCTGTGATAAAGGCTTTTTTCCGTTTCATAACACACCTTTCGCGTTCATCCTAAAGTCAGGGTTTATCCTGGCAATCATAACCTTTAGCGGCCTTTTAGCGGTTGTGGTTTCTTCTTGGGGAGCTTCTTGGAGGCGGGATTCGCCCTATAGCGAGCCGGTGGTTCTGAAAGTGTGGGCTCAATCGTCCACCCCCACGGCATGACTTGAAATCCCAAACGGCGGGCCGCTTGGGCCTGGGGTTCATCGAGGGTCATAAAAGGAATGGCCGCCGGGTTGCCCGCGAAATAAAGCGCGCAGGCAAGATGCCAAAGATCGGCGCCTCTTAAGTGGATCCCATTGGAGACAATCTGTTTGATCTCCTGGGTCAGGGCTCGATCCGGATGAATCCACTTTACTTTTAATAGTTCCGCTTCCACCAGCCGAGTATCCAACCCCTTCCGAAAGGCGGCGCTTCTCATTTCAGCCTCTAAAAGGCCCGAGGCGTAAATGGATTCCAGGCCGGATAAAATCCGCAATAAATCAGTCGAGCTGGGTTCCTCAAACAGGATGGCGGCCATGACGGAGGTATCGAGAAAGGCGGATCTCAAAAACGGTTCCGGTTCTCAAGAAATTCTTTGAGGGCGCCGGGGCATTTCTTAATCGGGCGGATCTGGGAAGGGTCGGCGTTCGGGGCATATTGGATTACCCCCGACCTTTCGAACATCTCGACTCTTTTCTCGAAGGAGGTCTTCTCTTCCATCGGGACCACCCGGGCCACTTCCTTTCCCCGGTCGGTAATGATGACCGACTTGTTGTCCCGGACCTGGCGCAAAATTTCGCTCAAGTGGGTCTTGGCTTCGTAGATGGAGTATTTGTTTTTCATACGGAAATCTTAGCCTACTTGGTCTAGTTGGTCAAATGAGCACCGAAGGGGCAGGAATCAAAGTTTTTTAAATCCCTTTTCCCACCAGTCCATCACGGAATTTTTCGAGAAATATTTCATGTAAACCTCGTGGCAGTGCCTGAACATCGCCGCCTTCCCGGCCACATCATCGGGCCAATAGTAGTGATTGAGCACAAGAACACTATTCATCTTTAAGGACACCCGATCATTTCAACCCGATGATGGTCCCGCGCCCCGGCCTTCCAGTCGGGGCGCAAGTTTGGGGGCGCCTATTCCAAATAAGAATAGGTGCCACATCATCAGGCCAATAGTAGTGATTGAGCACAAGAACACTATTCATCTTTAAGGACACCCGATCATTTCAACCCGATGATGGTCCCGCGCCCCGACCTTCCAGTCGGGGCGCAAGTTCGGGGGCGCCTATTCCAAATAAGAATAGGTGCCACGTCATCAGGCCAATAATAATAATTAAGCACAAGAACTTTATTCATACTTAATCAATCTTTTTTCAATTTAAGTTTGGGTTTGGACTTTTTCGTCTTTTGGGGCTTGCGGTTCGTCAAATAAACAGCGGGGGGTTCGTGGGCGGATGGACTATCAAAATTCCGAACATCCTGATGCTTCCTTTTCAACTCAGGTAAATCCTTCTGTATCGTTTCCCAGACCACATCTAAATCAATGTTAAAATAAGCATGGATCAAGCGGTTACGCATAAGCGCCATGTCCTGCCACGGTATTTCAGGATGATTTGATTTAGTTTCAGGGGAGACTTTGGAAGCCGCTTCGCCGATGATTTCCACTTCTTTAACCAAAGAAAGAACCAGCATCCGGTCGTTATCTAAATCCGACCGGGACTTGCCATTCACGAACTCAAGTGCTTCGCAACAGGCATCCAGCATATGCCGAACGCGGATGAAATCAGGGTTTTGCATATTCAACCAGGGCCGAGGCAACAACTTCGTTCCGAAAATACCGGCTCAATTCCCCAGGCGTCCTTAGATCAATCCGTCTCCCCCCCATAATCCGGGACAATTCACCTTCCATATGGGCAAGACCCAAAAACCCGGCGCTTTGGCCCGCCTCAAACTCAACGAGAATGTCAATATCACTATCCGGTCGGAAACTTTCCTTGATGGCAGACCCGAAGAAAGACAATTTGCGGATACGATACCGCTTGCAGAAATCCTCGATTTTCCTATGCTTAATTTTTATTTTCGGGTTAAGACCCATAGCTCAATTTCCCCAATAAATTTTACGGCATTATAACCTTCACCTCTCCAAAAGAAACACGCCGGCATGACACCCGCCTGGCTGATTGGATGCCTTCGGTTTTTCAAATAGAGCAAGAACAATGGGGTCAAGTCTTCATTTTATATTATCTATCCGAGCCTTGAACCGTGTCTCTCCCTCCATCCGCTTCTTTACCATCGCTATCCGATTCCCCACCGCGCTGGCACCCACGCCCATCTTTTCCCCAATTTCCATTGAACTCATCCCCGATTTCCGTTTCATCAAATAAATGGCCGCGTCCCGTGCTTCCGACTCCCTTTTTCCAGCCTTCAATATCTCACCCGACTTTTCCCCATGGATTTTAGCTACTTTCGCCAGTACCTCTTCCCAAGAACAATGGGGTCAAGTCTTCATTTTATATTATCTATCCGAGCCTTGAACCGTGTCTCTCCCTCCATCCGCTTCTTTACCATCGCTATCCGATTCCCCACCGCGCTGGCACCCACGCCCATCTTTTCCCCAATTTCCATTGAACTCATCCCCGATTTCCGTTTCATCAAATAAATGGCCGCGTCCCGTGCTTCCGACTCCCTTTTTCCAGCCTTCAATATCTCACCCGACTTTTCCCCATGGATTTTAGCTACTTTCGCCAGTACCTCTTCCGGTTTCAATTTAATTGCCTGTTTCTGGTATTTGGGCACATCCAGGTGTTTGTGCTTTTAGCCCACCTCGTGAACAATGGATACGCGATGGCCCATTTTACAACATTAGCGCAGGAAGAAGCGGTTGGAATAGTTACTATAAAATGAAGACTTGACCCCATTGTTGCTGCACCGGCCAAAGACGGGTAAAACCGGCCGCCAGGATCAACGCGGAAACATAAATGAACTTCCTCATCTATAAGCCTCCTAAGATTGGCGTGAAACCCTAATTCCGTAAAAGTATACCTAATTCAAACACCCCCATTTATGGGTGCTTCAAATCTTACTGGCCTTGTGGAACCTGATCGGGGGGGCCTACACGTTCTCCCATTATGAAGAGATCCGAGGGGCCTGGATGAGCGGTTTTCTCCCGGCCGCCTGCCTGGCCCTCAACTCGCTGTTGGGCTGCGCGCTTTTCACCCAGTACGCCGGGTTTCCAGGCATGCTCTGGAGTGTGGTGCCGGCCCTCCTGGCCGCGTTCGTAGCCTATGGACGCAGAGCGCGGAAGCCGGCCTAAGAGAGGCCCCAAACCGGCTGGCCATCCCCGCCGCGAAGGCTCCCTAGGGGCCCAAGTCCTTGCTCGATTTGCGAAACTCACACACCGCAGCGTGAGACCTGGATCAAATTCGAGGTAGGGGACCCGGGAGAATAAAAAAAGCCCGAATGATTTCTCATCCGGGCTTTGGTCATCGGAAGATGACTACAATGCCTCCGTCAAATCAGGGCCAGGTTTGGGAATCCGTCAGCGTGATGGTGAGGTTCGGCGTTGTGCTGGAGGATTGGCTCGAATAAAGAACATAGGGGTCGCCGGCCTGGATCGTACCACCCGATCCCGTTTCGTCCCAGAAGGCCAGGATATCCGCGGTCTGGGTGGTGCAAACGTTGGTGCTGCCGCCACCGCCGCCCACTTGGCTGAAGCTTGCCCCGTTGGTATTGATCCAGGTTTGGTTATTGTTGCCACTGGGCGTCGTCCCAACCACCACCGTGCCGGCCGTGTAGCTCTCCACGAAGATCCCGCGGCAGCCGTCCACGAACCCCTGGTTTCCAGTATAAGTGGCCGTTCCGGCCCAACCGCTCAGCTGGTTGGTGCCATCGATCGTGAGGGCGTAAGGGGACATGGCACCGGTGACGGTAATCTGGGAACAATGGGGTCAAGTCTTCATTTTATATTATCTATCCGAGCCTTGAACCGTGTCTCTCCCTCCATCCGCTTCTTTACCATCGCTATCCGATTCCCCACCGCGCTGGCACCCACGCCCATCTTTTCCCCAATTTCCATTGAACTCATCCCCGATTTCCGTTTCATCAAATAAATGGCCGCGTCCCGTGCTTCCGACTCCCTTTTTCCAGCCTTCAATATCTCACCCGACTTTTCCCCATGGATTTTAGCTACTTTCGCCAGTACCTCTTCCGGTTTCAATTTAATTGCCTGTTTCTGGTATTTGGGCACATCCAGGTGTTTGTGCTTTTAGCCCACCTCGTGAACAATGGATACGCGATGGCCCATTTTACAACATTAGCGCAGGAAGAAGCGGTTGGAATAGTTACTATAAAATGAAGACTTGACCCCATTGTTGCTGCTGACCCGAGGCCTCAAGCCGAGGGTCACTCTTTGGGTGTGCTGATCCATTACCGGGATCAGCCCCCTCGGCATGATGAACCTTTGCCGTGGCGCCCCCGGATTGGGATTTCGCAGGTCCCTTCAGGTTGAGTTCCATAAAGTCGGATATCTCGTGGCCCTTGTTCAACATACCAACCAATTTGGCGACGCCCTTCGCGTCCAATTCTTGGGAAAGAACGACAGGTACCACCTGATCGGCGAGCCGGACGGCTTCTATCACCGGCCGGCCCCTAAAAAGGGGCAATAATTCAAGAGCGACCGATTCCAACAAAAACCATTGTTTGTCGTCTAAATTTTCCTCTTTTTGCGCCTTTCTTCCCTTTTTTACGCTGATCGTTTCCTGATTTTCTTCTTTTTTTGGAACTGAGTTGCGATTCGCAACTGCGTTTAAATATTGGTCGAAAATCATCTTCCGAGAAGTATTGCTAAGTAATTTCGTTAACGAAATCGCTCTCGAAACCCAGAATTTTGTCTTTCCAATCCGTTTTCCAAGGATCTCATAGTTTTCACCAAATTCCGCTAACCTGGTTTCGGTTTGGATACAAGAACCCAGCCAGTAGGGCTTATCGTCCTCGTTGGTGGATTGAGTGAGGTCTTTTGCCCGTTCTTCGGAGCAATCCAAGAAGATCGTCGCGATTTCGGTTTTCCCCAACCGCTGATTTGCCAATCGGCGGCGTTTGCCGGAAAGCACCGGCCAGGGTTTTCGGCCATTCCCCACCCAAGCCAGGATGGGAGGGGTGTAACCTTCCCCAGCGATATAGTCCACGAGAAGCTGGAGGGGACCCTCATCCACGACGGGCCGGGGGTCCCAAGGCGGGTCGCACAGGTCGTCGATGGGAACCATCACGATTTGGTTGAGGGGATAGGGCATTTGGTCCGAAGGACCAACGGGTGATTGTGCTGATTCCATGGGGGAACCTCCAAATATAGCCATTAGCGGTTTGCTGGTAGCCGTTAGCGAAAAGCTAACAGTTATCCGCCAAGTGCTGTCTTGGGTTCTCCCCTAGCCCGATGACCACAAGTCATCGGGTACCCTTTCAATTGATGTGAAAATAAACCGGAGGAAGCCGGGCCTTCAAGAAAAAAACGCATCCGGGAGGGAAAAAGTTTTCCAAAGGGGTTGGCGAGGAATAATTCGCCCAACAAATGTCAGCCGATCAACGCTTGAAGTCCCTTATCCCATCGATCCATCACGGACTTCTTTGAAAAGGTGGCCTGATACTTCTGTTCCGAGACATCAAGTCGAGGAACAAGCTTTGAATGTACCAAGCCAATGGTCTGTGATGGAGGGTCCCAATCACCCGATTATATTTTTCAATTCTTTATCCCATCGATCCATCACGGACTTCTTTGAAAAATAGGCTTGGTAAACGGAGTTGCAATGCTTGAACATCGCCGCTTTCCTGGCGTCATCCACCGAAAATCTCACCAAGTCCCCCGCCACTTCCTCCAGGTTGTCCGGCCGCAGGATCCAACCGACTTGGTGCTCCTTGATCCATTGGGCGATGGAAGAACCCCCATCCCCCTCGAATAATACCGGGCGGCCCACCGCCAAAACCCCAAAAAATTTGGATGGCACCACCAGCCCCGCCCACTCGGGGCGCAGGCTGACCACATGGACATCCGGGGCGCTCAGACGGGCAGCCAAACGATCCGGCGGGACAAAGGAAACAAAACGGATATTCGTGTCCTTGGGCGTCAAAGCCCCCTTGAGTTCTTCTATCCGGCTCCCATGGGCGCTGTAGGTCAATGTAGTGGATTGGCTTTTCAACCGGCGGGCCAGAGCCAAACTCAGCTCAAAGGCATGGGGCAGACCGAAATTTCCCGAATAGAGCAGGCCCAGCCGCGAGTCACCGAAAAGTTCCTTCCGTTCCGCCGGGTCGAAAGACAAAGGCGAAGGGGGTTCTTCCAGTGCCCAGGGGGGCAGGGTGGCCCGGGATTTCGCGGGATATTTTTCAAGCTGCCGCCTCATGCAGGGCCCCAGGTCGGCCACCAGGTCGCAGGCGCCGTAGGCCTTCTCCATCAGGGCCCCCAGTGCCCGCACCGCCCAGTGGTTTTCCCGCACCATCCCCGCGGCCACCGGGTATTCGGGGTAGAGGTCGAAGCACCAATGGACCACCTTCACTTTCGGGTGCAACAGCCTAAAAAGGGGAACGAGTAAAAGGCTGAAGATGGGGTCGGTCCCGATGACCAACAGGTCGGGCCGGGACCCGAAGAGGGTAAAAAACCGCAGTTTCCAAACCGCCATCACCCAGAGGGCGTCGATCATCCGGCCCAGGTTGGAATGCTGCTTGAACGGCGGCCTCCAAACCCGGCGGATGAGGACCCCGTTTTTGATCTCCCGCCCACAAGGGTACTTTTCCTCATAGTGGTGACAGCTCCGGTTGCAAGGCCAAACCTCGACCGAATAACCCCTCTTCGCCGAAATCCTCGCAAAAGTCGGTGTAATGACGGGCAGAAGCGACATCATCAGGCCAGTAGTAATGGTTAAGAATGAGGATCTTATTCATTCTTAATCCACCTCAAAGAAATAGCCTGCGGTGAGCGACCATAGGGAGTCGAATCCGTAATGATTTAGCACAAGAACTTTTTTAATCATTCGCACCAACTGTTTGAAAACTCACGATGATGGACCCGCGCCGAGGTCTTCAAGCCGAGGCGCAAGATTGGGCGTGCCTATTCCATACAAGAATCAGGCGCGACATCATCAGGCCAAAGGATCCGGCCCTCATCCTCCGCGCGGGAAAGGAGGCTCCTGTCCTTTGTCCCCGGGGAATCCACCCTGGCCCAAAAAACATCATGCCCTTCAAACCTCAGGGTTTCGACAACAGAACCGGGAAAATTCTCATCAGCTAAAAAACGCATATTTATACGGGAAGGGGATAAACTTTTTCGGCGCGCAAAACATCACTCGCGTAAATCAGGCAAGCCTGGATATCCTCACGTTCAATGCCAGGATAATTCTTGAGGATTTCATCGGTTTTCCACCCTTGGGCCAATAAGCCGAAAATGAACTCAACCGTAATCCGGGTACCCTTAACAATGGGTTTTCCTACCATGACTTCAGGATTAATAATGATTCGATCTTGCCAGGTCAAGGGACGCCTCCTTCGGTGTTTCCCGTATTATAGCCCTATTCACAATCCAACATGATGCCCGCCTGCATGACCGGATGTTTTCGGCTTTTAGATTAGGTAACAGGGAGATTAAGTTTTGAGTTCTCCCGTCAAAGAGCGTCGGGGACTTGGTCCCATCAAGCGACAATCAATAGAAGCCTCTGCCTGGGTTCGGGCTCCCCATGGCCCAGCCGGAGCCGGGTTTGAAAAATGGAAAATGGTAGCCTGATAACATGAAAAAGGCTGCAGAGCTCCAAGCGTAGAGCGTCTCCACTTAAGTGGGACGAGGCTCTAGGATAAACCCAGAGTCGAAAAGGCACTCACCTTTGCAGGTGGTGCAAAACGCTTAGGAGGTGCAGCCGTGGGACAGTATATCGGAGTAGACCTACACCAGAAAACATCCTACGTCACGAGAGTGAATGAGAAAGGAAAGGTGCTGGAACAAGTCGATCTGAAGAACGACGCGGATACTTTAAAGGCTTATTTCAAGAAGCAACCCGTGAGTAGCCAGGTCGTAGTAGAAGCCACAGGTCATTGGTATCACTTTTACGAACTCATCGAGGATCGATTCCCCAACCTGGTATTGGCCCACCCCCAAAAGGTCAAAGCCATAGCCTCGGCCAAGATCAAGACGGATAAAATTGATTCGGGAATCCTGGCTCAACTTTTGCGGGTGGATCTGCTGCCACGAGCCTATGTGCCACCCCGAGAGATCCGCGACTTACGGGAAATCCTTAGGTACCGGGCTTCCCTGGTGCAATTGAGAACACAAGCCAAAAACCGGATGACTTCGGTCATGACCAAGGCGGGAATCGAACCCGTTACTAAAAACCGATTCGGAATAAAGAACTTCCGCGAACTTGCCACGGTAGGTACCCGGCCTTGCTACCGTTTGGAACTGGACGGATATATGGAAGTAATCCGGGAACTAGGCCAAGAGATCGCCAAATCAGAAGAGGTGATCAAGAAAATGGCAGCAGAAAGCCCGGAAGCCCAGCTGATGATGACCATGCCAGGCGTGGGTGCCTTTTCGGCTTTATTAATTTTGAGCGAGATTGGGGATATTCGCCGGTTCCCGGACGCGGAACATCTATGTTCTTATGGTGGATTGGTCCCCAGTGTTCACGCATCAGGGGGAAAAAGCCACAACGGCCACATCACCAAACAGGGTTCTAAATGGATTCGCTGGATATTGGTTGAGAACTCGCTTCATGCCATTCGCAAAACCCGACGGTATGGGACCTTATACACGAGGGTGAAGAAGAAGCATGGGAATAACGCGGGACGAATAGCAGTAGCAAGGGCTATGCTGAAAAGCATCTTTCATATGTTACGAAAGAAGGAAGCTTTTGAGGACTGCCCGGCCAGCTCCGACGGGGTCTGACACAACCCGCAAGAGTTGAGGTCCTTGGCCTGATTGAGCGGCCGGGTCCAACGTTATCGTGCGGTGAAACAACCGCGAATAGGTGACTGACTTGTAGTCCTTTGAGACTCAGGTTGGACTTGGGGCCGTGATACTACGCTTTTGCCTGGACATTCTTTTTCATAGGTGACCCCTATAACAGATTTTCCCAATGCATGTTCCGGATTTTGGCGCCCGGAAATTCCTCTTTGGAATCGGTGACCAGAGTCCCCACCGCATTTTTTCGCCCGGAAAGTTCCAGCCAGTATTTCAGGTTACGGGCATGGTCCGCCTTCAACCGGGACGCCAGCTTGATTTCGACCGGGTCGTATCCGCCCTGGCCGGGAACGAGCAGGTCCACCTCCATCCCGCCTTGGGAGTGCCAATAATAGAACTCCGGCTGTGTCCCTTTCGCCCATCCGGCCTTCAGCATTTCGGAGACCACCGCGTTTTCGAATAGGGCTCCCGCCATGGGCCCATGCTGGACAGGGGGGCCCTGGTCCAGCCGGAGCAAATAAGCCGGCAAACCGGGATCGTAAAAGTAAATCTTGGGGGCCTTGATGATGCGTTTTCCGAAATTCTCGTAATAGGGCTGGAGCAAGTGGATGATGTAACCGGCCGAGAGCGCCGAAACCCATCTTTTAACGGTGGGCACGCTCAAGCCCAAGGGCCCCGCCAGGGATGTGTAATCGAGCACCTGGGCCGTCCGGGCCGCGAGAAGCCTGATCAATTTCTCGAAATCCCGCAAATCCGAGACGGCGAGCTGGGTTCGGATGTCCCGCTCCAGGTAAGTCTGGAGGTAGGAAGAATACCAAAGGGCGGCATGTTTTTTGGGGGCAAGCAGGGGTTGCGGGTAGCTGGGACCCGCCATAAAGCCCTCCAAGTTGGGTGTCTTTTTCCGTTCCCCCATTTGGATCGGGGGAAGGGTCAAGATGGCGGCCCGGCCGGCCATCGACTCGGATACGTGGCGCATCAGGGTGAACTGCTGGGAGCCCGTCAAGAACCATTGGCCGGGTTTCCGGTCGGCATCCACGATCATTTTCACGTAAACCGTGATGTCCGGGTAATACTGGATCTCATCCAATACCGCCGGTTTGGGAAGCCGTCGGAGGTAGGTCAAGGGGTCTTCCGCGATGAGTGAACGGGTCCGCGGGTCCTCCAGCGAAAGGATCGTGGGTTTCCGGGCCGCCAGGAAATGGCGTAAAAGAGTGCTCTTCCCCGACTGCCGGGGGCCAGTCAGGACAACGGCGGGGAATGCTTTTTGGACCTGGGACAGTGTCTTTTCCAGTAACCGATGGAGATACATGATGCAATTTTAATATCTAATATTAAATCGGTCAACAGACCTTTCAAGCCTCGAAAAAAGGTTTCCAAAATAGTTTGAGTAGAATCATCCGCGCGACCATTGTCAGCCGGTCAGCGCTTGAAGTTCTTTATCCCAGTGGTCCATAACCGCCTTCTTGGAGAAGAACTTCTTATAGGTCTCGTTGCAATGCTTGAACATCGCCGCCTTCCCGGCCTCGTCGGCCGAAAAACGCGCCAGGTCGCCCGCCACTTCTTCCAGGTTGCCGGGCCTCAAAACCCAGCCGACTTGGTGTTCCTTGATCCATTGGGCAATGGCCGATTTTTCAGGCCCCTCAAACAACACCGGCCTTCCCACGGCCAGGGCCCCAAAAAACTTTGAGGGCACCACGATGCCTTCCCATTCCGGGCGAAGGGAGACGATATGGATATCGGGAGCGCAAAGGCGCGCGGCCAATCGATCGGGTGGCGCGAAACCTGAAATTCGAACATTGGTATCTTCCGGGTTAATCGCCAGTTTCAACTCTTCCAGCCGGCTTCCACGAACCCCGTAGTTGATCATCACTTTAGAATGAAGCTTTCGTGCCAGTTTAAGGATCAGGTAGAATTCATGGGCACGGCCGAAACTTCCCGAATAAAGCATCCCCAAAGGGGCATCCCCGAATAAAAGCGCCCGTTCATCTTTATCGAAGCCCAAGGGTTCAGGGGGCTCCTCCAATGCCCAGGGCGTAAGCGTCACGCTTTTTTGAATGCCGTAATCTTTCAGCCTTTCCCTCATGCAGCTTCCCAAATCGGCGACCAAATCGCATTTTTGATATCCCCCCTTCATCATCCATTTCACGATCTTGACCAGGGGATTCCCATCCCCAATCACCCCATCCGCGATGGCGGCTTCCGGGTAAAGGTCAAAACACCAATGGACGATCTTGGCCTTGGGGCGGAGCAATTTCAGCCACGGAACCAAAATAATTGAAAAAAGCGGGTCGGTCCCGATCAGGATGACATCGGGTTTGATTTGAGGGTTAAAGAGCAGTCTGAGCCACCAATACTTCAACATCCAAACAGCATTCAAGACGCGGCCAATCATGGAGTGCTGGTGGAAAGACGGCCGCCAAACCCTTTTAATCGCCACACCATCCCGCGCGAAAATGGGGTCAGGACAACACTTGACACTTATGGACCATCTTCTCCAATCGCCGGTCTTTTTCCACGCGTATTTTTATCACCGCCCATCGATTCCCATTTAGGTGTTCTTGGCGTTCTTGGCGGTGAAAAGGGTGTTAAGTGAGTGACCCAAAAGGGCCCTGGGCTAATTCCCTATTTTCAGATACTCCCCCGCGTCGCTTGAAATCTGATCCCTTCAGGTTGGTCATTTACCCTATGTATTCCCGGAAAGCCCTTAAAAAATCACCCGGGTCGGTGATCCGGCATTTAGATAGTTTTTGCGCGTTTCCCTTAAGAAAATCATTTCGGTCCCAGGTCACCAGGTAATCCACTTTTTCCCGTTCCGCCGCCGCGAGGATGCTTGCATCCCCCGCCTCCAGGACACTCCGAAAGGCCCGGATTTCCTGTTCCGTCGGATCATCCACCGCCCGGGGCCGGACCGCCTTGAGAAACCCACGTACCTCCGGCACAAGCTCCGGAAATTTCGCGTTCATCACACGGTCCAACTCCACGATCACCTGTTCTGATACTGTCACTTCCAAAAGACCCGCCTCCGTCAAGCGGAGAATTTCCCGCGCGGCGCCCTTCTCGGAAACGATCCCTGCCACCCAAACGCTGGCGTCGAGGAAAACCCTCAAAAACCGGTTAGCGGGCATCTTTTTTGGAGTAATCTTTCCTGGCTTTTTTCAGTTCACCCAATAGGTCCCTGAGGGTGATTCCCTGGGTTTTCATGGTCCGGGCCGCCTTGCGGGCGAGAGCGTCCCCCACGACGGGTTTGGGGATCAACAGGACCGAATCCCCCACCTTGACGGCATTGACGAAATATTCGGAACTCCAACCCATTTCCCGCCGAAGGGAATTCGGCAGGGTCATTTGGCCTTTTTCACGGATTCGAACGGATGCCATATTTTCTCACTTTCCTACTTATTCCTACTTTCCGATTATACACCCAATCGCTCATCTTGTGACAATACCGATGGTTTCGACGGGGGCTTCGATGCGTCTTGCCTGACAGCACCCCTCCGGGCCGGGGCCCCAAAAATGGAAATTGGAGGCCTGGCCCCGGAAATCCTCACGGCGCCGGCAGGCGCACCGCCCTGCGGGGCGGGTTGAAGGGGTCGTTTTCGGGGCCGGTCTCGGCATTCTGGGCCTTGCGCCAATCGTCCGGGCCCACCACGAAAAGGGTCGACGGTCCCGAGGCCGTTCCGCCCAACTGCCTGAGCAATTCTTCCTTCCCGGTTTGGTTATCCTGGTTCACGCCCAGGCTCCAAAGGTAATCCCCCAGGCGGATTCCGCCGCCGGTCGTGGGCCTTTTCCAGTCCGCCGGGGTAAAGCGCAGTTTCACCTCTTGCGACCGCCCCGCAGGGCTTTCCTTCCACATCCCATCCACCTGGTTCTGCCCGCCCAGCCACATACCCTGGTTCAGGTAAGGCAGGGGCGCCACCGATACCTCCCTTTTCGTGGAGCTTTTGAACTGCGCCGCCAGGGCCGACACCAAATGGGCCACGTCCCCCGGCGCGCATTCGAAGGCCGCCATTTTTTTCTTGGTCTTCACTTCCAGCGCGCAAAAGCAAAGCGTTTGCGGCTTGTCGCCCGAAACCTCCACCGTCGCCAGGCGGATGCCCTGCACGTCTTCCCAGAAGAACCGAAAGCTGGATGAGTCGCCCAAAAGCCCGCCGAAGGAGCCGTTGAAGAATAGGTCCATTCCGCCATCGTCCACGTTCATGGATTTAATCGTTTGGCGGTCATGCCCCACGTAAACGCGGAACCTTTCGGGGTCCTGGATTTCGGAAAGCCTTTTCTGGACCATGACGGGGGAAATGGTTGGGTCAGGCTGAAGATCCAAAGGCTTCACCAGGAAGGGCGTGTGAAAAGCGGGGATGAGCTCGGCCACCCACGCCGCCTCTTCCCCCGTGGCGGGTGCGCCGGGGAGAGCCACGGGAGCGACCGAGTTCTCGGTTTTAAGTGTTGCGCTTTGGCTTTCAACTAAGACCTTTTTAGGCGGGGTCTTAAGTTTTGCGGCAGGTTTAGGTTTCGCCGATGGGGGTGGGGAGGAAACAATCGCCGTGGGCGGCGGGGCTGAAAGGGCCGACAAAGGTGGAGGGGTACCCATTCCTTTTTCGGTAATGGGTATTCTCAAATCATGCCCCTGGGCCGAATCTTCAAGATTAGGCCCACGGTTTGGGTGTGTCGGTTCTAAAGAAGAACCGACGCCCTCAGTTTGTGACTTCGGGCCAGAGACCTGGGCCGCGGCCGACGTCTTGGGTTCGAAGGCCGGCAAATCAAGGTGTAACTGATCCATCACCCAACCCTTGAAATGCCAGGCGGCGAGAAAAAGAACAAACAAAGTGATGAGCCACCCCAAACCCGGCTTGAAGGCCCGGTGGATCATCCAAAGAAGCATGAGCCACAGACCCAAGGAGATCCAAAGATGTTGTAAAATCTTACCCAACAGCCAAAGGGGCACCTGGGGCAAAAGATGGAGGAAGGTCCATTCCCCGGACCTTATCCAGGGTCCGATGACCGGAATAAAGTTCGCGATGGACCCCAGCACGATCGAATAGCAAGCCAAGGTGATGAACCCATAGACCACCCAGTGGCCTAAATATAAGAGGGGATTCTGGCCGGTTCGGGTGCCGTGGGACCTGGACCCGCTACTGGAATGAATGGGCATGACCCATGCGGCCACGGATTTGGAGATGTTGTGGATGCCCTTTCCCGTCAGCTTAAAGAAATGTTTCACAAGCACCACAAGCAGATGCCCCAGGCACTTGATCCCGCCTTTTAGGCCCTTTTCGAGGATATAACCTACGGCCTGCCACTTGTTCTCAGGTATTTTGCCTAAAAAGTCCTTCACCCCGGCGGCGGTAAAGCCTTGGAAGACCTCGGCCAAGTCAGCCAGAAAATCGGAAAAGACAGTCTTTGGCGGTTGGCTATTAGCCTTTAGCGAAGCCCTTGGTCTTACCCCCTGGGCCGTGGCCACATGCTGCGGCCCACTCTTGGGGAGTGCCGATTCAATACTAGAATCGGCCCCCTGGGCCGTGGCCACATGCTGCGGCCCACTCTTGGGGAGTGCCGATTCAATACTAGAATCGGCCCCCTGGGCCGCGGCCACATGCTGCGGCCCACTCTTGGGGAGTGCCGATTCAATACTAGAATCGGCCCCCTGGGCCGCGGCCACATGCTGCGGCCCACTCTTGGGGAGTGCCGATTCAATACTAGAATCGGCCCCCTGGGCCGCGGCCACATGCTGCGGCCCACTCTTGGGGAGTGCCGATTCAATACTAGAATCGGCCCCCTGGGCCGTGGGTCCAGGTTGGGTCCCGTTGGGAGGGTCGCCTGTACCGGAACCATGATTCGTTGGGTCCGATTTCGCGGGGGATGTTTCCCCGGGAGGCGGTTGCCGCAAGTTCCGAAATGCTTGGAGGATGCCCTGCCAGAATAATTTCAGCCTTTGAAAAAAGGTTAAGGTGGGCTTCTTGACTTCCTCCACAATCACCTCAGGGCCAGCCCCCTGTGGCTCAGCCTCAATCTGAGCCATACTCTTTGGGTGTGCTGATTCAATTGGCGGATCAGCCCCCTGGCCCGAGGCCTCAAGCCGAGGGTCACTCTTTGGGTGTGCTGATCCCTTACCAGGATCAGCCCCCTGACCCGAGGCCTCAAGCCGAGGGTCACTCTTTGGGTGTGCTGATCCATTACCGGGATCAGCCCCCTCGGCATGATGAACCTTTGCCGTGGCGCCCCCGGATTGGGATTTCGCAGGTCCCTTCAGGTTGAGTTCCATAAAGTCGGATATCTCGTGGCCCTTGTTCAACATACCAACCAATTTGGCGACGCCCTTCGCGTCCAATTCTTGGGAAAGAACGACAGGTACCACCTGATCGGCGAGCCGGACGGCTTCTATCACCGGCCGGCCCCTAAAAAGGGGCAATAATTCAAGAGCGACCGATTCCAACAAAAACCATTGTTTGTCGTCTAAATTTTCCTCTTTTTGCGCCTTTCTTCCCTTTTTTACGCTGATCGTTTCCTGATTTTCTTCTTTTTTTGGAACTGAGTTGCGATTCGCAACTGCGTTTAAATATTGGTCGAAAATCATCTTCCGAGAAGTATTGCTAAGTAATTTCGTTAACGAAATCGCTCTCGAAACCCAGGATTTTGTCTTTCCAATCCGTTTTCCAAGGATCTCATAATTTTCACCAAATTCCGCTAACCTGGTTTCGGTTTGGATACAAGAACCCAGCCAATAGGGCTTATCGTCCTCGTTGGTGGATTGAGTCAGGTCTTTTGCCCGTTCTTCGGAGCAATCCAAGAAGATCGTCGCGATTTCGGTTTTCCCCAACCGTTGATTTGCCAATCGGCGGCGTTTGCCGGAAAGCACCGGCCAGGGTTTTCGGCCATCCCCCACCCAAGCCAGGATGGGAGGGGTGTAACCTTCCCCAGCGATATAGTCCACGAGAAGCTGGAGGGGACCCTCATCCACGACGGGCCGGGGGTCCCAAGGCGGGTCGCACAGGTCGTCGATGGGAACCATCACGATTTGGTTGAGGGGATAGGGCATCTGGTCCGAAGGACCAACGGGTGATTGTGCTGATTCCATGGGGGAACCTCCAAATATAGCCATTAGCGGTTTGCTGGTAGCCGTTAGCGATAAGCTAACAGTTATCCGCCAAGTGCTGTCTTGGGTTCTCCCCTAGCCCGATGACCACAAGTCATCGGGTACCCTTTCAATTGATGTGAAAATAAACCGGAGGAAGCCGGGCCTTCAAGAAAAAAACGCATCCGGGAGGGAAAAAGTTTTCCAAAGGGGTTGGCGAGGAATAATTCGCCCAACAAATGTCAGCCGATCAACGCTTGAAGTCCCTTATCCCATCGATCCATCACGGACTTCTTTGAAAAGGTGGCCTGATACTTCTGTTCCGAGACATCAAGTCGAGGAACAAGCTTTGAATGTACCAAGCCAATGGTCTGTTGACCTGCCCCCGGTTTTAGTACCACCGCTAATCTCACACCATAGACTCAGTTTGTTGAGGTCGACATGGGCCTGAAGTTGCTGTTGGGCCCCATGGCGACCGCCTCCGGGGCCGGTGGCCGGTACCCCAAAGAACTGTGTGGCCGTTTTGTATTGTACTCCTTCCTCCACCTTTCGGCGATCACTCGTGCTTCCCACACCGTATCGAACAACTCGCCGTTCAGCAGTTCATCCCTGAATTTTCCGTTGAAGCTCTCGTTGTAGCCGTTCTCCCAAGGGCTTCCCGGTTCAATGAACAGGGTCTTCACTCCCACCTTTGGCAGCCAATCCTTCACCCTCTCCGCGGTGAACTCCGGGCCGTTGTCGGAGCGGATGTATTCCGGTACTCCGCGTTGGATGAACAGCTCCGCCAGCGTCGCCTGCACGTCATCTGCCGTAAACTTTCTCTGTACTGGTAAAGCCAAGTTCTCCCTCGTGAACTCGTCTATCACCGTCAAAAACCTCAACGACCGGGTATCACTCGTTCGATCCGCCACAAAGTCATAGCTCCAAATAAAGAACAATGGGGTCAAGTCTTCATTTTATATTATCTATCCGAGCCTTGAACCGTGTCTCTCCCTCCATCCGCTTCTTTACCATCGCTATCCGATTCCCCACCGCGCTGGCACCCACGCCCATCTTTTCCCCAATTTCCATTGAACTCATCCCCGATTTCCGTTTCATCAAATAAATGGCCGCGTCCCGTGCTTCCGACTCCCTTTTTCCAGCCTTCAATATCTCACCCGACTTTTCCCCATGGATTTTAGCTACTTTCGCCAGTACCTCTTCCGGTTTCAATTTAATTGCCTGTTTCTGGTATTTGGGCACATCCAGGTGTTTGTGCTTTTAGCCCACCTCGTGAACAATGGATACGCGATGGCCCATTTTACAACATTAGCGCAGGAAGAAGCGGTTGGAATAGTTACTATAAAATGAAGACTTGACCCCATTGTTGTGTGCTGATTATCCGAAACGACCAGGTTTGTACTATTGGTTGTCTTGGCCACTTGGACGGCTTCCACCGCCCGGTTGCTTCCACCACCAAATACGACAACTGCGCCGGGTTTATCGGGGAGGATCGAAGTTGAAAAAATAATAGAGAGGAAATAACTAACCTGGAGAATCAAGAGCGCCAAACAAAAATAAGCAATTTTCAGAAAAGGACGGTTCGTTTTTTGTTTTACGTCCTTGTCCTCTTCCAAAAGCGCTTTGTATCTTTCCGCGATTTGGTCCCAATCATACTTATCCCTCATCCGGGACTTGGCTTGCTGGGCAAGACTTTCCCTCTTATCGGGGGGAATGGAGCCGATTTTTTTGAGTAATTCCGGAATATCCTCTTTTGACCTGAAATAAAAACCAAGATCACCAGCCACTTCGCGATTGAACGGATTGTCGTGAGCGATGACGAGGTTGCCACAGCCCAAAGCCTCCAGGAGGGAAGGATTGGTCCCACCTGCGGAATGCCCGTGGAAATAGGTTTCGGAATGAAAACGAAGGGCCTGAAGTTTGACCTTATCGTAAACCCCACCGATGAACCGGATATTTGGACAGGCTAATGCCAAAAGCTTCTTCATATAGGCGGTGTTGGCTTGATGATCGCCGACCACCACCAGAGGAGTGGAAGTATCGGCACTTTTATATCCTTCGATAATTTCCAGAATGTAGTTTTCGGGCTCCAGGCGCGCGACCACCAGATAGTAGTCACGGGGGTTCAGATCCCATTCCTTGAGCAGGTTTTTGTCCGGCGCCACGTCAATAACGGGCGCTCCATAGGGGATCACGGTGCAGGGAGGCAACCAGTGGTGGCGGGACCGAAGATGGGCCTTGATACCTTCCGCATCGGCAATGATCCGATCGGCGGTCCACAAAGAAAAGAGTTCCATGAGCTTGAAGTAAAACTTTGCGAAGGCATTCCATTTGGCCCTTGCCCATTCGATCCCATCCACGTTGATCCAAACCCTACTGCCCCAGAACCTGGGAATGACGCAAAAGGGAGCGGCTCCATAACCCAGCATGTAGACCAAGTCAAAGGATCTGCGAGCATGCCAGAGACAGCGAAGATCAAAAAGGATCGTCGTTAAAGGGCCCAATTTGGAAGCGGGAAGATATACGAGCTTGATCCCTTTGTATTCAATGAGTTGAGGACCGTTTCCGGATTCACAGAAAACCGTAACTTCTATTCCTTTAGGAACGAGTCGTTGGGCCAATTCCTCGGCGAAGGTCTCAAAACCTCCATAGCGGGCCGGGATTCCCCGGGTTCCAAGAATGGCCAATTTTAGCCGGTTATTATCCGCCATGTTTTCTCGAACCTCATCAATGGCCGGGAGGATATTTTTAGTGAAAACTTCCGGTGAAAATTCTGCGGATCGTGATCGACCGGCAGAGGACATCCTCTGGCACAAGGGCTTGTCTTTGTAAAGTAACAGCACTTTTTCTTTCAATAGCACGGAATCACGTGAATCAACTTGGAAACCCTGGACTCCATCTTTGACAAGCTCCGCTGGGCCTCCCACCGGGGGAACGATGACCGGTATTCCGAATGTCATGGCCTCAAGAACCGTTAACCCGAATGTTTCCACCCACTCGTCAACTCGTGAAAGGTTCAATACCAGATTGGCTTTTCGATAAAAAGGGGTTGTATCCGAAGTCCGGGGATGAACCGTCAAGTTCGAAGGAACCGGCTTCCCTGAAAAATACTGATCGATATGATGCTCGTCGTCATTCACCACAAGATGAAAATGAATATCGCTATTCGCGAGTAAACCAGAAGCTAATTCAAGAAGTTCGGGAATTCCTTTGTAATCACGTAATGAGGCAATAAGTAATACATTGAATTTCCCTTCGTACTGAACTGTGTAAGGGTTTTTGATGGCGTTCTGAATGAAATTAGTATCGAGCGAGTTGTATACACGTTTTGTAGGGGGCCCAGGGAGAGGCAAGGCCGTCATATGTGCGTTTGATACATATAGATTTAAAGAGGATGTTTTCCTGGCAATGCCAGTTAACAGGTATTTGAGCGTTGAGGGGGTGATGGATATCTCGTGAATGTGATAGATGATCTTCTTTCCCGTCAATCGTCCATAAAGTGCCGCGCCGAATGGGAGCAAGGTATTCACATAGATGACCGAATTCTTGTCCATGGAACAATCAAAAAGAAGCTTATGGAAGAGGATGATTTGACTAAAGAAATAGTTGAAAAGGGTTAGTATCCTATGCCTGGATCTGTGATACCAGTAACGGGTCGTCGGAATGCCGCAATTGGAAAGAACCCCTTCGCCTGAACTACCGATATAAAGTTTCGCGTTTATCTGTCTTTTACCAACGATATCTATGACTTCTCTGAGTATCTTGGGGCTTCCTGAGAAGTCGTTAAGTAAATGAATAAAAACTATTTCACTTTTCATTGATAAAGCCTATCAAGCTTTAGCCTCTTTCTCCTTCGATAGATAACTGTATCCACCAATTTAGAAGCAGCAATATCCACGGCAGTATCATTCTCCAGAGTTGTTAAAGTGGAGGTTTCGGCCATTTTTAAGTAGTAAGCATTTAGTTGTTCGATTTTTTCCAACGATAGTTCTTTCTTCCTTTTTCGAATGATTGCAGACGGGGCATGTATAAAAAAAGCGGTGTTTGGTAAAGGGATAAACCACAGGGCCATTTTTCGGATCCATAACGGCAATAAAATTCTTGAACGGCCTTGGTCGGCAACCATGTCGAAATAGTAACGGTCATATAGCACTAGCTCCCGTCTTACCAGCGCAGGCCTAATTTTAAGAAAATAGCCAAAGATATAGTCTGTCAGGTAGTAGGAAAATCGGAAGAGCGACCCAAGAAAACCAGAAGGCTTTCCCCTATGGGGAGAGGCATAAGCCTCATCCACCTTTGATAAAACACCTGCTGTTTTTGCTACGTTTGCGATCCTCGGTAACCAATTAGGCCGAAAATGACCATGATTGCCGGATCGTGATCTAAATAACCGTTCGAGTGGCTTTTTTGTACTTTCCAAAACGGTTGATTTGCCACTTCCATCCGGACCGCTAACCGAGACGAATTCGCCTTTGGGAAAGATGAAATGTTTGAGGCGATAGAAAAAGAAAAGGGGAAGATGCCGGAGATGGAAAAATGGTGAATATAGAGCAACCCTAAAGAGGATGGTCAACAAAGCTCCTTTATTCATTCTCGGCAAATTAGAAAACCCTTTAGAGCAAATTAGGGAACACAGTACGGTTCCTGTTTTATTGCCCAATAATTTTGAAAGAATAGAATCAAGGGATTTGCGGTTTCGAATGAAAATTCTTTTGAATTCAGCATGATACTTAAGCGGCAGGGGTGAACCGAGAAGATGGACGAACAACCACTTGTCAAGAACCCGGAAAATATCATTGGCGATGTAAAAATTCTTATAGGAAACCTTGGAATCCAAGATTTCTTTACCGGAAATAAGACGAACACCATAAATTTCAGCATCGAAAAAGAAATCCACTTTCAGTTCGAACAAATCGCCAGGAGAAATCCGCTTGGATAAAAAGAACTGTTCGAATCGTTCATCGACATAATAGTTGTAGATAATGGCCCCGTATTTCTTGGCCAGCTTAAAAATAATAGTCCGATTTTTCCTTTTGAATGAGGGAGAAATAAGAATGTCAACGTCCGATGACTCTATCCGATCCGGGATCGACTTATAGTTCCTCAGAAGGCAATATTCGACGCGTTGCTTTCTATATTCCGCGAAAAGATGAGTCAGGAAATCACTTGTGATATTGCGGGGGCTTGGCATTAGGACACCTTAATCTTCTGCGTCTTCAACTTCTGAAAAATAAAAACCGGATCAAGGGATAAAACGAAGGCAAAGAGAGGTGCTGCCAGTAAATACTGACGACGTAAATAATAAAATGCCATCCGCTTGTAGCAGTAGGCGGCGCAATCGGAACGGAGATTGCTAAGTTTGTCTATAAAAGTGATCTCTTTACGATAGTTGTCAAATGACCTTTCTGGAACGTTGCTTCTCCTGTGTACAAGACAATCTTTTATCCATCTCATTTTTTCCTGCATGTGGAATACATTCGCCGTGGATAGGGAACCCATGGTTTTTCGATATTTAAAAAGGGGTTCTGACACCGTAACTAGATATTTTCCCTCTGAACCAAGGTCCGAAAGACGACACCAGAGGTCAACGTCTTCACTGAAATCTTGGAATCGGACAGACGATGAATCGGGGAATCCCTTCAGCCGGTATCCGCCGACCTTTATTGCGAGCTTTTTTGAAAAGAGAGTGTTTGGAAGCAAGAACATCAGCTTCTTTTCGGTATATTTTTTGAAAAAGTCATCCTTTGTTTTAATGCCGACCCTTTGCTCGGCGATGATTTTCTCGTCTTCACCCACAAAGTATGAAAAGGTCGAGACTCCGATAATATTTTTGTCACTTTTCAGAACGTCAACTTGCCTTTCGATCATTGCCGGTAAGGCAATATCGTCAGCATCAAAAAAGAGAAGCCAATCACGACAAGCCTTTTCCAAACCGATCTGGCGTGCGTGAGCAATACCGCCGTTTCTCTTAAGCCTGATTATGCGTATACGCTTATCCTTTTTGGCAATGGCTCGAGCAATCGAGCCTGTTCCATCAGTAGATGCATCATCGATAACAAGAATTTCAAGATTTCGGTAGGTTTGTTCGCGAATGTTTTGTAGGGATCCTTCTAGATATTTTTCCGCGTTATAAGCGCAAATTACAACCGAAATCGGCAAATTCTGTTTTGGCATGTTATGGTTTCCCGTCGCCTGTCTTTTCGGAAAGCTTACGATAAATATCATCATACCCTGCACCAATGGTTTGATAAGAATAAGTATTTATTGCAACTTCTCTACCGCGTTTCGCCAAAGCAACCCTTAAGGATTCGTCAGAATGTATCAGTGATAATGCTTCGGAAAGGCCATGAATAAAATCTTCGTGTTTATTCAAGGGAACAGTTATTCCGCATTCTGAACCGATGGTGCGCCCAATCGCATCACCTTCAAGGCAGATCACCGGCAATCCCGTAAGCATCGCCTGGAGTACCACCGTTGCCAAACCATGATGGTAGGAAGGATAAAGAAACACATCTCCTTGGTCTAATTCCTCGATCAGAACATCCATTGGAACCTTACCGCGGAACTCCACCTGCCCCCCCAAACCGCTTTTTCCGACCTTTTGCTGAAGTTGCCGGCGCAACGGTCCATCCCCAAACATCTTCAAACGTGCCCGCTTGTTGCTACGAGCAAAGTTGAGAAAAGCATCTATTGCAAAAGAGGCGCCTTTCCAATGGATGAGTTCACCGGCATATACCACGGAAAAGCCATCGCCTCGCTCAAAAGAAACTTTCATTTTTACAAACCGACCCGTTGGGCTTATTCCGGTTTGCATGTAAGGGAGGATTTTATTTTGATTGCGGGAGGGGAGATTATGGGGGGTGTGGGAAAGGATGATTTTAGCCTTATTCCCGGTCACTCTTACAAAAGGGTCCACATGTCTGCCGAGGTTTTGGACCAATTTACGAAATGTTTCCTTTATCCGAAGAGTAAAAGGAAGGGAATCGAAGATCACAGGATGAATATTCTCGCTTCCAACAGGCCCCCATAAAAAAGGAAGGCCTAAAAAGGAAAGCCCTGACGGCATCCAATCCATCCCGCCGGTTAAGTGGTGCACGATATCGATTTTTTGTGTTTTTAAAAATTTGCGAGCCTGAAATATGGAACCTAATTGCCATAGATAATAGTAGATCAAGAAAAAGCGTTTCCCTTTTTTGAACCAACGGAACCATTTGGGGGTGTCGTAATAGAGAAAAAAAAGATTTTTAGGTTTCTTTTCTTGGACAAAAGCAGCGTCATGGACAACTTTGTTATTGGCCCGGGTGATAACCCATACATTGTGATGTTTAGACAACTCGTGGACAATACTCCAACCTATCTCTCCTTCGCTTCCTCTGCCCGGTTCACAAGCGTATGCGGAAACCAATATTTTGTACATTTACTCACCTATTCCGTATCAGAATGGGCAATCCGGGTTCTTTTACCGGAACACTTAAAAAAATACATAAACCAATCAACATCCAGTACTCGGGGGCGATCAAATAACTGGCAAATTGGGCTGTGCAAAAGATCCCTACAAGCGCAAAAGTGACACCTGTAGCGAATATCGCTTTCTCTTGATCCTGGCTGGAAGCAGAGACAGTACTAGCTGATTTGAAAGCCAACCACGTATAGAAAAGATAGCCAAAAACACCCAAAATTCCTGAATAACCCATTAAATCAACGATATCCCCGGCGCCGGTTTTTAATTCAGTGTTGGTGTCATAAGGTGTCTGACCCCAACCATTTCCGATCACCGTTTTTTTAGTGCTCGATAATGAATCGTCAAGAATAAGTTGCATGGAGTTAATGCGATAGTTACTCGACCCTCCACTTGTAATTTCTTCTTGATTGAAAAAGTTATTAATTTTGTATTGAGCGTACTCGCTTGTTTTGAGAACTCCACTGAGCATCAAAAAAATGCCGAAGGCAATAACCAGGCCTATTTTCAGGCCTTTTTGGATTAATAAGGAAAATTTGTTCTTGCGTAGGTACCAGATAAGAATGAATAAAAAAGTTATTCCCATTCCATAGATCGAAGTGCGAGTAAAATTCATCAAGATGCCAATAATAAAAGCCAAAATAATTAGGTTAATTTTTTTGATGCGTTTAGATTCAATATATTCTGGAAGAAATAACAAAAAGGGAAAAACCATATATTTCCCAAAGGTGTTGGCTTCATTGCGAAATGCGGGACCAAAACCGAGAGAAATCTGATTGACTTGTTCTGATGACAGGGCCAAAACGATGCCAGCAAATCGAAAGGCAAAGATTTGGAGAATCCCAAACGGAATACTTATCAAAGTCACTCCAATTATGGTTCTTTTTAAAGAAGATATTTTGATTTTCCCCGCAAGTAGAATGAGCGCAGTTGCCATGGAAACTCCTATATTTGCACATAGGGAGAGGAAGCTGGCAAAAGCCTTGTCCGGAGTATCTGAAAGCGCCACAGCACCTAGATTAATAGCGACGAAGGCAATCAAAGCCAAAAAAACTTTTGATTTAAAGAGTTTCGGAATTTTCTCAAATAAGACTAACAAATATATTAGGGAAAGAAAATGATAAGGGTGAGCAACGCCCCCTCCCACTTGGATATAAAAAAATTCAGTGGTCAACAGGATTACAAAAAATAATGCATAAACCCTTTTTGTCATCATAAATAACAAGAAAGGAATTGCGATTGCAGCGGCCATAATTTCAAGCATGGTTTTTACCTTTGGGATCGCTTGAAGGTTGCAAAGAATTTGAAAGGTTCTTTATCCGATTGTAAAACATAAGTAATAAATAGGAGGCGAATAGCAAGGCTAATTGCCACGGTTTATAACCACTGTAAGTTTTAAGATAGTATTTCCTGCTTTTAATAAAGAGAAGCATCCGTTTAGCACTGTTTTCCTTTTCGCTAGCAACGTGCGCATGTATGGCTTTTATATTAGGTACAAAAAGAATATTCCCACCTGCTTTGCGAACCCTGGCTGCAAGAATTGGTTCTTCACAATAAAGAAAGACACTTTCGTCAAAATAACCTGTTTTCCGAAGAAATTCCATGCGTAACAACATACAACAACCAGAAACTTTGGGGACGATTAGCGGTTTTTCATATGGTAACGGTAGTACATAATTCATTTGCCTGAAAAAACGGCGAAAAATGAAACGAGGCCAAAGGAGTTCTTCAATAAATCTCGCTTCACGCAATGGATTTTGATCTTTACCATCGAGGCCGAGGATGCGAGATGCGGCAATAAAGTATTCTGTTTTAGTCATTAGCTGTTGTGACAGCTCTTTTAGGTAATTAGGATCTTCAATTCGCATATCGGGGTTTGCTATCAAAACTACATCAGCCCCCAGAATATCCGCGAGGTGGATACCAATATTGTTTCCTGCCGAATATCCAAGGTTTTCGGAATTCTCAATCAAAAAGACGGTATTTTCTCGTCTGACAATCTCGGGATTATTGCTTATCTGCGAGTGCACTTTCTCAGGAGTCCAAATTATCGCATCCGGTCGCCAGTTGGAAAGCCAGGATTTGATTGAAATGAGCGAGTCGGGTTTGGATGCATTATCGACAAGGATGATAGAGAGCTGAATTCCTGTCTGTTGAGCTACCTGCTCTGCACAAATCTGTAAATCTTTTTCACTGTTATAGTTGAGGATGACTACAGCCACATGTGGATTTCTCAAATGTTATTCCATTTATCGGGAGTATTCATCTCTCTAGACCTTTTTGTTCAAAGAGTACGTCAATTAAAGACGCCATTTGTTGTTCCCCGTCCCATGGAACTACCCCACTCTTACCTCTTTTTTCCCTAGCGATAAATTGTAGTGTGCGCCCACATAGGTAGGATAGAAAAAGAATATCTGCGCAAACATTGTCTTGGGCGATCTTTAATTCCTTCAATTGCTTTCTAATTAAAAATATTATTTTGGTTGAAGTTTGGCGTTTTACTGATGGAAGCGAAAGAATAAAGTGAATTAGGTCGTAATTGGGTGAAAAACTATCAGAAGCGTATTCCCAATCGAAAACATAAAGCTTGTCGTTAACAATAAAAGTATTCCACGGTGTGAAATCGCCATGACTTAAAGATCTCTTTCCTAAGGTGCCTTTATGACTTGCAATGTATTCCAAGGACTTTTTTAATCTTTGTTGCCAATGGATAGATAACCTGTTAGACACAAATTTGTATTGGGAATTTAGTTCTTTAATGAGCCATCTATTATTATTTGTACCGAATATTATTGTTTTTTCTGAAAGTTCCTTAAGGAAGCTTATGTGGGTTTGGGTCAGTATTGTAAAAGTTTTTGAACAGATGGTTTTTAGACTATCAGTCGCCAAAACCCAGGCTTGCCCAATTTTCCCGCAATAGAGGACCTTTGGGACTAAGGCACAATTAAGGTCAAGCTTTTGAACCCGATTCAAGGTTTCGGCCTCATGAGTCAAAAGCGATTTGATCGAGGGATTCAAGGTTATTTTGGCATATCCTTTGATGGAACCAATAGAATCCATAACCTGGACGGTTGTTTTACGGTGGGAACTGTGGGTACCGGTAAAGAAAGCGAAGTGGAGATTAATTCCTTTAAAAATATCAGGTAGTAGTGATTTCTCAGAGACGTAAAGAGTTTTTCTCAGAAAAGAAGAAAACCCTAAACCTGTTAAAAATAATCCCAACCACTTCAATAGTTTTGAAATGAAAATAACGGGTTGGTATAAAGCAAAACTACTTATCATTATTTTTCTGAATGTTTTCGGAATAAGCCACCAGCGATGATTAGACCTACCGCTAAAAACAATATAGGGAGAGTAACCCGGTTCCGGTTGTCTGGATACCCTGAAACGAATAGATTTCATTTCTTCAAGCGCTTCATTAAAGACAATGTTATCGAATGGCTTATTATTTTTCATTTTGTTGCACGGTTTTCTTCAATATTCTCAAAATAATTTTAATAATTTTTGAGACCAGGTTAAAAAAATTGAAAGGAATGGAGTAATAAATAGCCATCATAAAGTCGAAAAATGGTTTTAATTTTAATCCATTTTTAAAGCCTTCATTAGCTACATGCCTATAATAATTAGAAATGCCTATTGAGAAAGACTTCCTTTGTTTTAAATTTATTTCTGACCGAAACAAACGATAAATATCAAGAATGATTTTTGCCTTTTCAAAAGACTTCGCTGAAGTCCATACTCCTCCGGGATGAATACGATATGCAGACATCGCCTTGTTGATAAAACCAATATATCCTTTTTTCGCAATAAGGAGGAACAAGGGAAAATCACCGATTTTCGCTTGATCAAACCACACCGGTAAATGATTGGGGCCATCCCATGCACGAAAAACAACACTACTTGTAGGTATAAAGTTGCTTTCTCGCAAAAGGTCATCCAGGTTGTAGGTCGATTGAATCTTACTTGGACCCAAGAGTGGCTTTTCAAAAGTAATGTTAGTTTCCAGATACAATTTCATTGACGGGTGAAAACTCATTGAATAGGTGGGGTTTGCCTCCAGAAAATCAACTTGCTGCTGTAATTTGAGGGGATCGGTCCAAAAATCATCGCCTTCGCACAATGCAATATATTTCCCTCGCGCTTTATTAAAGGTTAATCCGATCATGGCGGTTGGACATTTCAAATATTGATTTTCTTTTTGGAAGATACACGTAAAAAGTTCTGGAAATTTTTCTTCGTACTCGTAAACAATATCTGCTGTTTTGTCGATTGATGCGTCGTCATGAACGATTATTTCAAGTTTGAAATTCGTTTTTTGTGATAAAAAACTTTCGATTGCTTGCACAATATATTTTTCGTGGTTAAAAGCAAAACAGATTACGCTTAAAGTAATTTCATTTTTATTTTCCACGGCTAATATATCGTCCGAAATTGGCAAGGTCATGGTTTTATGTCCGACAGATTTTTGTTTTGAAGACAGTTCCACAAAAGTTCTATGGATTCAATAAAGGCCGGGAGGCGAAAGACATAACAAGCAAGGGAATACGTGGCAAGTCCGGTCATCACTTGCCCGATTAAAAGTATGAAAGGGGTATGTATTGGCACTAGGCTTACTGCCCAGGCGCAAGTGGCCATAAATATGCTTGTGGCACAATAAGGAAGCAAATCTAAGCTTTGGTGAAGAGTGCCGTAATTGAGAAAAAGAGCACTGTAACGGGCATTGATGGCAAAGCAGATAATACTGGTAATAACGATGCTCCAAGCAATGGCCAAAATCCCAAAAAAACTAGCTATTCCTAGGATTATTACACCCACCACTTTCTTGATCACTTCTAGCCGAAAGAAAAGTTTAGAGTGCCCTTGGGCGATCAGGGCGTTAAGGTTGAGGACATGAAGCGGCCATAAAATGCCGCCAATACAAAGAATTTTTAAATAAGGAACACAAGGTAACCATTGCTTTCCAAAAAGGACAAGGACTAGCGATCTAGCAGTAACGACCATTCCTAACATGACCGGAATATTGACCATCATCACCAAGGTGATCGCCTTGCGTAAACCGACACGTAGATTTTTTTTGTCTTTATGAGCCTCAGAAAATATTGGAAAGGCCACCCGGCCGATTACTCCGGTTAGCAGGCTGGCCGGCAATTGTTGGGTGCTGTCGGCGCGAGAGTAGAACCCGAGGTCTTTAGGAGAATAGAATTTACCAATGACTAAGGTGTTCAGGCGTGTATAGAAGGTGTCGAGTAATCCGCTGATAAGCAAATAACCGCCGAAACTGAAAAGTGATCTTACTGCCGTCAGGGAAAAAACGTATTTTGGCCGCCAAGAATTGAGAATCCAAAGAAGGGAGGTGGAAACGAAAGTAGAAACAAGTGTTGAGATGGCTAAGCTCCAGACTCCATAATGTTGCAGTGCTAATATTACGGCTATGGCGCCGGAAACAACGACTGCGGCAAGGGAGATAATGCATTGTTTGCGAAAATCGAGCGCCTTTGTCATCAGAGTGCTCTGAATACTGCCGAAGGCCCCAATGAAGAGGCCCACGGCAAGGAGGCGAGTAAGCGGTGTGAGCACCGGCATATTGTAGAAGGTTGCGATCCAAGGTGCTGAAACGCTTAGTAGGGCACTTAAAAGAAGTGCTATACCGATGTTGAAATAAAAGACTGAAGAAAGATCGACATCATTTATTTCGTGCCGTTGGATCAATGCAGTGGAAAATCCAGAGGCGATAAAAACGCCCGCAAGCCCAATGAAAATGGAGAGAAGACCAACGGTGCCATAATCGGCAGGTGTCAGCAACCGTGCCAGGATGATGGTGATGCCGAACTGCACTCCTTGCCGACCGAAGATATCGATTGCACTCCAAATCGAGGCACTTACGGCTTTATGTTTAAGGGTGTTTGTCATGGGCCTTTAGTTCATTAAGAGTCTACGCATTTTACTGCTTGAAATCATGTGTGTCTAAATTAGCCCCAATAAAAAAGGCCTAACCAACCCGGAGAAATATAATAAGTGTGTGCGAAACCCTTATTATTCCAGGAGGTCGTGCCTTGGCTCATTGTTCCACAATCCTTTCCCAGATGCTAAAGTTTTTTTCGAGACATGAATTCCAAAACCTGGTTTTGAAGCACCGGGCCGAGTACCACGCCCGGGGTGTCACTTCCTGGTCCCACTTCGTGGCCATGCTCTATGGCCAATTGGCCGGACAAGATGCACTCCGGGGCATCGAAGCCGGACTCGCCACCCAGAGCAACAACCTGTATCACCTGGGAGCACAGCCCATTTGTCGCCCCTCCCTGTCCTACGCCAACGCCAACCGCCCCGCGTCTCTCTTTGAGGACTTATTTTCCCTCATGCTGTCTAAATGCCAGACGGTGGCTCCTCATCATAAATTCAGGTTCAAGAACCCCCTCTATTCCCTGGACGCCTCTACCATCAGCCTCTGCCTGTCCCTTTTTGACTGGGCCAAATTTCGAAAAACAAAAGGAGCCGTCAAACTTCACGTGAAGTTCAATCACTCAGGCTACCTGCCTACATTTCTTCGCATGACTCCCGGCAATATTCACGAAAAAAATATCCTTCCACTCGTTCCTTTGGAAAAAGGCGATGTCATGGTCATGGACCGGGGTTACCTCGATTTCGCCCTTCTCCAAAACCTTACAAAACAAGGTGTTTTCTTTGTCACGCGCCTCAAATCCAACTCATCCTTTCGGGTGGTGGAACGCCATGAGAAAACCCGATCCAATATCGTGGCCGACCAGATCATCGAATTGAGGGACTTCCACACTCGTCTAAAGTATTCCCATCGTTTGAGGCGAGTCGTTGCCAGGGATCCCGAAACCAAGAAACGGGTCGTCCTGCTCACTAATCAGTTCCAATTGGCCGCCTCCACCATCGCCGCCGTCTACAAGGACCGGTGGCAAATCGAACTTTTCTTCAAGACCCTCAAACAACAGCTCAAGGTCAAGAGTTTCGTGGGTACGTCCCCGAACGCCCTACTGTCTCAATTGTGGACGGCTATGATTGCGTACTTGATGCTCAGCTATATGAAATTCAAATCGAAATTCGTTTGGCCGCTTTATACCCTGAGCAGTATCCTTCCCGTGAACCTGTTTTGCCGAAGGAACCTTTGGGATTGGCTAAACCACCCCTTCAAGCCCTCATCTGACGGCTTCCCGATTCCAAAACAAGCCGGGTTTGATTTTGGCTAATTTAGACAGCTATGGCTTGAAATAAGTATCAAGGCCTGATTATTAGGATATCTTCACGACGATTTGCTAATGGCATATTGGGATTTTGGGGAATCACATAGGCGTGTAATCCTGCATTTCGGGACCTTTGTAAGATCCCAAAAATGATACCATCATCAATTTTTCCAGGTTCAATTCGATTGAAAACTACCTGGGGTATTTCCTTCGATTTAGTGAATTCCTGGTGGCAGCGGACGCCAGCCTCACTTGCGAAAAACCGGTTGCGCATGGAAATATTGGGAATATCCCCTATAAGAATTTGACCGCCCGGCGCCAAGAGGGAAAGGACGCTGTCTATAAAATTTATTAAAGGCGTATCAACAACGACATAATGCAATACGCTATAACAAAGGATGACGTCCATTTGGCCCTGCCGTTTTTGAATCCATTCGGAACATTGGGGAGGAAAAAGTCCGGGAATTTTCTCTATAAATGGTTCTTGAGGCAATCGCGCGAGCATTTCGGAACTGTCGATTAAGGTGAGAGAATGACCTTGTTCCTTGCAGAGATCCATCAATAATTGTGGGATATCGGTACAGCCTGGTCCAATATCAACGACCTTTTGATGTTTATTCACAAGGTTGGACAATTTCTGGCATATATCCTCGAAAATGGATTGTTCAAAACCCTGTCGATAGGAATCAAGCGCACCAATTCTTCCATATTTAGAAAGTGTATCGTCCTGCGCCAAAAGTCTAAAATCCTCAAAATTTTTAACCTCGAATGGATTTAAGGTCATCTAAAACCTCCCTTTAATAAAAAAAAATGAAAATTTAGGTTTAGTTAAAGTTACATTGTTTAATAATATTTACGATTTTCATCATTTCTTGAGTGTCATACCTTTGGTCGATAGGCAGTGCTAATAAATTTTTAGACAAATAATGCTCATTGGAATTTATGTCACAGAATTCCAGCACGTCGGGCCAATAGGTGGCAATGTAAACCCTTTTTTTAATTAAGGTTTTCCGAATTTTGTAACCATTTTTGATTAAAAACGGATAAAGCATTGGACAGAAATAATGTTCAGGAATTTTCAGTTCGTTTAAGTGATGCAAACTTTTATGTAATGTATAAAAATTATGAATCCTTTTTTCTTTTACGGCTGAAAAATTGATGGACCTAAGAATATGCTCGGTTAATAACGACATGCGTTTTATAGGTTGATTTATTAAATCATGATCGGAATGCTTGAAATGTTCGTAACCTTCCGCGCCGCTTGTATCTAATCGTTTCAATAAATATTTTGATCGATCTGTGGAAAAGTCTCTAATTAATTTATTTTTAATGTGGCTTCTTGAATAAACAATACCCCCATCCGAAAGTCCAAAATATTTCCGAGGACTATAAAAGGTGTTAACGTTTTTGAGTGGGGGGCTGTAAAAAGATTGCGAATTATCAACAATTAATGAATAAGGGTATATTTTTCTCACTTTTTTTATATAAGTATCATTTATTCCAAAATAATTGGTATACAAAAGGTACTCAGTCTTTTTTAGTGAAAAATTTTCAAGAATTTGAAAATCCAACCCAATTCTATAATAGACAAAACTAATATTTAATTTCTTTAAAGGTTCTAAAACGACGTCGCACGTATAACGAGGGATGAATAAACGAGCCGCGTTATTGAATTTTAAAATGTATTCAAGACAATTACGACCTGTATTCAATAATAACCCATTGTTATGGGGGAAATTCTGGCCGATGGGTAATTCCAAACCAAAATAACCGCCAATTTCTTTTTTGGGGTTCAAACTATTTCTGGTATCAATTTTCATGATTTCGTGACTCGTTTTTTCTAATTTCTAGGTATTTTTTAATTTCTTCGGGCGTATTCCACATTAATATATCAATTATGGAAAGATTGGGCTCAAATGAATATCCATTACATGAATAGACGAATTCAATGGGTTTTTGGATCCTCAAATTAATTCCTGCTTCTGTAAAACGTTGGGAATCGAAAATGCTTGTTCCGCCAGGTGGATTGATATATTCCGTGGCACCGATAGATTCACACATCCGAAGAGCCCAATCTCCTGGTCCGTCAACGGGATTTAACACGAGATTCATATTGGAAAATAATGAGTAATCAAAATTCAAATTCAAATATCGGCAAATCAGAGAAAGAATATATGTATTTAGATTCGCGAGAAGAACCTGGTCAGTATCGAAACAAGATTTTACAAAATCTATCGTTTTTTCATAAAAGGGAGCGGTTTTACGATAATGGGCTAATTGACCCAATATTTTAGTTTGCCAGAGTTGGGGATCTGTAGTTTGTATTTCCCGTATGGGGGTACTTTGTGGGGCATATTTTATGGGGATGGTTATATATTGCCAACCTTTTGTTGGGTGAAGAATACGGTTTCGATTGATCCAACCTTTTCGGATGTATTGGACAGTATCAAAAACAATCCATCGATCAGTACTATGGATCAGATCAAAATAACCCAAATAAGGGAAGAAATATGGTTGCATTGAACCCAAAATAATCTTTTTTCTTTTTTGAGTATTGGATGTCTGGACATTAGATTTTTTAAGAACTTCCGTCGCATTCAGAAGCCCTTCGATCATACTGCAATCGAAAGTTGGTATTGAACATTGGCCGCTGACGTCTTTTCGCTCGGAAAAACTATCGTCGATAAAAATTGAGTTCTCGCCCTTGATGTA
This sequence comes from candidate division FCPU426 bacterium, assembly GCA_963771075.1. Classification (GTDB taxonomy): domain Bacteria; phylum Oederibacteriota; class Muellerivitia; order Muellerivitales; family Muellerivitaceae; genus CAVTWJ01. The sequence goes on along the minus strand of CAVYSE010000018.1, from coordinate 66,537 downwards.
ATCCGATTTTTTTGCGCCTTCCGGCAATAGAGTGACCGTGTCAAAGAGACTGGAAAGTCGATGATTTTGAAGGGTTTGGTCGAGGTTCCCGCGGTGCCGGGTCAAGAGATGAATCCTTTTGCCTGACGATAAACACTGATAGATGAGTTGGAGGACCTTAAGGTTCACCCTGTCATGGAGGATCAGGGTGTCATCCAGATCAATATATAGCGAAGAATACTTCAGATTCATTTTGTATTGAACACTACCGAGGGCGCGGTCCATCTCGATGGGGCCTGAATTGATTAAGATGGAGATGTTTTCTCGCTCTTCCTCATAAAGACTCAACAATGGGAAATTGACACCCATGGCCCTGTGAACTCCCATGGCCCCTGCGGTTCGAGGCGCGACTTCCAAGAGGGTCAGTTTCCCATCCAAGGCACGTTTGAGTTGGAAGAACCATGAGCCTCTCATATTTAATTCTTTACCAATGATCGTCGCAAATTCTTTGGCTTCCGGTAAATCGACCGTTCGGGTGTTGTTGGAGATGCCGTTACGAATGTGCAATCGGGTTCGGGCGCCGCAAAATAAAAGCCCCTTCTCTCGATCAGAAAAACAATCCACTGTAAATTCCTCGCCGGGGAGGTATTCACATATGATGGGATTTTCGGTGTTTTCAAGTCTAAAAACTAATTCGGCAAGATCTTTAACCAGATGAGCTCCTTGTGACCCATGGCCCATATCAGGTTTCACAAACACAGGAAATGATTTTATCTCTTGAATCCCGGCGTAAAGCTTGGGAACCCGGACCCGTTTTTGGAGATGATTGTAAGTTTTCGATTTGCAACGGCAAATAAGACAGGAGGCCAAAGAGGAAGTGATCACTCGGGCAGGAATCTTTTCTTGGTGGGTGGCTAGAGCGACTATGACATCATCATGGGCCGGAAAAATGTAGTGGATATCGAACATCTTACAAAAAGAGTCCAATTGCTCGAGCCATCCGGTTTCGTTAACATTTTTTATAATATGGTATTTATTGAAAACGAAACGGGCGTGGTTGTTGTCATTTTCCCCAGCGCCAAAAAGGGTAACTTCTTTGCATTGGGATAAGGCGCTATGGATGGAGAGGCCGATTTCCGATCCGGCCGGTAGTATGAGAACATTCCTATTTTTAATCACATAAACTCCTGATTATTGCGTTTTGACAAAATGGAGAGGGTTCATTTTTGGGATTCCATCACGCGGGTTATTGAATCGATCACTTTTTTAACTTCTTTCTTTGTCATGGATGGGAAAATCGGCAGGCAAATCACGCGTTCGGCGAAGACATTCGCTTTGGGCAGGTTATCCCGTGCCGAGGATGGTAGGTCCCGATACATGGGCATGTTGCTGATCAAAGGATAAAAATAACGCCTGGCGTATATGCCCTTTTCCTTCAAGCGGGCATAAAGTTCATTACGATCCATCGCATATTCATCATTCACCAAAATTGGAAAATAGGAATAGTTGTGAATGATGTCCTTGGGCAGATCAAATAAGGTTATGCCACGTAAGCCTTTTAGCCTTTTGCGGTATTGCATGTCGATCTTACGGCTTTTTTTGGAGGCCCGCGCCATGTATTTCAACTGCAATAAACCGAAAGCCGACTGCAATTCGTTCATTTTGCCGTTGATCCCCACGTCGACCACGGTCACCTCATCGATAAAACCGAAATTTTTTAAATGATCGATATGCTTTTTCGTTTCAGCGTTGGGGCTGACGATGGCCCCGCCCTCGAATGTGTTGAAAACTTTTGTCGCGTGGAAACTGAGAATGGTCAGGTCCCCATGGCTTAAAATGCTGCCGCTTGGATCGCGGACCCCAAATGCGTGGGCCGCGTCATAAATGACCTTGAGGCCGTGTTTTCGCCCGATGGCTTCAAAGCGGGCTGTTTCGCAAGCCCGCCCATAACAGTGGACAGGTAAAATGGCGCTGGTGCGCGGGGTGATGGCGGCCTCGACCTTATCGGGATCGAGATTGAAGGTGTTCGGGCTTATATCCGCGAAAACAGGGGTAAGGTTATTCCACCGCAACGCATGGCTTGTTGCCACGAAGGAAAAAGGAGTTGTAATGACCTCGCCTTTTATTCCAAGCGCCTGTAAAGCCGTCACCAAAGCGATGGTGCCGTTGGTAAAAAGCGACAAATGTTTCACCCCCAAATATTCAGCCAATTCCATTTCCAACTTCTGATGAAAAGGCCCGTTGTTGGTTAACCATTGGTTTTTCCAAATTTGGCGAAGATAAGGAATGAATTTTTCCAACGGAGGCAATAGGGGACGGGTGACCGGGATAATATCGGGTGAGATTTCTGGTGGAAGTGAAAATTTGGGTTTGGATGATTTTCGTTTAATTTTCACTTTGTCTATTTTCCCTTTTCGTGTCGCCTGCGCAGGAAGCTGGAACTAAGCCCTTTGGCATTGGCGCCAATACACCCAAGACATACCTCTCGGCATGAAGCCTCGTGGAAGAGGCATGGTCGGGCAACAATGAGACGATCTTGGAATTCATCTCGCGTTTATTGTGCTTGAGGGAAGCGATCTTCTTCAGCGCCCCGTGAGAAAAAAGGGTCAGGCCAACATTATCCATTTTTCGACCTTCCATCCTCGCCGACTTCAATGATTCGACTCCTTATGGTCGCTCACTACTCGCCCTACTTTCGGCAGTCTCATTTTTGCGCCAAGCCTCTTTATCAATAGGCGCGGAACACCTACACGTCGGCCATTTGCGCGGCCAAGGGCGATAGAAATCATGGAACCTCTCGTCTCAACTAGTGGTTTTGACGAAAGTCCCTTTTAAACAGGGGGCCAAACTTATAAAAAATAAGGAATCCTCACTTTTCTGTTCTTCATTTTCGCCTAGTGGAACTTATTCATCAAGGCCGAAAGCAGATGGTCATCCTTGAGGACCCAATTATCATCCGGACTTAGAAGTATGAATCGTCGAACCCACTATAGGAGGGTTCTTTCTTAGGTCTTAAAAGAGAGAAAGAATAAATAATCAACAAAACCAAAAACAAAAAACACACAAAAGGGAAAAATGCGACATAAACCAAAATAATAACAGCATTCCCAAATAAGTTTTTTAAACGGGGCAATAGCCTGTCATTTTTTTCCATTTTTTATTCCTGGTTATTTTAAAACCTTATTCTAAACATACAAAAACCTGATGCCCGCTTTCTATTTCTGTTGATCCCCGATAAGCCTCATTCTACTGAAATAATCGCCCGGTAGGGGGGTGTCAGTGTAATCCTAGGCCCCATGATCCATTTCCCGTTTTCCTTACCTTAATTCAGCTTCGCGGTATGGCGCTTGCGCAAGTGGTGTCCGCTGATAGTCCTGGCCGATAAGGCCGCGACGCTGGGTATTTCGAGGGTGGCCTTGTGTTTGCCCAATCGCAAGGCGGCTCGGAGGGCTTCCCTCATGAATTCGCTGATAAGAACACGGTATTCCATATCCAGTTCTTCCTCATCGGTGGGGGGGGCGAACACCCACTCCGCCCCACCCAAACCTCCCGGAAGACGGACGCTATCCGTGGAACCGGCAATGTCCCCCTCCGTCCCCGGTTGGCGGGCCGGGTCCCATTGGTAGGTATAGTCCAAACCACCCTTCCTTTTTTCGTCCGCCCTCACGATGAGCCGGTAGCTTTTCACTCCCATCTCCTGGCAGGCCTTGTTGACGAGGGTCAGGACGTCTTCCCGGGTTGCCACCAGGGTGAGTTTAAGCTTTTGCATGGAAATAAAATAATGGGCGATCTGGTAATGGGGCTTTAAGCGTTCCACTACTTTTGGGTTAAGGAAGTCGAGGAAGCCCAGGTTGGAAAGGCCCAAGCCGAGGATGACACCATAGATGGACAGAAGCCAGGTGGCCAAACCGTGGTAGTTGGCAATTGTGGCAAGGGCGCCCATGCCCGGCAGGAGGGTCAAAAGCAACGCCGTCAGGCAAACGCCCTTGGAGCGCCATCCGGCCTTGAGCAAACGATGATGGATGTGCCCCCGGTCGGCGCTGGAAATGGGACGTCCATGGAAAAGACGGCGGGCCACGGACAAGATTATTTCCAAGGCCGGATAGGCGAGAAGGAGGGTGACGATGAGGATCTGGTAAAAGAAAGGCTGGCCCAAACTTCTTGCCTCAGGATCGGAGGAAGATTGTCCATAGGTTTGTCCCAAGGCCACCAAGGCGCAGGCCAAGAACATGCCTAATCCCCCCGAACCAGCGTCACCCAGGTAAATCTTTGCAGGCTTCCAGTTATAAACCAGGAATCCAATGACCGCACCCAGGACAGTCACCGCCAACAACAATTCCATGCCGTTCCCCACCAAGGCGGAGGCCACCGCCAAAAGAATGAGGGAACCGGCGCCAACAGTCGCCGCCAGACCATCCACACCGTCAATCATATTGAAGGCGTTGACTATCGAGACGATCCAAAAGACTGTCACGGGCACGCAAAGAAGCCCCAAGTGCACCGGCGGCAGTCCCGGCAAGTGCAGGATTTGGAAGGAAAAACCGAAAAGGGTGAAGAAGAGGGCCAACAGAACCTGTCCGATCAACTTATAACGAGGCCGAATATTTTTAACATCGTCCCATAAACCCACCAGCACCATTCCAAGGGTGGCACCCAGGATAAAAAGGGCTTTAAAGAAACCCCGGTTGATTAGGGGTTGTCCCAAATACAAGCCCAGGCCGAAAACGAGGAAGGAAACAAGGATGACGGAGGTAAAAAGAGCTACCCCTCCCAGGTAAGGAACGGGTTCTTTATGTGTTTTCCGGTGGGCCGGACGGTCCACGAGCCCCCAGTGCCGGGCGAGTCGGGTGAAGAGAGGCGTCAAAGTAAGGGACAAGACCAGAGAGCCGAGGAAGATGAGTTGAAGTTGGAAAGATTTCATTGGGCACCAAGTACTTAAATTCGGAAATATAAGTTAGAGATTAGGCAGTTAACATCTTATTTCAAAATCAAAACTTATATTTTTTTCACTGATTCCTTTAGGACTTTTTTGAACTTTTTCTCAGCAAGATTTTTAGATGATGCGGTCTTTTGTTCAATCAATCCGCTTTTCCTCAATGATTTACTGGGATCGGGGTCGACATCTGGGTTTGTGAATGTGTCTTAGCCTTGGTTCGGGTCTTGGTGAGGGTTGTGGTGGTTGTGATTGTAGTCGTGGTCGACGTCTTGATTTGCGGTTTCAATTGGGAAGTGGAGTTCGGTTTCGCTTTCCCAAAGGACCAAACCAAACCGAACCGCGCTTCAATGGCTTGGAAAGGACTGCTCACCGGGGTAAAAAATTGGTAATTAACCCCCAAGTCAAGCGACATCGAGGAATCTAACGGCTTTCTCACACCCACTCCACCGTATGCGTTGAATTCGCCTTTCCAGGCGTTGTCTAAGCCGTATAAGGGCCGGTAACCCGCTCCCCCGGCCAAAAAGGGAGTTCAATTATCTTTTTTGTCAGGAAAGGGAAAAACATGTCCCATTAAATCCAACGAGTCGGCGAAAAAACCGCCATTCGCACCGGTCCCGAAAAAACCAGTCTCAAGTCCAAGCGACAATTCCTTAATCAGCCTGCGTTCCAACGAAAGAGAGAGCCCTCCTTCAATTCCATTCCCCTTCCCGCTAAGCCCGTAGCCCAAGGCGCCCTGGGCTGAAAAATCCCAAAAGCCGTCGAAGGATTCTCCGGCGGAAACGACCAATGGCAGCATCATAAAACAACAACCGAAACAAAAACCGGTGAAACCTTTCATAAAAAATCTCCCGCACTTAGGATTGAACCTTCAAAATGAGTTAAAAAGCGTCGGATGTTTCCTCAGTGCCTCATTCAACTAAAACTCTTTTTGATCGCGCTTTCGACATCGGGGAATGACTTCATAATACTGTTAAATTCCAGAAGCTCGAACACTTCCGAGACCTCGGATTTCATTCCCACAAGCACCAAATCCCCTTTTTGTCCGCGAATATGTTTGATCTCGCTGATAAAAATACCCCAACCCGCGCTGCTGATATAATCAACCTCATTCAAGTCGACGATTAATTTAAATTTTTTATCCGTCAACGCCGAAAGGAGCTTTTTTTCTAGTTCCGGGGCGGTGAGGGTGTCGATATGCCCCTTCACGGAAAGCAGGGTGATGTCTTTATTTTGGGCATGGCCGGTAATGTGAACTGAAATTTTTTCCATGATTCCTTCAGAAAACAAAAACTCGGGACTTTTATAACCTAAGCCAAAAATTTTTTTAAAGTTTTCAGTATTCCCCCCCCCCCCCCCCCAGAAAAAAAGGAATAAGTGACCGGGCTTGGAATATTTAAAGGAGAAAGAATTTAAAAAATTTATTGAGGGGTATCAGAAAGGGAGTTCATAAAAAGTTTATACACCGGCATTGTTCCGGACATTCTACCCATCCCTGCTCAAATTTCCATCGCCATGTCTACCGGCCTGCCTTAATTCAACTTGGCGCTGGAACCTTTCCGTAAAGAATGGCCGCTGACATGGTCGTGAGAAAAGGTCATTGAATCCGACAGGTCCGAATATTCAAGGGTCGGTTCGTTATGACCCATCCGAAGAAGAGTTTCCATGACTTCTTTAATGAATTCGCTGACCAATACCTTGTATTCCACATCCAGTTCTTCCTCAACGGCCTTGGGCTCGAACATCCATTCCGCCCCGCCCTGTCCCTTCGGAAGTCTCAATTTATCGAAAGTCCCTTTTGGCTCTTTCGAGAGGGCCCCCAACCTTACCGAATGGGTCCCGTGGCAAAAATCGAGACCACCCCTCTGGCGCTCGTCGGGCAGAACCAGGATATGGATGCCCTTCACACCCAATTCGTGGCAGGTTTGGCCCACCAGGGTTAAGACATTCTCACGGTTCTTCGCCAGGTCTAGCTTGATCTTTTGCATGGCGATGAAATGGTGGGCGATCTGGTAATGGGGTTTCAATCGCTCAATGAGGTGGGGTTTGAAGATGTCGAAAAAACCAAGCGCGGGCAGGGTCACGCCTAAGACCATTCCATATAGGAGCAAACAAACCGCAGCCCAGCCGTGGTATTGGGCGATGATGGAAAAAGCGGCTAGACCGGGAAGCAAGGAGAGCCCCAGGGCAAAGAGACATATCGACGGGGCTTTCCATCCCAAAATTTTCAAACGGTGGTGGATATGTCCCTTATCCGCCCGCCAGATTGGTTTGCCCCTGACCATGCGCCGGGTGACGGAAAGGATGATCTCCATGGCCGGATAAGCCACGATCAAAGTGACGATGAGGATTTGATAATAAAACGGTTGACCAAAATAAGGTGTGCTTTTGGACGAATAGGGTACCCCATAATCCTGTCCCAAGGCGACTAACGAACAAGCCAAAAACATGCCCATCCCCGAGGAACCCGCGTCTCCCAGGTAAATTTTGGCAGGTTTCCAATTAAAAGGGATAAAGCCCAAAACCGCACCCAAACCTCCCAAAGAAAGCATCAGCTCGAGGCGGTTGCCTAATAGGGCGGAAGCCCCTGCCAAAAGGGTTAATGATCCTATCATTAAACTGGACGCAAGACCGTCGACACCATCAACCATATTGAAAGCAGTAACAACCGATAGGATCCAAAAAACCGTCACGGGTACGCTTAATAAGCTCATGCTCACGGGCGATAGGCCCGGCAAATGAATCACTTCAAACCGAAATCCGAAAAAAGCGATGGCCAATACAAATAAGAGTTGGCCCATGAATTTGTAACGTGGACTGATGTCCTTAATGTCGTCCCAAAGGCCGACCAGGGTGATACCAAAAGTGGGTCCCAGGATAAAGACGAGCTTCAAATATCCGCCCGAAGTAATGGAATTACTTAAATCGGGATAAAAAAAGAAGACCGTCGCCACAGAAAATATCAAAGATAAAAAAATCGCGATACCACCCAAATAAGAAACAGGTTCTTTATGTATTTTACGGTGTGCCGGCTGATCTACGATCTTGAGACGCCTAGCCAAGATTATAAATAAAGGCGTAAAAATTAAGCTCAAACCAAGGGAAAGGAAAAAAATCAAATGGAGGGGTAAAGTCGTCATTTTTTAACGGTCTTTTTTGGGTTCTTCTTTATACGCGTATTTGTATTTGCCGTAACCATACCCATAACCATACCCATAGCCATAACTGTAGAGACTTTTTCTCATCGGCACATAATTCAAAATCGTGCCCACCACATTGGTTCGGACCCGGCGTAAATGTTCTATGGCTCGATAAATATTTGAAGACCGGCTTAGGTTAAATCGTGCCATCACTACCACCCCGTCTAAAAGGGTGGAAAGGACGACCGAATCGGTCACCGCCAATACGGGAGCTCCATCGAATACCAGGAAATCATACTTTTCCTTCATCTCCTCAATGAGCATTTTCATGGTCGGGCTTCCCAAAAGCTCGGCGGGGTTGGGCGGATTAACGGTATTGGGTAGGAGGTCGAGATTTTCCACCCCTGAAGGCCTCACCATGTCTTTCCATGGTTTTTGGCCAGTGAGGGCCAGGGGCAAGCCGGTTTCCATACCGTTTTCGAGCCCAAAGATCTTTCGAACCGATGACTTTCTCAAGTCCGCGTCCACCAACAAGACCCTTTTGCCGATCTGGGCTAAAGCTAATGAAAGGTTTGCGTTGACCAGCGTCTTACCTTCCTCGGGGCCCGGGGAAAATACCCCCAACGCCTTTAGGGGTTTGCCCGCCTGGGCAAAGGTAAGGTTTGTCCGAAGGATGTTAAAACTCTCATGATAAAACGAATGTTTGAATATGGGGTTAATGATGAGATATTTCGGGCTGAACCTTTCTTGGGTTTCAGGTAAGCCCATACCTTCGGGGTAATCCTCACGGAAATCCGGCACAATGCCAAAAAGCGGGAGACCCGTGACACGTTTGAAAAGATCTTCGTTCTTAACTCGATCCTGGAATTTTTCCAATAAAAAAGCGCCTTGTATGCCGATTAAGAGTCCCAGAAGAAGTCCTAGTAAAAGGGATCTGGTTTTTTTGGGAGAAATCGGGTGTTCGGGAACCACCGCGTTATCCACCACCACGATACCCGCGTCATTAACCTTGGACTCAATCTGGGCTTGCTGAAGGGCCTGCAAAAGCTGGGCGTAGATGATCTCATCGGCCTTGGACTCGTCGTTCAACCGAAGATCCGGGTTGGTGAGTCGTTCTTTCATCTCTTTGGCCTGGCCTTCAAGGAATTCCCTTTTGGACTCGGCCCCCTTATGGGAAAGGTCCAAATTGACATCGATAAAGGCCTGGGCCCAACTATTGGCAAGATCAGCGGCGAGCTTGGGATCGCCCGAACGAGCGGAAATTGAAATAATATTTGTTTTTAGTACGTTTGTGATGGTTAAGGAATTGGGAAGGGTTTGTTTAAGCTGAGTCTCTGTCAAATGTCCATATTCGGGTCGAGCTGATAGATTTAACTCTTTTACCACTTGGGTAGCCACCGATTCGGATCGGCAGATTTGAACATAGGTTTCTACGGGATCACCGCTGGACGAGGGAACAAGCTGACGCAACATACCCTGGGCGCTTTGGGACATGTCAGGTACCTTGACGGTCGTGGTGGCTTCGTAGGTTTTGGGCCAGAAGAAGGCGTAAAGTAATGCCAAAGTGATTGCACTTAGCGTCACCAATCCTATGAACCTGGAATGTGAAAGAACCACCCGTAAAACGTCACGTAGGTTAAGTTCCTGGTCATCACTAAAAGCGGAACTATTCGTAACAATTAGATCTTGGGAAACATTCATGTTATTCAATTCCATGTTAGTTTTTCCTATTTTTCAATGATGCAGATTGCTCAATTCAACCGTCACTATGGCCGCGCTGGCCAGGATGGAAGCCACGATAGCGATACTTCCCAAGTCGGGCCATGGGCTTCTCTGGATCATCAAAACGTCTCCTGGATAAAGATAAGGCTCTTTTTCGATCTTTCCTTCACCCGTGAAATAGGCATTGAAATCCAACTTGATTCGATTGTCGTTGTGCAAAAGAATCGTTCCACCCAAGTCCGAACCAGGCAGGGGGCCACCCGCTTCCGCCAGGGCCGACAAGACCGTGGGCCGTCCCAAGATCTGGTACTTGCCCGGCCGGGCCACATTGCCCATGATCGACACCCAATAGGTATTGGAGGTCTGGATGAGCACCGTCACCTTGCGGGGTTTGGAAAGCAACATCGCGATCTTTTCACTAGCCTCGGTGGGCGTCAGGCCCGCCAATTTCACGCGTCCTAAAAATGGAAATACGATGACCCCTTCCGTGTCCACCTGGTAGCTAGTCGGCAATTGTGTGTTGATACTTGAGCCCGCGGCGGAACTGCCGAAGGTCGAGGCGTTTTCCCCATAGACCTGTATTACCAGCAAGTCACCTGGGCCGATGACCAATTGAGGGTAGTCGCTTTCAAGGGAAGTGGACTCAGCCTTCGCCGATTGGGTGGTTTTATCTTTCGCCGCCTCCACCGCCCAGGCCGGTACCACCGGGGCGAAGATCATGGCCAGGATGAGTTGTAGGACAATGAAGCCTGCTGCTTTTTTTTGTGCGTTGTTAAGATGTTGATTCATCGTCTGCAAAACCTCCAAGATTTCACCATGCCATTTCTTTCAACCAAATCCACGTTTTCTTTGTGTTCTTCGCGTCTTCGCGGTGAGTACTTGTTATTTACCGAATTCCTTTTATTTTATCGCTAAGAGCCCCGATTTGCCTTTAAATCCAAGCAAATTATAAACCGTCATGGGGTAATCCTATCAATGAAACCCCACCCCTAGTCTTTATCCTCTCTATTAATACCGTCCGGGATCAAAAGGCTATCGCCTGGATAGATTAAATCGGGGTTGGTAATAGCATCGCCGTTGGCGTCAAAGATCTTTTTCCAGCGCGCGCCATGGCCGTATGCGTGGCGTGAAATTAGCCAAAGGCAGTCCCCCTTTTTCACCACATATTGCTGGTCAGGCGCTTCCGCGCCCGGTTTCTCCCCCGACTTTTGGCTTTCATCCGCTTGAGCGCCACTGCCCCCATTCGTTTTGGATTCATTGTTGGAAGAGGAGACTTGATGACTCTTTGCTTCTACCACAGTTTCTGCCTGGGCCGTTTCCGGCTGTGTGGTTTCCGTTTCACTCATTCTTACTAGGTTGGACCCACCTTGGGCGGTTACAGGCTGGGTCGCCACGGCCTGGGCCGATTCCGAACCAAAAGGAAAGGCAAACCCCGCCCTAATGCCGACCTGGTTCAAGGGGTCGGGTTGGGGCGAGTTGATGTCATAAAACAGGGTCAGGTCCAGGTCCATACCCTGCATGAGGTTATGGCGTAGCCCAATTCCCGCCGCGCCCTGGTAGTTGCCATCCCACCAACTATGCTGGGGCATCAAGTCACGCAGGGGGCGGAACCCAAAACCCGCCATCAGGTAAGGAGACCAGGAGGAACCGGCCCAGGGTGACCAGCGCCCCTGCAAAAGGGTGCCATCCACCCACAAGCGCGGGTCGCCGTTCATGAGGCCCGTCAGGCCCGTGCCCAAGCCCAAGGAGAAAGAGGGATCGAGGTTGAAATCCAAATAAGCGTAGCCCGTCGGACCGAAATTGGAGGGGAGAGAATTGCCGTTGGATTGAAAGGCTTGGGCGACGCCTCCCTGGATCGCTAAGGACCCATCCAAAGCCCATGTTTGCGTTGCGATGAGGAAAAATATGGATAAAACGATTAACCTGAAATTCGTAAGGCTCACCTTATAAGAAAGCACGTCGACCCCCTATATAAATTTAAACTCTGTACTTTTACCGCCAAGCACCCAAAGACAAAATTCTGAGACCACTAAAAAAACTCTAAAAGAACAACAATCATCAGGCCATTTGGCCTATGGCAATGAAAACTTCATGTTAATTCCCCGACGGAGGCACCACCGCGTTTTCCCAAATCGTGTAATTATCGTCATTCGCCTTGCCCCGCGCCCCGGCCTTATCCAGATCGGAAACATCCACGGGAACCCGCAGGACAACACCGGGTTTCAAGCCGCCGGGATTGATCAGTGCTTTTTTGTTCGCGTCCACCAGGAGAGGATAGAGGTCCGCCTCGCCGTAAAAGGCGATGGCGACGGAACCCAGTTTGTCCCCCATCGAAAGGGTATAGGTGTTATAGGGCAAGGCGGTGGGAGTGGCCGTGAATTCGGGGGTCGGCGTCGCCTCGACCACCTGCTTCAACTTGGGCCGATGATGGCGGGGAGCCTTCACCACCGGGGTTAATTGGATTGTGACCGATTCCGGCGTGGGCTTGGGTTCGGGAGCCGGGGCCGCCACCGGTTTGGTTTCAGGTTGCCGGGATTCCCCCGCCGGCTGTAGATCCGGCCCGAATAGGAATGTCCAACCCGCCTTGATGCCTATGGCGCTCATGGGCGATTTGAGCGGCGAATAAAGGTCGTATTGAACCCCCAAGTCCAAGGCATTCCCTTCGTTGAAATAACTCCGGTAACCCACCCCCGCTGTTCCGTGGAAAGATCCGGGCCATTCTTTCTCGTAAGTCGCCGTCATCAAATTCATTCCCAGGGTGCCCTGCAGGTAAAGCTCGGCCTTTTTGCCGAAGGAAATGGGAAAGAGGCGGCCGCCCAGGTTCCAGGAGGCGGTGCTGAAAGAACTGTCGGCGGAAAAAGTGTTATAGGAAAAGCCCGTTCCCAGGGAGATGAGATAGACCGGGCGCCAATCCGCGAATAGGCTTCCCCCCACCCCAGGGGCGAAACCGAGTTTACCGGATGCTCCTATTGCGCCCTGGGGGTTCAGGTCGAGGCTTAAGCCGAAAGGCCTGAAGGTTTGCGCGCTGGCGGAGGCGGCGAGGAATAAAAAAATCATCAGACAATAAATGGACATTTTTTTCATAACGAAAACTCCATGTTTTAATTAATAAAATAAAACGCGCACTTGAATTATCGGCCTGACAAATATCTGGGCGAGGTGTGATTTTATATCGGAAGCCACTCATTCACTATCAAATTATTTCAAAGGAAAAATGGGTAAAGGATATTTTTAAAGATAAAACGTTAAATTTAAAACCATTTAGGGATAAGACGACAAAATTGTCGGAGATTGCTTGATTAAGTCATTTATCAGGCGTGATCAATTTCAGTAATAGTTCAGGCCCGACAAACCCACAGCCAACACGAAGCCACTAAGCCACGAAGAAAGGCAAAAGGCCCCTGGTTTTAGATTTTTTTCGGTATTTAGAAGCTCTAACAAAACCTGTTTAACCGCCACGATGCGTCCCCCTTGGGGACGCATCGTGGCGGTGAAAATTGTCTTTGCCTTGGGGTTTTGTTATAGGTTCTTATTCTTCTTTTGCTGTCCTTTGTGTGCCACCCCTCCATTTGATTGGTTTAATGATGGCGGTATTACCCCATATGATTCACGGTGAATCATATGGGGTGTCTTCGTGTCTTTGTTTTGGATGTATTTTTTAAAAGGATCGGAGGGTTCGATGGCGCCCAACCGGGGCTTGTGACGCTGTTACTGGTCTGCCTGTCCCGATTGAAGGTCCATGGAATTGTCGGTGTCGGATTCGGAGGACTCGTTTTTATGGTACTTGGCGCCCGTACGAACGCTCACGTTCTTCCACCAGATGTAAGGGTCTTTATCGAACCAAACGTCCATATGAATCTCGTCGATCTCATCCACCTTGGGTTTGGGCACTACCAACACCACCCCGGGCTGAAGGTTCACGGGAAGCACCAAGCGGTCCATGTTGGCGTCCACCAGGAGCGGGTAGAGGTCCTCATCGCCATATAGCTCGTCGGCCACCGAGGGCAGGTCATCCCCCTTCTTCCATGTGTAATGGGTTGGCCCGGTCCATCCCTCGCCCCAGCCGTTCGAAGAAGCCTCGGAGAGATTTTCAAGGTGCACGTATTCCCTTTCCTGGATGGCGTGGTTGCGTATGGCATCCAGGGCCCTTACATCCGCTGGTGGCGCGGGGATCACCAGGGTCATGCCGGGTTCGAAAGGCTTGCCCGACCTGAATTGCGTGGCGTTGGCGTCCACGATGAGGGGGTAAAGATCCGCGTCCCCATACATCTTTTCGGCCAGGGCGCCCAAGGTGTCGTTCTCCCCCCAGGTGACATGGGGGTTCAGTTTCCAATTGGGTGTATAGGCGGGAGCACCGGTTGCGGCACCGACCAAAAGTGTTTTAGCCGGTTCCGGCCCGAACCCGAAGGTCAAACCCGCTTTTATTCGGACCCCATGGGAAGGGGTTAAATAGGGTGAGTAATAATCGTATTGCGCCCCCATGTCGAAAGCGATGCCTTCCACCAACGCCATGCGGTAACCCAAACCCGCGTTGCCGTGGTAATGGCCCCAGATCCCCCCCAAGGGAGCGAAACCAAAGGGCAGGATGTTCAACCCCATTCCGCCTTGAAGATAAAACTCTCCCAGGGAGCTGTAACCCGCGGGATAGATACGGCCACCGAGATCGAAAGATTGAATGTTAAAGGAAGGGCTGGAATAGGAGACGTAATCGGCGCCTAAGCCAAAGGAAACTTCCTGGAAGGGCCGGTAATCGGCGAAGATCTGCCCGCCAACGCCGGTGTAACTGCTGTAGGAACCCGTAGGGTTGTTGGGATGGAAAAATTCCTGTCCTACCGCGTCCACTGTCAGTGTGAATTGATTGGGTTTGTAGTCAGCGGCAAGCGCGGGAAGTGCGAGGAGCATTCCTGAAAGGAGAAGGAAAATTATGTTGGTCTTCAGGGTAAGCGTTTGCATTGGATGATTCTATCATAAGACAAAACCTGGATTTTGGAACAGAAACAATAAGACAAATCAAAAAAATTCGCCCTCTTTTTTGCGCATTGGGTCAGTAGACCCAAGTTGGGAACCCATTCCCAATCCCTTGATGTCGTCCACTATTCCAGGAGCGGGTCCATGATTCCCGATTCCGCGAAACCCTTGGCCCGCAAGAGGCAGGAATCGCATTTCCCACATTGGGTCATTTTCCCTTTTTTGGATTTGCGCGGGTCATAGCAAGAGTGGGTCATCCCAAAATCGACCCCGAGGGACAGGCCCTTCTGGATGATCTGGGACTTGGTCATCCGGATGAGAGGCGTGTGGATCTTTAACCGCCATTTCCCTTCCACTCCCTTCTTGGTGGCGAGGCCCGCCATTTTTTCGAAAGACCGGATGAACTCGGGGCGGCAATCGGGGTAACCGCTGTAATCCAGGGCGTTCACGCCGATGAAGACGTGCTCCGCTCCCAGGGTTTCGGCCCAGGCCAGTGCCAGGGAGAGGAACACCGTATTGCGGGCGGGCACGTAGGTGGAGGGAATGCCGTGGCCCATGGCCTTCAGGCTGCGCTTCTTGGGAACGAGAATTTTACGGTCGGTGAGGGCCGAACCCCCGAAAGCGGTCAAGGGCACCGCCAATTCCAGGTGGCGTTTCACCTTGAACGCGCGGGCCACCTTTCGCGCGGATTCAATTTCAATCCGGTGCCTTTGCCCGTAAAAGAGCGTGAGGGCGTATAGGTCAAAACCCATCTTTCTCGCGATGGCCAGGCAGGTGGTCGAATCGAGCCCGCCGGAGACGAGAACAACCGCTTTCTTCATCTAACACTCCTCAATCAGCTGGAATTCGGCCCCCATTGCTACTGCAATGGGGATCACCAAACCTTGCCTCTCACCTTGTGGGTTCGAGGCAGGTACCCCCATTGCAGTAGCAATGGGGATCACCAAACCTTCCCTCTCACCTTGTGGGTTCGAGGCAGGTACCCCCCATTGCAGTAGCAATGGGGATCACCAAACCTTCCCTCTCACCTTGTGGGTTCGAGGCAGGTACCCCCCATTGCAGTAGCAATGGGGATCACCAAACCTTCCCTCTCACCTTGTGGGTTCGAGGCAGGTACCCCCCGGGCAAGCCCGGGGCTCCACGAAGTCCATGCCGACCATCCATAAAAATCGACTTTCAATGAAAATCGCACCTCCCCGGCTAAAGCCAGAGATTTCAACGCGGCGACTTTAAAGTCTTACCTGCGAGCTGTGAGCCGCGGACTGCGGACTGCTGTTATCTTCCTCTTTTGTCGTGCGGCCAGATGACCTTGTGCATCTGCACCTGCATGCGAACCGGCAGGTGGTCGGCCAATATCCATTCCGCCAATTGGGAAGGCTTCAGCTTTCCATGGACCGGCGAGAACAGGAGGGTGCAGCGCCCGATCAGGGAATGCAAGAAAAGGATGTCGCGGGCGTAGTCGTAGTCCTGCCGGTCCGCGATCACGAACTTGATCTCGTCCTGGCCCTTGACGAGGTAATCCAGGTTCTTCCATAGGTTCCCATGGTCCTCGCCCGAGCCCGGGCACTTGACGTCCATGATCTTGACCACGGCCTTGGGCACCTTGCCCATGTCCACCGCCCCGCTGGTTTCCAACAATACCTGAAAACCCTGGTGAAGAAGTTGGTCCATCAGGGCATAGACCCCGACCTGCTCCAGCGGTTCCCCGCCCGTGATCTCCACCAGTTTGACGCCGAAGGAAGCCACCCGCGCGAGGATGGCGGGAAGAGAGGCCGGATCCCCCTCGGTGAACGCGTAGGCCGTGTCGCACCATTTGCACCGCAGGGAGCAGCCGGTCAAGCGCACGAACACGCAGGGCAGGCCCGCCCAGGTGGACTCGCCTTGGAGGCTTAAATAAATTTCGTTGATTTTGAGGGGAGGGTCGGCCATGGACGGATCGGAATCCTTTAATCATGCGCCCCCCATCCCCTTTGGAACGGGGGCGAGGTGAGTTTAACGTAGGGGGGCGCGCAAGGAAAGAGCCTGGAAAGGCGGAATAATTTCTAGCGAAGAATCAGGCACTTCACCGTCTGTGTGGAAATGCCCTGGGCGCCTTTGACCGTGACGCGCAGGTAGTAAAGCCCATTCCCGCAGGCAGACCCCGCCTTGTCGAGCAGGTTCCAGCTGACCGTGCAATTGCCGGTGGCGCGGGAAGTGGAGGTGTAGAGACGCTTGAAGGCGATCGTGTAGATGTCGCAGGTCACGTCACAAGTCCCCGGGCAGGCGATATCCACGCAAATGGGATGGTGGCCGTCGCAGGGGTTGGGATAGGGCGGACTGCAGACATGGCCGGGAGGAGGAATGGGTGTATGGGTGCCCGGCGTGGCCGAGGGGGTCCAAGTGAAGGTGGGTGGGTGAATGGTTGTACTCGTGGGCGAGGCTGTCGCCGTCATCGTGCCGGTGGGGGTCCAGGTGAGGGTAACCGGTATGTTCTGTGTGGCGGTCGGCGTCCAAGTCAGGGCAACGGTCGCGGTAAGCGTGGCGGTATAGGTCGCAGTCGCGGTATTGGCGGGCGGAACCGTAAGTGTAGAAGTGGGGGTCGTTGTGTTCGTGGCCGTGGCGGGTGTAAGAGTGCCGGTCCCAGCGGGAGTGAGAGTCGTGGTCGGCAGGCCAACGGTCGCGGTGAGCGTGGGGGAGGCGGTGAAGGTCAGGGTCGGCGTCGCCGTATGGGTGGGCGCCATCGTGGCGGTGGCCGGGCATCCCGGGAATTGGGAGGAAGTGGAGTTCAATACCCCGCAATATCCGACCGTAACTGGGCCGATGGTAACAGAGTCGCCGTGCGCGTCGGTCGTGTCGAAATAGAAGGGACCGGTGGTGGAGTTTAAATTCCCACTGGGGGCTCCCCAATATTCGGCGCCTCCCACACCGCTCGACCCGAGCTGCAGGGGCGTATAGGTTCCGGTCACGCTGTTACTGAAACTCACGCCGGTCACGGGAATCGCCATGTCCAGGAACTGGATCGGATCGTAATCGATGGAACAACCCGATTTCCATTCCCACTGGATCGTCCCATTCGTGTCGCCCGTCATGAGGCTCAAGGGGCAGGGCATGAAATTCCAGGTAATCGTGGCGACGCCCGGCATCGCGTTATTCGTCAGGGTGTTCCAAGCCGCGGGCCCCAAGTCCAATTGGTGCGCGGTCGAGCAACTGGGGCAATTATCCACCACCATGACGGTGACCGATCCCCCGCTCGCGGCGTCCTGCACGGCCGCGCAGGCCCCGCAAGCCAAGCCGTTCGCGTAGTCCGAGTAATGGATGGCGGCGTAAAGATTCGGGTCATAGGAACCCCCGGGGAAGCCGCAATTGCCGGTTCCCGGGGAAAGAGGGCCGTAGGTCGTGGCGATGGTGTTATAGGAAGCGCCGGAACAATAATTGGCCCCAATGACCACGCTGGTCGACACGGAAGTCGCGATGGAGGTCGGAGTGACCGTAGCCGTTTGGGTGGTGATGGGGATGGAAGTCGGCGTGCCTTCTACCGTAGGCGTGAGGGTAGCGGTGGAGGTCGGCGCCGGTGAGCCCGTCAGGGTGGGCGTGGGAGGGCAGGTTGTGCTGAAGGTCACCGAGTTCGAGACGGCCGTTCCTCCGGCCCAAGTCACGGACGCCTGGCTCACCAGGGTCTGGCAGCAGGTGATGGGTGCCCAATAATCCACCGCCTGGGCGATCGCGGTCACACAGCCATTCCCCAGGTTGGGGAACACCATCATGTTGTTGGTCGCTGTGGGCTCATTTGCAAGACCGTTCGACGAGTTGTAATAACACATGGTATAAGGCACGTTGGCGTCCCCATATCCCCAACAATTGAATTGGAATGCGTTGCAGTTGGAAGTGTTCGTCAAAAAGTTGAGCGCCAGGGTGGTCGGCTGACTGGTAATGGCGGCGCCGCTATTGCAAACCACGATGTTATAGAGAATCGTGACCGCGGTGCCAGCGGCGTTGGTCACAGCACCCGTTTGGGCAGCGGTTACGGTGAGGTTGGAAGGCCCGAGCTGGGTCGTGGCACCCGGGATCGAGACGCATTGGCGCCAGAAGAGCGCGCCAGCCGAGTTGGCGGTCGAGTAATCCCCCGAGCAGTTGTTGGCGATGAAGGGCAGTGCGGTTCCCGTGGTGGGATTGTAGAGAGGGTCCGCCCAGGTGGAGGCCGTTACGCCGCTGGAACAATAGGTGGAGGCGAAGGCGCCGCCCGAATAGTTGGGGCTGTACCAGGGGTTTCCGCTGCCATCGTTGGCGGGCGGGGCGGCGGGATTGCCAACCGGGACATAATCCACCGAGATGCCGGTACCCGAGCTGGTGATCTCCGAGTGCGACCCGCCCGAACAGGTGATGTCCAGGTCCCAGGCGGAATAATTGTTCTCGGGGGCGGTGTTTTGGGTCTCCACCGCCAGGCAAACCGTCGAATTAGTCAATAGATTGGTCGGCACACTAAAACATGTGGGATTGCCCGGGTCATTAGTTCCAGGCACACCCGCGTAGGGGAAACTGCCGATGGTGACGCCCTCAACCCAAATCGTTGAAAAGTCATCGCCGGAAGCGCAGATGGAGGCGGCAACGGGGATACAGCCGGTAGACCCGGTCGTGCTGGTAGCCGTGGCGCTCACGGTAACAGTGGGTGTAAAAGTGGCGGTGGCCATTACTACTATGACAGTGGGGGTAAGCGTAGGAGTAAGGGTTGGGGTGGTGGTGGGCACGGCGGTGGACGCAACGATCGTCACCGGCGCCCAGGCGTAAAGGTTCGCCGACGTCCCGCAGGCGTAATAGTTGGGAGCTCCCTCCGCCACGACATCGTAGATGGAACCAAAAGTCGCGTTGGGAATCATCTCAATAAAGGTGACGGGCCCGCAGGGTTTCCCATTGTCCGTCATGTTATAGGCTTCTTCCGAACCGGAGGTCCCATAGGAGGGGTCCTGTTCCTGGGTGCCGTTCTTGTCCACCCACAGGTAGCTCCCCGCGACCGACACCGAGCATTGGGTGATGGTGGATGGGTTGGAAACGGTCGCCATATTGTTGACCTGCATCACCAATTCAGTGCTGTTGTAAGGGTCGGGGCAATAATTGAGAACCAGGGTCACCGGCTGGGTTGGGCTCAACAGAAGGGGGTCCAGGATGGTCAAGGAAGCGCCCATATTGCCCGGGGTGGGGGTGGGGGTCGTCGGGCTGGGGGTCGTGGTGACGGTGGGCGTTGAAGATGGGGAAGCCGCGCCGCAGATCCCGTTCCATTGGAACCATTTGAAAACGTCGTTCACGCAACCGTAATCGCTAATCCCCATTAAACCGCTGGTATAGGTGGAGTCCGTGAAGGTCACACCATAACTATAGGACCCCTGGGCCGCGCCAATGGAGACGATGAAACTGTTCGAGTTGGTGATGATCAGCTGGAGCCAAACGCTAGCGGGACTCAAGGCGCAGAGAGCGCTGTTGGCGGGAAGGTTCACCGTTTGGGCGGAGATCTTGTTCCCGGTGGTGGTGGTTGCCGCCCCGTAGACATTGAACACCAGTTCGCTGTCGCTGTTGGCGCAATTGTCGCCGTCGAACTGAATTTCGTATCCGGATCCTGTGACGGGATTCACGTCCCACATGACGCCGCCCATGTTCGGCCGATCGTAGGTTTGGGTTTGCGAATAATTGACGGTTAGGGTCCCGGGGCCGCTAGCAGCCTGGGTATTGAGCAATTGGTTGTTTTCAGCCAGGCAGCCGGAGTAAATTCCGCCGTTGAAGAAAATCCCGCTCGCGCTTTGGTACCAATTGCCCTCTTGGGCAGGCGCCCGGCCGATCACCCACCCCGGCGGCGCGGGGGCAAAAATGGAACCGTTGGCGAAGTTAGTGGTCACCGCGCATTGGGACACGGGATTGCATTGGTACTGGACCGCGATGGCCTGCTGCCAGAAGGTGCTCTTTTCCGAGCTGGATGCGAATTGGAGGCCCCATTCCAGGTGGGAAGCGCCCTGGAGGGCGCTGGAGGGGGGATAATAATCCCGGACGATCTCGTCAGGCCCGGAGCCGGTCAAGCAATTCAAGGCCCCGAGGGGCCCGCTCCATACAGGGGGCGTGCCGTTGGCGGATCCAAAATTGGAAGAGGCGGTGGCGGGTCCGGAACCCCAGGTCTCGATCTGGTCCGAAAAAGCGCTGGAGTTCGGGAAACATTGGGCGGCGCCACCCAAGGAGGAAAAATGGATGTTCGCGGCGGAACAGCTCAAGCCCAGGCAGGACCAATCCAATTGGGCGTCAGGGGGAGGTCCTCCGTAGGCCACTTGCCCGTTATCCTCCAAGTGCCAGACGTTTTCACCGTCCGCCAGGGCCACCACGTTGTTGGTGCTTTGCGCGGGGTCGGTGTATACCACGAGCAAGGCATATCCCTGGCAATAATCCGGGACTGAGGTCACGTTTAAGAGATAGGCGGTCTCACTTCCCAATGTGCCGCCTCCCGTGATCTGGGATGGGTTGATGGGATATTTCACGCTGTACCAGGTCTGGGTCCATCCGACATAAGTGACGGCCCCCGTGGAAATACCGGTGCCCGTGGAGGAACCGTTAAAGTTGATCGCGGTGGTATTGGGAACCACATTGGCGCCGGAATTGTTATATTCCACATAAAGAAACGCCGTGACAGGTGTTGATCCCGGCGGAAGGGCAATGGAGATGGGCGCTTGGTACGGGGCTGAACTTATAACGTAATCTAATCCCGTGCCTTGCGCGACCATGGATTGTTGGAGTGAGTAAGGACTGGGTTCGGAGACGGAACAATTGGCGAAAGAAACCACACCCGCGAAGAGGGGGGAGAATGCCGCAAAGCCCAAAAAGGATAAAGTCAAAACCTTCAAGAAGAAGTGACGCTTCATGGAATCGATACCATATGGATTCAAAAGTATTTCCTTAAAATAACAAGATCAAATCTCATCCCAAGTCTTCTTAATTTATAGTGGTTCTTGTTTCTTATTTATTCCAATTAAGGTGGACTTATTTCATTGAAAATTTTGCATAAAGCAGACCCAAGCCAGCTTTCCCGTGAAACTTGTGACTTTCTTTCCTAAAGAATTTAAGGGACACTCTGATGAATGCCATTAATTTGTCAAATATTTGAATAAAGTCACGGACCCAACAGAACCGCCCAGTCACAAGATAAATCCAGATCATTGTAAAACTTAAGTAACGAAAATGGTTTTTTCCCTTGGCGAATAAATCGCGAAGCTGGATTGAGGGGTACTGGCTATGGTGGTGGTGAACGTGGTGTTGCAGGTGGTCATAATATAGAAGTTGCTGTTTTATAATTTCTTTCTAAGAGACTATAACAAAACCTAATTTCACCACAGGCCGCCTTTGGCGGCCACAGAGGCACAGAAAAAACCTTTCTAAACTTAAGGAATTTTAAACCAATTGTCCGGGTTTACTCTGTCCCCTTTCGCCCAAAAGGCGAAAGAAATCGGGACAATGCCGACTCCATTAAATGTCTCATGGATGGTCGGTATGTGTCGCTGTGGTAAATATCGGGTTTTGTTAGAGATTCTAAGTATTCCTACCAGGTTGATACAAGCGATGGACAAGCGGACCAAAAACCGCCTGTCCATCGCTTGGCTTTCGTCCGATTCATATTGGTTGGCCGATACCCACTACGAAAATTCAGAACCAATACATGATTAGGCATCATCCATGCCAAGGTTCTTCGCCGCGTGAAACCTTAATGATCAAAACCAGGTGGCCTTTCGATCAAACCCACCTGGCCGATCTTTCGTCAATTTTTCAATCAATTCATGAGGGGATATGGGGAATTTCTAACAAAAAGACCAGTCCCATGCCGATAGTTATAGGTACAGAACCGGTCCCAGTAAAAGCGGATCGTCGGATTACTTTAGGATGGCCTCCACCAAGTAATAGGAAGTGTGGTCCTTCGGCGTGAGTTTGAACTTCAATCCCCCATTTTCAATGGATGCCGGGATGGACTTCCCCGCCTGGCCCGACTCATCCAACGGAACCACCTGATACTTTTGGTTCGGGTCCACGATCAGGGATACTTCCCCCTCCACGCCCTGCATCAAGACGGGTGCTTGTCCCGGGTTTTTCAAGGCCGAACGGTTGGGGTTGTAGACCTGCCCGCTGTTCTCGGCGCGGGCCACGGCGAAGACCATGATCTTGGCCGATTGGGCCAGTGCCTTTTTATCCAACGCGACCGCCAGGACGGCCGCCCAGGGGCTACGCTTTTCCACGTGGACCCAAAGACCCGTCTTCCCCTCCACCTGTTTGGGATCGGCGGAGGAAATGGCCCCCACCACCCCCTGCGCCATCGGGCTGTCAATCGCGAGGACTCCCCTGCCGTAATAAAGCTTTTCTTCCAGCGTGGAGCTGTCGATCTCCTTTTCTTGGGGGTTATAGAGTTTCTCGATGGCCGACAGGTCCGCCGGGGCGGTCGGTTCCGGCCCCGCGAATCGCTTTTCCACCTTGGCCACATAAGGAAGCCAGGGATGATCGTAAAGCCACTCGCTTCTCATTCCAGGGGCAAGAACTTGTTCGTCGGTTAGGGGTTCCACGACATGGACCTGCGATGGCTTGAGCAGGCCCTCCCGGAAGATCAGCGCCCCCGCGATATAGAGAGGCTCGTTGTCCGGGCGGGAGTTGATGTCGAAATTGGTCATCTTCGACTGCCCGATGAGGGAGGGCCCATAGTCGAACTGGAGCATCCCGTCCCAATCCTGCAGGCTGGCGTAGGCCGCCATGAGGACGGGCCCCTCGATGCGAAACTCGTTGGGCACGCAGTCGTTCCACTCGGTGCTGATGAAGGCCTTGCCCTCCACCGCGGCGTGGGACAGGCTGACCAGAAGCGAACCCTGGAATGGGTTCAATAGTTGCGCCTGATTAGTCATGGGCGCGCGGTCCACATCGGCCCAGCCGCCCGGCATCTTCCAGTATTGGGGGTGGTCCCAGTAGGCGTGGGTATCCATGAAGTCCATGACCGAGTCTCCGTAGATGCTCCCCAAGACCGGCAGGCCCATGTTGCTTCCCGCCAGGAGGGCGTGGGGACTGAGTTGGGCCAGGAATTTCTTCATTTCTTTGTTGGTCTTCACCACTTCCTGAAGAAGAAACCTAAGGCTCTCCTTTTCATTCTGCGGGTTCAAGGTCGGCAATAGCCGAAGGCTATCCCAATCGTATTTGAAATGGGTGATGGCTCCATGCCCGCCCCAGGCCTTGTATAACCGCTGGAGCTCGTCCCAGAAGGGCTGGGGGAATTTTTGCTCGCCGAACCCGCAAAAGATGGAGGATTCATTGACGATCTCATTGCCCACATAGACCGGGTCGTCCTTGAGCGCCAAGCCCGTATAGGGGTTCACGTGCGAGAGAAGCATGGAGGCGTATTTCTTGTTGAGCTCGATCACGCGGCGGCTGAAATGGATGACGGTCTTCGCTCCTTCTTCCAGTTCATTGGCGCCCGGCACCTTGTCCCCCGCGCGGAACTTGCGGCCCACCGACCAGTCGGGATAGACATAGACCCCGTTCTTCTTCAGGGCCGACAGGAAGTAATCCAGCTTTTCCAACGAGTCCGGGTTGAAGGTTTGGGTGTTATCGGCTTGGGGATCGAAAAGACATGACTCGCCCCAGTTATTGTCGAGGAAATGAAGGCGCACCAGGTTGATGCCCAGCTTGGCCATGCGTTCCGCCACCCGATCCGTTTCCTCATGGGGCATGAAAAGCCGGGGGCCCACCACATCCGTGCCCCAGAAACGGACTCTTTCGCCGTCGGCGAATACAAAATGGCCGCCCTGGTTCGTCACGAAACCATGCTTGCCCGCGGGGCGATCATTGAGGAAGGAAAGGTCCAAGGGCGCGTCGGAAGCGGAGGTCGGGGCCTGGAAGGCGTACCAATCGGAAGTGTCGGTGGTCTGCTGGGTTTGACGTTCGGTCATTATTTTTTTACCGTCGGAATCCAGCAGGGTCAGCGATAGGTCGTCGAACCAGGCCTTCCCAACGCAGTTGCCCAACCCAGCGTCCACATGGACGGCGGCGGCGCCAGGGGGCACCACGAATTTCTTTTCGTAATAGGTCCAATCGGTGGTGCCAATGACCTGGGCCGCCTCGGCTTGCCAGCCGCCCACCTGTTTGTTGTTGGCGTCGCGAAAATCCAGGCCCAACCGAGCGGCTTCCCATGGGTTGACTCCCGGGGTCACGGCTTCGGTCTTGATCCAACCCCCATATAGGAGGGCGGCGGGCTTTTGGCCCTGAAAAGAAACATCCTGCGCGGGCAGGGTCCAGGAAGGGGCCGCGTTCTCGACCATGAGGGAATGCAGGGATTGGTGCCCCTCAGCCGCGATGTGGGCCTGTTCCCAATCGGTGGAGCCGGGCGCCTCGAAATCGGGGTCCAACAACCAATTGTCGGTCTTGTATCGGGCGGGAGGTTTACGGTCAGGATGGGTTTGCGCGGCGCCAACGGGCATGGGCTTCAGGTCGTAGTCATAGACCAGCATCTTGAGGCCGCTGTACCAGCTTTTCCCCGTGCAATTGTCCAGTTGGAGCTCCACCTTGGCGGTAGCGGCCCCGGAAGGAACGGAATACTGGTTGGAATAAAGCGCCCAATCCTTCGTCCCGTTTTCACGCGCGATATCCGAGGGCCAACCTCCCACCTGGGTCCCATGGGGATCGAAAAAGGTCACGGTGATGCGGCACTTTTCCCAATCCTTTTGCCCCTGGACGATGTCTTCGCATTTCATCCAGCCTGAAATTTCCAGAGCCGGGGGGGCGGGCTGGGGCAAAGCCACCTCTTGTTCGGTCGAGTTCCAGGCAAATTGAGGGTTCTCGAGATGGGCCGCTTGGGCGCCCTTAGGCCCCGGCTGGAGGGAAAAATTTCCATTCCAATCGGTGTTGGAAGTGAAATCCCCATTCTTGATCCAGTTCCAATCCCCGCTACGGCCCCGGGACGGAAACAGTAGGATCAGGCCCAGCACCAGGATTTTGATTAGGTTCACGCGATTCTCCTTGAGGTTGGTTCGGATGATTAGACACTGGTTCGTTATGAAGGTGTCGAACCAAATTGGCCGAGCGCCCTTTTTTTGCGTTTTTTTCAAAATATTTAACATTAAAAGAATCGAACAAGTCGGAAAAGGGCCAAAAAGGGTCTTTTTGATGACTTTTCAAAAAGTTTTTTTTAAAATATTCTTTCCCTGGGCGCTTGTAGAGGCCGGGGAGATGTTAAATTTTGATGAGTAGAAAGGTTGTTGCAGCATGGCACAAGGTACTGTGAAGTGGTTTAAGAACGAGAAGGGTTTTGGTTTCATTTCCCAAGACGGGGGCGAGGATGTATTCGTACATTTCTCCTCCATTCAAACAGATGGCTATAAGACCCTCAACGAGGGAGACCGCGTGGAGTTCGACGTGGCCCAAGGCCAGAAGGGTTTGAAGGCCGAGAACGTCCGCAAGATCTAAGGACGGCTCTTTAAAAAGCCCCTGGCGGAAGAACCGCCAGGGGCTTTTTTATTGCCCAAACCCAGGAATTTACCGCGAAGACGCGAAGTTAAACCGCCATTACCATTTTGATTTCAGGGTACCTAAAAATTGATTCTAGGGGGGTGGTCTGTATCAAAACAAATCTTTCTTGGTGTCTGACCCCTTTGGCCCAAAGAACCAATGAAATCCGAATTATTCCGACCTCATAAAACGTATCGAAGGTTGACATGCGGTTAATTTTCGGATGTTCCCTTTAGTTTTTTCACCACATTTTTACCAGTCCTGACAGAGGGCCTGGGTACGCCTGTAGTTTTCCGGCGTGTCGATCCGGGCATTCGCCCGAATAACCGCGTCGGTGTACTGCTTATAAATGGGGTTGATGATCTTCAAGACCAACCCCTTCAATTGGGCCTGGGCCTTTTTGGGAGATCTCACCTTCCAGGGATGGTCCTGGGTGGGGAAACCCCCGTAAGCCAACAGGGCCTGGTTCATTGCGTCCGCGTATTTTTGAAGGGTGGCGGTGTTGATGGCCACATGCTGGTTTTCATGGTCCCGGATAACCCTGTAGGGACAGCTTCCTTCCCCGTATTGGTTGGAGATATAGACATCCATGCGGGTGTAGGAAAAACTCACATGGATCGCCTTAGCCCAAACCTCATAAATGGCGCTTCCCGACCGGCGCAGGGTTTCCATCTCGTAATTACTTTTCAATTCCTCGTCGGCGATGGTCAGGCCCGGGGTGTGCTGGCTGTGGCCGTGAAAACGCTGGCGCCTCAAGGCTCCGATCTGGGCGGTGTTATGGTCATGAATGTACTGGGCGGGCGCGATCATACTGGTGAATTGGATCAGGGGTGCGGGCGCCGGGTTTTGGCCCCAAGCGGGAACACAAAGGAGGACCGCGGCCCATTTCAATCGTTTCACAAGTCTTCCTTTTTGAGGGTTGCGATGATACCGCGAGCCTTCGAAAGGCCGGTAAATAGGTTCAAGGCCAGTCGGAAGGGATCCACCTGTTCTCCCGCGCGGTCGAGGGACGAAACCAGGTACTCAAACTGCTTGAGCGAGGGTTCCGAGCGGAACTTCCATTTCCACCCCCAGTTACGGCAGGCGGTCTCGCCCAGGTAGGATCCCGCCACTCCCAAGCGGATCATCGCGTCCGTCCCGCTGTTGATCTCTTCCAGCAATTCCGGCATGAAAGCCTGCAGCCGGAGGAGGGATTCCTCGGAATAATCGGGCCGGATCTCCCTGAGATCCATGTCGGAATTCGAGATCAAGCGGCACAGGGTCCTTTCCGCCGTGGCGGCCGCGGGGCCTTCTTTGGCATTAACCTCATCGCGCTTCAACAACGCCTGATTCATCCATTCCAGGGCCCTGCGCCTGTCGCGAGAGGCGGCCCGAGTACGCGCTAATATCCGAAAACAGGCACAACCACCCAACAAAACGAAGAAGAGATCCACCGCCCAGTTGGCAAAAGCAGGGAAAAATAAGGCGGGGTAAAAGAAGTGACCGCCCATCCCAAGGGCGCTGAGCAGGACGACCATCAGGTAAGAAAATGAAAGAGGGATGGATTTCATTCTTAAAACTCGATTCCCTCTTTTGAGGGCTCTTGGGCGTCGAAGTAGTGCTTTTCCTTGCGCATTTCAGTCACCAGGTCGGCCCTTTCCACCAATTCGGGCCAAACCTGGTGGCCGGTGAGGACAAGCTCAAACCGCCTGTTCTTTTCGTATAGGTCCAAAAGGGCCATCACCTCATCCCGGGTCAATAGCTTGCACATGACCGCCGCCAGGATCTCGTCCAGGACGAGGAGGTACTGCTCCCCCTTTTCGATCAGCTCACCCGCCTTGGCTAAACCAGCCCGCGCTTCCTCTTCGTCACCCGGCTCGTTTCGGAAACGAAAAGCGCCTGGGGAAATCACCCGTTCTTTACCGTAGGGGAAGAGTTGGACAAGCGGAAGGGACCGGAGAATTTTTCGTTCGGAATAATGCTCGTTCTGACCGTCATAGCCCTTATCGAATTGGACGATCGCCACTTTTTTTCCGGCTCCCAGCGAGCGCAGGGCCAGCCCGAGGGCGGCCGTGGTCTTGCCCTTGCCGTAGCCATAGTAGATATGTAAGCGGTTTTGCACTCGGGACCTGGAAAATGGATTTCTCAAAAATCACATTATCTTATCACCCGCGCCATACGAAGGGGCGGGGTTAATGGAGGATAACGACCTTGCCGACGGGGGCCTTGAGCGGATAGCCCTGGGGAATTTCGATGGTGTAGAGGTAGAGCCCGCTGGCCACCTTTTGCCCGGATTGGTTTACCAGATTCCAGACGATAGTGTTCGCGCCCGCCCGCCCTTGGAGAGTGATGGTATAGACCAATTCGCCGGCCATGTCATAAAGGTTCAGCATGATGGGAGAAGGCACCGTCAAATCCACCGTAAATACAATGGACTGACCCCCTCGGGAAAGATTGGGGGCCACCGAATAGCCCGGCGTGGGACCGCCCAGCGGGGGAACGGGACTGGCCGTCGGGGTCGAGGTGACCGCCGCCTCGGGAGAGGGCGTATTCGTTTGAGCCGGGGTGAAGGTTACCGTGGCCGTTGGAGTGAGGGTATTCGTTAGGGTGGAAGAAGTCATATTCGTGGGTGTCGAGGTCGCTGTGCCGGTGAAGGTTGAGGTGGAAGTGAATGTAGCCGTCGAGGATGGGGTCAGAGTGATGCTGGGCGTGTAGGTCGTTGTTTCCGTTTCGGTGAATGTCGAAGAGAAGGTGGGGGTTGGCGTGGGGGTCAGGGTTTGGGTCGAGGTTGAGGTATACGTATAGGTCTGGGTGATGGTGTTGGTCACTGTTTGGGTCGGCGTATAGGTAATGGTGCTGGTGAAGGTCGAGGTGGCCGTAGCCGTCGAGGATGGGGTCAGGGTGATGCTGGGCGTGTAGGTCGTTGTTTCCGTTTCGGTGAATGTCAAAGAGAAGGTGGGGGTTGTCGTGGAGGTGAGGGTCTGGGTCGAGGTTGAGCTATTCGTGTAGGTCAATGTAATGGTGAAGGTCGGCGTGGGAGTTTCGGTGCTGGTCAAGGTTGGGGTGGGGGTAAAGGTTTGAGTCGAGGTATCCGTATAGGTCAAAGTGATGGTGAAGGTCGGCGTGGGAGTTTCGGTGCTGGTCAAGGTTGGGGTGGGGGTGGCTGTAGCCGTCGAGGATGGGGTCAGGGTGATGGTAGGCGTGGAAGTCGAGGTTCCCGTTTCAGTGGAAGTTGAAGAATAAGTGGGAGTTGGCGTGGGGGTCAGGGTTTGTGTCGGAGTTGAGGTATCCGTATAGGTCAAAGTGATGGTGTTGGTGACTGTATGGGTCGGCGTATAGGTAATGGAGCTGGTGAAGGTCAAGGTGGACGTGGCCGTAGCCGTCGAGGATGGGGTCAGGGTGATGCTGGGCGTGGAGGTCGAGGTTTCCGTTTCGGTAGAAGTCGAAGAGAAGGTGAAGGTGGGTGTTGGGGTTAAGGTTTGAGTTGAGGTATCCGTATAGGTCTGGGTGATGGTGTTGGTCACTGTATGGGTCGGCGTATAGGTAATGGTGCTGGTGAAGGTCGAGGTGGAAGTGGCCGTAGCCGTCGAGGATGGGCTCAGGG
This sequence comes from candidate division FCPU426 bacterium, assembly GCA_963771075.1. Taxonomy (GTDB): domain Bacteria; phylum Oederibacteriota; class Muellerivitia; order Muellerivitales; family Muellerivitaceae; genus CAVTWJ01. The sequence continues at coordinate 36,731 of CAVYSE010000018.1, read as the reverse complement.
TGATGGTAGGCGTGGAAGTCGAGGTTCCCGTTTCAGTGGAAGTCGCCGTGCTGGTGGGGGTAGGCGAGGGGGTTTGGGTCGAGGTCGAGCTATTCGTATAGGTCAAAGTGATGGTAGTGGTCGCCGTGAAAGTCGGCGTGGGTGTTTCGCTGCTGGTCAAGGTCGAGGTGGAAATGGATGTAGCCGTCGAGGTCGGGGTTTGGGTGATGGTGGATGTGGCGGTAGAGGTTCCCGTGACGGAAATGGTCAGCGTGTTGGATAGGGTCACCGTGTTGGTAAGGGTCGGGGTGGCCGTCGGTGTAGGGGAAAGGGTCGTTGTGGGTGTTAGGCTCCGGGTGGGCGTGCTCGAGGCCGTCCGGGTCGCGGTGGGCGTAGCGCCGGGGGTGGATGTTTTCGTGGTCGTCAGGATGACGGTGGGCGAGGTGGTACAGGCAAAGACCGGCAAACCCGTCAGGCTGTTGATAATCCCCTGCCCCGCGGGGGAACCCCAACCGGTCGCCAAGTCATACCCGGTCACGGCGGAATAGAGGGCGGGATTTCCATCCAGGTTGTTGTTACCGGTCGTGATATCGTGAAAATCGTTCCCGTAGCTCCCTCCCTGGCCGATGGCGTAAAGCTTGGGATTGGCGAAACCCACCGTGACCCCGCCCGTCGCCCCCTGCTCGTTGACTAGGGCAAGGTAGCCTGCCCAAAGGGGCGCCGCGGCGCTGGTTCCCACCACGCCGTAGTAGGAGTAATTGGTGTTGCTCGTGTAGCTTTTATCCGCCGTGACAAAAATATTATCCGCGTTCATGGAAACATCGGGGATGTTCCGCAGAATCGTGGAGCCCCCGTTGGCCGTCATCGTGAGGTCTTGTTGGTAACTCGGGATCGTCACCCCCGAACAGACCCCGCCTCCGCCCGCGTAAGTGGAGCCGTTAAAGGGGGCGTTCCAGGTCGTTTCCGAAAGGTAGGATTTTCCCGGGGCATTCATCGTCAGTTCCGTTCCGCCCACCACCGTCATTTCGATTTGGGAACTCAGGTTGATGGGAGACGGGGCGCTGATAATCGGGTCTCCTGTCACATAGGCCCCGTTATCCCCCGCCGCCTGGAAGAAGGATTGGCCCTGGGCCGCGAACTGCAGGAAGATGGCTACCGTATTGGCGTCCCCAAACCCGGTCCAGGAACAGCTGATCTGCCCGGCCTTGTCGTCTGTGGCGATCTGGTTTAAAAGCGCGTCCCCGTCGGCCGTGTTATTGGGAGCCTCATAGACCAGCACTTGGGAGAGGCCCGGCGCCATCGAGATGACCATTTCGATATCCAGGGAGACCTCGACGATGCCATTGGAATCGGTACTGTCCAGCCTGGCCCCGTCCACCGGGACGTTTGTCAGGGGAACGTTGGGCAGGCCCGTCAGGCTCTCATAACCCTGGATATCGGAGGCATAGTACCCCTCGAACTCCAGCAATGCGACCGATTGTCCCGTTCCGGTCATGCAAAGGCCGGGAACATAGGCGTTACGGAAATCCTTCCCCCAAAAGAGGCCCGCGGGAGCTGAACCGCTGGCCGGGGTGGCCGTTGGGGTGGCTGTGTTTCTTTTAAAAGCATCGGGTGTGATTTCAAGCGGGGACGCCGTGGATTTTTCTCGGTGAAAACCCTTCACGCGCACCAGAGGCTGGGCCCTTTGGCAATTGTCCAAGCCGCTCACGTGGAGGACCGGGATCTCCAGGTCGAGGGAGGGCTCATTTTCCGGGGCGTAAAACAGGCTTCCATCCGCGCGCCGGAACGAGCTCAACCGGATATCAAAAGCTTTCTGGATCTGAGCCGCCGTTGCGCTCACTCCCAGCAACAAACGGTTGGGGGCGGTCGAAGTCACCTTCAGGTGGTTGGAGAGGGCGAAGGATTCCAGGGCCGAATAATCGGCCTCGGTAGGACCGTATTTCTCCGTGAACTCACCGCTTGACAGGAACCGGTGGTAATTCGGACTGCGCGGGTCTTGGACTTGGCGGATGAATTCCCGGAGTGCGTCCTGGTCGCGGAGGGGAAGACCCAGGACAAGATTCAATGCAACCGACCCGTCCAAGGGGCCGACTCTGGACGCGGCCACGCTCTCTTCAGGAACATGACCTTGAAGCTGTTGCCGCCCCGCCGACCATACCCGTGCGGGGGTCATGGGCAATAACACCATCAAAACCGCGCTGAGATATCCGAATTGACGGACGAGAAAATACACCCTGTCCCCTAATGCCTCGCGCCTGATCAAAGGCTTGGCCATCGTTAATTTGAGAAAAACGGTTTTCTTCAAAAAACCGTTCACTGGGGGGTGATTATAAAGAGAGGTGGGTAAAATTGCCGACAAAACATATGTATTTATTATTAAATAAACTCAAGGGAAAACCATTTACAAAAATTTTACTAAAATAAAACTTTGAATATGGGATTGGAAAAGGGGCGGCTTTAAGACGCCTGGGACGGCCCATCACAAAGAACAAAGGCCAAAGGATGAAAATTCGTTGAAATCAGGGAACAAGTTATAAGCGCTAAACGGCTTTTTCACCCTCGGGAATTTCTTCTTTGATTTCCTTGATGGCCTTCAACACAGCCTGGTCGGACAAAATGAAATGGACCCCCATACGGGATTTATCCGACCAGATGATCTTCGCGTAAACCTCTATTTCCTCATGGAATGGCGTTTTAAAGGTTAACTTGAGGAGGCTCTGGGGTGTCAGGCTTCGGGCCGAGATCTCCAGGCCCGCTCCCCCCTCGCTGATATCAACGGTGGAGGCGGGCAGGGGCTTGTTTTGGACTTCATAGATGTTTCCCGATTTTGAGGGGAGGACCGGAAAGATTTGAAGATTCTTCTTCGTCTTATGGCGGCTGTGGCGGCGTTGATCGATTGAGTTGGCCATTCGGACTTTCGTCTCCTTCAAGAGGTTTTAAGTCGCGCTAAAAATTGTGCAATAGTTATGCCCAATAATTTAACCGGTTAAATGTTTAGCGGTAAAAAACCCAAATAAAGACCATCTATTTCACTACAGTCTAACAAAAAAAGTGAAACGAGAAACGCAAAAACGTTATGAGCGCTGTTTTCCAACTTTTTTAAACGCTAACTGACGAATCAAATTTCGGTAAAAAAAAGCGGGAGCGAATTGGATCCGCTCCCGCTTCAGCCCTCATTCAAATAACGCGCTTTTCTTAATGGACTTGATTACCGGCAATCCCACCGGCGGATCTCATACCGGCGGTGGTCTCGATGGAAATAAACGACCCTCGGCACCACTACCCGCCTCAACGGCAGAACCACCGGCCGCACGGGGCAAACAACCACAGGCCGAGCGGGATAAACCTCCCGATTCCACCCTTCCGCCATCGCCGAACCCGTCGAGACGAGGGTTAACAACAAAGCCAAAACTAAAGCGATCTTTTTCATGACTTGCCTCCCGATGTTTTTTCCTTCGCAAATAGGACGGAGGAGAAATGTTTCGGGTTTCATCGGAAAACGAGGTTTTTTAAAAAATATTTTTTTGTAAACCGACACTTTTTTGGGAATAGGTTGTCAAGAATCGGATTTGGTTTCATGGAAAAAGGAACGAACCGCGCGGCGCAAATAATAAGCCATCAATAGATAGGAAGACAGGAGGACCAAGGCATAACCGGCGATGAATCCCGGATTATTCTTATGAAGCTCCCAGCTTTCCCCCAAATACCGCCCCATCACGGTATAACAGGCCACATAAGTGAGTGTTCCCAGGAAGTTGAAAAACAGAAAAGACCGCCAGGGGGTTTTCCAAATTCCCACCAACAGTCCGGTCACCGGGTGGAGCAGGGCCACCAAGCGGGCGTAAAAAACCGCCTTCGGTCCATATTGGCCAAGAAAAAGCTCCATGCGGGCGAATCGTTCCGGGGTAAGTTTAAGCCAAGCGGCTTTTTTCAAAAGCGGGCGGCCAAAATAAAGTCCCAGTCCATAAGCCGTGGCGCATCCCAGAAAACTGGCCGAAGTTCCCACCGCCAGGACGGGGACCCAACCCAAGGCGCCTTTCCCCACCAGAAAACCCGCTACGAGGAGGGTTTTATCCCCTGGCGAGGGGACACAGCAATTATTCATAAAGACCAGCAGGAACAAGATCCAATAACCGTCATGGATCAATAAAGATTGGAGCCACTCGATCAGGGTTCATCTCCCGCCCGGAAGGATTCGCCGATGCGCCGCTTAAACACCGAGATGCCTTTTCAAGAAGGCCACCGTCATGGCCCAGGCCGTGTCGGCTGAGGCGGGATGATAGGCGGGACGGTCGTCGCAGTTGAAGCCATGTTCCGCCTGAGAAAATTCCGTGTTGATGAAATCTTTCCCTGCGGCGCTTAAGGCGGATTGGAGTTCCTGTATCTTTTCGCGAGGAGTGGATTTGTCCTTCCCCGCCCAGCATAAGAGCAAGGGCGCCTTCTGGTCCTTGGCCCGGTCGATGGATTGGGACAGAATCCGGCTGCCATAGAAGGAAACCGCCACCCCCAATTGCAGCTCGGCATTTGCCAAGAAAGCCGCCTGCCCCCCCATGCAAAATCCGATGGCGCCGATCTTGGTCGGTTTGAGTTGGACCTCGGTTTGCAGCCAATCATAAGCCGAGCGAATATCCGCCAGCAGCCGGTCGGAAGTGAGTCCGTCAAAGTGCGGTTTCAGTGCGGGAAAATCACCATAATCCCCCTCGAAACCCACCGGCGCGGTGCGGTGAAAAAGCTCCGGGGCAATGGCCGCATAACCTTCCTTGGCCAAACGGCGGGTAATGTTCTTGATATGCTCATTGACTCCGAAAGCCTCCTGAAAAACCAACAAGCCCGCCTTCACGCCGGACTCTGGACGTGCCAAAAACGCGGACATCTGAGTACCGTCGGAGACGGAAAGTTTCACCATGGTTTGATTGATCTTTTCCATTTTTCCTCCAAACTTTGCTCGTTTAATAGGCTGTATTTAAAGCTCCCCCGAAGTCAATTTCAATCCAGACGTTGGGCCCGAGCTTTCATGGTTCCAAATAGACCGACCCCGGGCCGGAAGAATTCCCCTTTGAACAGTCTAGATATTACGGCGGGGATAAAAAGCCAAAGATTATAATGACCGTTGAAATCCTCGTTTTCAAACCCAGGATGGCGCCCTTGTGAAAAGAGTTATCACCACCGTTCTTCTCTTCCTCGCGGGATGCCTATTCGCACAGCCAACCTTCGCCAACGCTCTTTATAACCGCGCCCCCGGCTTCCAAACACCGCACGGAATCATCCGATTTCTGGGTTGTTATGACCAACCCCTTCGGATTTACCAGACCGGGTCCAACACGAAATTTCTTGATCTCAATCCTTCCGTTTTCAATATCAATACCCTCTATTTCCCGGATAAAGCCCAGGTCGTCAACGAGACCAATTTCGCCCTCGTTCAAAAAGCGTCCGATGTGGGGCTTTCTTTCGAGGCGACCCTTTTTAACGAGGCCTACCAAAACGCCCTCCTCCTGCACATTCTCAGCCCGGAAAAATACCGCTACCACCCGAGAATCACCGCTTTTTGCGGTGACCGGCCCTACGCATTGGTCGGCCTGATCGATTACTACGGCGACTCCTATTGCTCGGTCGATATCCGGGAAAAATCGGCTGGGAACCCCATCCTCTATTGGGGCAAAAGGTCCATCTTGGAGAAGGACATCAGCCTGCTGTCCGCCAAGGGCAAGCAAATGGTAGTGGCCCTGGAACTTTTCCTGGTATCCACCCGGGACGGAAGCCTGCTTTGGCAGGGGAACATGATCTCCACTGCGAACGGCCTGGTGAACTACCACGAAATCGCCGAGGGGTTATTGGAAAACGCGCTGAGGGATTTGATGAAGCCATAGGGACCTATTCCCCATCCTAATACTTCGCTTCAAATCCGATGTAGGGCAAAAAGGGCAAATCATCAACTAGGGCGCGCTTGGAATAATCGGCGTTATATTGAAAACCCAGCACATCCTGATTGTTGAGGACATTGATAATCTCCACATAAACCTTCCACTGCCAGGTGTCGTAAACCGTCGTAAGGGAGGTGGAAAGGTCCAACCTTTCGTAATCAGGCAGGCGGGATGAATTGACGCCACCGGTCAGGGGAATGTAATAGTTCAAGATCGTCGTCGGGATGCTCCCGACCACGGGCGTGTAGGGTAATCCGGTGGAGTAAACCCATTTAAACCCCACATCCCACCCCGGGGTGAGTTTGTAATGGGCCACGGCCGAAAAAACGTTCGGCTCGTCGAAGTCGAAGACATGAAGGTTTTGGCCGGATCCCGCCTGGGGCCCATCCTGCCTTTCGGAATCGCTAAAGGCGTAGGAAATCCAGCCGAAGAAGCGTTCGGTCGGCTCACGGTGGAGGAAAAATTCAACACCCCGCGCGTAACCGGTGCCGGCGTTGGCATAGCTTGCCGAATAAAGCGAATGGACCGTAACCCCCTCGCTCACGATCAATTGGGAAAAATCCTTCTCATAACCCTCCACCCGCACTAGAAATCCTTGGCCCAGTTTCCGGTCCAAACCCACCACCTCCGCGATGGATTGTTGGGCTCCCAACCCGGGGTTCCCCAGGACCGGATCCAAATAGGTGCTTCCTTCAATCAGGCTGGGCGCCTCCTCATAAACCCCGTAGGAGGCCTTGAGGGTGGTTTGGTCATCCAGAAGATAGGCCGCGGAGGCGCGGGGGCTGACCAGGGACTGGGAATTGTAGGTGAGATAATCCAATCGCGCGCCCACGGAAAGAACGAGCCGGTTTTGAAGCGCCTTGAAATGCAGGTCGGCGTATAGGGCCGCCAGGTTGGAGGGAAACAGGTTGTTGGAAACCACGGTTTGGGCCCCCGTCGCCGTGAAGGCCGGGTCATCGTCGAAATTGGGGACAACCTCAAAATCAGCGTTCGTCCCATTGGACAGATGGTCGTACTGGACCCCCGCCTCCAGGCAGGTGTCGGAATCGAAATCATGTTTGAGGGAAAACCGATCCCCCCAATCCTCCAGGGTGGTATCCAGGAAAAGGCCATGCTGGAAACTTTCGTTAAAATAACTGTTGGAATGGTAGAGGGTGTTGCGAAGATTGTTTTGATCGTCCAGTTGGATCTGGTAATTCAGGCCCTGGCTGTCAAACCCGTCGGTAAAGTTGAAGTTCCCCCCCAGGACCGGGTCCTGTTCCGCGCTGTCCCCGTTGATATTCACCCCCACCTTGTCGGAACTGCCCAGGGCCGTGAGATCCCAGTGTTCCTTGGTGGAGGGATTGAAACTGTATTTCACCTGGTAATCGTCGAAAACCGGCACGGCGGTGAAGGCGCTGCTGTTCAAGGCCCCGATCAGCAGGTCCAGGTAGCTGCGCCGTCCGGCGAGAACCAGCGAGCTGTTGGAGGACACGGGCCCTTCCACCTCCGCTTCCGCCATGAGCAGGTTCACGTCCGCCCGACCGCCCCAATGGTCCGTCCTCGGGTCCCGCTGGGTCACATCCACCAGCCCTCCCAGGGCGTTCCCGAAGGACGGGTTCAAACCGCCCGAGGCGAAATCCAGGTCCTTGACGAGGGCCCCGTCGAGGGAGGAGATGGCGCCCCCGAAGTGGAAAGGGGATCCGATGGGAATGTGGTCCACGAGATAAAGATTGTCATCGGGGCCGCTTCCCCGCACCAGCAGTCCGCTGTATTGCATCCCCGTATTGATAATGCCGGGCAGGGCCTGGACCGCCCGCATGACGTCACCCACGCTGCCCGCCACCGAGGTGAGTTCCTCATGGGTCAGGTCCACTTGGCTGACCTGGTCTGGGGGGTGTTTTTCGGCGGTCACCACCACCTCGGGCAATGAAAAGCCTTCCCGCTCCATGTAAAAATCCTTATGGGTGTCTTGGTTCAACTCGAAAACCGGCAGGATGATCTTCCGGTACCCTTCCCCGGCCGCGACCAAACGGTAGAGGCCGGCAGGGACCGCGAGCTCGTAATTTCCCATCAAGCCTGATTCGGTTGAATAGGACGGGGGTTTGGGTGTGGGTGTGGCCGTAGGCTCGGGATTAAAACTGAAAGGGGTTGTAACGGGAACTTTCGATAGGGCTTCGGCGGTGTTGCCCATCGCTTCCAGGTAAAGGCTCCCCCCCAGGACCGGGTCGCGGGTTCCCTTTTCCAGGATGCTTCCGGAAAGGGTGACGGCAAAGGCATATCCATTCATAAAACAAAAAAGCAAAAGGGGAGTCAAATGGCGAGGTTGGACAAGGGACAATGGAAGTCCTTAATTCATGCGCTTAAAAAGACGGGACATTATAAGGGTGGGTTAAGCCTGTTTATCGATTTCGTGGGGACTATCGGGTGAATTGGGCGGGCGGGTGGATCTTCTAACCCGCCTGTTCTTTCGCCGTTGCATGATCATTTGATATCTCAAATACCGGGCGATCTGGCGCAATGGCCGCATGGGTGGATTGGGCGGACGGGCGGGATTCGAGGGCTGGATGGATTCCACCGGCTCTATCGGATCGTCGTATTCCATTCAGCCATCCTTCGTCCCCCGATGAATACTTCTAATCAACCCTCACTCTTCACATTGTCCGCGAAATGCGCCTGCAAGGATTTCACCTTGATCTCTCGCTTGCGAAGCGACTCGATTCCGTTGGCCGCCGCGGCGCAGGCCGAGAGGGTCGTGATACAGGGCACGTTGTAGACCACCGCCGTGCGACGGATCTGGAAGTCGTCCGACCGGGGCCCTTTCCCGCCGGGGTGTTCATGATCAGCTGAATTCCATGGTTCTTGATCAAATCCACCACGTTGGGCCGACCCTCGTGCACCTTGCGGACTTCTGCCACCTCAATACCGTTGCTGATCAAGGCCTGGGCGGTGCCATGCGTGGCCACCAGCTTGAAACCCATGTCGCTCAAACGTTTGGCGATAAAGATGCTTGACCGTTTGTCCTTATTCTTCACGGAAATGAACACCGTGCCTTTTAAGGGCAGGGCCGAATTGGCCGCCATCTGGCTCTTGGCGAAGGCCATGCCGAAATCGGTGTCGATGCCCATGACTTCGCCGGTCGATTTCATTTCGGGACCCAAAACCGTATCCACGCCCGGGAAACGGTTGAATGGGAACACCGATTCCTTGACGGCCACATGCTTGAGGTAGGGAATCTCTTTGACCCCGAGTTCTTTTACGGTCTTTCCCGCCATAAGGCGGGCCGCCACCTTGGCCCAGGGGGTACCCGTGGCCTTGGATACAAAGGGCACCGTGCGGGACGCCCGGGGGTTCACTTCGAGCACATAGACCAGGTCGTTCTTGATGGCGTATTGCACGTTCATAAGCCCCTTCACCTTGAGGGACAGGGCCATTTCCTTGGTGTATTTGCGGATGGTGTTGATCTGGTCTTCCCGCAAGGTATAGGGCGGAATCACACAAGCCGAGTCGCCCGAGTGGATGCCCGCCTCCTCGATATGTTCCATGATGCCAGCGATTAAGACCTCTTTGCCGTCACAAACGCAGTCCACGTCGACTTCGAGAGCGTCCTCGAGAAAGTGGTCGATAAGTATGGGTTGGTTCGGGGCCGCCTCAGCCGCCCGGGCCACGAAATCATCCAGCATCGATTCATCGAAGACGATCTCCATGGCCCGTCCGCCTAATACATAAGAGGGACGCACCATCACCGGGTAGCCCACCTTGCGGGCCACCGGCTTGGCCTGCTTCACATTCATTGCCGTACCGTTGTCGGGTTGGCGGATCTTGAGTTTCTTGAGCAAAGCCCCGAAGAGTTTGCGGTCTTCCGCCACATCAATGGATTCAGGCGAGGTCCCGATGATGGGCGCCCCGGCTTTTTTCAAGGGCACGGCCAGCTTCAGGGGGGTCTGGCCCCCGAACTGCACGATGACTCCCTTGGGTTTTTCCCGGTCGAGGATGTTCATCACATCCTCAAAGGTGAGGGGCTCGAAATAAAGGCGGTTAGAGGTGTCGTAGTCGGTCGAGACGGTCTCGGGGTTGTTGTTGACCATGATGACTTCATAACCGTCTTCCTTCAGGGCGAAGGCTCCGTGCACACAGCAATAGTCGAATTCGATGCCCTGGCCGATGCGGTTGGGCCCGCCCCCCAGGATCATGATCTTCTCGCCCTTGTCAGGCGCGGCTTCCTGGTCGCTCCCCGCGTAGGAGGAATGCCCCAATTCGTATGTGGAATACAGATAAGGAGTGAAAGCCTCAAATTCGGCGCCGCAGGTATCCACCATTCGGTAAACGGGCGTGATCTTTAGCAATTTGCGGTATTTGCGAATGTCGGTTTCCTTCGCCCCGCACAGGAAAGCCAACTGCTGGTCCGAGAAACCGTAAGCCTTGGCCAGGCGCAGAAGATCCGCCGGTAGTTTGGTCTTCAGTTTACCCTTGCGGGCTGTAGCCTTTTCCAGTTCCTTTTCAAGGTCCACCAGGTCCTTTAACTCATTCAGGAACCAGGGGTCCACAGCCGAGAGCTTGTATATCTTCTCAACGTCATAGCCCTGCCAAAAAGCCTGGCGTATGAAGAAATGACGAATGGAAGTAGGTTTACGCAACTGGGCGTCGAGCAGGTCATGGGGTAGGGCCTTGGGTTTGCGGACCCCCGTCTTCTGCCAGCGGCCCTCTTTGAATTCCCTTCCGTCGGCGCCCAGGCCGATGGTGCCGGTTTCCATGGATCGAAGGGCCTTCTGGTAGCTTTCCTTGAAGGTCCGCCCGATAGACATGGTCTCGCCCACGCTCTTCATGGAGGTGTTGAGGATATCCTCGGCGTCCACGAACTTCTCGAAGGTGAACCGGGGGATCTTGGTGACCACGTAGTCGATGGTGGGTTCGAAGGCCGCCTTGGTATAGCGGGTGATGTCGTTGAATATCTCGTCCAGCGTGTAGCCCACGGCCAGCTTGGCCGCGATCTTGGCAATGGGAAAACCCGTGGCTTTGGAAGCAAGGGCGGAGGACCGGGAAACGCGGGGGTTCATTTCGATAATGACCATTCGGCCCGTCTTGGGGTCGGTACCAAACTGGATGTTCGAACCGCCCGTATCCACGCCTATTTCCCGGATGCAGGCGATGGAGGCGTCTCTCATGCGCTGGTATTCCTTGTCGGTCAAGGTCTGGGCGGGAGCCACGGTCACTGAGTCGCCGGTGTGGATGCCCATGGGGTCCATGTTCTCGATGGAGCAGATGATGACCACGTTGTCCTTGAGGTCGCGCATGACCTCCATTTCATATTCTTTCCAACCCAACACCGATTCCTCGACTAGGCACTGGCGGATGGGAGAAAGGTCCAGGCCCTTGGAGAGGATTTCCTCACATTCCTGTTTGTTATAAGCGATCCCACCCCCGGTTCCCCCAAGGGTAAAAGCGGGGCGGATGATAACCGGATAGCCATTCCCTTCGGCAAACCCCAAGCCTTCTTCAAGCGTTCTAACCGTTAGGGATTTGGGCAGGTCCAGCCCGATCTTGAGCATGGCTTCTTTAAAGAGCTGGCGATCTTCAGCCTTCTTGATGGCGGCCAGATTGGCGCCGATCAGTTCAACCTTGAATTCATTCAGGGTGCCGTTCTCAGCCAATGCCACGGCGGTATTAAGCGCCGTTTGGCCTCCCAGGGTAGGCAAAAGGGCATCAGGACGTTCTTTTTCGATAATTTTGCGAACCACTTCTGGCGTGATGGGTTCTATATAGGTGCGATAAGCGAATTCCGGGTCGGTCATGATGGTGGCCGGGTTGGAATTGATGAGAATAACCTCGAAACCCTCTTCTTTAAGCGCCTTGCACCCCTGGGTGCCGGAATAGTCGAATTCACAGGCCTGGCCGATAATGATGGGTCCTGCCCCGATGACCATGATCTTTTTGATGTCAGTACGTTTAGGCATTCAATCCCCTGTTTTCCCTATTTGTAGTTTTGTTTTAATTTGTTGTTATAAATTCCATAAATCCATGCAAAAGCGATGATATCGAAAATTACAAAAAAACCGAAAAGAGTGATAATTCCTTTTTTTATAGGAGCGACCGTCAATTCCGTCGCCAGCTTCCACAAAAAAACAGGAAATACAATCGCGCCAAGAACGAAACACAAGAGACCCAAATCTCTGCTCACAAAAAAAAGAAGGTGTGTTAAATATTTCAAAACGAACAGGTACTTTGTGTTTCGCCAGGCCCTCTTTAATTTAGGCATCCCTTCAACTTCATCTATTTTTTTTGTCTCAAAGTTATAACCACAATCACAAAGAAACGCGCTAGGAGGATTTTCCAACTTGCAATTTGGACACTTCAATTTTTAATCTCCTAATCAGACATTTCCAATTTTTCTAACTCCTTGGAAAATTTAACCCAATCATAAGAACCATGAACGGCATTATGGGAAATAGATTCCAAAGATTTTAAATGATTAGAAAACAACAACCGCGTTCTTAGGTATTCATTCCAAATATTGCTAACATTGTCTTCCTGAACTCCCGGCTGTCGGGAATTGAATCGATCAAGTGTTTCTAACAAAACCTTATGTGCCGTTCCTAAGCGAATCGCAAAATGCCGCAGATAACCTAGGGGTCTTTGCAATATTACATTTCTGTTTAATTCTTCAGGGATGGAGATTTCAAATCCAGTAGGTGCCGTTACACGAAGTATGTTTATCGCAACCTGATTCTCTATAGCAGATCTTCCACAGAACTTTCGAGGGAAGTCGGAAAGTTTAACCTGATAATTTAATCTTGTGTTTAAGTCAAACTTCTCAAATTGCAGATTCAAATCCGCAAAAGGTTTTAAAGCCTCTTGAATTTTCTTGCATAATTCCCTCACTTCATTAGAAGAGGCTTTAAAACTTTCTTGCTGTTTAAACATAAAAAAGCCAAGAAACAATAAGATAATTCCAGAAATAACATCTTCCAGAATCTTTCCTGCGAAGTCCCAAAATGCACAACATCCCATTTTCGAATCCTAATTGTTAACTATTTTTTTCGACCATTTCTCTAAACTGCTTGAACAGATAGCTCGCGTCATGGGGTCCGGGTGAGGCTTCTGGGTGGTATTGCACACTGAAAACCGGCTTGTTTTTCAACTCCATCCCCTCGCTAGTGTTGTCACTGAGGTTGATGTGGGAAAGGACGACCTCGTCCTTGTTCAGGCTTTCGTTATCCACCGCGAAGCCATGGTTCTGGCTGGTGATCTCGACCTTTTGATTGATCGTATTGATGACTGGCTGGTTCCCGCCACGATGGCCGAACTTGAGCTTGTAGGTCTTTCCACCCAGGGCCAGCCCCAAAATCTGATGGCCCAGACAGATGCCGAAGGTCGGAACGTTCTTATCGATTAACCGACGCACCGTCTCGATGACATAGGGCACACCTTCGGGATCGCCCGGTCCATTGGAAAGAAAAACTCCCTTAAAACCTTGGTTCATTAGACCTTCGAACTTCGTGGTCGCGGGGAAAACCGTCACATCAAATCCCTGGGCGGTCAATTTTCGAAGGATGTTGTATTTGATGCCGCAATCGAGCGCAGCGATGGGAATTCCGGCCTTACCAGGTCTTGTTTCCGATTCATGCAGTTTCATCTGTTCTTGCTGAGGTTCTTTTGACTGTCGATCGTCGACCGTCGACAGTCGACTTAAGTCAAACGGTAGTTCGCTCCAGTGATAAGGCTTGTCGCAGGTGACTTCCTTGACCAAATCCCGGCCGATGAGGCCCGGACTGTCCTTGGCCTGCTTGATAAGTTTCTTGGGATCCAAGACCTGGGTCGAAATCACCCCTTTTTTGGCCCCGTATTTACGCAGGTGCGAGGTCAAGGCCCTGGTATCAACCCCCTCGATGCCGATTAGGTTGTTCTTTTTCAGGTAGTCCGAAAGGGTGGAAGTCATACGGTAGCTGGAGGGATGCTTACAGTATTCCTTGACGACAAAACCCGAAAGGAAAGGCTTTCGGGATTCCACGTCCACTGGGTTCACCCCGTAGTTCCCGATCATGGGGTAGGTCATGGTAACAATCTGTCCCCGATAGGAAGGATCGGTTAGGATCTCCTGGTATCCCGTCATGGAAGTATTGAATACCACCTCACCGAAAGAGGTGCCGTCTGCGCCGAAGGAAAGACCTTCAAACCAGGTTTCATCTTCTAGAGCTAGTACCGCGCGTTTCGACTTGTTGGTTTTCATCCCTTTTCCTCTGTTCGTTTGTCATTGCGAGGAGCCACCCCAATCGGGGTGGTTGGCGACGTCGCAATCCCAGTCAAAAAACCTGAGATCCCCACGTCGCGAATCGCGCCTATCGGTGCCGCTCCTCGGGATGACAGATAAAATCTTACTCCGCTTGATACTTGATCTCTCCTGCAACGATGGTCGTCTGGGCCCAACCCTTGAGACTCCATCCGTTGAAGGGGGTATTCTTTCCACGGCTCTTGAACTTGCTCACGTCCACCTTTTGTTCATACGTAATGTCGAAGATCGAAACGTCAGCGACCGCGCCTTCGCTCAGGGTTCCCTTGTCGATCCCCACGATCTTGGAGGGGGCAACAGTGAGCATTTCGATCGCCCGGGAAAGGGTGATGACCCCCGGCTCCACCAGGTGGCTATAGGTCAGCGGGAACATGGTTTCCAGCCCAACGATGCCGAAGGCGGCCTCGTCGAATTCGCATTGTTTCTCGGTGGAGGCGTGGGGGGCATGGTCGGTAGCGATGCAGTCGATAACGCCTTCCTTGATGCCCTTTCGGATGGCCGCCACATCCTCCTCGCTTCTCAGGGGAGGGTTCATCTTGAAGTTGGCGTTGTAGTTTTTGATCGACTTGTCCGAAAGGGTCCAGTAATGGGGAGCGGTCTCGGCGGTGACCTTGAGGCCCTTCTTCTTGGCCTGGCGAACCAATTCGACTGAACCTGCGGTCGAGAGGTGGGCCACGTGGAAACGGGCCCCAGTCATTTCGGCCAACACGATATTGCGGGCCACCATGACCGTTTCGGAGGCGGCGGGGATGCCCCGCAAGCCCAGCAGGGTGGAGGGTACGCCTTCATTCATGACACCGTTGTTGGCCAGGTTCTGATCCTCACAATGATCGATGACCACCAGGTCGAGCATCTTGGCGTATTCCATGACCCGGCGCATGAGCTCGGCGTTCATGATGGGCGCCCCGTCATCCGACAA
Organism: candidate division FCPU426 bacterium; assembly: GCA_963771075.1. GTDB lineage: Bacteria > Oederibacteriota > Muellerivitia > Muellerivitales > Muellerivitaceae > CAVTWJ01. The sequence continues at coordinate 21,646 of CAVYSE010000018.1, read as the reverse complement.
TCCCACCGCTCCCGCGCGCTTGAGTTCCCCCAGTTCGGCCATTTCGGCCCCTTCACGGCGTTTCGAGATGCAGCCGATGGGGAACACGTGACAGTGGCCCTCTTTTTCCGCCTTGGACTTAATGAAGTAAACGATGGCCTGGTCGTCGATGGGCGGGTTGGTGTTGGGCATACAGGCCACCGAAGTGACCCCGCCCGCAACCGCGGCCAGCGTGCCGGAAGCGATAGTTTCTTTATACTCAAACCCCGGCTCGCGCAAATGCACATGGATGTCGACCAGGCCCGGCGTCACGATCTTTCCCCGGGCGTCGATCGTCTGGTCCGCCTTGACCTTCAGGCCCTTCCCCACCTTTGCGATCTTGCCGTCCTGGAGGAATACATCGGCTTCGCCGTCCAACTGGTTGGCAGGGTCCACCACGTGCCCGCCCTGGATCAAAATGGAGCTCATGGTTTCACCCCTTCTTTATTCTCTCCTTGGAGGAGATATAGGACCGCCATGCGCACCGCGACCCCGTTGGTGACCTGTTCGTCGATGACCGAGCCGGGCCCGTCGGCGACCCCGGAAGAGATCTCCACTCCCCGGTTCATGGGACCCGGATGCATGACCATGGCGTCTTTTTTCGCCCTTTTTAGGCGTTCATTGGTCACCCCGTAGAGCATGGAATACTCGCGGATGGTGGGAAAGAGGTTCTTTTTCTGGCGCTCCAGCTGAAGGCGAAGCACATAGACCACGTCGGTGCCTTCAAGCGCCTGGTTCAGGTCGTGGAAAATCTCGACCCCCATCTTCTCGATGCCGAATGGCAGGAGGGTGGGCGGAGCGCAGAGCCTCACCTTGGCGCCCAGTTTGGTAAGGCCGTAGATGTCAGAGCGGGCCACCCGGCTGTGCGTAATATCCCCGATGATGGTGACGGTTAACCCGTCGATGCGACCCTTGGTCTCGCGGATGGTGAAGAGATCAAGCAGGCCCTGGGTCGGGTGCTCGTGGGCCCCGTCACCCGCGTTGATGATGGAAGCGTTCGTTGCGTCAGCCAGCATTTTGGGTACCCCGGAGCATTTGTGCCGTACCACCAGGGCGTCGATGGTCATGGACTCTAGGGTCTTGAGGGTGTCGAGAAGGGTCTCGCCCTTCACCAGCGATGACGAGGCGGTTTGGACAGTGAGAATATCGGCCGAGAGCCGCTTGGCGGCCAGCTCAAAGGAAATTCTTGTGCGGGTGGAGGGTTCATGGAAGAACAGGACTACCGTACGGCCCCGTAGGGCCGGCACCTTTTTGACCGATCGGGTCGAAACTTCCTTGAAGGAGTTGGCGGTATCGAGAATGTGGGTGATCTCGGTCGCCGATAGATCTTCGAGGGTCAGCAGGTCTTTGGTTTTCCAGCTCATAAAACCACCTCCAACACGAAGCCACTAAGGTACGAAGAGCGCCAAATTCCATTGAATTTTAAATTCATTCCATTCTTTAGGGTTTCTTTGAGGCTTCGTGTCTTCGTGTTGGATTTGGGTTTCAAGATTCTTCCTTTTCCGCGATGACGACTTCATCCACCCCATCCTTCTCTTTCACGCGCACCAGCACCTCTTCCTTGGAACTGGAAGGAATATTCTTTCCGATGTAATCCGCGTGAATGGGGAACTCGCGATGACCCCGGTCCACCAGGACTGCCAGGCGTATGGCGACCGGACGGCCGAAGTCGATGATCTGATCGATGGCGGCCCGGGCGCTTCGGCCGGTGAAGAGGACATCGTCCACCAAGACCACCTTTTTGTTGTTCACGTCAAAGGGCAGATGGGTCGATTCGGGCGCCTTTTCGGGCTTATGGATTCCGGCGTCGTCCCGGTAGAAGGTGATATCCAAGGCGCCATGGGGAATCTCGGTGCCCTCGATGGTTTTGATCTTTTGGGAGATACGCTCCGCCAGGATTTCTCCACGGCTTTTTATGCCGATAACGACCAAGTTTTGGGTGCCCTTGTTTCTTTCCAAAATCTCATGGGCGATTCGGGTGAGGGCCCGGTCCATGTCCCTTGCGTCGAGGACCACAGCCTTGACTTTAGAGGTCACAATGAACCTCCGTGTATTTGATGGAAAAACAGGAGGCGTTGGGAGCGTGGGGCAAAAAAAATCCCGAATCACCCTTTTGAGGCGTTCGGGACAGTAAGGTTTCTAGGGCATATACGTGCGTCATTCTTCTTTCCTTTAGGGCCTCTCGGGACCCTGTTTAAAGGCTGGGTGAATTATACGGTTTACCTACAACCTGTCAAGACAGACCCCAATCTTTGCAATACGTTCGGCCATAAACTGGTGCTTCAAGCGAAAGCCCTCAGACCTGCCCAAATTAAAGCGAGCCAACATCAAAAATGATAAACTAATTTTCTACTCGAAAAACTCAAAAAATAAGGCACCTCTTTTTGAAACCCTTATCTCATTACCCCCAAAATTTTATTTCATATTGGAAATCTGTTTCTTGGGCTCGAAAAATATTTTTGGTTCTTTTTTTTATCATATTTACGGCCCAATACGCTTTCACCCCCTTTTTTCATCTCACCGAATATGTACTGGATGGCTCTTACCAGTTCGCCCTCGGTGAATTGCTCCGCAATCATTTATTTGCGGGTTCGGATTTCTTCTTCACCTTTGGGCCCCTAGCTCAATACCTAGGCCCAGTGACCGAGATGAGCCAAGGACCCAATTGGGTTAAAATAGGTTTTGAAGCTTTCATTATTTTTTTGGTCATGAATTTAGTTTTTGACTTTTCCGAACATTTCAACGGAAAATCGGCACTTACTCAGGTTCTTCTATATATTCCCGTCTTAGTTTGCCTTTTTTACCATCCTTACATCCAAAGTTCCGAGCCCTTATTTTACGATTTATTGATAATCCTGGTTTATCTCGCATATTTCCTCAAAACCTCCGATGGAAATTACCGGAACAAATATCTTTATATCCTTACGTTATTGGCTATCCCCTTGCTTCAATATAAATTTTCACTCGGAATGCACGCTCTATCCGTTCTTGTGATCGTGAATATTTTCATAGCACTACGAAAACCATCCCTTCTTTTCTTGTCTTGGATTTGGTCCACCTGGATTATCGGTAATTTCTTTGTTTTCCGCCTCTTAACCCAAGACTGGAATTTCTTGCGATTTTTTACATTAGGTTGGAAATGCTCGGCCGATTACAGTGAAATCATGTCGGTAAATTATTGCGATGGCGCGTTAAACACCATTCTGGTGGTGGCGGGCCTTTTCTACTCCATCGGCTTGTTCTGTTTAGCCCTTCTCTTATCAAAAAACCGATTCCACGATAAAACCGAAAGGTTTTTTTTCATTCTTTGTTTTAGCTGTTCTCTATTTTGGTTATTTAAGCGCGGTTTTATCCGGATGGATATTCAGCACATGGATGGATTCTACCTCGCTACATTTCCTTTGCTATTCCTCTATTCTGGATTCGCACTTCAGAAATGCATCCCAAAGCAAAAGGTATTTTGGCTCACGATAATATTTTCTTTGATAAGTCTAGCGATGTTTAATTCGGCCTTTGAAATTCTTTCGAAAAAAAACTTATTGATCTCCGCCCTGGAAACGATCCAGCACAATACCGTCCCACGCTTTCAAACCATCTATTCATGGGTAACAAATGCGGAAGATGTAAAAAGGCGATTCAAAGAAGAGCGATATAAAACCTTAAGGGGTCACCTCAAATCGCTTTGCGCGGAATTAGATCGACTTCATCCCGGAAACCTCGAAAAAAATTCACCCACGATCACCTTTTACCCTTGGTCCATGCTATTAGCGTCAACCGTCCCACAATACAAGCTAGTGACCGCGCCTTCCCTGCAAATCTATTTCGACACCCCTAATCAGGAATTAGGAAAGTTGGACCAAGATTTTCTCTCGTCTGAATCCCGTCCGGACGTGATCGTCTTGAGCCCCGATACGGTGGATAGACGTGATTCGCTTTCAGAATTCAGCTTCTGGATCGATCCTTTGTTGAAATATTACATACCCGACGGAACTTTTGATAAACAAACCATCCTGGTCGCGAGAAAAAACCCAGTTGAGGGTACCATCCAATGCCTCAACGAAGGCCCAGGTTCTTTTTTAAAGCTTCAAGTACAACCGTTAAATTCCGGGAGGACATTCTGGTTCAATTTATTGAAGTTCATTTACAAATCGCCCGACTTGATTGTGTGGATTGAGTATTTGGATTCCCGAGGGCAAACACACCGGGTCATCCAAAAAGCTTTCTATTCCCAGCTTAAAGAGGGCGTTTTCTTTTCGCCCCTTCCCATCGGACAATTACTCGAAAACATGAACAGAAAAACAGTTTCCGCATTTGAAATTTCGAAAATAATTAAAGCGGAAATGATCTATTTGGATCCCTCGGAACTATTTTCCCCTTTTCCTTATTCCACCCTCATGAAAGTAAGTTTTTGCCGACCTGAAGGATATTGACCCCATCGATTGCAGATCATTCACCGTGCTGACCAGCACCCAAATGCCGAATGTCCCGCTCAAGATCGCAATTTGGATTTTAGACCGCTGGGGCAACTTTCGAGGGAACACCCTTCGGTTCTTTACCGGCGAAATGAGGAAAGGGACAGCCCTCTTTCCTTTAATTAATGTTAAACTATTTCGGATTCAGGGTTTTCTATTCCAATAGCGAAAAGAAAATAGAAATGAACGAAACTTATGATATTTGCGTGATAGGGGGCTGCGGCCATGTCGGCTTGCCCTTGGGCTTGGCTTTCGCCTATCGCGGAAAAAAAGTGGTGCTATACGACATTGATCCAACCAGCGTGGGGCTAGTCCACCAAAAGAAGATGCCTTTCATGGACGAGGGCACCCCTGAGGTTTTGGCGAAAATGGTGGATTCGGGCATGTTAAGTGCCACAACGGATCAATCGGTGATTTCGAAATCCGAAAATATTATCCTGGTCATCGGCACTCCCGTGGATGAACACTTGAATCCCAACCTGCGTGATGTGTTCAATGCCATCAAAGACTTTTCCACCCGCTTAAAAAAAGGGCAGCTATTAATCCTACGAAGTACCATTTACCCAGGAGTCACCAAAAAGGTTTTCAATTATTTCAAATCTTTAGGGGTCGAAATCCATGTGGCATTTTGCCCCGAGCGGGTGGCCGAGGGAATGGCCTTTCGCGAGATTATCGCCCTGCCTCAGATCGTCTCGGCTTATGACCCCGAAGCTCAAAAACGGGCTTCCAATCTTTTTTCCACCCTCGGGGCGGAAATCATCCCTTTAACCCCTGAAGAGGCCGAATTGGCCAAGTTGTTCACGAACGCATGGCGCTATATCTCTTTCGCTACGGCTAACCAGTTTTACATGATCGCCGAATCGAGCGGCCTGGACTTTTATAGGGTTTACCAGGGGATGACCCATCATTATCCCCGTCTGCAAGGTTTTCCACAGGCCGGGTTCACAGCGGGCCCATGCCTTTTCAAGGACACCATGCAATTGTCCGCCTTCAACAAGAACCATTTCTTTCTGGGTCACGCGGCTATGCTGATCAATGAGGGACTTCCCAGCTTTCTGGTCGATAACCTAAAAAAGACCATGGATCTACAACAGAAAACGGTTGGTATCCTCGGGATGGCCTTCAAGGCCAATAATGACGACCCCCGGGATAGCCTCGCCTATAAGCTAAGGAAAATTTTGGATCTCGAGGCTGGAAATGTTTTATGCTCGGATATTTACATTCACGAACCAGGATTCCTTACCGCCGAGGAACTCATCCAACGATGCGACGTAATCATCCTGGCGACTCCCCACCGGGAATACAAACAACTGGACTTAAAGGGGAAGCATCTGGTGGATGTTTGGAACTTCTTTAAAAAAGATTAAGGTCGCGCCGAAAAACGATTCACAATATCCTTTTTAATTGGACAACCTTTTGAAAATATTAATCACCGGTTCATCCGGATTCATCTGCGGTTACCTGATTGAGGAACTCCTCGCCCACGGACATACGATTGTCGGCGTCGATAATTTTTCTAAATATGGGCCTATAGAGAAAAGTTATAGTCAAAATCCCGCTTATCAATTCGTCCAGGGCGACGCAAAGGACGTTGATCTTTTGAAAAAACTATCCGAGGATTGCGACCAAGTCCTCGCGGCCGCATCCATGATAGGGGGGATTACTTACTTTCACGAGTTGGCCTATGACCTTCTCGCCGAGAACGAGAGGATCATCGCTTCCACATTTGACGCTGCACTCTGGGCTTTTCAAAAAAAACGTTTAAAGAAAATCAACGTTCTTTCCTCTTCCATGGTTTATGAATGTACGAATCGCTACCCCACCCCGGAGGGCGAACAATCCCTTTGCCCACCTCCCCAATCCACCTACGGCTTCCAAAAATTGTCTTGCGAATATTTCGCCAAGGGTGCTTATGCCCAGTATGGCCTTCCCTACACCATTATCCGACCATTCAATTGCGTTGGGATTGGCGAGTCCAAGGCCATCCAAGGAAAGACCGTCTATTCCGGAAATATTCAATTGGCGCTGAGCCATGTAGTCCCCGACCTGGTCCAGAAGATTTTGAAGGGGCAGGACCCCTTGCGTTTACTTGGTGACGGCAATCAAGTTCGTCACTATACGTACGGAGGTGATTTGGCGAGAGGAATCCGGTTCTGCATGGAGGAAGCGAACGCCGTAAATGAAGACTTCAACCTTTCAACGGCTCGTTCTACCACGGTTCTGGAGTTAGCCGAAATGATATGGAATAAAGTCCAACCTAATAAACCCTTCCGTTTTGTCAATGACCCGCCCTATCCCCACGATGTACAAAGACGCGTACCCTCAGTGGAAAAGGCAAAAAAACTCCTGAATTTCGAGGCCCAAACCGATCTTTCCCGGGTATTGGACGAACTCATTCCCTGGATTAAAGACCAAATCAATCTGGGAAACATTTGACCTTTATGAAAAGTCGATCATGAATCCATCCAATTTAGGGACTACGACTTTGCTTCATATCATTATTCCCGTTTTCAATGAAGGCGAGAATATCCGGCGGACACACCAAGAAATTAAATCCAAAATTCGAGCACCTCATCAAATTCTGATCATCTACGATTTCGATGAGGACAATACCCTCCCCGTGGTTCGGGAACTTCAATCGATGGACGCCCATCTCGAATTGGTTAAAAACAGCTCTGGACGTGGCGTATTAAACGCCCTAAAAACCGGATTCGGCAAAGTAAAATCGGGGCCTTGTTTGGTGGTCATGGGAGATCTTTCGGACGACCTGTCAAATGTCAATTTGATGTTGGATAAATATAATCAGGGATTCAAGGTCGTTTGTGGTAGCCGATATATGAAGGGGGGACGACAGGAAGGCGGCCCCCTTCTCAAACGAACCCTATCCCGTCTAGCCGGAGTCTCATTAAACTGGTTTTTCCGTTTTCCCGTTCACGACGTCACCAATAATTTCAAACTATACGATAAAGCCTTGATAGATGAAATTACGATTGAAAGCACGGGCGGATTTGAATTGGCAATCGAAATCACCGTAAAAGCCTTTAAGAAGGGCTATCCGATTTGTGAAATACCCACCACGTGGAAAGATCGGACCGCCGGCCAATCCCGATTCAAACTTTTTAAATGGCTTCCCCATTATTTGCGTTGGTATCTTTATGCCATTGGGTTTGGTAAAAAAATATATTCAATCTCCAAAAAATGAATTAATGCCTATTGGTCGGTCAATATATTTCGCATTTGATCAAACTTGAATATGATAGAACCAATCCAGGCAGGTTAGATTGAGAGACGAATAACTTAATGCGTCCTTTTTTTTCGAAAATACCCTCTGATTATTCCCATCCATTGCAACCAAGCAAAATTTATCTTTTGTTTCCATCCACAATCATTTTGATCTTGCTCTCAGCCCTTATCGCCTTTCTGAGGTTCCGCACCTATCACGAGCCGATACCTTGTGATATCACGCTCTATTCCTCGATTGCCCACGAACTATTAAACGGCCGCATGCTTTATTCCGATCTCTGGGAACAAAAGCCCCCTGCAACTTTTATAACATACGTGTTCGCGGAGCTTTTAACTGGTTATGGCAACGCCTCCATATATCTGCTAACCCTGGTCGCCGCGACGGTTACCCTTTTGGGGATCTTCCGGGCTGGATGGATGTTAAGCGGTCAAAAGAGCACCGGCCTTATGGCGGCCATTCTTTGGGCACTTATTTCCGGCGACATTCGGTTGGAAGCCAACCAACCCAACGTTGAAGTTTTCATCAACGCCACAACCGTTTGGATGTTTGTTTTCTTTTTAAATTTGAATGGTCAAAGCAACAAATGGCAAACCACTTTCTTAACAGGAATACTTGCCCTAATAGCCACCCTTTACAAACAATACCTCATTATCACTGTCATCTTTTTATCATTCGCTTATTTGATGACGGCGACAGAAAACAGGAGAACGGCTGTTCGACAGATGATAAACCTGTTTACAATCATTTTTTTAGGCTGGATGCTTTTTTTTGTTTATTTTTCCCTGACGGGGCGATTTCGACCTACCTGGCGCGCGCTTTTTGAATTTACTTATTATTATTCGACCTCTTGGAACGGCGCTCCTTCAAACACCATTTTGAGAAATATATTGGTTGGTTTTCTTCCCCTAAATGCGCTCCCAAATTATGCCTCTTTTCTGATTCCACTATTCCTTCTTTCCTTTATCGCAACCGCTTTCAATGCCCGAAATGGCCGCCATTGGATGATGTTTGCGTTCCTTCTTCTGGCGACCTTTGTAAACATCGCCGTACCCGGCAAATTTTTCGCGCATTATTATCAACTTTGGTTACCACCGCTATGTATTGGAACTTCCTGGTCCTTTGAATGGCTTAGGGAAAAAATCCCGGCGTCATTATCCCTTTTCTTGAGGATACTTTGCATCGGAATTACGGGAGGATATGAATATCAATGGTTTCCATTGAGCCCGCTTGCCTGTTCAAGGGTCGAGTTTGGGGATTTTTACTTTTATCAAGAGCCCATCGCTTCATTCATCAACCGGATTTTATTGCCCGGGGAAACCTTTTATGAATGGAACGGCTATCCCATGTTTTATCATGCCAGCGGACGCCTGCTGTCTGCAGGAACGGTTACCGGTGCCATTCTTTTTGATTCTCCCATGGCTCCAGAATTAACTCAAAATGTGCTTCATGATCTGACTTCAAGAAAACCGGAATTAGTCATTTTAGATGAAAAAAATCCCCCTTGGCCGGTTCCTGAAATTGTCACACAGCACCCGGTCAGCAGGTTTATTGTCGCGCACTATTTCCCGATGTATTCCTACGGGCCGAATGGAAGGTTTCAATTTTGGGTCAGGTCAGGTGGGGCCTTAGAAAAAAGAATTCGCTCAAACAAGAGAATCAATGTATCGTGATGTTTATGAATGCTCATTTTTTCTGTGTAATATTAAATACGAGCTGTTTCTCCAGAAAACAAGTTAAGTGAATTATCAACTTGATGACATCCGCACCTCGATGACTCAAAACATATTACACATTTCCGAATTCTCTATTCCAATCCTCGCCGAGCAGGTGTCATTAACGTTTTTCATCGCATCCATCAAGTCAAAATACTTTGGGCCCGAAAATGATTCTTAAATTAAAATGGTCAAAATTCATTGGACTCCCCTCCAAAAGCCCCAAAAAACCTATTCAATCTAAACAATATTATTTAAACGCTTTCTTAACCCGGTAAACTGGACACGTGATTCTTTGCGTTATCGACACCTTTCTGTCAAGTTCCTGCAATCCTTTCTATAGTGTCGCTTTCTTCCGGTTTAATGAGGCTTCTTGTTCCTTAACGAAATAAAGGGCAGCAATTAGATTCCTAGGAACCAGAATCGTGGCCATCCTCTTTCTTTAACTTTTTTCCAGGATGGACAGCGTTACAACTTTCCATCCATCGGGGAAGAGAAAATAGCGAACATCTTTCATGATGCTTTCCCAAAATATTTATACTTATCACTTCCTCTTTATTACTTAACATTTCAGGTCTTTAGGGTCTCTCTTGAATTGTGGTGGTTTGATTACAATAAAAATTATTGAGGGCTGAAACTTTTCGGCCGAAAAAGGAGGTTTGGATTTTTATAACAATAGTGGATAGATATTCACCAAAAATGTCGAACGGCGAAGAAGATAATATTCATTGAAAGGTTTATCGTCGGAAATGATGTCCTGAAAAGCGGGGTCTAGCAGGGAATGAGAAGTGGAAACTTCAAGATGCTGTATTTTTTCAAATTCCTGTTCACAGCTGACACCGGGCGACCATTCCAATAGGTCTCTTTGAGCGGAAAGGGGCAATTTGTCCGCCATTTCTTTTGGGGATAATGTTGGAATGGGTGATGAAGAAGCGATGAAAAAATATCCTAAACTTTGAACCGATCCGACGACAGAGACATACTCAACGGATAAAAAGACCCGCACATAAGGGAAGGCTCGCATGACGGTTCGGGCGATGGCTTGAGAAGTCGCCTTATCGTTTAAGGGCATCCATATTTGGAGAATCCCCCCTTCCGTCAGATGCTTTTTGACGATTTCCAGGAATTCCGCAGAATAAAGAAGACTTGAACCAGCTGCCTCGATGGGGGGGGGCGGATCGATTGTGATCACATCAAATTTTTGATGGGTTCTATTCAGGAAACGGCGACCATCATCCACCACCATGTGGCCGTTGGGAAGCTTTACTAAATTTTCTGCGTCCTCAAAAAAATAGCCAAAGGATTTAAAAACACTGGGCACCAGCTCTACCACCGTGCACTGAATGCCCCAACTCAGCAAGGAACGATAGGTGGTCCCCATCCCAAAGCAAATATCCAAGGCGGACTCCGCCGGATGGCCTAAAAATGCCAGGGGAAGATGCGCCATGACTTTCGTGGTCGGGTTCAGGTCGGTCATGGCGATCCCATTGACGAATAACCTCTTTTTCAGGCCCTCCCCTCCCGAAATGACCGTGGCGGCGTAATCACGATATAAAAGATGACGCTTGTAAAAGGTCCCAGGCGCATTTTCATAATCTCGAGCGCTGCCGCAGGTAAACAGAAGCAACCCCAGCCCGAAACCAACTACCGCCTTAACCCACGCCGGCCAGGACCGGATAGAGTTTAGGTCCATTCGTAAAAAGGGGATCAATAAGGCGGATAGAAAAATCATCGAAACCTTTACACCCAAAAAAGGAAGAAGCAAATATGAAGCCGCCAAGGGCCCCAAGATACAGCCCAATAAATTGACCGCGTAAAACCGGGCCGCTTGCCGGGTATTTCCACCAGAAAATCGATCCACTAACAAGGGGCTGAGATAACCCAAAACAAGGCAGAATGGAACAATACTGGCTAAAACTCCAAAGACGGTGTGATGAATTTGGGGATCATCGATCACAAGCGGAAATAAGGAAAAACAAAAAGTGAAGATCAGCAAATGGGATGGTTCCAGGGTATGAACCGCTTTGGTCATTCGGTAGATAAACGACCCCAAAAAAGTCGATAACAAATAGGTAAATAAAAGGGACGCGAAAGAATAAACCTGGGTTTTCAGGACGAAAGTGAAATCCCGAGTCCAAATGACCTCCATGGCCAAACAAATAAATCCGGTCAGGAACAAGATCGTGAAGGCTGGAAAATCAGACTTTGGCTGGATAGGTTCCAATTGGACCGGTGGTTGGCCTGAATCCTTGAGGGTTGTCCGAGGTTCGAAATTTTTAATTCCCACGATGAGGCATCCCGCGCAAATCGTAAAATTGAACAGTGCCCCGATCGCTAAGGTTCTATGAAAACCTAAACACTCGATCAGGATAAGCGCCGTAGCCGCAACCCCCGTCAAAGCCCCGAACAAGTTGGCAGCGTATAGAAAACTGAAACTATCCTTAACGCCAAAGGTTTTTCCCATGAAATCCATCATGAGTGGGAAAGTCGCCCCCATGCAGATACACCAAGGAAGCAAAGCCAATAAGACCACCGCGGAGGAAAAGAGGAGATAACTAAAGGAATTGGAATTTCCCAACGGTAGAAGAACCATGGCGCCCCAGGAAAAGAGCGCTGGAACGGCGAAAGCACCCAGACCGATCAACCCTTCTGCGCCAGCATAAGAAAAAAGCGAAAAGACCGGCCGATGGCCCGTTAATCGAGAAGTGATCTTTCCTCCCGTCAAAGACCCTATGGCCAACCCGACCATGAATACCGAAATGACCACCGACATGACTGGGGTGTTGATTCCAAATGAGGCATAAGCCAACCTCATCCAGACGAGTTGGTATAAAAGCCCGCTGAACCCCGAGAAAAAAAAGAATAACGCAAGAACGGAGCGAAGAAAAAACATAGGGGTAAAACCTTCCTTACGGATAGGAAACCATGGCATCTTGAACCAATTTTGAACAGGGCGGAAACTTTCATCAAGTTTTCGTCCGGATCAATTGCATAAGTAATAATAACAATTTTGTTTGCAATATACTCTTGAAAGTGGTTTACCATTGGGAGAATCATCCCTTTACCCAAGGCTGTTTATTTACAGGAAGCCCTTGTTAAATAATCTTTCCAACTTGATAAAGAAATATCCTCTCGGCTTTTCTTTTATGGTTTGTTCTTTGTTAATTCTCATTCTCTTTTCCTTTTTCCGGCCCTTTTTCAGCACCAACGACGATTGTTTCAAAATTCTTTTCGCCAAGGGGATCGGCACCAATCTCCAGCCTAGCGAATTCATCGGCTATTCCAGTATCCCGTTGGGCTTCATTTTAAAGGGGTTATACGGTTCCTTTCCGACTTTCCCCTGGTACGGTTCTTGTCTCCTCCTGGCTCAATTTCTTGGGATATGGCTGTTACTTTATTCCCTTTATCTTGGGTCCAGTCCCCTTTGGAAATCCCTGCTTTTTATTATTAGTTTCCTGGCGGCGGACGTTACCTTTTTCTCCAGCCTTCAATTCACCATTTCGGCCTCTCTTGCGGCTCAGGGTGGGCTTTTTCTTTTTGCCAAGATTTTAGACGGGGAAAAAAGTCCTGGGGTAACCGGAAATTTATCGCTTGTCCTTGCGTCCTGGCTCTTGGCCGCCCTGATCCGTTTCGATGAGCTTTTGGTAACTGTTTTTTGCGCGGCTCCCTTTATCCTCTATTTCCTTCGGGGAAACATCATCCGGTTGCTCACCCCCCCCATCGTCCAATTCATACTTACAACCGTCCTTTTTTTGCTGGGCATATCCCTATTCACTTTCTATTGGCATGAACATAAGCCAGGCTGGCATGAATTCGACCTCTTCGATCACGAAAGAGTTGAATTCCGGGATTATCGCATTCATTTTTACACTCCATCGACCAAGCCGTTTTTCGATGAAGCTGATTGGAGCGAAAATGATTTTAAGATGTTTAAAGGCTGGTATTTCATGGATCCGGACCGATATGACTGGAAAAACATTCAGCGCTTGAAGTTGCATTTTTCGCGATTTGGAGTCGAAGACAAAGATTCCTCTTTTCACTCCCTTTGGGAAATCATACGGTCCGATTTCGGAACCAGGCTCCTTCCGATCCTGCTTTGCCTTCTTTTAATCCTTTCCCGAATAGAATTTAGATGGATGATCTTTAGCGTGGTTTGGATCATTTTATTTATTCTTTATATGCTTTATTTTTGGAGGGCGCCGGACAGGCTGGTATTTCAGGAATTATATTACCTCCTCTGCCTGAGTATATCGTGGGCGGAAAACCCCATCGCTCCATCGACACCAGCTATCCATGCATACTCTAATTGGATTTCAAGAACAGGTTTATTTTTCCTGATTTTATTCACATGCACATCAATTCCAACCCTTCAACGAGATTACACAATCAATCAGTTGAATATAGGATTGGAAAATCAACTCAAATCGGACATCGCCCGCTTGAATCCAAAGGATGATCAATTATTCATCATCTGGGATTCGGCATTTCCTTATGAGTTAATCGACGCTTTTGATTCTTACGAAATATTCCGTAATTTTCACATATTTGAGTTGGCCGTTTATCAACGCAGCCCCGACGCGATTCCTCAATTAAAAAAGTTTGGATTGGTAAATCCGTTGGTGGATATGATCGGGAAATCAAATGTTTTCTTTATTTGCAAACCGGAAGAATTACGAATGTATGGCCGGTATCTTTCCGAGAACCATCCCCAGAAGATTTTGGCTTCGAGATATTTTGAGGGGCAATCGTTCAAGGTATTTCAGATTCTGCCCTGGAAAGAAGCTATCCCAAATCCGAAGAATTGAAGTCCCGTCAGGGCCCTCGCCTCTACAGCTTCTTATCTTACCGCGAACCCGTAGAAACGGAATGGATCCGGTAGGCGGTGAAAAAGTTGCCCGAAACGGCCGGCTCCGGATCGATCGGCATCTGGTATTTTTCCATCATGCAGGTCCGGTACGCGTTCAATTCCCAAGGCGAACAAATGAGAAAAACCTTGGGGTTGTCCACCAGGTCCCGGAACAAATGGTTCACCCCGAACCGGTTGAGCATGGCCCGGGTCGTGGGGGACCTCTGGAACCAGGTCAAGACCGCGACATTGAAATGCCGGAAGCACTCGTAATCGTCGAACGCCCCCATTAATTCGTAGGGAAAGGCCGAATCCCAGATGACGTAAAGCTGGTCGTCCTGGGGATGGAATTGATCCATCTCATTGTTCAACAAATGTTCGTATTGGTTCCATTTCTGGTTCTTGGTGATCTCCCTTTGGAGGAAAAAGACGTTGAATCCCGCCAGGACCAGGGCGAGCACCACCGCGATGTTCAAATATCCCTTCTTTTGAGCCGTTCCCGCGGCCGGATTGTCCCACTTCGGCACCGCGTAAAAAACGGCCAGCAAGGCCAGGAAAAGCAGGGCCGGCAAATAAACCCGCTCGGGAAGTTTCTCATAGACCATGAGCACATACATCACCGCGAACATCCAGAAGGCATTGACCAGCATGAAGCGAAAGGACCTCCAGGGGATCAGGAACAGGATGGCGATGAATGAATAGAGGGCCAGTTGGGTATTGAGGTTCGAGAGCTTTTCCGAAAGGGGCGAATCGGAGGAGGTCTTATCCACCCCCCATTTTGGAAAATATTCGCACAATTTTTTCAGGTGCTCGACGCTGTAAATATCCTCATCCAAAAAATACCAATTCTGGAACATGGCCAGGTCGTTGGCGGTCCACCCGACCGAATCGAAGACGGCCTTGGTTTGTTCGTTGTAAACGGGGTTTCGGGTCTCGTGCAGCTCAAAATGCTGGTTGAAGAAATCGATGGATTTCACCCATCCCGGGTCCTGATGGTAGTAGTGGTAATCGAAAGCGACCATGGATAGGGATAACACGAGGGTCCCGAAGGTGAACCCAAGGATCCGGACCCGGGCGGGAGTCAGTTTTTTCTTCCAAGCCAGGTCCCAAAGGACGGGAAGGGACAGGACCGCGATCAGGAAAAAGGAGGAAGACCTCAGTTCAATGGAAAATACGATGAGAACGAAAGCCAAAAGGTAGGGGGCGATTCCGAACCTCTTCCCATCCTCCCGCCAGAGGGAAGCCAGGAGGAAAAAGGCCCCGATGGAAGCCAACGAGGAAGTGTTCGTCCATTGAAGGTTGGCGAAAAAGTACATGAAGAGAACGGCCGAAACGAACAGGAAAAGAACGAATTTAAAGGATCGTTGGGACCCCATCTGGAACGCGGCCATGAGGGCCCAGAAGGACAGGAACTGGGTTGCGACCAAAAACCAGCTGTACCATTGGATCGACGGCAGGAAGATATAGAGCTCCTTCAACACCCAGCAGAGAAAAATATTTTCCCGCTGGTTGAGGGCGGTCGGGGCGCCGACCATCCCGACACCCTTCAACAGCAGTAGGACAAAGGTGTCGTCGTTGAATTGAAAATGGGGCCGGAAGACCAGGAAGGTCAACCCCAGAAAGGCCAGCGAGACCAAAAAGGACGTCAGATATATTCGATCCTTGAAAGTGGAAATAATAGACCGCCCCTCTACGGAGTCTTTTTCAGGCGCGGTGCTGTTTAGGTTGGCCTTCGTTTCCAATGGGTCCTCTTTCAAAAAAATATGGGAAAAGCCCTTACTTCTCTTCCATCGGCATCACTCGGTCCATGGCTTCCAGAAATCGCCTCAAATTTCTTTTATTTTGCCCAAAATCGGTCTTTCCAGCCTTTGAGCGGGAAGAAATTTCAAGGGTGGTGGCGCCATCCAACCCCTGGACGGCGTAGAGGTCGATCGCCTCCCCCAACCCCAAGAGCGAGCCGGCCTTTCCCACCTGGAGCCGCCCCTGATTCTCGTGGAACTTCTCCACTTTCCATCCCGGGAGTTTTTCAATGACCGTCCGGGCCGCTTCCAGAACCAATTCCTTGGATTGACGATAGCGCCGGGGCCGAAATAAAGGGTCCGGGTCCCGGGGTGTTGTGACGTAATAGTTCTTGGAAAACCAATCTTTGAAGTTCACCGGGAGTTCCCGCCTACAGCGCTTTCAGCCTTTTCAACGATCGGCGTCGCAAGAATGCCGCCCTCCAAAACCACGCGGGCCCTCAGCGAATCGGCGTTAAGTCTGCCCAGTTCCGCGGCCATCCGGTCCGCCTGGCCTACCAAGGCCTGGGTGGATTGGACCCCCGCCTCAAAGACCCCTACCGTTTGTTCCGCGTCCCGGTAAAGTTTTAGGGCGATCAGGAGGGCGGTCAATCCCTTCAAATCAACGGGGATGAGCCGGTGTTCCTTAAAAGCCGAAACCCATTCCGTTTCCGCCTGGAAAGCTTCCATCTGGCCATCCCGGGGGAAAAAGGCCAGGCAACCCGCCCCGTTTTCGGGGACCGGCTGGTTCATTAATTTTTGATAAGCGGTTTTCATAGAATCGTCATTCAGCTTTTCTTCCGGCGAAAAGGCCTGGCAACAGGGGATATCCCCCAAGGGTGTCTTAAGGATAATAAGGTTTTCCGATTCGGACTTGAAATCGTCCTCCCGCAAATAAAGCCTGATCCTATCCCCCAGGGTCATAACCTGGTTGCGGGGGTTTATCCCCCCCGCCAAATTTTCCCGTACCTCGGAAATGCTTTTCACGCCCTGGGGCAAACGCCCCGCTTCCAGCCTCAGGTCGAGCAATTCATGCTGGGCCGTCCCAAGGGGTGATTCAATCTTCTCTATAAGAGATTCAAGCTTAACCTGGGAAGCCTGAAGCCATTGGTCCGCTAGACGATATTCCGGGCTGATGGGTTGGGAAGCTTTTTCCCGGCGTTTCTTCCTGGAAACGCCAATGGAAAAGGCTCCGCCCAATACCCAAAGGGCGACCAACACAATGGCGATAATGAAAACAGACCCAATACCCACTTATTTCTCCTTGATGAGCGAGGTTCATTATAAACAGGGGGATAATTAAAAAAAGAGGAAGGCTGGCGCCCCCCGGGCAAAACCCGGGTGTTATGGCAAAGTCGGATAAACCAAGCCAAACGGGATCATGCCAGGCGCTAGGTTCCTTGCCCGGAGCCCAAATATCAGATTCGGACCGGTTGATATTTAAGTTTGTGTCGATAGGATGAATTTTCGGCCACGGAGGCGATGCGTGCCATCATTTCCACCGTCTCGGCGGGATAATCCCCAATGGCGGTTTCTTCCGAAAGCATGATCGCGCCGGTGCCGTCAAAAACCGCGTTAGCCACATCAGTGGCCTCCGCCCGGGTAGGACGGATGTTTTTCACCATGGATTCCAGCATTTGGGTAGCGGTGATGACCGGTTTTCGGGCCCGGTTGGCCTTGTGGATCAGCATTTTCTGGTCTTCCGGTACTTCCTCGATGGGAACCTGCACCCCCAGGTCGCCCCGGGCAACCATGATCCCGTCAGCCACTTTGAGGATGGAATCGATATTTTCCAGGGCCTCCTGCCGCTCGATCTTGGCGATAAACCGCACCGACCGTCCTCTTTTTCCAACATGCTTCCTGACCTTGAGGATGTCCTGGGCCTTTTCCACGAAGGATAGGCCGTATAGGTCCACCCCGTGATTTAACCCGAATTCCAGCGCTTTCAAATCCTGGTCCGTGACCGGCTCCACATAAAGCCTGGCGTTGGGAAGATTGAGACCCTTGAAGGAGTAAAGGATTCCCCCCACGGTCACTTCGCAGTTCACATCCTGGCCCTTGAGGGATAGGACCCGTAGTTGAATGAAACCGTCGTTGAGATAGATCAAGCCGCCTTTTTTGACGCTGGCGATCAATTTCTCATAATTGACGGGCAGGAGCTTTTCCGTACCCAAGACTGGCCGGGTGGTCAAGGTGACTTTGCTTCCCTTTTTCATTTGGATGGGTTCGGTTTTGAGTTTTCCCAACCGGATCTTGGGGCCAGGCAGGTCGATCAAAATTTGGATCTTGTGCCGGATCTTCTCGGCGATACGCCGGATTCTGAGGATATCCTCGCCGTGTTCGCCGAAGGTGCCATGGGCAAAATTAAGGCGAGCCACTCGCATACCCGCCTTCATCATGCGGACGAGGGTTTTCTCAGGCCGCGAGGCCGGGCCGATGGTGCAAACGATGGCAGTCTTGAGCTTTTTTTGTTTTTTCACAGGCAAACTCCCTTGTGATTTGATGAAATTTTTTCAAAAAAGCCAGCTGACAGGTGAATGATACCCTTCAGGCATTGTTTCAGGCAAAAAAACAACGAGCGGCAATCTTACCGCCCGTTGTCTTTTTCTTTGATAAAAATAGGTAAAGTTTTTTTACGGTTTTTACCAGCTAACCCCGACACCTCCGCCCACTTGGGTGTAATCCCCGGTCCCGTTGGTGGCGGCGCTCAAAGTGGCCGACCATCCCTCGAACGAATGTTGGTACGCAACCCCCACTCCGGCCTGGCCCCCCATGACGCCTGTACCGACGGACAAGTGGTTGTTCCCGGGCTGGCCCACGGCCGCCACCGAAGCGTTAACGGCGGCCGCCACCACTGCGCCCGAGGTCTGGGCTTGGGTCTTGGCGTAAGACTGGTTCTGCTGGGTCATGGAATTCAACTGTTCCACGTTGACCGCGTCGTTATTATTGATGCCGTCCTCCAGGTTGGTAATCCGGCGGGTCAGTCCGGTGGAGGCGTTCCCCACCGACACCGTATTTTGCTGGTTGGCCAAAGACCCTGAGCCCAGGGCGACGGAATTGCTAGCGGTGGCCGAGCTGTTGGGCCCGATCGCCACGGAATTGGCGGCGCTGGCGCTGGCTCCGTTTCCGATGGCGACGCTGTTATTAGCGTTAGCGGTCGTATTGGCCCCAAAGGCGGAGCTGTAATCCCCGGAAGCTACCGCCCCGTTTCCATAGGCGGAACTGCTGACCCCGCTAGCGACCGCGCCGGAACCGGTGGCGGTGCTGTTGGTCGCGCTGGCGCTGGCCGCATTGCCAATGGCCGTGCTGAACTTGCCGCTGGCGTTCGTGTTCACTCCATAGGCGGAACCGCTGTAACCATTGGCGGTACTACCAACCCCGACAGCCGTGCTGTTCATCCCCCCGGCGACGGCGCTGACGCCGTAGGCGGAGCTATTGGCCGAGACGGCTTGGCTGTCGTTCCCGGTGGCGGTGCTGTAATTCCCGATGGCGGTGGCGGCCGCCCCGTAGGCGGTGCTGTTTGTACCGACCGCGGCGGCGTTGTTGCCGACCGCTGAACCGCTTACCCCGGATGCCACACTGCCAGATCCAACCGCCGTAGTGTTGGTGTTATTGGCGTCCGCGTTATTGCCAACGGCAGTGCTGAAATCCCCGCTGGCGTTTGCGCCGGTTCCGTAGGCGGAACTGTTCGTTCCGGAGGCATTGCTATAAAATCCGGCGGCCGTGCTGTCGCTCCCGCTGGCGGTGGCCACGCATCCAAAAGCGGAGCTAAAGGACCCGGTCGCCGTCGATGAAGCGCCATAGGCGGAGCTGGCGTACCCGCTGGCGATACTGTTATCCCCGGTTGAGTCGCTGAAATCGCCGCTAGCGGTGCTGAAACTTCCGAGGGCGTTGCTGACGATCCCGGTCGCGGTCGCTCCCACACCATAGGCGGAGCTGTAATCCCCGCCGGCTGTGGCGTTATTGCCGACAGCGGAACTGCTATACCCGGAAGCGGTGCTGCCGGATCCCACGGCGATGGCGTTGGTGTTATCGGCGGTAGCGTTATTACCCACAGCAGTGCTGTAATCCCCAGTCGCGCTGGTCGAGGCCCCAAAGGCGGAGCTGTTGACGCCGCTGGCGACGGCGCTGACGCCGTTGGCGGAAGCGTTGGCTTTGGTAGCTTGGCTTTCAGCGCCAATAGCGGTACTAAAGGACCCGTCGGCGAGACTTGCGACTCCGACGGCGGTGGCCTCCCCACCAGAGCCGACGGAGAAGGATCCATAAGCCGAATTGTCCCCAACCCCTCCCACGGCGGAAGACAACCCCCCTGTCTTCAAATCACCTGAAGCATCGGTATAAGAGCTTGCGGCAGTGGTCTGAGCCCACAAAACCGTACTTTGTCCAGACAAAACCCAAACAATTGCTAAGACTGCCATCCGCCCAAGCATCTTTCGAAAATCCATAAATCCTCCGTAAATAATCAGTTTTTTTCCTGGCTTGCAGGCCAGGCCCATCAAAGGTCGAAGGTTGGGCAGAATAGCCCTTGTGTTTTTTGAGAAAAAATCAATCGCTCTTGTTTGAAGACAGACAAGCGGAATTAATCCAGGAAAGAGGGCTGCCAATTGGTTTGCGGAAGGTAAGGGAAAATCGAACGGATGATGAAAAGAAGGCATAGGAAAATCCTTGGAATATTTGGATTCTCCCCTGAATCGAGAACAATCTATAAACCGACGACAGATACCGTCAATTTGAATTAGTTTTATTTACTTGTCTTTAATGATCGTGAAATCCGAAGGAGAGAAGCGAACCAGCAAGAAAATATATTTTGACTATCTCATTCGCATTGAAAATCTCTCGGCTTCAAGACAGGCTTTCAAGGTAAACGAAAGCCTAAAATCGAATCGAAATATCTTCCCAATGAAACGTTGAAAAATTTTACTTCAACCGGATGAAGCTCAAAAAATACCAAGATCTAATTACCCGGATGGGAGACGGAGTCGAAATACGGCCTTTAAAATAGTTTTCTTTTAAAAAAACTTTAAACAGGTCCTATGGGTAGGAAATTCGCGGCAAGCCCACCTAAAATCCTTTTGAGTTTACCGATGATTTAAATGGGGGAGAACCCGATGAATTCAACGAATCGGTTGGAAGGAAGTTGTAGCTCACCCGGAAATGAACCGTGGAAATGATTTTTACCGCACCTACAACCGTTACCTTTCAGATTACCTCCACCACATGGACCGGGAGGAGGGGGAGGTCACCGAGTCCCCGCGCCGGCATTATTCCGACTCGGAACTGGACGCGGAGTTTTCAAAGATGGTCGAATCCATTTCTCCGATGGACATGGGAATGACGATGGGTTATTTCCTCCCGAGCATGAACCCAGGGAACGCCGGGACTTTATATCCAAGATAAAAAAGAATAGTCCGCCGCAGGTTTTCGAAAATGTGAGGGAACTGGCCAAAAGGATCTTGCCTCAAAACGAATGGGAAAATCCGCTTAATCCGACCGGATAGTCGCGATAAATAATTATCCGCAATCTCCGGTGAATAATAACTATTTTGTAAAATATCCCAGGCGTTTCATGAATTCCG
>CAVYSE010000017.1:0-168020 GCA_963771075.1 candidate division FCPU426 bacterium | reverse complement strand
TGGAAGGCGCATTTGACCTTGGGGTGCCGTTCCAACACCTGCAGGAAAGGATAGTAAGAGCATTTGTCCAGGGCCTCGAAGACCTCCCCGAAATTGCCGACGGGCTGGTGGTTGTGAACCCCGAATATGAAATGAACTTGATTCATAGATTCTCGTTTTTATCCTCAGGGTTCGCCGGGGGCAGCGAGTTCCCCTTTAATTCGGGAAGGTATTTTTCAAGCGGTTCGCGGGTGTCGCCCGGAACGGCCCGCACTTCCAATTCCAATCCCAGGGCCTTAAGCTCTTTAAACGCATGGATATCCCTCTCGTCCACGCAAACGATGGAACAAATTTGGCGTTTCCCTTCGCAATAGTGCATCCCCCCCACATTGATGGAACTCACCTTGCCGCCCGTTCGGATGAAGGCCAGAACGTCCTGTGGATTGCTGAACAAAAGAAGGGCTTTTTCGGTCCCACCCCCGCGAGTCGCCTCAGAGGCGTCGGATAAGGTCAACAAACTTACCTTAAGGTTCGATGGAACGGCCATTTCCATCAGGGTTCGTTGCATCGCGTTCGCCGCAATGGAATTATTGGCCACGATGATCCGTTCAATGCTGAGGGCCCGGGCCCATCCCACTACCACCTGACCATGGATAAGCCGATCGTCTATGCGTATCAGAAGCAGGTCCATATTTTTCCGTTCAACCCTGTTGTTTTCCCTGGATCAGGTCCTGGGCCCAAAGGACCCCGTCTTTTCCTGCTTTGGCCACTTCAGGCGCCAGTGATTTGATATTCGAGTCTCCCTGATGAGATACAGCTTTCAAAAGCATGGGCAGATTAACCCCGGTAATCAGTTGAATGGGCCTTTCTTGGGAGAGCCGGAAGGTGACGTTGAATGGGGTCCCCCCCAGCATGTCCACCAGTACAAAGGACCCTTCTCCCTGGGGATCTACTTCTTCCAGGGCCTTTTCAAGCTTTTGTTGAAAAGTTTCAAGCGAATCGGAACCTTCCAAGGCCACAGCGGCAAGGCCCTGGTTTTCCCCAAGAATCAAGCGCAAAGTTCCCACCAGGGACCTTCCCAGCTCCCCATGGGTTGCTGACGACGATACCAATCATGACTTTCCTTTTCCCTAGACAATGGGCAGGGGATCATACCCGCCCACACACCATAAATGGGTCTCAGCGTCGGGAACAATGGCTTCCTTATTAGTTTGGAATTTCTCGCGGTAGGACAAAAATCCGCGAATTCCATGATTCCCAATAACAACGGCAATTTATGCTGATTTCAACTCATCTTGCCGTTAAAAAACGGTTTGTTTATCTACTTTAGGATCATTTCCGATCAAGACAAACCTCGGGCAAACGAATGGATGACCGCAATTTTCAGTATTTTCTTCGGGGAAGGATTAAATCACCAACCTTCAGACAATGGCCCGGCCCAAATTGAACGGGCTATGAAGCACGAAATCTTCTTTGTGCAATACGTTAGCCATGACCAATTTCACGCCAGTTTCCTCAACCTTTTTCTTCATCCACCTCCACGGGCCGCTGCCCGAATCGGCGTATTTTTTCAGGAGGGAGGGCGGCTATTTCCTGTTGGCGATCACGTAATGAACGAAACCCGGGCCCGTGTGCCGGAAAAGCGCCTTGAGATGGTCGGCGACGCTGTAGTTGTCGGTTTCACCGGGCTGGGTCATGACGTTACAAACATAAATTTTCACCGCACGGGAGAGGGCAATCTGCTCGGACACCTCCGGGATCAACAGGTTGGGAATCACGCTGGTGAAGAGGCTTCCCGGCCCCAAGACGATGGCGTCCGCCTCCAGGATGGCCTTCAAGACTTCCTTGTTGGGCTTGACCTTTTGTTTGAGCATGACCTTCTCGATGGGGGATTTTCCCGTGGGAATCAGGGACTCGCCGGTCATCACCCTTCCGTCTTTCAGCCTGGCCTGAAGCACCATGGGTTCGAAAGTGACGGGCATGACCGTTCCCCGGGTGGTGAAGAGCCGGCGGATTCCTCCACCGCCCGCCCGAAATCCCCCGTGATTTCCTTCATGACGGTGATGAAGAGGTTGCCGAAGCTGTGCCCCTTCAGGTCGCCGTGCCCCTTGAAGCGGTACTGGAAAAGGTCGTTCAGAAGGGTTTCCTGGTCGGACAGGGCCACGATGCAGTTGCGAATGTCCCCCGGGGGTGGGGTGCCGAAATCGCGGCGCAGCCGTCCCGAACTTCCCCCGTCGTCGGCCACGGTCACGATGGCCGTCAGGTTGCTGGTGTAATGCTTGAGGCTGTAAAGAACGTTGGGCAGGCCCGTTCCCCCGCCCACCGCCACGATGCGGGGACCCCTTTTCAAGCGGAGACGGCTATAGGCGATATTGACGAATTCTTTTTCCCGCGCGGGAATCAGGATGGTCAAGATGGCATATAGGGATCGTCGATAAGCCAGGAACAGGCCGAAAAGCCAGGAGAATGAGAAAATAATCAACAAACTTAAGATGCTTCAAGTATTCGCCGAGTTGCTCGATGACAGGAGGATTGTAGTGGATGCCGCCGATGTGCTGGCTCATGATGCCGGAAAAACCTACCCCTAAGAGCACCAGGGAGAGAATCATGAGGAGAAACCAGCGTTTGAGTCGGATGCCGGGATAGAGCCAGCGCGGCCAATTCATCCCAGGGTCCCTTGGGCCGGCCCTTCTGTTGTTGGTGGGCCGATTCCTCGGCCATGATTCGGGTGACCCGGTCGGCGAATTCCTGGGCCGTAAAGTAGCCCAGCTTCATGAGACGGTGGTTCATGGCAGCCACCTCGATGATGACCGCCAGGTTCCGGCCGGGCCGGACCGGTATGACGAAGGTGGGGATCTCCACGTCGAAGATCTTGAGGGTGGAGGGGGTCAGCCCCAGCCGGTCGTATTCCTTCTTGGCGTCCCATTCCTCGAGGCGCACCACCAGTTCGATGCGTTTCTTGTCCCGGATGGCGCCCACGCCGAAAAGGCTTTCGATGTTGATGATCCCCAGGCCCCGGATTTCCATGTGGTGCTTGATGATTTCCGACCGCGAACCCATGAGGATGCGGTTGGCCAGGCGCTTGATGTAAACCAAGTCGTCCGCCACCAGCCGATGCCCACGTTCCACCAGGTCCAGGGCGCATTCGCTTTTGCCGATCCCGGAGGTTCCCAAAACCAGGATGCCCACGCCGTAGACATCCAGCAATGTGCCGTGCAGGGTGGTTTCAGGCGCGAATTCCTCTTCCAGATACACCGAAATTTCCGAAACGAATTTGGTGGTGGGGGTGGGGGTGGTGAAAACGGGGATCTTTTGGCGCCGGGCTTCGGCAATGAGCTCATGGGGGGGCTTGACCTTGTGGGTGACCACGATGGCGGGAATGCGGTAGGCCAAGAGGGTCTGGAAGATCTTCTTGCGCTGGGCAGGCTTGAGGGTGGCCAGGTAATGGATCTCGGTCTTGCCCAGCACCTGCAGCCTCTCGTAGGCGAACCACTTGAGATAACCGGTTAGGGCCATGCCCATGCGGTTGATGTCCACGCTCACGATGAAGCGCTCCGACATGCCCTCCTCGGCCAAGGGGGTCAGGCGCAGCCTTTCCTTGGCCTGCTGGAAGAGGGAGTCCACCGATATTTTTTTCATAGGGTTTTACCAGGCAGTCCACAGGAAAGTCTTTTAAATCCGTTCGGCCGGCGAATGGCCCCCGAGCTGCGGGCTGAATGAGCTTTCAATGCTTAAGCTTTTCTTCCTCTTGGATGATCTTGATCACGTCCTCGGGGGTCTTGGCCGAGAGAAGGGACTTGCGGAAATACTTGTCCTTCAGGAGGCTGGAAATCCGGGCCAGGGCCTTCAAGTGGGCGCCCGCGGCGCCCTCGGGGGCCACCAACAGGAAAAAGATGTTCACCGGCTCGCCGTCCAGGGAGTCAAAACTGATCCCCTCGGGGGACAGGCCGAAAGCCGCCGCGAGATCAGTGACCGTGTCCGACTTGCCGTGGGGAATGGCGATCCCCTGGCCGATGCCGGTGGAGCCCAGTTCCTCCCGTTCAAAGAGGGTCTGGATCATTTTTTTCTTGTCCTTGACCTTGCCCGACTTGACCAGCAGTTCCACCAATTCCTTGATGGCGTCCTTCTTGCTCTTGGACTCCATGTTCAGTTTGATGGCGTCAGACGTCAAAAAATCCAGGATTTGCATTAGGGTTCCTCCCCCAAAAATGGTGCTTCTTTCAATGGCCCGGATCAGTATTCCGGTTCGATGAGGCCGATGTGGTTGTCCTTGCGCTTATAAACCACGCATGTCTTGTCCGTTTCAGCGTCAGAAAAAACAAGGAATTCGTTCTTTGAGACGGAAAGCTGCATCGCCGCCTCCTCGACCGTCATGGGCTTGATTTCGTGCTTCTTGGACCGAATCACCTCAAATTCCTCCCCCTCAAGGAGGGGGAATGAGTCCGTGGATGACCGATGCGGCTTTTCCGCCCGGTGCGTGGCGGCGTTCCACGCGCTTTTCTTTGTTTTTCCTCGCCTGCTTCTCAAGCCTTTCTAGGGCCGAATCGATGGAATGGTACATGTCCCGGGAAGAGGATTTGGCTGAAAGCTTCAGGTGGCGGGCGGTCAATGTGACCTCGCAAAGGTGCAGGTTGCGCTCGTAGGTCAGGATGACGTGGGCCTCGGTAATTTGTCCCAGGTAGCGTTCCACCCGTTGGATTTTCGCTTCGACCTGGTTCGTCAAGGCATGGCTTAATTTTTCGTGGCGACTGGTGATGTTCAGTTTGAATTTCGTAGGGTTTTTCGAAACAAGGGAAACCCCCAAAAATGGGAAGAGGCGACAGAAGCCCCTAAAAATGAGGGCTTATTCTAACATTCGACCGAGGGAAGTCAATCGAAGGGGGAAAGAGAAATCCCGCAATTGTCACAGTTTTCGTCTCTGGGAGGCGGGAGGAATGCGCAGTTCCTCGCGGTACTTGGCGATGGTGCGACGCGCAATGGAAAGGCCGTCGATGAGTGAGAATTTGCATGATCTTCTGATCCGAGTAGGGTTTGCGGGCGGGTTCCTGGGACACCAGTTCCTTGATTTTTTCTTTCACCGTCAACGAGGAAATGTCCATGCCGTCGGAAGATTCCAAACCGCTGGTGAAAAAATACTTCAATTCGAACAAACCCCTGGGGGTCTGGACATACTTGTGGGTGGTTACCCGGGACACGGTCGATTCGTGCATGCCAATCATGTCCGCCACCTGTTTGAAGGTCAGAGGTTTCAAACCAACCAGTCCCGACTCCAGAAATTCCCGCTGAATGCGGAAAATAGCCTCCGTGACCCGGAAGATTGTCTTGCGCCTCTGCTCGATGTTCTTAATGAGCCAAAGAGCGGACTGAATCTTCGTCTCAAGAAACTTCTTTGTTTCCTTGCCGCCCAGTGCCGATTTGTCCCTCAAAAGCTTGCGATAATAACCTGAGATTCGCAGTTTGGGCACGGGCTCGTCATTCAAAACCACCACGTAATCCCCCTCGATCTTACGCACGCTCACGTCGGGAATAATGTACTTGGTATCCTCGGTCAGGAAAGACCGGCCCGGTTTGGGTTCCAGTGTGGCGATAAAGTCCAAAATGGGCCTTAATTCTTCTTCCGCGCACTCCAAACCCTTGGCAAGGGCTGGGTAATGGCGTTTTTCTAAATCATCGAAGAAATCATGAACCACCCGGTAGGCTTTCTGAGCGATCTCCCCAACCTTGTTTTCCAATTGAAGAAGCAAACATTCCCTTAGATTCCTCGCTCCCACGCCAGTCGGCTCGAAGGATTGGATCGTTTCCAGGGATTTCTCAAGTTTATCCAGGGGAATTCCTTGAGTGATAGAGATGTTTTCGAGGGTATCGGTCAAATAACCGTTTTCATCCAGATTGCCAATGAGCAACTTACCTAGGGACAGTTCCTCGTCCCCCTGGGTTACCAGCAACAGCTGCCATTCCAAACTTTCGGCGAGTGTTTGGATTCGGGTGATGGATGCCTCGACATAATCCCTTTTTTCTTGCTCCGCCCCCGAGTCTTCCGAACCCCCATAATTTCCGGGACCACCCTCATAATCGTCGCCCTGCCCCATGAGGGCCCAGGCCTCGATGTCGAAATGATCCCCTTCTTTCAAGTGCTCCACCACATCATTCGTGGATCGTTGTTGAAGTCTTTCGAGCAATTCGGCTTCGGCGGTGTTGGTTTCCTGGGAGGCGTCGGCGGGAGGGGCGGGAGAAACGGTCTTATCGTCGGCCGTTTCAGCAGGGGCTTCCTCTTGTTCCTCCTCCAGAACCGGATTTTCCATCATTTCCTTCTCGACCCACTCCTTCAGTTCCAGGGTGGACAGCTGAAGGATCTTCATGGCCTGCTGCAACATGGGCGTCATGATCATGCGCTGTTGCATGCGCTGATGCATTCCGAAATTTTGGCGCATATTCCATGCCACCCGGTAGGAGGTAACTGCGCAAGAATTATACCTTTTTTAGCAGAATTAGAGGAATTTCATTAACTTGCTCTTTTATTAACATTTATAAAGTTCTTTCAATCAGACCAGCCCTTTTGGAACCTTGTCTTTTCCCATTGGCCAATCCAAAAGTCAAGATCAAAGGGTTTTGGATATTCTAAATGTCCTTTCTTAATTCCCCGTCCGCCCTTGAAGATCGACTTTAAGGTGCGAAAATTTTCCGGATTGACCAAGGGATCAAACTGGTAAAGTGCAAAGTCAGCCCACTTCCCCTTCTCTAATGATCCAATGGAATCTTCATTCAATACCTTCGCCGCTTCCGAAGTGGCCATTCTCAAGCATTGTGCAGGCGTCATCCCGGTCTCTTGAAGATCCTTCCACTCCTGTGTGGAAACTCCATAAGGCATATGGGGATTACCTGCGTCGGTTCCGTAGGCCACCCTCCCGCCTAGTGAAAGGTATCGTTCTAGGTTCTGCATGCTGTGGTAATGCCCTTCCCGAAAACCATGCCGGCAAAACTGGCCGAAGGGATGATCCAAACGTCTTTTCCATTCTTGCGCCCATCCTTCGTGCGCGTGCAATGTCGGTAGGATTATAATTTTCTTTTTCACCGCTTCTTTCCAAAGGTCGTCTGAAACAGGCCGGGCGGGCATATGGGCCAATTCATCCACCCCATGAGCCACACAAAGCTCAAAGTCCATTTCATTGGTGATATGGGCCGTAACACGCATCCCAAGTGCATGAGCGGCCGAAACTATCCCATCCATTTCGGCCTTGGAAAGACAAGGGCCTAGTTCATGTTCTAAACCGATTTTAATGACGTCCATTCCGAGTCCGGACAGCTTTTGGACCCGGTCCTGAGCTTGATAACGACCTTTAATCGTAAAGGCAACACTCGGGCCCCACACGTTCTCGGGATAGCCTCCCGGACAAGTCAGGACCGGTCCCGAAGTGAACAACCGGGGAGATACAACACGTCCGGATCGTTCCTTCGCCTTCCATTCCAAGGCCGTATTCGCGTCGCTGGCCAAATCACGGGCCGTGGTAACTCCATTCCGTAAAAAGCTGGCGAGAACTTTCTCATTGACCAAGGCATGAACATGTAGATCAATTAACCCAGGCAATAGAAATTGACCCTTTCCCGGAATTTCTTCTAATGCCTCGAACAACGGAGCTTTTGACGAAGGCCCGGCGTAGATTATTTTCCCACGGAAAACCAACAGGACCGATTCCAAAATCGGTTGATCATGGACCCCGTCGTAAAGAGTGGCTTTTAAAATGGCAAGGTCGACTTTCAACATAATTCTCCGTAACCCATCGGACCTTCGACTTATTTATGGAGGCCAATACAGCTTCGCTCAAACGCCGGACAAACTAGTCCCTTTCGCCAAAACCACTTTTTACTGGCCCAAAACGTCATTCAAAAGATAGGCCAGCCTTACTCCCGCCTTTTCCAACTGATGTTCCATGATAAATCTCATTTTGCCGTTTTCATAATCCTCGGGCAAATCCCGACCCCAGCGGTTCTTCGGCAGGGGTCCCCTCGGCAACTCGTCATAGATGTTTTTCTGAGCGATTAAAAAAGACTCGTAAGCCCATTGCTCGGGAGTTCCCCCAACCCAATTGGATTCGTCGTTCGGATCCATCCCGGACTCCAGCCGGGTGGCCATTTCTCGAGGGGATTGGGTATTGGTTGTTTCAAACCCATCATCATACGCCGAGCCAGCATGCGGGGGATGGATAATGGGTTGTGTTTCAAAAAGATCATCCCAGTACTTGTGGAGACATATCCAAATTTTCTTATTCCCTTTTTTAGACGGGATCGTAAACCATTTCTCGTTCCCCCCCGGTCGTTATCATCGGCGCAATGCAGGGGCTGGTGCAGATCGCCCACAAAATGCACCAAAAACTTCAAGGCCTCCCTTTTAACACCTTTTTTACCGAAAGGTTCCCGTAAGATTTGAACATCTTTATTAATCTGCTCCACCACGCAGTCCTCATATCGGCAAGCGGTTTCAAGGTCGAATTGCCCCTGGCCCTCCCGAACGTCGAGATTCAAGTAATGCCAGGGAGCCGTCTCCGGCCTTACATGGACAATGGCGTCGGCCCAAGTGGAAATCGAGGGCATATCTCGGTCTTGGCCTAACAATTCCCGGACAGACCTCCGGGCCTTGGGATTTAAACGGTCCTGGGCGATCCAGGCTATCGTTTTGTGGCCCACCGCCCCCCAAGCTTTTAGCGAACCGGGATAGGAAAAAATAAAGGTCAAGAAGGCGGCGATCAAAATATTACGCTTAGGGAAAGTCATGGGTTTATCCAAAAAAGTCTGAAGAATATCGGCCTCGGATTATAACCCATCCAATTTAAAAAGTTTCAAAGCAGCGAAAGAAAGATAATCTTCAACCAAGATTTGGGCCCATCAATGGCCGCCGACAAGATAATCCCCAATTAAATAAAAAAGGCCAGCCTTGTTTGGCTGGCCTTCGGTTGCTTGATTTTACTTGTTTATCGAAGGACTAACATTTTCCCAACCGAATGGCCGCTGTTGGTGGTCACCACGACGTAATAAAGACCGCTCGCCAGCGGATTGTTCCAATTATCAACAAGGGAAATTTTCGGGTCATCCCCATACATCTTACTATACGTGTGTTTAAACACTTTTCGGTAAGCTACTGTGTAGATTTCCACGGTTACGGAATTGCCCGTGTAGACCGGGGGACGAACAGCTACCTGGGCTGTACCATCCGCCGGGTTGGGGTATATCACAGGAACGCTTAAAGCAACCGGGGTATTGGTAATGGTGGCGGTAATTGTACCGGTGGTGGTTACCGTAAAGGTTAAGGTGGGGGTAATCGTGGCTGTGACCGTTAAGGATGGAGTCGGTGTGATCGTTTGAGTATTGGTAGACGTTAAGGTAGAGGTATTCGTTGGGGTTGAAGTGGCTTGCTGGCAATTCACGGTATTGCCCAAAACGGGCAGACCCGATATTGACACCGGTTGGCCGCCGTTATTGGAGCTTATCCCCGTTAAACCACTGATTGAGAACTGATAGGTTCCGATGGCCGAATTATTGAAATTCACCTGGAATTGCAGACTCACAGGCGAAGAGGTGACCGGGAAGTTATTCAAAGGTAACGTCGCAGTATTGCCCGTAAATCCTGTTATGGATCCCTCGAAAATTCCATTGGCATAAACGCTAACACTTGTAATGTTGGCTGCGTTCCCTCCAATGTCATCAAGAGTCACGTTCGTCAAGTTCACGGATAAGCTGGTCGTGTTGGTAAGGGTGGCCGACACCACCGTGACGCCAGAGCTTCCCGAGAGGGTATTTACCGTTGATGTAGTGGAACTCAAGTTCAAAACATCTGATGTAGGTGTAGATGTTGCAGTTTGTGTTGATGTCGCCGTCTGAGTGGAGGTTGTGGTCGATGTGTCGGTAGGAGTATTCGTTGAAGTATAGGTATGAGTATAGGTGAAGACTGGAGTGTCGGTATTCGTTGGGGTTACTGTAATCGTACTAGTGGCTGTAGACGTGTTGGTCGCTGTTGAAGTGGCTGTTGACGTCGGTGTAAACGTAACCGTTGAGGTAAAGGTAAACGAAGCGGTCGAGGAAGGCGTACCCGTCGCTGTAGATGTATCGGTCGATGTTGGAGATTGGGTATTGGTGGGTGTGTTGGTAACTGTTGTGGTATGGGTTTCCGTAAACGTATTGGTCATAGTTGGAGTATTCGTTACGGTGAAGGTATGGGTCTCTGTAAAGGTCGGTGTCAAAGTGGACGTAAAAGTGGGGGTTCTCGTAATAGTAGAAGTCGCCGTGGATGTGAGTGTATTAGTTACAGTGGGTGACAAGGTCAGTGTCGGGGATAAGGTAATTGTCGGACTAAAGGGGAAAGTAGCAGTAGACGTTTCCGTGATGGTATACGTTGAAGTGATCGTGGGAGTCATCGTACGGGTCGCTGTCGAAGTCGATGTTGAGGTCGAGGTAAAAGAAGAAGTCGGCGTGTTAGTCACCGTCGATGTGTAGGTAGCGGTCGAAGTAGAGGTCGCCGTTGAGGTATGGGTGGGGGTATGGGTCGATGTAAACGTAACCGTACTGGTTAATGTATTTGTCGGCGTAAATGAGGCGGTGATGGTCGGTGTAAGGGTCACCGTCGGGGACAAAGTGATCGTTGGGCTTAACGGAAATGTGGCCGTTGGGGTGCCTGTTTGGGTCGGGGTTCCCGTAACGGAATTGGTCGGGGTGTTCGTGGGAGTCAAAGTGCGCGTAGCGGTTGAGGTAGAAGTCGAGGTGCCCGTGAAAGATGCGGTCGAAGTATGGGTCGACGTAAATGTCGCCGTGGCAGTCGCTGTAAAGGTGGAAGTTCCTGTTGAAGTGCGGGTGGCAGTCGCAGTGGTCGTAAAGGTGGAGGTCGGGGTCGAAGTTAGCGTTGGGGATAAGGTAATGGTTAAGGTAAATGGAGATGTTGCGGTGGGTGTTCCCGTGATTGTGGAAGTCATGGTACGGGTAGCTGTCGTTGTACTAGTTGAAGTAGAGGTAATAGTTGACGTGAAAGTGCCGGTTGACGTGGCAGTATAGGTACTGGTCAAAGTCTTAGTCGTTGTTTGGGTTGGAGTCGCGGTAGGAGATAAAGTATTAGTCGCTGAAAATTGAGTGGTCGCAGTGGGAGTCCCGGATAGGGTTGAGGTAGAGGTAGCAGTCGAGGTGTAGGTTGAAGTTGATGTGCGGCTTGAAGTCGATGAAGCTGTGGGAGTCACCGTTCCCGTACTCGAGAGTGTCGCGGTCGGTGTCATCGTCCTTGTATATGTCGGAGTAGGCGTAATTGTATTCGTGGGACTACTTGTAAAAGTCAAAGTATTGCCCACAGTCGCTGTTAAAGTGGCAGTCACGGATGGGGTTGAGGATTTTGTGGGCGTGTTGGAGGATGTTGAAGTTTGGGAAGGCGATGGAGACGCGGTGTTGGTGCGTGTAGTAGTAACTGTATTGGTATTGGTTAAAGCCACCGTAGGTGTGCGAGTGGGAGTAAAGGTTGAGGTTTTTGCTACAGCGGAAGGGGTGGGCGTAATAGGCAGAGTCGAACCCGATAAGCAGACGTCGTTGATATACATGCCAAAGGTCGTAGGTCCACCTTGGGTTTCCCATTGAAGGGCCAGCACTTGGGTGATGGCCTGGGATAGCCACATCGTGACCCCCGCGCTGTTATGGGGCGGTGAATCGCCATCGCCACCATTCCAGTCCTGAAACTCCATTGCATTAATAGGAAAGCTCTCAAGAATCCAAGTATTAGCCTGGTTCACAACAAAATTTTGACCGTATTGGTTCCCGTTACCCCCGCACGCAAAATACTGGCCTTGCCAAGTAATTGGCTCCTGGTTGATCGAGGGGTTGTTGAGCTGGAACCGGAGAGTTACGGGAGCCACCGTGGTTCGGACATAAAACGCGAAATTCGTCACCCAATTCAGGTTGGTATAACCCACCTGGAGATCGGTTTGCAGGCCGAAACCGCAATAAGTTGCGGGTGAGCTTGTGCCGTTCTCGCTATATCCGCCACTTACGAAAGCCGAATAAGTTTCACTATTTGGGCCCGCAACGGCGCTGCTTAGGCAAGCCGTGCAATACAAATTAGTAGCGGGACAACTGGCGTAAGACAACATGGGGCTCGATGTTTCGGGTGCGCCGCTTCCAAGACTTTCCCAATTATAGGCCGACCAAGAACCGTTTAAGTTGTTGGTGGCGTAGGGCGCGCTCGTGTAGGGGCTCTGTGAAAAATTGGAGAGCATGAAGCAATTTCCTTCGGTGGGAACGGGAGTGGGGGTATAGGTCGCCCCGCCTATGGCGGAATCGCAGGATGGATTCGCCGTACCC
The DNA here is from genome assembly GCA_963771075.1 of candidate division FCPU426 bacterium. Lineage (GTDB taxonomy): Bacteria > Oederibacteriota > Muellerivitia > Muellerivitales > Muellerivitaceae > CAVTWJ01. The sequence goes on along the minus strand of CAVYSE010000017.1, from coordinate 155,717 downwards.
GTCAAAGAATTATAGACATACTGTCCGTGATAAGACGTGGGACTGTAGCCCGTCCAACTCGAGAGCAAGGGAGGGGAATTGGTCACTGACATGTTCCAAGCTGTCCAGCTTAAATTTCCTGGATCAAGAACACTTGAAATAAAATTTTGTGTGAACGCAGCGGTCCCGCAAGTAGCGCAGGGCCCGAACTCGCCAACCATCACGGGATAAGTGGTTGTAGATACGTTAACCGTTTGATTCGCATTATTAGAATAAATATGGCAGTCGTACAAAACCCCATTTCCACTCGTGGTCGAAAGTTCGTAGTTGGGCAAAATGCTTGCTAAATCGTTGCACCAATTGAGACCCCCGGCAATACAAATATTGTTGGCACCTGTATTACGCACTGCGGTTAGTAAAGCGTTCATACCAGGAGTATTGAACGAACCCGCCGACCCGCCGCTGTACCAGGCACTAGCTCCTAGGGTGTAGGGCTCGTTGTAAAGGTCAAAGAAAACCGCTGGATTGTTCTCATACCTGGCCGCCACGGAACTCCAAAAGGTGACAGCATTATAGTCCGCCATCTCCTGCTGACCTGTTGCGGTTCCCCAACCCGCTCCCGTTGGGGGAATAGTCGCCGAACTGGAGGTGCCTGAAAAGTGAAGATCGAGAATAATGTAACAATTTTGTGAGGAGCAAAGACTGACCAATTGATCCACCATGGCTGGATAACTATCGGGATAAAAAAACCATCGATCCTGGTTCAAGGGCAAACGTATAAAATTACTTTTCCAAGTATCGATGGCCTCGGTTGCGGTTGCGAGAATCCCAGATGGGTTAGCGTCATTGACTCCAAACTCGAGACCATCGATGTCCACACCCCTCAAACGGACTGTGCACCCGCTACTCGCGTTGACGATTGCGCTACCATTAATTTTCAGTTGGGGGGGGGCTGCTTGGGTTGGTTGGGATAAAACCAATAGACCGAAGCTCACAAGAAGAGCGATTAAACGGCTATTAAATCGATTTAACGAAAGCCTAATGAATGGATTTATTAGGGAACAAAGCTCAGATGAAAATCTCAAAATATCCTCCAAAACTTTACAGGTCTGAAATCCATGGCAACGGCGAGACAAAGTAATTCTATCTCAGTTATTTGATTTGGTGGGACAGGACAACATTTTTTATCAATCGATTTTAACGAGCAACCCGGCCTTTTTGAAAAATATTTAAGATGCTAATTTTATAAGCCAATTTTATATTCATGAAATAGTTGTTCAGCTTCTTTAATTAAACGATTTCTTGTGTGTGTTTTTTTAAATAACAACCTCTTTTCCCCCACAAATCATTTTAGGTCCCTTATTAAAGTCGGTTTTTTCAACCTTTTTAATAAACAAATTGAGCGTTTGAAGGAAAATGCTAGCTGAATCATCTTAAAAGAATTCTATAATGCTTTCCGTTGTGGTTGTAGAGTCCTCGAACGGAGACCTGAATGAAGTTCAAAACCTTTTTAAGCTATATCCCAATTTTTTTAGTCTCACTGATTTCTTTATTCGTCGGCTGTACCCGCATCAACACAACCCCCGTTCCAAACCCGACTTGGCCCCCTCAAACAATCTGGAGTAATGGCACCATCGGTTTTTGGTTTGGAAATGTTTTAACCGGAAACAGTGGTGGATGTTGCCCCTCAACCAGTTCTATTTCATCGGCAACGGATAATATTTCCGGCGATACAAATACCCTTCTTCTTTCCACGACCTATACTCATGGCTTTTATTTTTATTCCGCTTCAACCCCTTCGAATCCCTCTTCCTATTATGCCAAGGGCCATTTGCAATTCGATATTCGGTTGGAACAACCGCCCTCTCTTTTCACCTTGTTGTATGTGGAGTATCTTCTTCAGGCAAACAGCGATAATGGTGCGGTTACGTTTAACCCAAACTTCATAAATTCTTTGAGTACAACTTCATTCACACACGTTTCCTTGCCCTTTTCGACCTTCACCCCTGATTACGAAGCGCAAAGCATTGATACGCCTTTTGAGATTTCCTGGCAAACCACTTCAGCCCCTTCAAACGGCAATGTCGTAACCCTCGACGACATCGTCTGGACAGCCAATTAAAATTCAGGATCTCCAACCCTAAAGGTAACTTTTTATTTATCCCACTTTCGCCGGGTGTCCTTTTTTCTCATATTGTAAAATAAAGTTTTCCACCAGTTCATGGGCCTCTGAATCGGAATACTGAACTGGCGGTGTTTTGAAAAAATAGGCGGAAGGCCCCTCTATTGGCCCTGAAAGTTTATGGTCCAAAGCCAATTTGCAACAGCGAATAGCATCGATGCCCACCCCGGCGCTGTTGGGTGAATCCCAAACTTCCAGTTTCAGTTCAATCGTCACGGGTACATCACCAAATTCCCTGCCTTCCAAGCGTATATGGGCCCACTTACGGTCCTGCAGCCAGGGAACATAATCGGAAGGACCAATATATATATTTTCGGGTTCTATCGGGTGGGACAACTGGCTGACGACCGCTCCGGTTTTAGATATCTTTTTTGATTCCAACCTCTCCCGTTCCAACATGTTCTTAAAATCCATGTTTCCGCCGAAATTCAGCTGACTGGTACGGTCGAGGATCACTCCCCGGTCGGAGAACATTTTGGCCAGGACACGATGGGTAATGGTCGCGCCTACCTGGGCCTTAATGTCATCCCCGAGAACGGGGACCCCGGCGTCGGCGAATTTTTTGGCCCAAGCGCTGTTGGAAGCGATGAAAACCGGCATGCAATTGACCACGCCTACCCCGGCCTTCAGCGCCTCGTTCATATAAAAATGGGTGGCTTTCTCGCTGCCCACGGGCAGGTAATTGACCAGCACGTCCGTGCGGGTTTCTTTCAATATTTTGGCTACGTCCACGGGCTTTTCTTTGGATTCGACCACTATTTCCCGGTAATACTTTCCCAATCCATCCAAGGTATGGCCACGCTCCACCTTCACCCCAAGCGCGGGCACATCGCTGAATTTGAACGTGTTGTTAATGGGCTCAAAGATAGCCTCGGAAAGGTCCTTCCCCACCTTGTTGGAATCCACATCAAAAGCGCAGGAAAATTCGATGTCGCCCACATGATATGAGCCTAAGCGCACATGCATCAGACCCGGAACGAAACTCTCTTCATCGGCATTCCGGTAAAAACGCACACCTTGAACCAAGGAAGAGGCACAGCAACCCACTCCTACCACAGCCACACGGTTATACAGCGTGTCTTTTGGGTTCATCAAAAGGCCCCTCGGGGCCGATAAAAGGATTCATTTTTTCAGGAGCTTGACGACTATGCCTAAGATTCGGGTGGCCTTGGTGGGAGTGGGTTGCTGTGCCTCTTCCTTGGTTCAAGGTGTGCGTTTTTACCGGGACGCCGAGGAAGAGAGTTTCGTTCCGGGTCTGATGCATGTGCGTTTAGGCTCATATCATGTGGGCGACATTGAATTTTCCTGCGCCTTTGATGTGGATTCCAACAAAGTGGGGAAGGACCTTTCCGAGGCTATTTTTGCGCCCATTAACAACACGATCAAATTTAGCGATGTGCCCGCGCTGGGGTGAAGGTGGAGCGTGGCCATACCTTGGATGGATTGGGAAAGTATTACCGGGAAATAGTGATCGAATCCAAAGAAAAGCCCGTGGACGTGGCGAAAATACTGAAAGAAACCCGCACGGACGTGCTGGTCAATTACCTGCCCGTGGGCAGCGAGAAAGCCACCCATTTTTATATGAACGAGGCGCTGAAGGCCGGGGTGGGCGTGGTCAATTGCATGCCGGTTTTCATCGCTTCCAACAGCGCTTGGGCGAAAAAATTCGCCGACGCCGGGGTCCCCGTTCTCGGGGACGACATTAAGGCCCAGGTAGGAGCCACCATCACCCATCGTGTCCTGGCCAAAATGTTTTCCGACCGGGGAGTGATCCTTGACCGTACCAGTCAGCTGAATTTCGGCGGAAACATGGATTTTAAGAACATGTTGGAACGGGAGAGGTTGGAATCAAAAAAGATATCTAAGACCGGAGCGGTCGTCAGCCAGTTGTCCCATCCGATCGAACCCGAAAATATATATATTGGCCCTTCCGATTATGTTCCCTGGCTGCAGGACCGCAAATGGGCCCATATACGCTTGGAAGGCAGGGAATTTGGTGATGTACCCGTGACGATTGAACTGAAATTGGAAGTTTGGGATTCACCCAACAGCGCCGGGGTGGGCATCGATGCTATTCGCTGTTGCAAATTGGCCTTGGACCATAAACTTTCAGGGCCAATAGAGGGGCCTTCCGCCTATTTTTTCAAAACACCGCCAGTTCAGTATTCCGATTCAGAGGCCCATGAACTGGTGGAAAACTTTATTTTACAATATGAGAAAAAAGGACACCCGGCGAAAGTGGGATAAATAAAAAGTTACCTTTAGGGTTGGAGATCCTGAATTTTAATTGGCTGTCCAGACGATGTCGTCGAGGGTTACGATATTGCCGTTTGAAGGGGCTGAAGTGGTTTGCCAGGAAATCTCAAAAGGCGTATCAATGCTTTGTGCTTCGTAATCTGGGGTGAAGGTCGTAAAGGGCAAAGAAACATGTGTGAATGAAGTTGTACTCAAAGAATTTATGAAGTTTGGGCTAAAAGTGACCGCCCCATTATCGTTGTTTGCCTGAAGAAGATACTCCACATACAACAAGGTGAAAAGAGAGGGCGGTTGTTCCAACCGAATATCAAATTGCAAATGGCCCTTGGAATAATAGGAAGAGGGATTCGAAGGGGTTGAAGCAGAATAAAAATAAAAGCCATGAGTATAGGTTGTGGACAGAAGAAGGGTGTTTGTATCACCGGAAATATTATCCGATGCCGAAGAAATAGAACTAGTTGAGGGGCAACATCCACCACTGTTTCCGTTTAAAACATTTCCAAACCAAGTACCGACGGTGCCATTACTCCAGATCGTTTGAGGGGGGAATGTCGGATTGGGAACGGGGGTTGTGTTGATGCGAGTGCAGGCGACGAACAAAGAAATCAGTGAGACTAAAAAAATTGGGATATATCTTAAAAAGGTTTTGAACTTCATTCAGGTCTCCGTTCTAGGACTCTACAACCACAACGGAAAGCATTATAGAATTCTTTTAAGATGATTCAGCTAGCATTTTCCTTCATACGTTCAATTTGTTTTATTAAAAAGGTTGAAAAACCTACTTTTTAAGGGACCAAAAACGATTTGTGGGGGGGTAAAGAGGTTGTTCTTTTTAAAAAAACACACACTTGGAATCGTTTAATTAAAGAAGCTGTCCAATTATTTCATGAGTATAAAATTAGCATCTTAAATATTTTTCAAAAAGGCCGGGTTGCTCGTTAAAATCGTTCAATAAAAAATGTTGTCCTGTCCCACCAAATCAAATAACTGAGATAGAATTACTTTGTCTCGCCGTTGCCCCGGATTTCAGACCTGTAAAGTTTTGGAGGATATTTTGAGATTTTCTTCTGCGCTTTATTCCCTAATGAATCCCTTCATCCGGTTTTCGTTAAATCGATTTAAACGCCATTTAATAGCTCTACTTGTAAGCTTTGGCCTTTTGCTTTTATCACAACCGGCCCAAGCAGCCCCCCCCCAACTGAAAATTAATGGTAGCGCAATCGTCAACGCGAGTAGCGGGTGCACGGTCCGTTTGAGGGGTGTGGACATCGACGGTCTCGAGTTTGGAGTCAATGACGCTAACCCATCTGGGATTCTCGCAACTGCAACCGAGGCTATCGATACTTGGAAAAGTAATTTTATTCGTTTGCCCTTGAACCAGGATCGGTGGTTTTTTTATCCCGATAGTTATCCAGCCATGGTGGATCAATTGGTCAGTCTTTGCTCCTCACAAAATTGTTACATTATTCTCGATCTTCACTTTTCAGGCACCTCCAGTTCAGCGACTACTCCCCCAACGGGAGCGGGTTGGGGAACAGCCACAGGCCAGCAGGAGATGGCGGACTATAATGCTGTCACCTTTTGGAGTTCCGTGGCGGCCAGGTCTATGAACAATCCAGCGGTTTTCTTTGATTTATACAACGAGCCCTACACCCTAGGCGCTAGTGCCTGGTACAGCGGCGGGTCGGCGGGTTCGTTCAATACTCCTGGTATGAACGCTTTGCTAACCGCAGTGCGTAATACAGGTGCCAACAATATTTGTATTGCCGGGGGTCTCAACTGGTGCAACGATTTGGCAAGCATTTTGCCCAACTACGAACTTTCGACCACGAGTGGAAATGGGGTTTTGTACGACTGCCATATTTATTCTAATAATGCGAATCAAACGGTCAACGTATCTACAACCACTTATCCCGTGATGGTTGGCGAGTTTGGGCCCTGCGCTACTTGCGGGACCGCTGCGTTCACACAAAATTTTATTTCAAGTGTTCTTGATCCAGGAAATTTAAGCTGGACAGCTTGGAACATGTCAGTGACCAATTCCCCTCCCTTGCTCTCGAGTTGGACGGGCTACAGTCCCACGTCTTATCACGGACAGTATGTCTATAATTCTTTGACGGGTACGGCGAATCCATCCTGCGATTCCGCCATAGGCGGGGCGACCTATACCCCCACTCCCGTTCCCACCGAAGGAAATTGCTTCATGCTCTCCAATTTTTCACAGAGCCCCTACACGAGCGCGCCCTACGCCACCAACAACTTAAACGGTTCTTGGTCGGCCTATAATTGGGAAAGTCTTGGAAGCGGCGCACCCGAAACATCGAGCCCCATGTTGTCTTACGCCAGTTGTCCCGCTACTAATTTGTATTGCACGGCTTGCCTAAGCAGCGCCGTTGCGGGCCCAAATAGTGAAACTTATTCGGCTTTCGTAAGTGGCGGATATAGCGAGAACGGCACAAGCTCACCCGCAACTTATTGCGGTTTCGGCCTGCAAACCGATCTCCAGGTGGGTTATACCAACCTGAATTGGGTGACGAATTTCGCGTTTTATGTCCGAACCACGGTGGCTCCCGTAACTCTCCGGTTCCAGCTCAACAACCCCTCGATCAACCAGGAGCCAATTACTTGGCAAGGCCAGTATTTTGCGTGCGGGGGTAACGGGAACCAATACGGTCAAAATTTTGTTGTGAACCAGGCTAATACTTGGATTCTTGAGAGCTTTCCTATTAATGCAATGGAGTTTCAGGACTGGAATGGTGGCGATGGCGATTCACCGCCCCATAACAGCGCGGGGGTCACGATGTGGCTATCCCAGGCCATCACCCAAGTGCTGGCCCTTCAATGGGAAACCCAAGGTGGACCTACGACCTTTGGCATGTATATCAACGACGTCTGCTTATCGGGTTCGACTCTGCCTATTACGCCCACCCCTTCCGCTGTAGCAAAAACCTCAACCTTTACTCCCACTCGCACACCTACGGTGGCTTTAACCAATACCAATACAGTTACTACTACACGCACCAACACCGCGTCTCCATCGCCTTCCCAAACTTCAACATCCTCCAACACGCCCACAAAATCCTCAACCCCATCCGTGACTGCCACTTTAACAGCGACTGTGGGCAATACTTTGACTTTTACAAGTAGTCCCACGAATACAATTACGCCTACTCCGACATATACAAGGACGATGACACCGACCGCGACACTCTCGAGTACGGGAACGGTGACTCCCACAGCTTCATCGACTTCAAGCCGCACATCAACTTCAACCTACACCTCGACTGCTACCTCTACCTCAACCCTATCCGGGACTCCCACTGCGACCACTCAATTTTCAGCGACTAATACTTTATCTCCTACCGCGACTCCAACCCAAACAACGACTAAGACTTTGACCAGTACCTATACTGCCACGTCAACCGGCACTTTCACGTCAACTATTACCTCTACTTCAACTAGTACAACGACAGCTACCCGTACCATGACTTCCACAATCACGGGAACACCCACCGCAACATCTCCATTTACCTTAACCATTACCTTATCCCCAACGCTAACTTCGACCCCGACCTCCACCTTTACGACCACTGCGACTGCCACCCGCACTTCAACAGGAACTTCCACCTTTACAGCGACTGCCACGGCGACATTTACGTCGACCCATACTTCGACCGCATCTTTCACGGGCACCTCGACTTCTACCTCAACCGCTACGCGCACTTTGACTCCCACGAACACCCCGACCAATTCCGTTACGGGAACCCCGACCCAAACAGGCACCCCAACGGCCACATTTCCGTTAAGCCCAACGATCACTTTGTCCCCGACGGTGACCCTTACACCGACCATCACCGCCTCATTTACGCCGACAAATACATTAACCAGTACGGTTACGTTTACATCGACCCATACCCCCACCCATACCTCAACGGCGACCTCTACTTCGACCGCTACCTACACATCGACGGTGACTAACACGCCGACTTCTTCTTTTACCTCGACCTCAACATCGACTTCGACAGCGACCCGTACGATGACTCCCACGATCACTTCAACGTATACCATCACGGAAACGTCTACTGCTACTTTCCCCTTTAGTCCGACAATTACCTTATCCCCGACACTGACCTTGTCACCCACTGTAACTAATACACTCACATCCACGGCGACTTCTACTATTACGAGAACCCCCACTTTTACGTCCACTTTGACACCGACCTTTACAGAGACCCATACCTTCACCGTAACGAATACTCCAACTATGACCAATACGTTTACGGAAACCCATACCACAACAGTTACCAACACACCCACCAATACCCAATCTCCAACATCGACCGATACATCTACAGCGACGGGTACGCCTTCCTCGACCGCTTCGTTTACCTTTACCTCAACGGTTACGTTTACACCGACGTCAACAGCCACTTCAACAGCGACCAACACGTCTACAGCCACTAGTACGATTACAGTAACCCCAACGAATACCGACACTCCAGTCTTCACCTATACTCATACCTATACTTCAACGAATACTCCTACCGACACATCGACCACAACCTCCACTCAGACGGCGACATCAACACAAACTGCAACATCTACACCTACATCGAATGTTTTGAACTTGAGTTCCACTACATCAACGGTAAATACCCTCTCGGGAAGCTCTGGCGTCACGGTGGTGTCGGCCACCCTTACCAACACGACCAGCTTATCCGTGAACTTGACGAACGTGACTCTTGATGACATTGGAGGGAACGCAGCCAACATTACAAGTGTTAGCGTTTATGCCAATGGAATTTTCGAGGGATCCATAACAGGATTTACGGGCAATACTGCGACGTTACCTTTGAATAACTTCCCGGTCACCTCTTCGCCTGTGAGTCTGCAATTCCAGGTGAATTTCAATAATTCGGCCATCGGAACCTATCAGTTCTCAATCAGTGGTTTAACGGGGATAAGCTCCAATAACGGCGGCCAACCGGTGTCAATATCGGGTCTGCCCGTTTTGGGCAATACCGTGAATTGCCAGCAAGCCACTTCAACCCCAACGAATACCTCTACCTTAACGTCTACCAATACTCAAACGATCACACCGACTCCATCCTTAACGGTCACAGCCACGATTACCCCCACCTTAACCTTTACGGTAACCACCACCGGTACAATTACCGCCACCATTACCAATACCCCGGTTGCTTTAAGCGTTCCTGTGATATACCCCAACCCGGCGGATGGTACAGCCCAGGTAGCTGTTCGTCCCCCGGTCTACACGGGCAATTCCGTAACCGTGGAAATCTACACAGTAGCTTACCGAAAAGTGTTTAAACACACGTATAGTAAGATGTATGGGGATGACCCGAAAATTTCCCTTGTTGATAATTGGAACAATCCGCTGGCGAGCGGTCTTTATTACGTCGTGGTGACCACCAACAGCGGCCATTCGGTTGGGAAAATGTTAGTCCTTCGATAAACAAGTAAAATCAAGCAACCGAAGGCCAGCCAAACAAGGCTGGCCTTTTTTATTTAATTGGGGATTATCTTGTCGGCGGCCATTGATGGGCCCAAATCTTGGTTGAAGATTATCTTTCTTTCGCTGCTTTGAAACTTTTTAAATTGGATGGGTTATAATCCGAGGCCGATATTCTTCAGACTTTTTTGGATAAACCCATGACTTTCCCTAAGCGTAATATTTTGATCGCCGCCTTCTTGACCTTTATTTTTTCCTATCCCGGTTCGCTAAAAGCTTGGGGGGCGGTGGGCCACAAAACGATAGCCTGGATCGCCCAGGACCGTTTAAATCCCAAGGCCCGGAGGTCTGTCCGGGAATTGTTAGGCCAAGACCGAGATATGCCCTCGATTTCCACTTGGGCCGACGCCATTGTCCATGTAAGGCCGGAGACGGCTCCCTGGCATTACTTGAATCTCGACGTTCGGGAGGGCCAGGGGCAATTCGACCTTGAAACCGCTTGCCGATATGAGGACTGCGTGGTGGAGCAGATTAATAAAGATGTTCAAATCTTACGGGAACCTTTCGGTAAAAAAGGTGTTAAAAGGGAGGCCTTGAAGTTTTTGGTGCATTTTGTGGGCGATCTGCACCAGCCCCTGCATTGCGCCGATGATAACGACCGGGGGGGAACGAGAAATGGTTTACGATCCCGTCTAAAAAAGGGAATAAGAAAATTTGGATATGTCTCCACAAGTACTGGGATGATCTTTTTGAAACACAACCCATTATCCATCCCCCGCATGCTGGCTCGGCGTATGATGATGGGTTTGAAACAACCAATACCCAATCCCCTCGAGAAATGGCCACCCGGCTGGAGTCCGGGATGGATCCGAACGACGAATCCAATTGGGTTGGGGGAACTCCCGAGCAATGGGCTTACGAGTCTTTTTTAATCGCTCAGAAAAACATCTATGACGAGTTGCCGAGGGGACCCCTGCCGAAGAACCGCTGGGGTCGGGATTTGCCCGAGGATTATGAAAACGGCAAAATGAGATTTATCATGGAACATCAGTTGGAAAAGGCGGGAGTAAGGCTGGCCTATCTTTTGAATGACGTTTTGGGCCAGTAAAAAGTGGTTTTGGCGAAAGGGACTAGTTTGTCCGGCGTTTGAGCGAAGCTGTATTGGCCTCCATAAATAAGTCGAAGGTCCGATGGGTTACGGAGAATTATGTTGAAAGTCGACCTTGCCATTTTAAAAGCCACTCTTTACGACGGGGTCCATGATCAACCGATTTTGGAATCGGTCCTGTTGGTTTTCCGTGGGAAAATAATCTACGCCGGGCCTTCGTCAAAAGCTCCGTTGTTCGAGGCATTAGAAGAAATTCCGGGAAAGGGTCAATTTCTATTGCCTGGGTTAATTGATCTACATGTTCATGCCTTGGTCAATGAGAAAGTTCTCGCCAGCTTTTTACGGAATGGAGTTACCACGGCCCGTGATTTGGCCAGCGATGCGAATACGGCCTTGGAATGGAAGGCGAAGGAACGATCCGGACGTGTTGTATCTCCCCGGTTGTTCACTTCGGGACCGGTCCTGACTTGTCCGGGAGGCTATCCCGAGAACGTGTGGGGCCCGAGTGTTGCCTTTACGATTAAAGGTCGTTATCAAGCTCAGGACCGGGTCCAAAAGCTGTCCGGACTCGGAATGGACGTCATTAAAATCGGTTTAGAACATGAACTAGGCCCTTGTCTTTCCAAGGCCGAAATGGATGGGATAGTTTCGGCCGCTCATGCACTTGGGATGCGTGTTACGGCCCATATCACCAATGAAATGGACTTTGAGCTTTGTGTGGCTCATGGGGTGGATGAATTGGCCCATATGCCCGCCCGGCCTGTTTCAGACGACCTTTGGAAAGAAGCGGTGAAAAAGAAAATTATAATCCTACCGACATTGCACGCGCACGAAGGATGGGCGCAAGAATGGAAAAGACGTTTGGATCATCCCTTCGGCCAGTTTTGCCGGCATGGTTTTCGGGAAGGGCATTACCACAGCATGCAGAACCTAGAACGATACCTTTCACTAGGCGGGAGGGTGGCCTACGGAACCGACGCAGGTAATCCCCATATGCCTTATGGAGTTTCCACACAGGAGTGGAAGGATCTTCAAGAGACCGGGATGACGCCTGCCCAATGCTTGAGAATGGCCACTTCGGAAGCGGCGAAGGTATTGAATGAAGATTCCATTGGATCATTAGAGAAGGGGAAGTGGGCTGACTTTGCACTTTACCAGTTTGATCCCTTGGTCAATCCGGAAAATTTTCGCACCTTAAAGTCGATCTTCAAGGGCGGACGGGGAATTAGGAAAGGACATTTAGAATATCCAAAACCCTTTGATCTTGACTTTTGGATTGGCCAATGGGAAAAGACAAGGTTCCAAAAGGGCTGGTCTGATTGAAAGAACTTTATAAATGTTAATAAAAGAGCAAGTTAATGAAATTCCTCTAATTCTGCTAAAAAAGGTATAATTCTTGCGCAGTTACCTCCTACCGGGTGGCATGGAATATGCGCCAAAATTTCGGAATGCATCAGCGCATGCAACAGCGCATGATCATGACGCCCATGTTGCAGCAGGCCATGAAGATCCTTCAGCTGTCCACCCTGGAACTGAAGGAGTGGGTCGAGAAGGAAATGATGGAAAATCCGGTTCTGGAGGAGGAACAAGAGGAAGCCCCTGCTGAAACGGCCGACGATAAGACCGTTTCTCCCGCCCCTCCCGCCGACGCCTCCCAGGAAACCAACACCGCCGAAGCCGAATTGCTCGAAAGACTTCAACAACGATCCACGAATGATGTGGTGGAGCACTTGAAAGAAGGGGATCATTTCGACATCGAGGCCTGGGCCCTCATGGGGCAGGGCGACGATTATGAGGGTGGTCCCGGAAATTATGGGGGTTCGGAAGACTCGGGGGCGGAGCAAGAAAAAAGGGATTATGTCGAGGCATCCATCACCCGAATCCAAACACTCGCCGAAAGTTTGGAATGGCAGCTGTTGCTAGTAACCCAGGGGGACGAGGAACTGTCCCTAGGTAAGTTGCTCATTGGCAATCTGGATGAAAACGGTTATTTGACCGATACCCTCGAAAACATCTCTATCACTCAAGGAATTCCCCTGGATAAACTTGAGAAATCCCTGGAAACGATCCAATCCTTTGAGCCGACTGGCGTGGGAGCCAGGAATCTAAGGGAATGTTTGCTTCTTCAATTGGAAAGCAAGGTTGGGGAGATAGCTCGGAAAGCCTACCGGGTAGTTCATGATTTCTTCGATGATTTAGAAAAACGCCGTTATTCAACCCTTGCCAAGGGTTTGGAGTGCGCGGAAGAAGAGCTAAGGCCCATATTGGATTTTATCGCCACGTTGGACCCCAAACCGGGTCGGGCTTTCCAATCCGAAGATACCAAGTACATCACCCCGGATGTGAGTGTGCGTAAGATCGAGGGCGATTACGTGGTGGTTTTGAATGACGAGCCGGTGCCCAAGCTGCGAATCTCAGGTTATTATCGCAAGCTTTTGCGCGATAAATCGACCTTGGGAGGCAAGGAAACAAAGAAATTTCTTGAGTCGAAGATCCAGTCCGCTCTTTGGCTCATTAAAAACATTGAGCAGAGGCGCAAGACAATCTATCGTGTCACGGAGGCTATTTTCCGCATTCAACGGGATTTTCTGGAGTCAGGACTAGTTGGATTGAAACCTCTGACCTTGAAACAGGTCGCCGACATGATTGGCATGCATGAATCCACCGTATCCCGGGTAACCACCCACAAGTATGTCCAGACCCCCAGGGGTTTGTTCGAATTGAAGTATTTCTTCACCAGCGGTTTGGAATCCTCCGACGGCATGGATATTTCATCGTTAACGGTCAAAGAAAGGATAAAGGAATTAGTGTCCCAGGAACCCGCCCGCAAACCATACTCGGATCAGAAGATCATGCAAATTCTCACTCAAGACGGTCTTTCTATTGCACGCCGCACCATCGCCAAGTATCGGGAGGAATTGAGGATTCCTTCGGCGTCCCAGAGACGAAAACTCTGACAATTGGGGATTTCTCCTTCCCTCCTTCGATTGACTTCCCACTATCGAATGTTAGAATAACCCCTCTTTTAGGCGCTTAAGTCGCCTCTTCACCACCATTGGGGGTTTCCCTTGTTCCGAAAAGCCCATACGAAATTCAAGTTAAACATTACCAGCCGCCACGAAAAATTGAGCGATGCCCTGACGAATCAGGTGGAAGAAAAAATTCATCGAGTGGAACGCTATCTAGGACAGATTACCGAAGCCCACGTGATCCTGACCTATGAGCGAAACCTGCATCTTTGCGAAGTTATCTTGTCGGCCAAACATTTGAAGCTTTCGGCCAAAGCCACTTCCCGGGACATGTATAATTCCATCGATTCCGCCTTGGACCGTCTAGAGAAACAGGCAAAGAAAAACAAAGAGAAACGCGTGGAACACCGCCATGCCCCGGGCGCAAAGGCCTCCTCTGTCATTCATGGGCTCATTCCCCCCGGAGCGGAGGGGGAAGAATTCGAGGTTATTCGATCCAAGAAGCATGAGATCAAGCCCATGACTGCGGAAGAGGCGGCAATGCAGCTTTCCGTTTCAAAACATGAATTCCTGGTTTTTTTAGACGCGGACACGGATAAAACTTGTGTCGTTTACAAACGCAAGGATCACCACATCGGCCTTATTGAACCGGAATACTGAGCCGGGGATTCAAAAGAAGCACCATTTCTTGGGGAGGACCCTGATGCAAATCCTGGATTTTTTAACTTCTGACGCTATCAAATTGAACCTGGAGTCCAAAAACAAAAAGGACGCCATCAAGGAATTGGTGGAACTATTGGTCAATTCAGGCAAGGTCAAGGATAAGAAAAAGATGATCCAGACCTTGCTGGAGAGGGAAGAGTTGGGTTCGACCGGTATCGGCCAGGGGATTGCTATTCCCCACGGGAAGTCGGATACCGTCACTGACCTGGCGGCGGCCTTCGGCCTATCTCCCGAGGGAATTAGTTTTGATTCCCTGGATGGGGAGCCGGTGAACATTTTTTTCCTTTTAGTGGCTCCCGAGGGTGCCGCAGGCGCCCATTTGAAGGCCCTTGCCCGGATATCCAGCCTCTTGAAGGACAAATACTTTCGTAAATCATTGCTATCGGCCAAAACGCCAGAAGATGTAATCAAGATCATTCAAGAGGAAGAAAAACTTAAGCATTGAAGCCCATTCGGACCTCCCCTTTCGGGGGTCATTCGTAAACCAAACCGGTCTTACATTCATGCCGCCGGGAAAAACAAAATGAAAAAAATTTCGGTGGATGCCCTTTTCCAGCAGGCCAAAGAACGGTTGCGCTTGACCCCGCTGGCCGAAGAGGGAATGGCGGAACGCTACATCGTCAGCGTGGACATCAACCGAATGGGAATGGCCCTGACCGGTTATTTGAAGTGGTTCGCTTACGAGCGTTTGCAGATTCTGGGAAAAACCGAGATTCATTACCTGGCCACGCTTAAGCCCGCCCATCGCAAAAAAATTTTCCAGACCCTACTGGCTTACCGCATTCCCGCCATCGTTGTCACCCACAAGGTCAAACCGCCCCAGGAACTTATCCTGGAGGCCCGCCGCCAAAAGATCCCCGTTTTCACCACTCCCACCCCCACCACCAAGTTTGTTTCCGAAATATCGGTTTTCCTGGAGGAGGAATTTGCCCCTGAAACCACGATTCACGGCACGCTGCTGGATGTATATGGGGTGGGTATTCTTGTTTTGGGAACCTCGGGCATCGGAAAAAGCGAATGCGCCTTAGACCTGGTCGAACGGGGACACCGGCTTGTGGCGGACGACCTGGTTTACATCAAGCGTTTAGCCAACCGCATTCTGATGGGCTCCAGGTCGGAAATTATCAAGCATCACATGGAAATTCGCGGCCTGGGTATCATTAATATAGAAAGTCTTTTTGGTGTGGGCGCCATACGGGACAAGAAACGCATCGAGTTGGTGGTACGGCTGGAGGAATGGGATGCCAAGAAAGAATATGACCGGCTGGGGTTGACCCCTTCCACCTTGAAGATCTTTGACGTGGAGATACCCACTTTTGTGATACCCGTGAGGCCCGGCCGGAATTTGGCGGTTATCATTGAGGTGGCGGCCATGAACCACCGTCTCATGAAGCTGGGTTATTTCACGGCCCAGGAATTCGCGGATCGGGTCACCCGAATCATGGCCGAGGAATCGGAACGGCAGAAAAAACAGGATAAAGAGACCCCGGGATGAACTGGCTACGTTGGCTCTATCCTGGGATCCGTTTGAAACGCTGGCTGCTCCTGATGACCCTCTCCTTGATCGTCTTAGGGGTCGGCTTTTCCGGGCTCATGAGTCAGCACACCGCCGGGATTCATTACAATCCGCCTGTTATCCAGCAATTCAGCGATCACATTCAGCATCTGAAGTTCGCTGATTTCCTGCTCATTGTATTGGCCATTTTTGGATTGGTTTTGGGTGTGAGGCGATCCCTTTACTTCGTCCTGACCATCTTGATACCGGCTCGGGAGAAAGATTTCGTTAATATCGCCTATAACCGGCTTCGCTTGAAAAGGGGCCCCCGAATAGTGGCGGTCGGTGGGGGTACGGGACTGCCTAATGTGCTTTATAGCCTCAAGCATTACACGAGCAACCTGACGGCAGTGGTAACGGTGGCCGATGATGGGGGAAGCTCGGGCCGCTTAAGACAGGATTTCGGAACACCGCCTCCCGGTGATATCCGCAATTGCATCGTGGCCCTTTCCGATCAGGAAACCCTCTTAAATGACCTGTTTCAATACAGATTTAAGAGCCATGGCGATCTGAAGGGGCACAGTTTCGGCAATTTGTTCATCACGGTCATGAGGGAAATCACGGGGGACTTTGGCCGGGCCGTGGAGGAGTCCAGTCGGCTTTTCGCCACCCGGGGAACGGTCATGCCCGTGACCTTTGACCCTATGGTTCTGCAGGCCAAGTTCAAGGACGGCCGCGTACTCACCGGTGAGTCCTTGATCCCCACCAGCAAATCGCCCATTGAAAAGGTGATGCTCAAACAGAGAGTCAAGCCCAACAAAGAGGTGATGAAAGCCATTCTGGAAGCGGATGCGATCGTACTGGGACCGGGAAGTCTTTTCACCAGCGTGATTCCTAACCTATTAATCCCGGAAGTGGCCGAGCGGATTGCCCTCTCCCGCGCCGTGAAAATCTACGTTTGCAACGTCATGACCCAGCCGGGAGAAACGGACCAGTACACCGTTTCAGACCATCTTAAAGCCATTTTCCGCCACACCGGGCCGAGTTTTGTCCATTACGTAATCGCCAACCAGGAAACGCCGCCCGTTTCCCTATTGAAAAAGTACGCAGATTCGGGACAACAACCCGTGGAGGTGGATGAAGAAAAGGTTGAGGAACTTGGCGTGAAATTGGTCATGGCTAACCTATTGCACAAAGAAGATTTTGTTCGTCATAGTCCCTTCAAGCTGGGCCGGGCAATTATCCGAAGGTTGGTCATTTAATCCTTCCCGAGATTTAGAAATTGCGGTCATCCATTGGTTTCCCCGAGGTTTGTCTTGATCGGGAATCGTACTAAAAGTAGATAAACAAACCGTTTTTTAGACGGCAAGATCAGTTGAAATCGGCATAAATTGCCGTTGTTATTGGGAATCATGGAATTCGCGGATTTTATCCTGCGCAAATTCCAAACTAATCAGGGAGCCGATTGTTCCCAACACCAAGCCCGTTTATCATGTGGCGGGTTGTACCCCTGCCCATTGTCTAGGAAAGGAAAGTCATGATTGGTATCGTCGTCGCGACCCATGGGGAGCTGGGAAGGTCCCTGGTGGGAACTTTGCGCTTGATTCTTGGGGAAAACCAGGGCCTTGCCGCTGTGGCCTTGGAAGGTTCCGATTCGCTTGAAACTTTTCAACAAAAGCTTGAAAAGGCCCTGGAAGAAGTAGATCCCCAGGGAGAAGGGTCCTTTGTACTGGTGGACATGCTGGGGGGGACCCCATTCAACGTCACCTTCCGGCTCTCCCAAGAAAGGCCCATTCAACTGATTACCGGGGTTAATCTGCCCATGCTTTTGAAAGCTGTATCTCATCAGGGAGACTCGAATATCAAATCACTGGCGCCTGAAGTGGCCAAAGCAGGAAAAGACGGGGTCCTTTGGGCCCAGGACCTGATCCAGGGAAAACAACAGGGTTGAACGGAAAAATATGGACCTGCTTCTGATACGCATAGACGATCGGCTTATCCATGGTCAGGTGGTAGTGGGATGGGCCCGGGCCCTCAGCATTGAACGGATCATCGTGGCCAATAATTCCATTGCGGCGAACGCGATGCAACGAACCCTGATGGAAATGGCCGTTCCATCGAACCTTAAGGTAAGTTTGTTGACCTTATCCGACGCCTCTGAGGCGACTCGCGGGGGTGGGACCGAAAAAGCCCTTCTTTTGTTCAGCAATCCACAGGACGTTCTGGCCTTCATCCGAACGGGCGGCAAGGTGAGTTCCATCAATGTGGGGGGGATGCACTATTGCGAAGGGAAACGCCAAATTTGTTCCATCGTTTGCGTGGACGAGAGGGATATCCATGCGTTTAAAGAGCTTAAGGCCCTGGGATTGGAATTGGAAGTGCGGGCCGTTCCGGGCGACACCCGCGAACCGCTTGAAAAATACCTTCCCGAATTAAAGGGGAACTCGCTGCCCCCGGCGAACCCTGAGGATAAAAACGAGAATCTATGAATCAAGTTCATTTCATATTCGGGGTTCACAACCACCAGCCCGTCGGCAATTTCGGGGAGGTCTTCGAGGCCCTGGACAAATGCTCTTACTATCCTTTCCTGCAGGTGTTGGAACGGCACCCCAAGGTCAAATGCGCCTTCCACGTGACTGGACCCCTATTGGAATGGTTCGAGGCCAACCGCCCGGAAACTCTGGACCGGTTGAAAACACTGGTGAAGCGGGGCCAGGTGGAACTATTCACCGGGGGAATGTACGAGCCCATCCTGTCAATCCTGCCCGACCGGGACAAGCTAGGCCAGATTGAACGCATGAATTCCTTCATCATGAGGCATTTCGGCGTGATCCCTCAGGGAATGTGGACAGCGGAGCGGGTATGGGAACCTCACCTAACCAAGACCCTGGCCCAGGCGGGCGTTAAATACTTGGTTTTGGATGATGCCCATTTCAAGTCGGCAGGGCTCCGGGAGGATCAGACTTTTGGTTATTACCTCATGGAGGAGCAGGGCTTTACCTGCGGGGTTTTCCCAATATCCCAAAGAATGCGCAAGATCATGCCCTTTCATGACGTGGATGAGAGCATAAATTATTTCCGTTCCGTGGCCACCGAGGCGGGGAACCGATGCGTCGTCCTGATGGATGACGGTGAGAAATTCGGGGGTTGGCCGGACACATACAAATGGGTTTACGAGGAAAGGGGCGGCTACCTGGAAAGGTTTTTCAGCGCCCTGGAGGCGAACTCCGATTGGCTGAAAAGCATCTCTTTCGCCGATTACGTCCAGGCGTACCCTCCCCTGGGCCGTTTGAGCCTGCCCACGGGAAGCTACAGCGAGATGGGTGAATGGGCCCTCCCCCCAGACGCCTCCGCCGATTTCGAGGGCCTGTGCCGAGAAGTGGAGAACCGGGGCGAGATGCCTCGTTACGAACGTTACCTCAAGGGAGGGTTTTGGCGCCACTTCCTGTCTAAATACGATGAAAGTAACCAATTGCACAAGAAACTATTGTGGGTTTCGGACAAGGTGCAGAGGGCGCGGGAGCATAAACCCTCCAAAACCATCGCCAAACAAAAGGCGCTCCTGGCGGAAGCGGAAACCGCCCTTTATCGGGGTGAATGTAATTGCGCCTTCTGGCATGGGGTGTTCGGCGGATTGTACCTGAACCACCTGAGGTTTGCCCTTTACCAAAATTTGATCACGGCGGAGAAGGCGGCTGACGCTATCCTGCCCCCTTACCGGCATGGGATTCAAGCCCAACGTACCGACTTTAATAAGGATGGATATGAGGAAATTGTAGTGGAATCCTCCGGTTTTCATAGCCTGATTGAACCCGCGCAAGGAGGAACCCTATCTGAGCTGGATTACCTCAAACATCCCATCAACCTTTCCGACACCCTCACCCGGCGGCGGGAAGCCTACCACGCCAAATTATTGCATCACGCCCAAGGGGGAGGTCAGGAAGGGGGGGTGTCCAGTATTCATGACTTGGTTCGAACCAGGGAACCGGGTTTGGAAAAGAAACTCTTTTATGACGCCGACCGCCGGGTAAGCTTGGTAGACCGTTTCGCCCCTTTGGGAACGACCGTGGATGATTTTTATACCTCCCGGGCTGTGGAATTGTCCGATTTTCGCCGAGGAGTATTTGAGCCCGCGATCATGGAACCCAAGAAAAAAGGCCAACCCCTGAGGGTTTCGCTTTCTAGGATGGGTAGGGTCGAGGGCCAGACCTTTGGGTTGAAAAAAGACCTTTCGTTCCAGCCGGGAGATTTTGAGCTGGAAGTTCAAATCGGGTTGAAAAACCTCGGAGATCGGGAACTGAGGTTCCTGTATTTCAACGAATGGAACTTGACCTTGCTTGCGGGGAACGCACCGGACCGCAATTATTACGTCAAGGGAAAAGTACTCGACCATTCCCGGCTCAACAGTACCGGCATTGAACTCAACGTGAAGGTGGCGGGAATGACGGACGGTTGGCTGAATCTGGATCTCCTGTTTAAACTGGAAAAAGAAGCGATCTTTTTCCGTTACCCTGTCGAGACTATATCCCAATCCGAAGGCGGCTTTGAGAGGGTATACCAAGGTTCCTGCCTAATGTTCGGATGGGAAGTAGCCTTAGATCCAGGCGAGACCTTCAAGGCCGGTTTAAATCACCAGTGGAAGGAGCTTGCGAAACCGTGATGCCTTCCTTGCTTCCCTTATCCCTGCTATTGGGCCTCCTGAGTTTGGACGTGTCCGCTGTCGGTCAATTTATGCTATCCCGGCCCATCGTGGTGGGGCCGCTGGTGGGCCTGGTGACGGGACACGTGGAGCTGGGTTTGACGATGGGAGCATTGATCGAGCTTCTTTGGATCGCGGACGTACCCGTGGGCGCGCACCTACCCCTGGACCTTTGCATGCTTTCGGGTATTTCCGTGGCCTTCGCTTGCGAGTTGGTGGGCCGGGGTGGGAACGCCGAGGCCGCGATCACCTATGCTTTGGGCATTGTCATACCGCTGGCCCTCTTTTCTACCCAAGCGGAAATCGAGTTGAGGAAATTCCATGTTCGCTGGGTCCATTTCGCGCAACGCATGGCATTAGGAAGCCACTTGAAAACATTCGAATGGGTCAACTGGGCGGTGATCACGGAACTTTTCTTAAAAGGGTTTTTGATGGCTCTTTTGGGGTTGACTGTCGTTCACTTAAGCGCCAACTTTTTTTTCATCCTTCCCGATAAGGTGGTGGAGGGCCTGCGCTATGCCCATTGGCTTTTATTGGCATTGGGGGCGGCTGCGGTGATTGACCTGGTATTAGAAAAACGCATGGCCTTGACCCTGATTTTGTCCCTGGCAGTCATTCTCGCGCTAGCTCTTTTTGGCCACCTGCACGGGGTGGGCCTGGTGGGATTGGCAGTTTTGGCCGGTTTTGGAGCCATCTTGATGATGGTTGGAAAAGGAGAAGTCTCGTGAGCCCGGAAACAAAACCTGGGGCCGCAATCCGGGCGGGCCTCCCCTCGCTCTCATCGGCCTTTGTTAGGAGCCTTTTCCTCCAGGCAGCCTGGAATTTCGAGCGTTATTTGAATTACGGAGTAGCCTACGTGCTTTGCCCTGTGATTCGGCGCCTCTACCCCAAGGGGGAGAGGGGCGAGGTTTTATCCCGCCATTTGGATTACTTTAACACCCATCCCTATATGGCTTCTTTCATATTAGGGGCGGTCATAAAAATGGAAGAGGAAAGGGTCCAAGCCTCCCATGAACTTCAAAAACAGAAGGAAGAGGAAATAAACGCTTTAAAGGTGGGAATGATGGGCCCCCTTGCGGCCATGGGGGACAATTTCTTCTGGGCGACGATCCGCCCCTATTGCGGTCTTCTGGCGGTGACGTTAGTCATGACCCAGGCCCTGGGGCCTCAGGTGGAATGTTGGGTGGTTCCCCTTTTGTTCCTGGTTTCCTTCAATATAGTCCATCTGGGGATGAGGTTTTTGGGCTTCCGGTTGGGTTACAAAAAAAGCGACCAGGTGGTCCTTTCCCTGAGGCGTTTTGGATTTCAGGAAGCCATCCGTGGAATCCGCATCGCCTCGGTTTTGTTGGTCGCGGTGCTGATTGTCTTCGTGAATCGGACTGATTTGGAGGCCCAGCCAGGCTTGTTTCTGATGAAGCTGGGGTTCTTCGGCGCCATCCTGGTTCTATTCACTTTCGCGCTCCATCGAAAGATAAGCCCGGGCCAATTGTTTTATGCGGTGATCTTGTTCGCACTGATGCTGGCTTATTGGCCCGAGTTGAGCACGACCCCAGGCTTGCCAGGGGCTACCATGCCGGTCGTCTCATCGGCTGCCGGGTGTCCCCCGGTCCAGGGCGCCACCCTGGACCGGGGGCACACCCTGAATCCAGGATCCATCGTCAATTGAAAGGGCCGTCATGAAAGCAACCGAGAATTTGACCATTTCCAACAAGCTGGGCCTTCACTTGAGGGCCGCCGCGGAACTGGTGAAAGTGGCGAACAAGTTCAAAAGCCAGATCACCATCCACCACGGGGTCCAAAACGTGAATGCCAAGAGCCTCATGGGGCTTATGACCTTGGCCGCGGCGAAGGGAACGGAACTGGAATTTGTGGCTGAGGGGGACGACGCCAAGGACGCCCTGTCGGCGCTCAAACAGCTTCTCGCGCAAAAGTTCGGGGAAAAGGAGTAGACCTTGCCTGAAAAGATCTTCCAGGGAGTCGCCGCTTCCGGCGGTATCGGGATCGGCCCCGTATATCTTTATTATCCCCAGGGTTTTTCCGTCCCGCGGCGCGCCTTGCGCCCCGAGGAGGTGGAATTCGAATCGAACCGTTACCGGGATGCCTTACGCAAGACCAAGGAACAGATCCTCGAGTTAGAGACCCGGATGCAGGAAAAATTAGGGGACGAGCACGTCGCCATTTTCCAGGCCCACCAGGTCGTCTTGGAGGATCCGCTCTTCCTGGAGGAGATTCCCGAGGCCATCTCGAAAAGAAGGCTGAACGCCGAACATCTGGTCGCCGAGGGCTTGGAAAAGTTCAAGACCCTCATTGCCACCCTGGAAGACCCTTATTTCCGTGAGCGGGGGGTGGACATCCAGGATGTGGGCGAACGGCTGTTGAAGAACCTCATGGGAACGGAAAGGGACCAGCTCAAGAAATTGGACCGGGAGGTGGTGGTGGTGGCCCGAGATTTGGCCCCCTCCGATACCGTGACCATGCCCACGGACCGGGTGAAGGGATTCTGCACGGACGTGGGTGGGAGAACCTCCCATGTGGCGATCGTGGCCCGTTCTCTGGGCCTTCCAGCGGTGGTTGGTATGCAAACCCTGGTGGGGGAGGTGGAGGACGGGGATATCCTCATCGTGGACGGCAACAAGGGGCTGGTGGTCGTCAACCCCAACCCCCAAACCCTCAAACAATACCAGCGACTGAAGGAAAGCTACGAGGCTTTTCAGCGTAGCCTGGAGGAGCTTCGGTCCCTTCCTGCGATCACGCCCGACGGGCATCAAGTGACCTTAGCCGCAAACATCGAGATTCCGCAGGAACTGGACGAGATTTTCCGGCACGGTGCGGAGGGTGTGGGCCTGTTCCGCACCGAGTTCCTTTTCCTGGACCGCGCCGAGGTACCCGGCGAGGAGGAACAGTACGAGGCATACCGCAACCTGGCCGAAAAGGCCGGGGTTAGCCCCGCCATCTTGCGCACCCTGGACTTGGGCGGGGACAAGGTCCTTAGCCACCTGAACGCACCCCAGGAATCAAACCCCTTTTTGGGCTTGCGCGCGATTCGTTTTTGCCTCAAACGTCCAGACATATTCAAGCCCCAGCTACGGGCCATCCTGCGGGCGGCTGCGTCCGGCCCGATCAAGGTGATGTTTCCGATGATTTCCAACCTGGACGAGGTGCGTCAGGCCAAGCAGGTGCTGGCCGAGTGCACCAAGGAACTCAAGCTGGAAGGGAAGATCTTGAGGGATCGCATCGAAATCGGCGCCATGATCGAGATTCCATCGGCGGCGCTCATGTCGGACCTTTTGATCCAGGAACTGGATTTTTTATCCATCGGCACCAACGACTTAATCCAATACACACTGGCGGTGGACCGCGTGAATGAGGCGGTGGCCTACCTTTACGAGCCCCTCAATCCTGCCATCTTGCGGTTGATCCAAATGACCATTGAGGCCTGTCACCGTCATGGCAAGTGGGCGGGGATGTGCGGGGAAATGGCGGGAGATCCCCAGTGCGTACCCCTGTTGCTCGGGATGGGTTTGGATGAGTTTTCCGTTTCGATGTCCGTGATCCCAGAGATCAAGAAGGTCATTCGCTTGATGCCCTTTGACATTGCCCAAAATATCGCCCGGGAGGCCCTGAAACTTCGTACGCCAGACGAGGTGTTGAACCTGATCCGCGAGGGTGTCCCTCCAGAACTCAAGGCCATCCTGTTTTAAGATATTCAAGTAACGGAGTTCCTTGATGAAATTATCCTCCGGGTTCATCCGTTTCCTGGTTCCTTTTTTACTTTTCTTAGCCGCTTTCCATTTTCTGTTGTCTGCCCTGAACCCATCCTTTTACGGGGACGACAGCCCGGAAACCATTACCGCCGCCGCGACCTTGGGCGTGCCGCACCCTCCCGGTTATCCCTTCCTGACCCTGCTGGGTCACATCGCCACATTGTTTTCGTTGGGAGGGATTCCCTTTCGGGTGAACCTTTTATCGGCCTTTCTTGCCGCTATTGTTTGTGTTTTGCTTTTCCTTTTCCTTGTAAAAGCGTTGCGTGTTAACCCCAGGTTCGCCGTGCCTATCGCCCTGATGTGGGTTACGGGTGCCAGCCTTTATCCCGCAGCCTTGAGCGCGAAGGGCGAGGTTTACGAATTGAACGCCCTATTTCTCTTAGGCCTCTTTTGGTCACTGCGGGAAGGGAAAACCTGGTTGGCGGCTTTCCTGGCTGGAATCTTTTTCACCCACCATTGGATGACCCTAGTCGTTTCTGCGCCGGGTTTGGTCGCGATGGCCTACTTGGAAAGGGAAAAACGTTCGGTGAAAGAAGGGGGCCTGTTCCCGATGGCGGCTTGTTTCACCCTGGGCTCGTCCCTTTGGCTGGCCTTGCCTATTCTTTCCACCCGGGGGCCCCTCCTGAACTGGGGAAGCCCCTGGAATTTGAAGAATTTCCTTTTTGTCCTGGCCCGTCGGGAATACCAGGGAGCCGAGGCCAATGGGTCCCTGTCGGATTGGTTCTCACAGGCCCAGTACGCTTTCACGGGACAGTGGGTGGAATTCGCGGGTCTTTCGCTTGCGGCCTTGGTTTTCGCACTGCCTCTATTAAAGAAGAAAGTACCCCTGGCGATAGGTTTAATCACGGGGTGGGCCTGCCTTCTATTGACCGTCAGCCTTTACCTGCATCTTTCAGTGGACCGGTTTTACCTGATCAGTTCCTATATCCTCCCGACCCATTTGATGGTTTTGATCTTTTTGGGATGGGGAATAGGACAGTTTCAAGACCAATTGGAACCGGCACTTAAGAAAAGATTTTTGGCGGGCGTTGCGGTCCTGCTTGCTTTATGGGCCCTTGGGTTGGGGACTTTCCGAACCCTCAAAGACCGGCAGACGAACTATAGTTACGTTTATGATTTCACCCTGAACAGCTTCAAGTGTCTTCCGGAGAACTCGCTTTTCTTTTGCCGGGGAGACGGGCTGGTCTTTCCTTCCTGGTATTTCCAATGGGTGGAAAGGTTCCGGCCCGACTTGGCGGTGGTGGGGGTGGATGGCCTACCCATGGACTGGATAAGGCGTGACTTGAATTTTCAGCACCCGAAACTTTCCGTGCCCTTTTCCCGGCAGCCCATGGGCAACGAATCGATTTCCAACCTCATGTCCTGGCTCATCCTCAAGAACAACTCGATACCTCAGTTCTTAAGCTATAACCAGATCGATTCCAAGACCCAGCCCGTCCAGAACCTCTTGCCCTACGGGTTGGTTTACCAATGTTTCATCAACCAAACCCTGCCTCCGTTGGATGAGCTCAAGGCCCGATATTTATGGGATGCCCTTCGAATGCGCCATCTGTCGGACTCCAGCATCCCGATAGACATGCGCACCCGCCAATGGATCCTAGAAGATTACGCCGTGGACCGCAATGGGTTGGGAGTTTATTTCGAGAACCGGGCGGATGACGCGACGGCGAGACTTTCCAAGCCACCCAACCCCCAGGATCAGTTACAAATTCTTCAGGATTATCTTAAGTCTTTCCAACAATATGCCTGGTGCCAGAACTTTAACCCAACTGATCCGATTTATGCCTTCAACGTGGGAAATGCCCTGGTGCATCTGGGCAGGAACTCGGAAGCATTGGATTATTACGCCAAAGCTTTGCTATTAGATCCGAAATACAAGGATGCTTATTTCAACGCCGCGGTGGCGGCCCTGAACCTGGGGCAGGGGCAAAAGGCGGGTGAGATGTTCCAGAAGGTACTGGATCTGGATCCCAACCACGCGGAAGCCAAGAGGGGATTGGAGTTCGTCAAACAGCAAGGCTGGTTCCATGCCCAATAGTGATTTCGAACTGTGGACAGGATAATCCCTAATTTAATAAGCCGATCGAATTGCAGACCGGATGAGTTTCCCCCTTTTAAAAACATGAGCGAAGAGTTGAATTGTACGAGGGGTTTCAGCTGAGGAGCTAGGAGATACCCTTAAAAGTCGAAAGAGGACCAAAGGGATAGGTCCTTTAGGTCCGGGGTGCCTAAGGAACTCAAGGTGATTACTGGGGGCTGGTGTGTCTGGGGGATCAGGCCGGTGACCTGGATTGTGTGGTTGCCCGCTTCTAGGTTGAGGGTATTGGTGTCCGTGCGGGCGGGTGTGGTGAAATGCTCAGTTCGCGGGAAAACCATGTCTAATACATCCCTCCCGTCGATCTTCAGGATGGTCCGGGAATCATTGGCGCAATTGATCTTGTATTTCCCCCCTTTTTTCACGTGGATAACCCCCTGGTAGCGGTATCCCTCGTAATCCATTTTGATGTCGGTGGGGAAGGGATCCGAGATATGGGGAACGCAATCCACCCAATCCAGCACGGCAGGACGCATGCCCGTGTCGGCGGCGAAGTATTCCCTTGTCCAGACGGGCGGTTTGATCTTCTTGACCTGAAAGATGGTCTGTTTTCGGTTGCGCAGGATGTCCGCGAAAGCGATCTGGCAACGGGAACCTAGGGGCCAGCCGTTTTCGTCAAACGGATTTCGGATGGTCTCGAAAGTAACCTTCGGGAATGCGGCCTGAATATCCTTGGCCATCTGGTCGTCCAGTTGATGGTCGTCCTTACCCCGGAAATAGATTACCAGGTCCTGGGGTTTGTCATTGGGGGCCACATAGATCGGGTTGACGTGTTTCAGGACCTGCACCGGGTGGTTCTCATAAAGCATGTAGGAAATGCGGGTCCAGGTCAGGTCGGGACCGATGTAGACCCTTTTTCCCTCTTTTTGGTCGTTCGCGGCCCTCTGGCAAACCGCGTTATCCACGTCATAAACGCATCCGGCCCATTGGTTGTGTACGCGGTCAAAGTCGCCCTGGGCCGTCCATTCGAACAGGCCCACCAGGAAAACTGCGGCGATGACCCGGGCCAAGACGCTTCGGGTGGCCAGGGTGATCCAGTCCCAAACCTGCCCCGCACCCATGGCGCCAAGCAACAGGAAGGGGGGAACGCAAACCATCATTCGCTCCGAGTGGGTGGATTCGGACAAAAGCCAGACCCCGAAAGTCGATAGAAATGCCAGGAGGAGGTAAACCCGGTTCAGGTTGGGCCGAACCAGCGCAAGGGCCAGACCGAGCGCACCGAATATCAATTCGGTGAAACCGAAAAAGGAATCGTTGGGGAAATGCAGGTTGATCCAATCGCAGGAATGAACATCAAAGAAGTAGGTGTAAACCTGGACGGATTTGAAGGTCATGGGCCTGCCGGAGGCTCCCGCCGAGACCATGTTCCATAGCTCGTGGGGATTCGCCATCTGAGGGAAGGAAATGATCATGCAGATCCAGGTACCGGCCACCCAACCCAGCAGACCCGGATACCGGTCGGCGACGGACATCAGGCGTGGGGCGGAGGCAAGGACGATCCCCACAAAGAGACCCACAACCATGCAGGGCAGCCATGGCCCGAAGACGTTGACCATGCGGGCCAGGTCGTTGTCGGTCGCGTAAAGGTGGTTGGTAAAGAAGATGTAAAAGAAGAAGATCAAGAGGGTCAGGAAAACAGCCAAGTGGACGGATTTATCAATGACGCGTTCTTCCTTTCGTTTCAAATAGATCCAGAGAAGGGAGCTGAAAACAAAGAGCGGGACTAGGGGCCTGAACATGATATAGGCGTATATACCCAGGGCCACCGACGTTCCCCAAAGCAAAAAATTAATGAGTTTGGGGGAGCGGAGAGTCCGGAAGAATAGCCAAAGGGACAGGGCGACAAAGAGGGTGTGGGTGTTGCCGTGCTGGCAGGCGAGGGTTTTGGTCAGAAGGGGCAGGCAGATCGTGGCGAGTCCTGCCGCGAAGACCCCGACCCGTCTTCCGGCGGCTTCCTTGCCGGCCAGGTATAGAAAGATCACGATGGCAAGGTTCACGCACGCGGAAGTGATCCTTTCCAGGAGGACTCCCGGGGTATCCGGGTTCACGTACCAAAGCAAATTCATTAGCCATTGGTAGAAAGGCTGCCAGCTGTTGCCTGCGCCGCCGTTGAAAAAGAAACGGTAATCTTTCAGGTCGAACACCAGCCGGGCAAAGGCCGAAAAAACCACGGTGTCCTCCGAGGCCGCCCCAATGGGCTTGTCCACGTTGTAGAAGATCAAATAGGCATCCACGCCCAGGATGAGAAGGAGCCAGAACCCGGCTGTCCAGGGAGAAAGATCCTTGGGGACTGTGGAACTGGAGGGGAAGAGCTTCATGATCACAACGATTCCCGCCCAACAGGCGAACATCGCCTCCAGTGAGTATTGAAAGGGGAGGGCGGTGGCCTGGGGGATCATCCAGCGGTGGGAGGGGAAGGTCAACAAAACTAGCGAAAACCCCGTCCAGCATAACAGAAGCAAGATAAAGAGCTTGAAGGGGGTGAGGAAGAAGAGCCAGCGCAAGGGCTTGGCCAGCCATCGAACCAAGCTGTTTTTCGTAAAGAATAAAAGGATGGAAAGGGCCAAGAGATCTTCTCCCCACCCGGTCTTTCGGAGGAACAACAAGAGGAAGGACAAGCCCATCAGGACGTAAATCGGAATATCCCAGGGGGATTTGGGGTGGGGGGACGGGGCCTGGTTCAGATTTTCTCCCGCCGGTTGTCCAGTGGTTGAACTTCGGTTCGAGTCGGGTTGATATTTTTTTAATGGACGCGGCATAGGATCCCGGGGCGAAGTGTTCGATTCGAGAGAGTCTGCCCTCTCAATTTTGATAAAGTTGAAAAAGAATCCGCGTCTTAATCAGGATCGCGAAAGCCTATCGGTAGTCACATTGTAAAGCGTTGAAGCGGACAGTGTAAAGCGCAGGTCCGGCAATTCCTCCTTGTAATGAACCAAGGCCGCTCGGCCATTTCAAGCTGGCAATCTTTTTAAGGATTAAGGATAATAACTTGGCTTTTTCTCCTATTCGGCCGTCCTGATTAAAAAAGAATGAATAAACAAAAAAACACCTCTAAAACCAACGCCGCTTCCACCGTACCGGAATCCCCAATCCTTCCCGTGGAAAACCTATCCCCTCCTGCTTCCTTGTCTTTGTGGAGCCGACTGATGCCCTGGGTGATCGGCATCCCCCTTTTATTGGCTTGCAGTTTTGGTTGGGACCGTTTTAACCAGGGAGGGGTTAGTTGCTGGCCCCACCCGAAGATCATGGTTTATCTCATGTGCCATTTCGACGGAACGGGTCAAAAATCCGGGCCGCTCACCATACGGGGGATTTGTTGTCCCGGGGAGGGCAAGATTGCCGTGTTGAGCGCCGATGGGAAAACCGTTTTTCTATTCGATCAAAAGGGGCAGTTCCTGAATTCCGAAATGATCGATAAGTTCGGCACCTTCAATCCAGAAAACTCCATAACGGAGCCCGTGAATGGGCGTACTTACCAGGTGGAGTCCGATTACTTGAGGCTCAAGGTCATCGATTCCAAGGGCGTGTTTATGTACCGCCTCCAACTCAAGGAAAAACCCTGGACCATCGCCTTGGACAAGCAGGATCGCGTTTATGTGGGGTATGGGAACTATAATTTCATCCAGGTCTTTTCGGGGGCCACTGGCCAATTTCTGGGAGACCTGACGGTCGAGAAACCGGACGTGAACCGGACTTATTTGGACGCGAAATATCTTTGCGTGACGCCGGAGGGTTATTTGGTCGTCGCGGGAAGCTATAACGTTTGGGTTTACCGGTTGCCCCCGGCCTGAAAGGCCTGACTTTAACATGCCGGGAGATGAGAACTCAGCATAGACTTTTAAGAGGTTATGAGCCCTATGCCTTCGCCTAAAAAGAAAAAAACATCAAAAGGGGAAAGACCGGATCGTCTTCCTCCGGATTCCCGGCCTCTTTCCCCATCGGGTCAGCCCGGCGCGAAAAAGCCCTCTTTCGATTTTCGGGAACTGGGGCTTCCCGTGGCGCTCCTGGCGGGAGCGGTCTTTCTCCTGACCCGCCATGATCTCAATGCCTCCACCAAGATTCTTCTGACCACCGCCCTCGTGATCCTCATGATCCAGCTGTATCGCCAGGGGCGCATTCCCATCCGCCGAATCCCCGGTTTCCAAAAGATTTTCATCGACACGTCCCGTTTAACCGGGGGAGCTGCCATCCTCTTTCTTTTGCTGATAGCCTGTTTTTCAATCCTCCTGATCAGTTTCCCCAGTTTTAGCTGGATGATGCCCTTGGCCTTGCGGCTTCCCTTTAAGGAATCTTACCCCGTCTTGTTGTTTTTATGGGTTGGATTGATCATTGGTTTCAGGATCTTGCCGGAAAGATCGTCTGGCACCGATCTTTCGGCGCCTGTGGCTTATGGTTTGCTCACCCTCTTTTTGGGATTGGGGGCTTATCTTTGCCTCTATCAAGGGTTTTCACCGATGGGGGCCTATGGGTCAGTCCAAGCGACCGAAATCCTGGATGTGCGAAGGGTTGCGGACCTCAACGATTTTGGGGATGCCTTTGTTTTCCCCCTGGGCTACCGGGAACCCTTTTTCGCTTATCTTTGCGTTTTTCTATGGAAACTTTTTCCCTCGATGACTTCACTCGTTACCCAGAGGATAGCCGGGGTCGCCGTGGACCTGGCGACCATTTGTGCCCTATACCTCATCGGTAAGGAACTACTGAATCGCCGGTTGGGCCTCTGGGCCGCAGCTTTGGGAGCTGTCAGCAAACCCCTAATCATGAGAACCCTTCAGGGACTGAGCCTCCAAAGCCTGTCCTTGGGGGTGGCCCTCGCCCTGTTGTTTTTTGTGCGCCTCCTGCGCAAACCCACTCCCGCTCGTTTTGTTCAATGGGGCTTGGCCCTTTCATTTGGCGCCTACACCTACACTCCCTACAGGATTTTCATTCCATTTTTCCTGTTCGTGTCATGGGTCTGGGTTTGGGCCCGAGATAGCAAGGAACGGCGGCTCGATTTTTCCGCCAAAATCCTGCTCTTAACCACCCTCGCCTACTTCACACTTTACTTTCTTTATACCATCGGCGTTTTCCCGGCGAACAATTTGTTTACTTATCTCTGCGATTGGGTTTACTGTGGGCCCCCGGCGGTTCTCCTCGCCCTCTACCTGGTTTTTGCCGTTTACATCCTTCGAAAACCACGCGACTGGTCGCAAAGTGGAACCTGGACCGGCTGGCTCGCGGGGTCCTGGATGTCTGTGATCCTCACCTTTCCGGTCATGACCCATGAGTCCCTCGTGAAGAATGTGCAGGCCTATATCGTGACTCCGGGGGGAATTGGATGGATGGGTTACTTCTCGCGGATCTACTCGGAAGCCGTGCTGGCCCTCCAAACCCTCTTTTTTAACGGAACCGACCGGTTGGACATGCTGGCCCCGAAAGACTCCTTTTTTGGATATTCGGAAATAGTCCTCATTGCCCTGGGTTTGGCCGTGATCTTAGCCAGGCTGAGCTGGGAAAGAATCGGCCTGCTTTTGACGGCGCTGGCGGGGATCACCCCCTACTTCCTCACCCAGCAGGCCCACACAGGAAGATTGATCGGTTGTGTGGTCCCATTCCTGGTTCTGGGGGCGATGGGATTGGAAGAGCTATGGTCGCGTTTGCCACAAAATTCCCCGAACCGATGGGAAACAAAACTCTTCTGCCTCTTCCTTGCGGGGTTTGCGGTCTGGACGGTCCGAGTGGATATACAACATATTTATGGCCAATGGTTTTTGAAATATCAGGACCGCTATATCGCGGTGGAACGGCAAGCCCGCCAGGACATCGACCACGGAAATCTTGTCTTTTTGACCGATGGCGTCGGAGGATCGGTCGCGGGGGCCCTCTATGAAGGCCATCCGGCTTGTGTTCTTCATCCCACCAATTTCTTGTATCAAGACCCGAAAGAAACCAAAGGCCACGATGTGGTGGTTTATTTTGAGGCCGCGGATTCCGCGACCAAGGATCGAATCCAAAAAGAAACCCCCGCAGCCCAGTTTAATCCCGTAAAAGGGACTGATCCGGTCGCGGGAGAAATCGCCCTGGCCCTACGGTGCCAGATTCCGGTAACGGACATTTCCAACGCGACGGAACTTTACTCGAAAGCACAAAAGAGATACGCCCGGATCACGAGTGGACGAGCGGCGCAACCCGGCAAACCCCTTCCCCCGGTTCCGCAGGAGCCGCTCTTTGAGGTCAAACCCATCACCGCGCCATTTTGGGAGCGCCGCTATGCTTCCGGCAAGTCCGGCTTGGGATTTGGAATCCTGGACATTCAGGACCGAGCCGTCAGCGTGACCGATGCCACCGCTCCACCCATCAACATGGATACCGAGGCGGTCCAAGTGGAGGGAAAGTTCCATATGGAGAAGGGCGGAAAATATGAGGTGAACCTGAAGGCCGATGGGAGAACCAAAATTTGGATCGATGGGCATGAATGGATGGACGCTTTTTTTGCACGGTTTAACCGATACCCCGATGGCTACGTTCTTGCCTCCCCGCTGGAACTCCGAAAAGTAATCCCTCTGGAGGCCGGAGACCACCGGTTGAAGGTGGTGACTTGCTATCAAAAGTCCCAGAAGCTTCCTGATATTCTCATTCGACAGGAAAGCGCCCCCAAGGGAACGGAAAAATCCATTTGGAATTCGTTTAATCTCTAAATTTTCCCTCGTCGCAAATCTCCTCGGGCGGTTGGATAAAGGGGGACATGGCTTCGCAACGACTGGACCCGCGGGAAGGTTGTTCGAGATCGGC
The DNA here is from genome assembly GCA_963771075.1 of candidate division FCPU426 bacterium. Lineage (GTDB taxonomy): Bacteria > Oederibacteriota > Muellerivitia > Muellerivitales > Muellerivitaceae > CAVTWJ01. Next base: position 122,206 of record CAVYSE010000017.1, on the reverse strand, counting down.
GCCCGGTGAAAAAATCCAGCTGAAAAGGCCATTCACCCCCATCAGACCCCAAGAAACCGGGTTAATCCGTCTTTTTTTGACCCCCTTACGCGGATTAAGCATTGAAAGAGAGCAGAAAAACTTTTATAACGTATCCTTCTTAAAAAACGTTTTTATTAAGTCCACGAGGTGAATTATGGCTCCAAAAAAGAATGTCAAAAAATCGAAAACCGCAACCCCCATCGCGGTCATGCCGGTGGAAACCCCTTCGACGGTATCTTCCACAACTCAAGGGTCCTCTTCTTCGAGTTCCGGCCTGCTGATCCTGGGTGTTTTGGCGGTAGTGGCCGTCATCGGCTTTTTGGTAAAGGATAAAATTAACTTTTATCCGGCAAAAAAAGAATTGTATATCCACCTGGTGAACCGTTTCTCGGGTGACAAGCTCTCTTGCGGGCCTTTCAAATCTTGGGGAATTTGCGCCACTACCCAGAACCGAGTCGCCCTTTCGGATAACCCCAACTACCGTATCCTGGAATTCACGGAAGAGGGAAAGCTCGTGAGGTCCTTCAGCCCCCAGGTCGGTCCCAAAGACCCCCGCAATGGCTTGAGCGGGATCGCTTCCGATACCAAGGGCAACATTCATGTTTTGGATAATTCGAGTAAGATCCTAATTCATGGGTTCACCCCGGAAGGGAAGCCCCTCCCGACAGTGGACGCTTCCCCCACAGGCTATTTTTACAACCCGGTCGGATTGGGATGCGTGGGTGATAATTTCATTATTTCCGACACCGGAAGCAACCGGGTAGTCATCATGAGGCCGGATGGGTCCTCGGACAAGATCTACTCGGGGGCGGGCAAGGGCAAGAACCAGTGGAGCAATCCCATGGCGGGGATATCGGACGCCCGTAATTTCCTGTACATCGCCGATTCGGGGAACAACCGGGTGAAGATCATGGACCCCTCGGGTCAAGTGATCCAGCGTATCAACCTCCGATCCGCGCCCGTGGCGCTTGCATTGGACGGCATAGGTCGTCTTTACGTTTGCTTCAATAACGACCAATTTATCCAGGTCTATTCCGCGATCGACGGGAAATATTTGGGCGATTTGGCGGTGCAAAATCCCGATTCCGACTTGGCCTACCGCACGGTTGTGGGATTATGCGTGACGACCGATGGCAAACTGATTGCTGCCGAAAAGAACGCCATCTCCGTCTATGACCTTCCGGTCCAGCAGTCGAATTAGGAAACGTTCGGGGGTAAGCCGGGCTCATTTCCACCTTTAATTCGGTGTTTCGTTTATATCAGGCTAGTAAACTGTCATGGATAGTCGTTTGGACCCGGCGGTTCATCTTTTGAAAGTATGAGAAAAATGAATGCCATCGAAAAAATCAAAAAGGCCTTATGATTTAAGGGTCAATTTCGGGTACTACAAAGAGACTTACCGCCAGGAAATCCAAAAATCCATAGCCTTCATTGGACAGGACCTGGCCTTTTTCACCGAGGCAAAGGTGAAAAAACTTTTGGAATTGGTCCGCCGTTCCCTGGGGGATCCTTCCAAGTTGAATATCCTAGACGTGGGTTGCGGGGTTGGTCTTACCGATTACTATCTCACGGGCCATTTCAAAAAGGTCCACGGGATTGACGTGGACCGGGGCGTGGTGGAAAAGGCAGAGGCCCTGAACCCCAAGGCCGCCTACCGGTATTACGCTGGAAAAACCCTCCCCTACAAAGATCATTCCATGGATGTGACCTTCGCCATATGCGTCATGCACCATGTGGTTCCGGAAGGTTGGGACAGGTTCGCGGAGGAGATGATCCGAGTCACCAAAAAAGGCGGGTTAGTGATCGTGTTCGAGCATAACCCCCTCAATCCATTGACCCAGGTGGCGGTTCACCGTTGCGAGTTGGATGATGACGCGGTCCTCTTAGGAATGGGAAAAGTCCGACGGCTTTTCCGAAAAGCGGTCTGCCGTCTCACGGAAACGGGTTATCTTATTTTCACGCCGTATAGGAGTCCTGTGTTTTCCGCTTTGGATCGCTGGTTGAGCTGGCTCCCCCTGGGGGCGCAGTATTATGTTTGCTCTCGAATAGAAAACGATCCCAAGAAGATATAAAAATCGTAATTGGAAACACTTTGTATTCTTTGCTTTGAAACGCTTTTAACCACCAAGTTATAACGAGGCGACTTGATCCGTTGGGTTGATTTGGTGAATCGTCATTTTAATAAAGATGAAAAGTGGTTCGTCCGGAAGGCAAAAGTTTTACGTTATTCATCCTTATCACGGAATCCATAAAGCCTCCCGGAGCAATTTCTTCCAGAAAAACATCGTTTTCCTACTTTGCCTCTTTTGTTTAAAATTATGAACAGTCTTGGGAACCTTAGCGCGTCCAAATAAGGTTAGAATGATCCCGTAGAGGTTAGATTGACCCACTCCAGCCAACGTTATATTCGCCTTTGGTTCTTCCAGGTACTGGGGGTGTTTTGGATTTTGTCCGCCGCCGGATCCTTAATTGCCGGAAACACTTTGAGCCAACCTGCCTTTTTTGCGTTTCGTCATTGCCAATTGATTCAAACAGCCCCCGTTCAGCGATTAAAGGGTTTGTATGACCCGGCTATCCAACTCGACATCAAAAAATTCCTTTTAAAGATCGGCTTGATCCCCAATCTTCATCCAAAGGAAAAGGACTTGAGCAAATTAATGCGGGAGCACCCGCCGAAATTAAAAAACAACACAGCCCGGCAAAACCTGCTCCCTCCTCCTGGTCAGAAATTATGGGCTTTCGGCTACGCTCCGGCCTTGGATGAAATCAAGTTTTTGGGTGTCACGAAACCGACCGGCTATCAGGCCTATTACGACGGGGCTGATGGCGAATATGGGATCGATTTTAAAATTGACACCAAACCGCTCAGAAAGGTGACCTCCAAGTTTTCCAGGGATACTGCGGCTGAAGTGTTGGAATGGGTGTTGTTTGTTTCCGTGCCGCCGAATACGGCGGCCAAGGATCAACCCCAGGCTAGCGAAGAGGATCCGTCCGGAATGGATTTCACGGTCGATAAAATCCACTCGTCTTTCCTGGCCAAACTGAAAAACCCCAAGCCCAAGGATGACTGCCCCGTGATTGCCAGGCAAGTGATCCGCGTGTTAGGTTTCCGTTATCTCGTTTTGGTGATGGGATGCAAGGGTGGGCCGACCTATCAAATATATAAATTAGGCAAAAACATCAATTCTTTGTCCTATACCGATTCTATGAAACTGGACTGATCCGCTGGAAAGAGGAGTTCCCATGACGGGGTTGGAATTGCGCAAGATCGTGATCGAAATTTCGCGTATCGCGAAAGTAGGCCATATCGCATCGGCCCTTTGTGTATGCGATTTGGTGGCGGTTTTGTACGAAAAGATCCTACGGGAAGGGCCCGAACCATTCCGCGACCGATTCATCCTTTCCAAAGGCCACGCGGGCTTGGCCCTTTACGCGGCCCTTTACTTGAAAGGCCTGATTACGCGAGAGGAGCTTGAAACCTATTGCCAGGACGGTTCCCGGCTTGGCGTGCATCCCGAACGCGGAATCCCGGGTGTTGAATTGACCACCGGTTCCTTAGGAAATGGGTTGTCAGTGGGAGCTGGATTGGCGCTCTCGGCGAAATTGCGAAATCAACAAAAAAGGGTTTTTATCCTTTTGAGCGACGGGGAGTGCGATGAGGGGTCGGTTTGGGAAGCCGTCATGTTCGCCGCCCATCATCGGTTATCCAATCTAACCGCGATCGTAGACGCCAATGGGCTTCAAGCCTTTGGGAAAACCCGGGATGTGCTGGACCTAGAACCCTTGGAGGAACGATGGGGTTCGTTCGGATGGCAAACCCAGAGGGTGGACGGCCACGATCAAAGCGCCTTGGAAAAAGCCTTTTCCGCACCAGTCGGGGATCGGCCACGTGTTTTGATAGCCCGGACTGTGGGGGGAAAAGGTGTTTCCTTCATGGAGGGCAAATTCGAATGGCATTATTATCCCCTTAATGAAGAGCAATCCCTTCAGGCGATCCGGGAGCTGGAGGATCAGCCTTGAGAACCGCCTTTGTCGAAACTTTGTTAAGGATATCCGCGCAAGACAAACGCATATGTCTCCTTACGGGGGACCTGGGTTTCATGGTGTTGGAAAAATACGCGGCCGCCTATCCGGACCGATTCTTTAATGTGGGGATTGCCGAGGCGAACATGGTGAATTTGGCAACGGGATTGGCCCTGGATGGTTGGATCCCTTATGTTTATTCCATCGCAACTTTTGCCTCCATGAGAGGTTATGAACAAATCCGAAACGGTCCCGTGTTGCATAAATTGCCGGTGCGGATCATTGGAATCGGCGGCGGTTTTTCCTACGGGCATTCGGGCACCTCCCACTATTCGCTGGAAGATTTTTCCATCATGCGCGTTCAACCGGGTTTGGGGGTGATCGCGCCAGCCGACCCGGATCAAACCCGAAACGCCCTCTATGCCACTTACGACCATCCCGGCCCCTTGTATTTCCGGATTGGAAAGGGAGGGGACAGGAAAGTGGAGGGTTTAAACGGTCGCTTTTCAATGGGTTCCGTGGAGATCGTGGGGTCCGGACGGGAGGTGCTATTGCTTTCCACCGGCGGCATGGCGTGCGATGTGGCGGAAGTGGCCAATACATTGGGAAACGCCACCGTCGGGATCGTTGCGACGATCAATCCACCTCCCACACTGGCACTGGAAAAGCTAATCCATGGATTCAAAAATGTTATTTCCATCGAGGAGCATTACCTTCCTGGCGGGTTGAGTTCCCTTGTGGCTGAAACAATCGCTTCCTTGGGAAAGGCGGTCAACTTCAAGGCCATGGGGGTTTGTGAGATGCCGGAGGGAATCACCGGGTCTAGGAATTATATGCTTCAACGGGTGGGCTTAGACCAGGCATCGTTGAAAAGAAAAATCAAAGCTTTTATTGAAAGGGGTTAAGGATCAATCCCGGAACATGAAAAACAAGCCCATCGAAAAGACAACAAATAGAACGATCGAAGAAACGAAATTGAATAATCCTTGGCAGGTGGTGCTTTTTAACGATGATGTTCACGGTTTTGATGAAGTCATCCTTCAAATCCAAAAGGCGACCGGATACCCCTTGCAAATGGCAGCCGAATTAACCATGCGGGTTCATGAAAAGGGAAAAGCGTCAATCTACTTTGGGGCCCTCGAGAAATGTGAATCAGTCGATGCCGTATTAAGCCAAATTCGGTTGGTTTCCCGAGTGGAAAAGACTTGAGCTCCCGACTGGTAGCTTCAGTTTCCCTTTTCTGCCTATTGGCCTGGGGGTGTGTTTGGGGCCAAACATTATCCAGCCCCACTCCTACCCCCAAACCCCTGGGTGCGACCCCATCCGCTTCTTTGCCAACCCAGGGGTCTGCAAGTGTAGGGGAATCACTTTCCGAGGTTCGGAATGAACCGGAAAAAGCATTTACCCCCACCATCGGTGAAAAGGTCAAACTTCAGGATTGGGTGGTGGTCGCGAGCCCCACACCGGTGCGGCCGGAGGATTTACGGTACAAACAGGGGGTTTGGCTTTCCCTCATTAGCGTAGGGGCGGGAATTCCTTTAAGCTCTCATTTGCAAGAAGCCTATTCCACAGCGTTCCATTTGGGCTTGGGAATGGGTCTTAAGGTTTCCGACCCCTTATCCCTTTGGATTGATTTCAACTTAGACCAGTTCAACAATAAAAATGCGGGTTTGACGAACAATAATAATTATATGTTGATCGGCTTAGCCGGAATTGTGCGTTACCGGATTCTTACCGGCCCCCTATCGCCTTTTGTCCTTTTGGGTCCGGGTTTAACCTACAACGAAGATCGAAGCACGATCCCCTTGGTGGACACTACCTATCAAACGGTGACGGTGCCCATCAACGGTAGCGAGGTGGATTTCCTTTTGGAAGGAGGCCTGGGTCTTAGTTTTAAGGCTCTTAACGGAATGGAGATTTTTGTCCAGGGCAGGGGACTATGGGCCATGACATCTCCCCGGTTCGCGAACGTGGCTTATACGGATTCCCCGGTCAATCTGTTTCCCCTGGAAACCGGGCTCATCGTATCCTATTAGGAAATGATCGGTTATTTTTTAAATCCCACCGCCGCCATGTTGCCGGCCGGCAGGGGAACCACGAGACGGCCGATTCCCATTGCCTTCAGGAAGCCGATGAGGGCAGGTTTCATGGAACCGGGGAAGGGAAGTAGTTTCACCCAGTAATGGATGGGATAGGCGTTTGTGATCGGGAAAACCCGAACCCTCTCATAGCCGGCTTGTTCCAGCATCACCCTCAGGCTTCGGGGTGAAAAAAGCTGAAGATGCTCGATGTCGAAGATGGGAGACCTGCGCCCCAAAATTCTTGCCGAGAAGGCTCGGCGGTTATGCCCGACCAGAAAAAGTGCGCCTCCCTTGGTTAAGATCCGTTGGGCATCTTTGGCCATGGCAAGGGGATCAAAAAGGTGTTCTATGGTTTGGAAACAGGACACCAGGCTCAAACTTTCCCTTTTATATCGTTTCTGGTCGAAAAGCCCCTGCTGGATCAAGGGCCCTACCTGGGGAAGGCAGGCTTGGATGGAAGCCGGGGAAGGTTCCACGCCTCGAACCTCCTTAAATCCTCTCGATAAAAGTTCCTCCAAGAAAGCCCCGTCCCCCGTCCCAATATCCAGCGTCCGTCTTTTTTTCGGTAAGTCCTCCAAGAATCTCTCCAAAATTCGGCCGTAGGTGCGGGCTGCGGAATGAGCTTCCTCGGAGCTGTCAAAAGCCGCCTCGTGATAGGCCCGGGTCAGGTCTTTCTGGGAGGGCAGGGGGGTGGCGTACAGAAGATCGCAAGAGGGGCATTCCACCAGCCGATAATGCATATATTCAGGGATTTTGCGAGAGGAGAAGGCAAAAGCTCCCAACTTTTCCAGTTTGTAGCGGGGTTCGGCAAAGATGCGGGATGAGTCCCGAGAGCCGCAAACCGGGCAGGATCGGGAGACCCATTTTATTTTTTTCATCGGACGACCTATCAAAGCTTGGGTGTTTCGACGACCGGCCGAACCAAACCGTTTTGGATAATGGCCCGGCGGACAAAATGGGGGCGCTGTTTAACTTCCTCGAATATTTTTGCGATGTACTCGCCCAAGATGGCCAGACCGAATAAATTGATGGAGCCAAAAACCAAAATGCAAAGAAGAAGGGTTGTCATTCCCTTGGGGGTTTGGTCCGGGTATAAAAGGCGAAAAAAAAGCTGATAAACGCCCAGGCAAAGACCGAGAAGAAACAATAGGGTGCCAAGGAAGGTCAGCATACTCAAAGGAGTGTAACTGTAGGAAAGGATTCCCTTTTTCGCCCAATTCAAGTTTTTAAAAAGGTTGTTCGTGCTTTTCCCGAAAACTCGCTCGGGTCGGACATAGTCCACTCCCGTTTGCTTAAAACCCACAAAGGCCCGAATTCCCCTCAAGAAAAGGTCCCGCTCCGGAAATTTTAAGATCGCTTGGACTACACGGCGGTCGATAAGGGAAAAATCACCCGCGTCCCGGGGAATGGGCAAATAGGAAAAATACTCGAAAATCCTGTAAAAAGTTTTATAGGCCAGCTGCATGAAAAGGGTAGCCTCCCGTTTCACCCGGCGGCCGTAAATGACCTCGTAACCTTCTCGCCATTTCGCCACGAATGTCTCGATGACCTCGGGGGGATCCTGTAGATCCCCGTCCAAAAGAACACAAGCGCCCTTGGTGGCGATTTCTAAGCCGCTTCGGAACGCTGATTGGGAACCGAAATTTCGGGAGTGGGAGATACCGAGGGTATGGGGGTCCGAGGCGCTCAGTTGTGTGATAACCTCCTCGCAGTTATCCGGGCTGTTGTCATTAACGAAGATGATTTCGTAATCGATTCCGAGTTTGCGGAAAACCGCCGTCAGCCGTTCATGCATCAGCGAGATGGCTTGTCCATCCTTGTAGCAAGCCACGATGGCTGATACGCTTCGGGCCTCTCTGGGAGCGGAGATTTTGGACGCTTGCCGATAGGCATCCTTGTCCGGAAGGCCTAGATACCATTGGATGGTCAGGCGAAGCCCCTCCTCGAAGGAAGTGCGGGCTTTCCAACCTAAACTTCTTTTGGCCTTTTCGGGGTTGGCGTACCAATCTCGAAGATCCCAAGCGCGATTTTCCATCTTTTGAAAGGAAGGTTCGGCCTGGATTTGGAGGATCTTTTTCGCGGTGTAGGCCGCGTCGGCAATCGTGGTCTTGGTTCCAGTTCCGATGTTGAATGAATCACCGTAATTTTCACGCTTCAGCCCCAATGCGGCATCCAAAAAGGCCTCGCAAACATCTTCCACATAAACGAAATCACGGGAAACTTTGGGTTCGACCAGCGGGGGATATTTCCCATGACATCCCTCCTGGATGAGGGCGGGAATGAGCCGGGAAGAATCTTCCAGGGGGCCGTAAACAGAGTAAAGACGCAAATTGGCGCAGGGTAGGCCTTTCTTTTTTCCGTAATAATTCAAGAGATGGGCGCAGGATAGTTTCGAGACGGCGTATTCGCTGTTAGGGAGGGCCCATTCTTCCTCGACGGGACCCGCTCCGTGGTCCCCATATTCCGAGGAACTACCGGAGTGCACGTAGGCGGTCAAATGAAGAGGGTCCAGTTTTCGGAGGATTTTTTCGGTGAGGATGAAATTGGTCTGGTAGATCCGGTCATGTTGGGTTTCGAATGAATAGGCGCCATAGGACAAACAATTAAACAGAACCTTGGGGTTGACCTTCTGGAGTACTTCATCCAATTTCGACTCGTGAAGAAGGTCCACTTGAACCAAGACGTCGGCGGGAATCCCCTCCAAGCGCCAAGCGGGAAAATGAAAATAGGTCCCGAAAACATCGGGCCTTTGCGTGAGTAGTTGGCGCAATAAATTGGCACCCACAAAACCGCTGGCGCCCAAGATGAGGATGGGCCCGGGTAGGAGTTTGATTTTTTCGGCGAGGTGGGTCAAAGATTTCCCCAAGGCATAAAGGTATTCAACTATCCATCCGAAAAATCTCGGCCGATTCATCATACCCCGAAATCCATTTTTCGGGAAAAAAGGGGAGGATTTTCATTCAAAGAATTGTTGATCCCCTTTACTGTGGTTTAGACCCGATCAGGACCTTGGATCGAATAGGGGGTAAACGGAGGGGAGCGTGTAAAATGCCTAAATTCAACTGGATTTCAATATTTTCAAAGGATATTCTTTTGAAGCTAATTCTTCCCGTTCGTTTTCCTGGAATCCTGAAAGAAGGTTTGATTGAAAACCCGCGATGAATTTTTTAAGGCTTATCTTTCTTCCTGCCCCGTGGCCCTTTCTTTTTGGAGATCCCTCGAATGCGAGCAGTTCGCCCGAAGACCTCTACTAGGTCCAGTGTTAGACGTGGGGTGCGGGGATGGGTTTTTCGCCCAGACTGTGTTTGGTGAACCCCTTGAGGCTGGGATCGACTTGGATCAAAAGGAAGTCGCGCTTGCCCAAAGGCGCCAGGCTTACCAAAAGACGATTTGCGGAAGTGTCAACCGCATGCCCTTTCCTTCGAAGAGCTTCAAGACCGTCATCAGCAATTGCGTTTTGGAGCATGTTCCGGATATTGATGGTGCCCTTAAGGAAATCGCCCGAGTCATGAAGCCGGGTGGGCGTTTGATGATTACGGTCCCAAGCGAATGTTACAACACCCATTCCTTTTTCGGAGGAATTGCCCGAGTTTTGGGAATGGGAGGAATGGAAAAGCGTTACATCGACGGGTTAAATAAAATTTTCAAGCACTACCATGTGAATGACGCGAAAACCTGGGAAATTCGGTTCAGGAAGGCGGGGTTGAAAATGGTGGAGTCCGAGTATTTTGTCTCCATCGACGCTTTTCATGCCTATGAGCGTTGGTTGATTCCGGCCCTTCTCTCGAAATTTTTCAAGATTTTCCTCGGCCGATGGGTTATCACACCCAGGATTTTCACCCGGATCTTGGCCCCTGGACTGGTTCGCCGGGCCCTCTTTTCCCATACCGAGAAGGGAGTGGCCTATTTCCTAATAGCGAAAAAAGCTAAATGATGCCGGAGCACAAGGTTGTTCACCGTTGGCGCTATCCCGCTGTCCTAATATTCCTGCTGGGCGGTTTTTTAGGCCTAGGGGTCAATCTGGGAACCGTTTGGATCGGCCTTTTCATTTTCACCTCCAATGCCTGGTCCCCTTTCATCTCCTTTTTCCTGGGAACATTCCTCAATCAGGCTTTCCATTTCGTTTATTACCGTGTTGTTTACGTGAATCAAGAGATCAGGATGCGTACCTCCCTTCCAGTCCATCTCGCCATGAGCCTCTGTGTCTCGGCGGGAAGCTCCATGCTCCTATGGTTTTTGATGAGAACTCTCCAATGGCCCTTTCTCGTCTCCCTTATCTCCTGCCTTTTCCTTTTGGCCTTATCCAACGCCCTTTTGAATCGCATCTCCACTTTCAGTTCGGCCCGAATGGCGCAGGTGGAATACCGAGAAATGGATGAGGATTACTATGATGGGATGACCGACGAGGCCAGGGTCAGCCGTTTCCGGGCCTGGTACCATCGTTCCCGGTACGAGCGGCTCAATTCCCATGTCGGTGCCTATTACAAAAAAGGCATGAAGATGGCCGACTTGGGCTGTGGCAATTGCTTTTGGAACACCCAGCACCTGCCGGTTTTTGGGGTGGATATCAATTCCAAAATGCTCCAATTCGCCAAACGGCAGGGAAGGCTAGAGGATTATAAGGTATGCGCCGACCTTTCCATGACCGGTTTAAAACCCCAAAGCCTAGATCTGGTATTGATGAGTGAAGTGTTGGAGCACCTGTTTAACTTGGAGGCGGTCCTGGCGGAAGTTAACAGGGTTCTCAAGAAGGAGGGGACCTTTCTGATCACGGTTCCTTATGATTATTTCTTAGGCCCCTTTTTTATCCTGTTTAATTTGAACTGTCTCTATATGGGATATTTGCGGGGAAGCCGATACCACCGCTACCGCTGCGGTCATATCCACCATTTTACCCGGCGTCGGCTGGGTGAGGCTCTTCAAAAAGCGGGCTTTGAATTGAAAAGCATAGGGGTTGTCAACGGCCTTTTGCTTTACGCGGCCGCCCAAAAGGTAAATCACTAGAGGGTATGGAAGGGCCAAGGTATAATCCTGCCTTGTCTGTCTCAAACCTAAGGAACCGATAAAACCATGCTTTTTTTCCGATCCAACTGCCGGCATTTCACCGGGGAAAAACCTTGCCTACCCCATAAGAAAGAAGGGGTGGTTTGCAGAGATTGCCCCCGCTTTGAGGCGGTGCAGTACCGCGTTTTGATCATCAAGCTGGATGCGGCTGGCGATGTTCTCCGCTCAACATCCCTGCTGCCCGCCCTGAAGGCCAAGAAAAAAAATACGGTCATATGGTGGGTCACCGAACCTTCCTCCAAACCCCTTTTAGAAAAGAACCCCTATATCGATGTTCTTCTTGGAGTGGATGCCGGCCTGACAGGAATCCTGGCTTCCACTTTTTTTGACCAGGCCTTCAACTTTGATATGGGCCGAAAGGCGGCGGGAATCCTTTGCTTGGCGAATAGTTCGGCGAAAAAGGGGTTCGGCCTCTCCCGGGAGGGAGTCGTCATTCCCTTGGGAAAAGAAACGCAACAGTGGTTTGAAATGGGCATTTTTGACACGGTCAAGCGGGCGAACCAACGGACTTACCAATCCCACCTATTCCAACTGGCGGGCCTTAAGTATGGGGGGGAGAAACCCCAGTTGATATTGACCGCTATGGAAAAGGAATGGGCCAAAGGCTTTTCTTCCAAAAACAAACTTTCCAAGTTTAAAAAGATAGTCGGATTCAACATCGGGTCAGGAGGCCGATGGCCCATGAAACGCTGGCGTTTGGATGGGTTTGCCTGGCTGGCCCGCCAACTGAGAAAAAAACAACCTCATACCGGGGTTCTGCTTTACGGGGGGCCGGAGGAAAGGGACTTGATGCCATCCCTCGCCAGGAGTCTCAAGGGTTTGGTAATTCCCACGGGTACAGAAAACAACCTACGCCAATTCGCTTCCCTCGTGGATCTCTGCCAGGTCATGGTGACGGGAGATACGATGGCCCTTCATGTGGCAGTGGCCTTGGGCAAGAGGCTGGTTTCCTATTTTGGACCCACTTCCGACTCGGAAATCGATCTTTACGGAATGGGGGAAAAGGTCCTTCCCAAGAGCCCCTGCCAATGCTATTACCAGAACCAATGTACCGCGAAGATTTCCTGTATGGACAACTTGAAGGAAAAGGATATGCTGGCCGCAGTCGAAAGACAGGTTCTACTCGCTCGCTAAACTTTGAATCCAAATTTCTTGGTCACTTGATCTGTAATCTCCGGCATTGGTCGAGGATGAAGGGTGTCCATTCAAAAGGCATGAAATCGAAGCTTGATTTTTGATTTAAGAGCCCTGGACTTGTCCGGGGAGATCAACATTTATTCGGGAGATTTGATCGTTTGAAAACGGTTGTGATGGTTCCCACCTATAACGAACGAGCCAATATCAAACAGTTAATCCAACTACTTCACAAATTCGTGCCCCAGGCTCGAATCCTCATTGTGGATGACACTTCACCCGACGGGACCTATGACGAGGTCCTAAAACTTGGAAAAAGAGACAAAAAACTGCACTTGTTGCTTCGGGACCGGTCGGTCAAGGGGCGCGGTTGGGCAGGCCGAGATGGCTTTGTGAAGGCGCTGGCCATGGGAGCAGAAATTGTTGTGGAAATGGACGGGGACCTATCCCATCAACCCAAATATATACCCCAACTGGCCAAGGCCCTGGAAAAGGGCGAGGCGGATGTGGTTTTGGGTAGCCGTTACATTCAGGGAGGGCGAGATGTGGAGCGTCCCCTTTACCGCCAGCTCACTAGCAATTTCGCACGATATTATCTCAAGTCCGTTCTCGGGCTTCGGGCGAAGGATCCAACATCGGGTTACCGGGCCTTCACCCGGGAGGCCCTGAGGGCCATAAGGGTCGAAACCTTGAAGGCCCGAGACCCCTTTACCGTTTCCGAAATCCTTTACCGTTGTTACCGCGCGGGCCTAAGAGTAAAGGAGTTCCCAATCGAGTTCATCGACCGGACCCAAGGCCAGTCTAAACTCGGATTGGCCACGCTGCTCAAATACCTAGGCCGAGCCCTTTGGCTTCGGTTGGAGCCATTTCCTTCCTCAGGTTCTAAGCGGGTTTCCGGCCGGGAACGGGTTTAATTCTTGCGTGTTTTTAAAGGGTTGGTTTAAGATGACTTTCTGTTTATGAGGGATTATCAAGCCAGGGTTAGGGAGGAAGATATGGTTGCCAAGAAGAAAGTACCGGTGAAAACCGCCAAGGCCAAGGGTAAGAAAGAAGGTTGGGCCGCAAAGATTTCCCGGCACAAAGGACTCATTCTTTTTGGAGTCATTGTCTACGCCGTGTTATTTATCGCCTTTAACTATTTCTTCTTCAGAACCGACGTCAAAAAGGACATCGAGGCCCAGGTGGTGGGCCAGGTTACCGGCCTGGGGAAAACCTGTGGTGAATTCGAGCCTGAGGATGTAGCAGCGATAGGATCGGACAAGTTTGTGGTCACCGACCGAAAGGTACGCCGGATCCTGCTTTTCAACCGGACGGGTGATTTCCTTAAGAGCATCGGGGAGGCCCAGGGAAATACTCCGCAAGACAAGGTGGGCTTCGCCGATATATCCGCCAATGACAAGGGCGAAATCACCGTGGTGGACAACGGAAGTAATAGCATCCGGGTTTACGACGTGACGGGAAAGAATATCCAAAATATCAGCTTGGCTCCCATGAATTGTTACGTGCCCCGGGGGGCCTATTGGGACGGAACCAATTTTTATGTCGCCGACACCGGCGGTCAGAAAATCATTAAGGTATCCTCCACGGGGGAGATGCTTGAAAAGTGGGGCATGCCTGGAAATTGTAAGGATTGTTTCAATAACGTCTATGAAGTGGTTCCGGATGGCAAGGGAAACTTTTACGCGCCTGATTACGACAATCTACGGGTAAAGTTCCTCAACGGGGCAGGAAAGGTCCAACGAATCATCAAGTTTGATGCCCGTCCGAACAATGTGGCCGTGGACGGCCAAGGGAACCTCTATGTAGCTTCGGGTGAGGGTGGAGGGTTCATTAAGGTTTATAATTCGGAAGGCAAATACCAAGGCGACCTGAAGGATGCGAAAGGGGCGGTCATATTTAATGCTCCCCGTGGAATTAATTTCGCTTCCGATGGAACACTTCTTGTGGCGGAAGCGGATTCGGTTTACATGATCAAGGTGATCATGCCCCAAACTAAATAAATGGTAGCAAGGGACTTAGAATAGTCCCGAAAGGTTGGTTTAATAAAAAAAGGGGGGAGCTCAGGCTCCCCCCCTTTTTTTATAATTATTGTTTAACGAATTAATGTGTTTCCCCGAAATCTTCCAGGGGTATTGGCTCAAACACCTCGCTCTTGGGCTTCTTCCATACCAAGGTGAAGGAGGGCCCCAGGTTCTTCCGGAACTGCACTTGGAAGGTATGCCGCCCTTTGAGCAGATGGATAAGCCCCGTTTGGTTTTTACCCAGCTCGAATAGGGGTTTGCCATCTACCACAACCTTCCCAAACTCATCCGTGATTACGCGGAAGGCATAATCTCCCGTGTCGGGCGCAAGGAGAACTCCATCCCATTGGATGGATAGGTCCGAGGTGGTATAGGGGAAATCTTCCCCGACGGGATAATTGAGGATGGGGGTCCATTGGATCAATGCGGGATGGGTGGGGCCGTTTCCGGCTCCGTACCAATAACCTTTCAGGCCCCGGTTCAACGGCAAGGTGGTCAGGCAACTCGGGTTGAGAGGCAGGTTTTTTCCCAGCTCATTGGTAAGGTAAAGTTTCAAATCGGGCGGCCCCGCCGGAGCGTCCCAATGGATTTCCACGGTATAAAAACCCTGCGCCAATTCCACCGGCTTATTGGGCAATAGGGTGTGGCCTCCGATTTTCCACGAAATTTTTCCCTTGGTTTCGGACGAACCTTGAAATTTTCCAAAACCATCCACAAATAAGGTGCCTTTGAAAATCCCGTGGAAGGGCCCGGCGGGAAGGCCTAAGGGAAAGTCGGCATAATGGCCGGGCACGCCATTCACCACCCCGTCGAGACCGTGAGCTTCCCGAATTTCCTTTTCCGAGATGGTTAAATAAATCGCGATCGGATTCCCCTCCAAATCTCTTTCTTTTTCCTCCCTGCCCAGGGGATAAAGGGATTTTAATACCCCTAAAACACCCTCTTGCTCCTTGGTCAGAACATAACAAATTCCACGCCCTGCTTCGGTGGTTTGGAAGGGAGCGAGATCGCGGGGCCATTTCGTTTGACGAACCTTGGACTGGTAGTCATAACCCAAGAAGCTAGTGCTGGAAAATCCGTAAAATCTCCCTGGCAGGTAGCAATCGTTATGGGCGCCTTCCTTGGCGACCTTCTCTCCGACCTTGGTTTCGGACACGGAAAATCCTGCCCAAACGGAGGTGGTCCACATCCCGTTATTGTTGAGCTGGGGGCCGAAAAAGACCTGGAAATTTTGGTATCCCATTAGAAAAAGGGGCTCCAAAAGAATGATGATGAATAAAGTTTCCCCAAGGGCACCCCATCGGTTCCTCACCCGAGACCAAACTTCCAACAAGGGGATGGCGGCGAGCAAGGCCAAGAAAGGCGTGGTTCCCAGCATGCGGTTGGCGTGTGCCGCATCCTGGGATAACAGGCAGGGCAAGCACATCACAAGGAAACCCGAAATAGCGAAGTAATAATTTCTCTTGCGGATATGAAAAAGAGCGAATAAAAATCCGAGAACGAAAAGGGCGCCCGTTACGTCATCCAACATTCGGTAGTTGGGGAGATTATGGCGCTCAATCCAATCTCCCTCGCGGTTGAACATCCGCGCGGTACGGCAAACCATATTGATGACCGGCTCCAAACTATGGGCTGACTGGACGGTGGAAAAAATATTCAAGTAGGTTTCCCGCAGTCCGAGATTCTTGTTTTGGTAAGAAACCCAAAGAAACGGCAAAAGTAACCCGGCAAAAACTGCCAGGAAGAAGACCAGATGGCGTAGATTTTGTCGGATTATTTCCCGGTTCGTGAACCAAATATAAAGTCCCCAAACGACCAAAAGCACAGGGAAAATCTTGAAGGCTTGGTATGTGTAAAAACCCAACCCCATAAATACGGCTGAAACAATGAAGGGCCACCTTTTTTTCGTTCGAAGCCCATAGAGGAGAAAAGCCGACGTGCCAAACATATAGAAGGGGACTTGAATGGTCGGAAAGCCGTTACGGCTGAAATTCACGTTCCATCGCATGACTGCGAGGATGTACAAGCCCAAAAGGGCAGCCCGCGGTCCGGCCAACTGGCGGAAGGTCCAATAAATGAGGGGCAGGGTGCCGAGGGAAATCATAACGAAAAAAAGAAGAAGCGTGACTTTGGAGGCTTTGATCACCGCAAACCAGGCCGCCAACAGATAAAAAAGATAGGCGCTGCAATGCATGGGTTCCTCGACCCAGAAGGGTCTCCAGCCCTCGTGAAGAATGCGAAGACCCGCCAAACCCGCGAAGCCTTGATCCACGTAGATCCCCGGGGGCATTTCACTCAAACGATGGAGGCGGAAAAAGGCGGCAACCGCTAAAACACCCAGTAGAAGGATTATTTCCAAAGGGGCGGAAAAGAGCTCCATTTTTGGTGTCTCGCGGTTCCATGGCCACAAGGCTCCGGTCATAAGCGCGAGGGATGCCAGAAAGCAAAGCCACCCGTGTCCAATGGTGGAATAATCGGATATTTGAATCCATTGCATCTGGCCCAGGGCGGCAAAACCAAAAGAAAGGACGGCAAGGATCAATCGAATAATGCCGAAGGGAGGCGGGGGGGGCAAGGTCGTTTTTTTAGCCTGGGAGAGAATGGTATTTTTCTTTTGAGCCCGGGCCGTTCTGGGGGGGGCCTTTTTGGGGGCTCTTTTTTTCATCCACGCCTCGAAAAGGGCGGGTGGAAGAATTTGGCTCAAGATTTTTGAAAACATTCAGTGTCTCCTTGATAAGAATTACGGCATAGGTTCCGGCGATTTGCTTGAATCAGTCGGTGTACCCAAAATAACGGTTAGGGATGACTTCCATATCCTTGGAACCGGGCGGCGTCCAACATAAGGTCAAACTGGGACCCAAAATTTTCTGGAAAACGACCTGAAAATGATGGGGGCCAGCCTTTAAGAAAGAAGACCCGGAGGGGCCACGACTCCAAGGGACAACGATTTTCCCGTCGATGAGAACTTTCGTGTATTCATCAGTTCGGGCGAGGAACTTGTAGAGTCCGGTGGTGGGAGCGTTCAATTGGCCCTCCCACAGGATGGATTCCCTCGTGTTCAGGTAGGGGAAGTCGGAGCTGTCGTAAAAGTTAAGGAAAGGATCCCATTGTTGTACTAGGGGAACACCCACGACGCTATCTTGGTCGAAGTAGGAGCCTTTCAAACCTCTCGCCATGTCCAGCGTGGTGAAACGGTCGTTGCCAAGCCCGACGGGAGATTCAATCCCCGCTTTCGAAAGCAATTGGAGGGAAACGGGTCCCGCATTGGACGCGTTCAAATTGATCTCGACCCGGTAAAACCCTTTCGCAAAACTCAAGGTTTGCCCCGACCGGATCTTATGGGTTCCGATGGACCAGGAAACGGAGGCATTGGACTTCGCTTCAAAGGAGTAAACCGCGGTGCGATCCAGATAGACCGTCCCACGTAAGGAAGCCTTGAATGGCCCGGAAGGCAGGCCCTCCGGAAATGCAGGCAATTGAGTGGTGATGCCAGTCGAAGTTTGCATGAAAAGTCCCTTGGCTTGGGCCACGTCACTGGCAGGCACCCGGACACAATAAACCAGGGGGTTGCCATTGGGGTTCGGGACCGGCTCAAACTGGCTGTGAGGGTAGAGGGATTGAATGTTTTGGGCGAGCCCTTTTTGCTCATTCATGAGGATGAAGAGCAGGCCCCTATTGGCGTTGGCTTGCAGGGGTGCCAGTCCTTCGGGCAGGGTAAAAAGCTTGACGTGATCTTTCAACCCATAACTTAGGAATTTGACGGTATTGTGGTAAAAGTACCGTTTGGTCAGGCAATAGTCGTAAGCGTCCCCGTTCTGCGCGATTATTTTTCCCGCTTGGCTGGCGTCAAAGGAATAACCGCCCCAATAGCTTGAATTCCAATAGGCCCCATCTTTGGGTTCCTCGATGAAATAAACGCGATAATTCAAAAAACCCACAAGCAACAGGGGAGGGAGCAGTAAAAAGAGAAAGACCATTTCGCCGAACCCACCCCATTTATTCCTGGCCCGTCCCCAAATCGCCGATAGGGGCGCGGAGATTAAGAGGCATAGGAAGGGAGTGGTTGCCAATAGGCGGTTAGCGTGGGCCGGAACAACCGAGAGAAGACAGGCCAAACTCATGACTCCCAATCCAGCGAGTGCGTAAAAATATTTTCGTCGGTTGATGCGATGGAGGGAGTAAAAAAATCCCATTATGAGAAGGACTCCGGAAATGTCATCCAACATCCGATGGTTGGGCATATTGTGGCGTTCATTATCGTCTCCCATCCGGTTGCCCATCAGAAGGGTTTTACCCAGCATTTTGGAGACGGGTCCGTAAAAACTATGTTCCTGAAGGATTGTGCCGAGAATATTATCCGAGCCCTCACGGGAGCCCAAACTTCCCGTTTTCAACATGTTGAAGAGGATCGGGGAAGTGAGAACCAGGAGAATCCCAAAGAAAAGACCCAATTGGCGCAAATGCAGCTTGAATTTTTTGCTTCCTGTAAACAAGTAAAGGGTAAAGGCCATTAGGCTTACGCCTATTACTAAAACGGTTCCTTTTGCAATAGTGTAAAGAAGGGCATGGTTGGTGACATAAAGGTACCAGGTTGGTAGCCAATAAAGCGCGCAACCAATAATGATCAGGCAAACCAAGGCAAGAACGGAGGGAATCACCCACCCCGGCATCTTGGTTTTACGACTGGTTTTTGAAAGGGTTTCAAACAATTTTTGGACTTTTGGGTTATCACCCAGGAATTCATACAGAGAGTAAGAAACGAGCAAGAGTGGAAATATCTTGAAGGCCTGGTAAGTATAAAGCCCCAATGATAAAAACACGGCTGAAACGCAGAAAGCCCAGGTTTTCCCCTTTCGAAAGCCGTAAAGAAGAAAAGCAAGGGTTCCAAACATATAAAAAGGAACTTCGATGGTAGGAAACCCGTTGCGACTGAAGTTCACATGCCAGCGCATGACCGCTAAAAAATAAAGCGTCAAAAGGGCCATCCGGGGTCCGGCGATTTGACGGAAGGTCCAATAAATAAGGGGAAAGGCAGCCAGGGCCAAGGAAGCGAAGAAAAGATATAAGGTGAATTGATTCGGCTGGAAAAACTTAAACCAAGCGGCGAGAAGATAAAGCAGGAAGGCGGGAGCTTCCAACGGTTTTCCGATGAAAAAGGGCTGCTGCCAAAAGGGCTTCCCTACTTCGAAAACGGGTTGGTCCCCGAGGGAATATACGGGTTGGTGAAAGTCATTATGACCAATCATCAAACCGCCCAGGCCCTCAAAACCTTGATCCATGAATATTCCGTTGGGAATCTCATCCAGCTTGTAAACGCGGAAAAAGGCGGCAATGAGCATGATCAATCCGAAAAGTCCACATTCCAGGATGGGATTGATTTCGGCTTTTTGAAGATTTTCCTGTTTCCAGGAGTTAAATGTATAAAGGAACAGCCCAACCGCAATGGCGTAGTAGGCCAAACCTGTCCATAGACTATTGCTTTGGCCGACGGCTACCCAATCCCATTGGCCCTTGGCTGCCAAAAGCAGGGCAAAAAGAACCATTAAAGATCTTTTGGAATCGAAAAATTCCATGGTTTTAGGTTTGATTTTACGCATTGGCCTGGACTTGGTACGGGAGGATGCTTTCTTTTTTGAGACCTTTGTGGGGGAAGCCGATTTCAGTAGTAGGTTCAAACGGGATAAAGAATTAAGAAAATAATAAATAAAAGGCGGAAGATATTTTCGGTACCTTGCCAAGGGCATAAAAACTCCTATGAGGGTAATTTATTTAAAGAAGACAAACACAGGCTTAAACCTACTCGTGTGAAAGGCGACTTATTATACATAGAGACCCAGGGCGGTGGGTATGGACTGAATGGCGGCGGATATCCGATAAAAAATTCCCCTATTTTCTACCGCGTTTTGTTTTATTCTCCCGTTTTCCGGGTTTTATCTTTTTACGTTTTCTGCCGCGAATAAGTATAAAAGCACCGGCGAGCCATGCTAAGGAGCTAACCGTGATACCAGCCTTCAGGCTTCCGGGTTGATAGGCCATTTTGATCTTGAAGGAACCGGCTTGGGGCAAAACGATGGCCCGAAAAGCCCGATTAGCCCGTAGAATTTCAGCTTTTTGTCCGTTTACCCAAGCATTCCATCCCGGGAAAAAGGGATCGGACAAAAACAGGATGCCAGGTTGGCTGATGGCGCATTCCATATCAACTTCGTTATTGCTGAAGTGGGTGATTTTAGCCTCACCAAGATACCCGGGCTGGGATGGGGGCATCTGGGAAGGCTGGGAATAAAGCAGAACTTCATTTTTGCAATCCACCTCTCCCAAACGAATTTGTTCCACGTCCTCTTTCATATTGGAAGCCATCACCCGGTAGCCGCTGACCACGAAAGCCCTGGGTAAAGCCATCGTGTTGTAAACCACATTGTCGGCCAAGGGTTGCCACCGGGTGGTAGGCTTGTTGAACAATGGCCGGGAAGCGAGGTATTTCAGGCTGATGACGTCTGAAAGGGGGGTATCCCAATCATCATGCATATCAATCACGTAACGCCCTTCATTATCGGGGTAAGTATCTTCCCAATATAAAGGTTGGGTCAATTTACAAGAAAGGTTTACCGCAAAATCGTGTTCTCCCTGAACCCGTGGATAGGTTGGGTCAGCAAGGACGGTTTTCAAAACTTTGTCTGATGAAAAGACCATTGATGGTGAATAATATTTGTCAGGGTCTTCCAGACCCACGAACCGGTAACCGTAATGCCATAGGTCAACCAGGGTTAGGGCTAATAACCCATAAAAGATCCACCGAGTTTTAATGCCATGCTTTTTTTTGAAGAAATCCCTGAAGTAATCCATCATCAGGCCCGAAGAGCATGCCATGAAAAAAGTCGTCACCACCATAAGCCGACCAATGGTGCGGTGATGATTGAACCCCGGGACGAAGTTATAAAAGAAATCAAAAAGAGCCTTGGAAACAGGGTTGGAGATACCCATCGCTAAGAGAGTGAAAAATAGGGCAGTTATGGAAAACCACAAAACTTTAGGGACTTTGCGAAAATAAATGAGACCAGACAAGAAAAGGGCCAAGGGTATATAGCCCATGTAATTGCAGGTTTCGTGGTATGACTTGACGGTTTTGAAACCCGTAGGATCGAAAGGAGAGCCCCGGAAGGGAAGCAAGAATGTGGGCAAGGAGTCGGGCGCCACCCAATTATCCATGATATCTCCGTAATGCCATCCCCAACGATTCGTTAACATGGCATATTCGGTCTGTGGAAATAGGGCTAAGGCGGTCAGGGCCAGGAAGGCGGCCGCCAAACCCAAGTTTGAGAATAAAAATATTTTGAAAGAAGTGCTCCGGAAAATCCAAGCGCCTAACCAATAGAAACCCATGGCTAACAGGGCGTATTCGGTTAATTGGGGATGCCCTTCGAAATAGGTCAGAGCGGTTAAATAAGCGGTCAGTGTCAGCCAAGACAGTCTTTTCTCTTCGTTTTGAATGGATTTTTCCGTGCTCCAGATGATCCAGGGTATCCAAGCCGCGGCAAAGAGGGTCCAAGCCTGGCCTTGGTAAACCTTGGACATGAAATAACAACCGAAGGTATAGGCCATTCCCGCCATGATGCCCCCGGTCCATTTGCTTCCTAGCGTTCTCAACAAAAGATACATACCAAATGCGGAGAGGAATAAATGGATGACATATTCCAATGTGATCGCGAACGAGGGCGGGAAGACAAGGTAAAGGGGTGTGAAAGGGGAACAAGCGCCCACAATCGGCCAACCCCAATAAGGAATGCCCAGATGGTAATAGGGGTTCCATAGGGCCGGATCGCCATCTTTCAGGCTTTGGGCCCAATAACATTTGTAGGCGTAAAAAAACTGCATGTCATATCCACCCAACAATTGTTTGGGATGCAGAAGAGGTTTCCAAAATATGGATATGATATAGATGATAAAAAGTGCGGCGGCCGCGATATTTCCCGGTTCATTCGATGGAACTTTAGGGGGGGTGGGGGTTTGCCATAAATTTCGATTAAAGATGCTAAAAAGGTCGATGAAATTAAGGACGACGAGAACTACTCCCCCTATTAGCCATATTAAACTCTCGGTTTGGAACCCCCTGGATCGATAGAACAAGCTGACAATGAAAGAAAAAAAGGCAAAAAGATAAAGGATCTTGGGCAAGATAACCTTTGGATTTATTTTTAGCACCTTCAAGTCTCCTTCGCATGTTGTATTCGGTCCTCAAATTCGGAAAGTGGAGGGATAGGAATTTTATCGCAACTTGGGAAAAACACCGCAAAAACATCCACATATTTCTTTTTTTAAAACCTGATGCAATGAAAAGACCTTATGGAAAACTGGTTTTAGGATTTGCTCGGGTGTTCTATTGGGTTTGGTCCCAAGAGGTTTTTATTAGGCAAGGGATTCGTGTTGCGTTATGACCTAAGCTGCTACAAACCACCCATAATTTATAGCCCGACACCATCTGTTGAGGGTTCACTAACATGTGGGGTATCTCTGGCCTTAAATGGGGTAAAGGAAATGTTGGTTTTTTTAACCTTGAACATTGTGTTCAGGGTCTGTCCGATAATTTCCTATTCAATGCTCACTGCCCCTGCTTAAATTGATGCGAAGGGAAAGTGTTTTCTCGTAATTAAACCGACGCGTTGATTTTGCTGAAAGGCGATAGAGTCGACCTGAGTGCTTGCAAAGTTTATCAAAAGGGCTGGTTTAGGGATAGAAAGGCGCGCATCCGGAAGGAGCTGCACGCCGTAAAGCGGTTGATCTGTTGTAGGGAATGATATTTGCTTTTCCATTTTTTTTAACTTTCCCAAAAGACGTAAAAAGGCACGACGAAATTTCGGGATTACGAGAAACACAGGGGTTTTTGCGTTGACGCCCCTTCGGGGCCTATGCCATACTAACGAACGCTTTAATTTTTCACCGCTTATTCCATCCTTTTAATTTAGCTTTTATCACCCGGGAGGTTCCATGAAAAATCTTCGGTTGGTGTTTGCGCTGTTAGTTGGCCTGATTCTAATTTCCACCATGACTATGATGGGTTGCGGTTCCAAATCTTCCGGAAAATTAAAAATTTCCTCCTGGGGCGACCTCCAGGAAAATCAAATTCTAGTCGATTTGATCGCCGATTTCCAAAAACTCCATCCAGACATTCAAGTCGAGTTGCAACGAATTCCCTACAATGAATATGTGACCAAGCTCTTGACCCAAATAGCCGGTAACGTGGGTCCGGATGTGATCTTCACGGAGGTTGAGAATTTCGCCGACCTCTACCTTCGCGGCGCACTTGAACCTCTCAACCCCTACATCCAATCCGATAAGATTGACATGAGTGTTTATTATCCTTCGGTCGTGGATCGCTTCACGGTGGACAACCAAATCTATGTGATCCCTCGGGATACGGCACCTATCGCTTGCATTTATTACAACAAGAAAGCGTTCGACGAGGCGAAAGTCCCCTATCCCACTGATGATTGGACTTATGATGACTTTGTGGCAATCGCCAAAAAAGTCATGAAAACTGATGCGTCTGGAAAGGTCACCCGGTGGGGTTTCGTGGATGACTGGGTCATGCCCCAACCTTGGGTCTATGATTTTGGTGGAAGCTATGCGAACGATGTGAAGCATCCCACCCAATGGACTTTCGCTACGGATCCTCACACGCTGGCTGGTGTTCAATTTAGGGCCGACCTTATTTATAAATACAAGGTCATGTTGCCTCCATCGGGTTTGGCGGCAATGGGGGGCATGGGAACTTCTGACATGTTCATCAATGGTTCCACTGCCATGTTTCTTTCGGGACTTTGGAAAACGCCAAGTTTCCGGGATATCAAAAATTTTGGATGGGATATCGTAATGTTTCCCAAGGGACCCAACGGCTATCGGGCGTTCGGGACCGGTGGGTCGGGCTATGGAATCCTGAAAAACTCAACCCAAAAGAAAAACGCTTGGGAGTTAGTGAAATATATTTCGGGAGATGCAGGCGCTAAGAAGCTGGCTGCCACTGGTTTGGCCCAACCCTCTCTAATGGCCGAGGCCAATTCGTCACTCTTTTTGGACAACCAAGATCCCCATAATAAGAAGATGCTTTTGGAAGCTGTCAAGTACGTGAAATACAGCCCCATGTGTAAGAATTGGCATGAGACCGTGGACAGTATCATTGGGCCCGAGTTGGACCGGGTATGGAACGGGAGCGAAACGCCCGAGGAAGCCATGCAAAAATTAAAACCCCAGTTGGACAAAAATCCACCTGAGGCAAATTAATCCAGCCGTTTAGGAGCGAATGAACATGACTTCGGCCGAACGCAAGGAAGCCATTAGCGCTTATATTTTTCTGGCACCCTTTCTCATCTGGATGGTGTTCCTTATGGGCGGGCCGATTTTGGCCGCCTTCTTCTTGTCATTTTGTAAATGGGATATTTTGAACCCCATCCAGTTCGTTGGCTTTGATAACTACAAGACGATGCTATTCGATGACCCGCGCTTCTGGCGGTCGATGTTTAACACCGCCTATTTCACCCTCCTCTCCGTTCCCATTGGGATGGTTCTTTCCATCGTCGTTGCCATCCTGATGAACCAAAAGGTGAAAGGAATCGGCGTCTTCAGGACCGTTTTTTACCTTCCTTCCGTCATGGCCTCCGGCGTGGCCGTGGCGGTTCTTTGGAAATGGATCTTCAACGCGGATTCGGGTCTGCTGAATTACTTGATTTCTGTTTTGACGGGTTTGCCCATGTCGGAGTGTCCCAAATGGCTTGCTAGCGAAGCTTGGAGCAAACCGGCATTGGTAATCATGAGCTTTTGGAGTGTGGGTTCTGGGATGATCATTTACTTAGCGGGGTTGCAGGGAATACCCACGACCCTATATGAGGCCGCGGAAATTGACGGCGCGAATAAATGGCAACAATTTTGGACCGTAACCCTGCCGGGCCTTTCCCCGGTGATTTTTTTCCAGCTCATCATTTCCATCGTCTCTTCTTTCCAGATTTTCAACCAGGTTTACGTGATGACGGACGGCTTGGGCGGTCCGGCGGACTCCACTTTGGTGATGGTGCTTTATATCTATCAGAAATTCAAATACTTCCAGATGGGCTATGCCTCGGCCTTGGCCTGGATTTTGTTCATCGTGATCATGCTGGCCACCTGGATCCAATTCAAGTATTCCAAGTGGGTTTACTACGAAGGCGAACTACGCAAATAACAAGGTGAGAAAATGACCGAAAAGAATTTGGCCAGCCCCGGCACCGGGCATTGGGCGAGTAAGAAGCGCAACGAGAAGATCTCGAACATCACGGTGTTCGTGGTTTTGGTGATCGGTTCCATAACCATGATCGGGCCCATTCTTTGGATGCTTTCCACCTCCCTGAAAGCGCCGACGGACGTTTTCGCGATTCCGCCAGTCTGGATACCCTCTCCCTTGCATTTCGAGAACTATCCCAAAGCTTGGGATATCAATGGGATGTTTCCGGATGTTACATTCACCAATTATTTGATCAATACCCTGATCATCGCGGGCTTGAGCTGTTTCGGGACAACAATTTCTTCCTCGGTCGTCGCATTCGCTTTCGCCCGGCTTCGTTTTCCCGGCCGGGGTCCCCTGTTCCTGCTTTGCCTGGCCACCTTGATGGTTCCGGCCCAGGTTACAATGGTCCCCAGTTTCATTCTCTTCAATACCCTGGGCTGGAGGGATACCTTTTACCCCCTTATCGTACCCGCCTTCCTTGGCGGTGGTGCCTATAACATCTTTTTGATGCGTCAATTCTTCATGAGCATTCCCTATGAAATGGACGAAGCGGCTAAGATCGATGGTTGCTCAAACATGGGGGTTTATTGGCGCATTTTGATGCCACTTTGTAAGCCTGCCCTGACGACGGTGGCGGTTTTTTCCTTCGTCTATAACTGGAACGACTTCATGAATCCTTTGATCTACTTGGACTCCAACAGCAAAAAGACCCTGGCCTTGGGTTTGACGAATTTCATTTCACTGTATGGGCAGGATTACCACCTGTTGATGGCGGCATCCCTTTTGATCTCCATCCCAATCGCGTTGATTTTCCTGGTGGGACAACGTTATTTTATTCAGGGTATCGCCACCACGGGCCTGAAGTAAACGCATACGATATTCACGAGCCCTTGTTCCGGTTGGAACAAGGGCTTTGTTTTTACGGGTTGGGACTAAAAGCTAATCCGGCCTTGACCACACCTCCCCACGCTTCCATGAGTTTGACGCTTGGCCGATCATTTTAATTCGAAGGAGAATGGTTTCATGAAGACCGCGCTTTCCCCACTAGGCAAAGAAAAGTTTTTTTTCACTTCCGAATCGGTCACCGAAGGGCATCCGGACAAGGTCGCGGACGCCATCTCGGACGCCATCTTGGATGCTTGTCTGGAACAGGACCCCTTTAGTCGAGTGGCTTGCGAGACCCTCCTGACCTGCAACTGGGTGGTCGTGGCGGGCGAAATCACCACCAAAGCCTCAGTCAACTGGCCGCAGGTGATCCGTCAAACCATTCGCCGCATCGGCTACGTGGACGCCAAGGCGGGGCTGGACGCCGACACAGCTGGAGTTTCAGTGGCCATCAATCGCCAATCCCCGGATATCGCCATGGGCGTGGACACGGGCGGAGCCGGCGACCAGGGCATGATGTTCGGGTTCGCCTGTCGCGAAACCCCCGAATTGATGCCCCTGCCCATCATGCTTGCCCATCGGTTGGTGGAAAAACTCACCGCGGTCCGCAAGAGCGGAAAAATCAAGTATCTCCGTCCAGACGGCAAGAGCCAAGTTTCGGTCGAATATATCGGCGGCAAGCCGGCCCGGGTGGACGCGGTGGTGGTTTCTACCCAGCACGCGCCCGTTTCCCAGGCCAAGCTCCGAAAGGAAGTGATCGCCCATGTCATCAAGCCGGTGATCCCGTCCCACATGATCGATTCCAAGACCAAGATCTTCGTAAATCCCACCGGACGATTCGAGATCGGCGGGCCCCTGGGCGACACCGGCCTTACTGGCCGCAAGATCATCGTTGATACCTATGGAGGCTATGGCCGTCACGGCGGCGGCGCCTTCTCGGGCAAGGATCCTTCCAAAGTAGACCGTTCGGCGGCTTACGCGGCCCGCTGGGTAGCAAAGAACATCGTGGCAGCCGGGCTGGCCGACAAGTGCGAAGTC
Source organism: candidate division FCPU426 bacterium (assembly GCA_963771075.1). Lineage (GTDB taxonomy): Bacteria > Oederibacteriota > Muellerivitia > Muellerivitales > Muellerivitaceae > CAVTWJ01. Next base: position 94,688 of record CAVYSE010000017.1, on the reverse strand, counting down.
CAGATCTCCTACGCCATCGGCGTGGCGGAACCCACTTCCGTATTGGTTGAAACCTTTGGAACTGGCAAATTGCCCGAGGAGAAGATCACACAACTGGTCCGAAAGGTGTTCGACCTGAAACCCCGAGGAATCATGCAGGCGCTCAAGTTGCGCAGGCCGATTTTCCAGAAGACCTCGGCATACGGCCACTTTGGCCGCAATGACAAGGATTTCACCTGGGAGAAAACGGACAAAGCTGCAGCCCTTCGGAAGGCTGCGGGCCTGAAGTAGGAAGCTTTAAACCAGCCTCCCGGTTTTTCGGGAGGCTGGAATTTTTTTAACTGAAAATTATTACAATTTGGAGGACTTTTCCCGATGAAGAATTTTGACGTGAAGGATCTTAAACTCTCGCCCATGGGTAAAAACCGAATCGAATGGGCAGAGAGAAGCATGCCGGTCTTGCGCCTGATCAAGGCCCGTTTCACGAAGGAAAAACCCCTGAAGGGCGTAAAGATGGCGGCTTGCCTGCACGTCACCACCGAAACGGCCAATCTTCTCATTACCCTCAAGGCGGGCGGAGCCGAGGTGGTGACCTGCGCTTCTAACCCCCTCTCCACTCAGGATGACGTGGCAGCGGCCCTGGTCAAAATCTACGGCATTCCCACCTACGCGATCAAGGGCGAGGACCGCAAGACCTACTATAAGCACCTTTCGGCCGCGTTGGATTTCCATCCTAACATCACCATGGATGACGGAGCGGACCTGGTGAGCGAGCTTCACTCCACCCGCGCCTCCCAGGCTGGCGAAATCATCGGTTCGACCGAGGAAACCACCACTGGCGTGATTCGCCTCCGGGCCATGGAAAAGGACGGGGTCCTCAAATTCCCGGTCGTGGCCGTCAACGACGCCAAGACCAAGCATTTCTTCGACAATCGCTACGGCACGGGCCAATCCACCATGGACGGCATTATTCGCGCAACCAACCTGCTCATTTCGGGGTCAGTGGTGGTCGTGGCCGGGTACGGCTGGTGCGGTCGCGGCGTGGCCATGCGGGCCAAGGGATTGGGTGCTCGGGTCATCGTGACCGAAGTGGACCCCATGAAGGCTTTGGAAGCCGTGATGGACGGGTTTGACGTCATGCCGATGGCGAAGGCAGCCTCCTTGGGCGATATTTTCGTCACCCTGACTGGCGATATTCATGTCATCCGCAAGGAACATTTTTCCAAGATGAAAGAGGGCGCGGTGGTTTGCAATTCCGGACACTTCAACGTCGAGCTGGACCTGGACGGCCTGGCGGCCATCTCCAAAAAGAAGAGGGAAGCCCGGGCCTATGTGGATGAATACACCCTGAAGAGCGGGAAGAAGGTCAATATCCTGGGGGAGGGCCGGCTGATCAACCTGGCCGCCGCCGAGGGCCATCCGGCCTCGGTGATGGACATGAGCTTCGCCAACCAGGCTTTGGGGGCGGAATTCGTGGTGGAAAACCACCAAACCCTTCAACGAAAAGTCTATTCCGTGCCCGAGGAGATCGATAATGAAATCGCCCGCCTGAAGCTCAAGGCCATCGGCATCTCCATCGACACCCTCACCCCGGAACAGGTGAAATACCTTGGCTCCTGGGAGATGGGAACCTAAGAGAACCATCCCAACCCTATTAAAAAGTGTAAAATCAGGGGCGGGCCCGAAAGGGCTTGCCCCTTTTTTATTTCAGGAGTTGGAATGAACCCAAGCCCCGCCCGCTTTCCCTCAAGCCGACTAGTGACAGTGTTGGGCTTGGCATTTGCCGTCATGTTGGGCCTATGGGGCCTTTTCCAATTCCACGCCTGCGAGTTCCAGACGGGTTTTGAGCTGGTGCCCGGCGGCCGGGGTGATAACCGTATGGTGACGGCCCAGTTGGAATATTGGCATCAGGCCCTTCTGGGAATGGGATCCGTTTTGTCTCCGGCTTATTATTTTCCCGCTCGGGATGTCCTTGGTTATTCGGATGCGTACCTGGCCCACGCCCTCGGTTACCACCTGCTTCGGGCTTTAGGAGAGGATCCCTTCACCGCGTTCCAGTGGTGGGTCCTGTTTTTCAATGCACTAAATTATATTTTCGCCTATCTGATGCTCCGCCTGGGATTCAGGTTTTCTCGCTTTTCTTCCGCCTTGGGCGCCTTTGTCTTTGCTTTCAACGCGCCAAAGTTCAACCAATGGAGCCACACACAGTTGCAATTTTTATGCGGATTGCCCCTGATCCTTTGGATCCTGGCCTCGACCTTGAGGGAAATGGAAAGCCTTTCCAATCGACGGTTTTTTCTCAGGATTTCCACGGCGGGGTGGATCTTTTCTTTTCAGCTGCTCACGGCGTTTTATCCGGGGTGGTTATTCCTTTTTTGGTCCATCCTTTGCCTGGGGTTAAGCCTGTGTTTTTCAAACATCCGCACCTTTATTTGTGGAGTGTGGAATCGAAAGCGTGGTCCTCTTCTTTGGGCGATGGGGATGACAATTTTGGGATTGATCCCCTTTGGGGTCATTTATGGTCCGGCCTATTTAATGGTCGGGGGAAAACCCTATACCGAAGTTCAAATGATGACGCCGAATCTTTGGACCTATCTTTGGATGGGGCCCCGCCACGCCTGGTGGGGATGGCTTTGGGACCGGATACCCGCACTCCAATTACTGCCTGTGGAAGGTGAAATGCGCATGGGTTTTGGCCTGGCTTTAAGCCTTCTTGTAGTGGTAGCTTTCTTCGCAATGACGGGGATGCTATTTAAAAAACAATGGATGGATTGGGAATCGGACAAAGCACCGCGGTATTCTATCGGAGCCGCGGCCTTTTTTGGCACAGCTATTTTTTGTTTGCTGGCTTTCGACTACGATGGGTTTTCCCCCTGGAAATGGATTTACGAATATGTGCCGGGGGCTTCAGCGGTAAGGGCGCTGGGCCGTTGGTCCGTGGTCTTGGCCTTGCCCCTGTCGATACTTTTCTCCGCTTTTATGGATTGGTCCTGGGGAAAGATGGGATTTATCAAAGAGTTAAAAATTCAGTGGATTGGGAAAGGACTGGTTGTTTTTTTTGCACTTTGTGTTCTGTATGAGCAAACGGCTTTTCCGCCCACGCCCGGTTTCTCCAAGCATTCGGAATTGGCCCGCTTGGAGCGGTTGAGTGAAAAACTTCCTTCGAACGCGGGCCCATTTTACGTGACCGTCAAACCGGGCCTTATGACAGGATCTTACGGCGGTCCGCTTTCCGCCACGGACGTTCAAATCGACGCAATGCTGATATCAGCGGTACGGGGAATTCCAACCTTGAATGGATATAGCGGCGCTAATCCGCCCCAATGGGGGCTTTACAAGGTTCGCAGTCCCTTCTACCCGAAATATGTCAAGGATTGGGTCAATAGGAGTGCGCTTAAGGAACTTATTTTTGACTTGGAAATTGACGAGTGAAATGAAACTTAATTTAGGCGTTAGAACCTAACTTCGGCGTCCAAGGCGCCTCCTACCGCGATGGAATCTTGAATAGCGGGGAGGCTGCGGGTTTCGAATGCTATATCCAGGGTAAAAACCTTGGTCAAGACTCCCCAGCCGAAGCTATATAACTGGGATTGGGAGATGTTGTCATAGAAGGTTCCAAACCTCACGACCATGTTGTTCTCCGGGTAATACCGCTCCAGGCCGAATTTCCAGTTGGTTTGATTCGGCGCCCATTCCACTTCTCCAATCAGATAAATGTTTTTACCTTGGGGATCAGCCGTTAGCCCCAGGCGGGTGATATAGGGAAGGTTGGCGACAATCGTTTGGTTGGGCACGGTGGAGGTGACAATTTCCTGGCCGTTCGTTTGATTTAAAGCGATGGTTTGCTGGGTGGCCGTCCAACTAAAATTCGATTGAATGTTCTCAAACATCATGCCCAGTTGTAGGGAATCGGTAAGCTGGGCCAGGAAACCCGCGTCGATGCTTAAACCCAGACCATTCGATGAGGTTGTTCGAGTGTATTGATAGCCGACGGTCGTCACGCCCTGGGTATAATTACCCGTCAATGAATTTTGCAGGTATTGAATCCCATCCTCATATTTCAAGCTTCCACCAACATAAACCGGCATCGTTCCGAAAGGAAGGGATTGTCCGTAGCTAAGGATCAGACTGGCTATCTGTTGTTCGGTTTCTTGGTAATTGAGGTTGGTATATGTTTGTCCGTTAATAGGTAAACCGTTTGATCGATCTTGAAAAAACTGGTAGGCGCTCTGCGAGGTTTGGGTATTCAGGCTTTGGTCGAAAAGAACACCTCCCTCGCCCGTAAAATAACGAACAGCGAACAACCCAGTGTAATCCTGATAGCGGTTCACCGGATCCACGGCGGATTGTATGGCTTCGTCCTGGTTCAGTCTCAGGATGGGCGTATTGGAATTACTTGTATCAAAGGCCGAATAACCGGAGGCCAGGGTCCAGGAAGTGGGATTGCCTGGAAGGGCGATTAAGGAGGGATTCCAAATCATGGCGAACACATCCATCGGGGCTGAGGTTGAGGCCCCTCCGATCGCCATGCTATGGGCGTCTTGGGCCGAAGATGGGAAGCAAGCGAACCCCCAAAGGAAAAGGCAAAGAAGGAGTAACTTTTTCATGCGGTGTATATTAACAACCTGGCTTCCCTTAAATCAAAACATTTTCCGGAGTTAAACACGCCAAGTAGAGAATTGGCCTAATTGATTCCGCTATGGGGCGGTCTTTTGGCTTGTTACAATTTCAGGAAATGAACCAAACGGAAATTCCGGCTACGCGACCTCGTTTAAAATTTCAATGGCATCGCAAGGCCATTCCTTGGTTTTGCGCCGGCCTCCTCGCCTGGTTTTTTCTGCAGGTGTGGCAATTCCACTTCGGAATTTTCTTTTCCTGGGCCGTAACTTTTAAAGGCATCCCGCTTTTGGCCGGGGCCGCTATTTTTTATTCTTGGGTGGATCGGTCCGCCAATTCCTGGATGGGATTTTTTCCGCTTCTCTGGCTGGGCCTTTCCCGCTTCCAATGGAATTTATGCGAAACCATGGACCATCGGGCTTGGCTATGGGCAATTCTTTATTTGGTTTGGCTTCTCCTGATCCTCGCGGTTCGTGACGGGAAAAAACTGGCCTTTCTTCTTTCCCCTCTTTGGATCGGTTTGGGAATGGTTTGGAATAGTTCTATCCCCTTGGTTCTGGCTTTCCTGGGTTTTTCCCGAAGCCGGGTGCGGGCGAAAAGTTGGGCTTGTGCGGCGGGAATCATCTGCCTCGCGATTTTGACCGTTTCCCAAAAGGCTTGGAGCCACTTAACTTGGAATGAATTGGGCCTTTATGAGATTCTTTTTCAAAAAAGGATTTTTATTTTTCTGATACTTGGCTTGTTTGGCTGGTCGATACTTCCTGGCAGGGGAAGAGAACGAGCGGCCGCATCTAGTTTGTTTTGGGTCACCCTGGGTTATTTTCTTTGGGCGCCTTTCTACACCCCTTTTTCGGTGGATGACCAGGCTTACGGATGGCTTTTGCAGTTATGGGCGGGAGTGGGCTTGGAGGGTTTTCGACGCCAGGTTTTGGATAAAAGTCCGGCCTCCCGGTGGGTTTGGTTTATCTTTGGTGTTATTTTGGCGTTGGCTGTCTGTCCGGGCGTTTTTTCGGTGCATCCTTAGGGTATTGGGTCGGGATTTCAGGCCGCTCGGATTTTTGAGGGGCAAAAAGGTTTGATTTTTGCTAAACTTCCGTTGATTTTTTCCCGTTATTATTTCGGAGGAAATACCATGCGCCAATTATTGTTTTTAGCCTTTGCCTTTACCCTGCCTCTTTTAGTTTCGGCCGATGGTACCCCGGCCTCTGCGCCGGGGGCAGTGGCTCCAGATCAACCTGTGCCCACACCAACAATTTCGGCGGCGATGGCACCCAAGATCGTTTTCAAGGAAACAGCCTTCAATTTCGGCGACGTGGAAGAAGGGCCGGATATCACGCATGAGTTCGTTTTTCATAACCGCGGAAAATCCACCCTGCATATCAACAACGTGGGAACCTCCTGCGGTTGCACGGCGGCCGTGGGTGACAAAAAAGATATCGCGCCAGGGGGAAAAGGCACCATCAAGGTAACTTACCACACCTCAGGCCGCCCGGGGCACGCTACCAAGATCATTACCGTGACCTCCAACGACCCGACGAACCCCAATTTCCAGGTGAAAATCGACATGACCGTCGTTCGTGAGATCGACGTCACTCCGGACCGGGTTTATCTTTACGCGGTCAAGCATGGCGAGGAAAAAGACACTCAAGTCAAGATCTTGGGCAAGCCCGGGAAAAAGCTGAATATCCTTTCCGTTACTTCCAACAATAAGGTGGTCGCGGTCACGTCCGCCCCCTATTCGGAAGGGGACGGGACGAATAAACGAATGGGAGTCACCTTGAATGTGGTTCTTCCGGCCACCCAGCCCATCGGCAGTATATCGGATAACGTGGTGGTCAAGACCGATGACCTCAAGAAACCTGAAATCGAAATCCAGGTCATGGGGGAGGTCGTGGGGCGGGTTCAATGGAGCCCCAAGAACGTTTATTTCGCTCCCCGTCAGGAACAGCCGGTGTTCGTCAATATAACCGCCAATCCTCCCCAGGGTTTTGCGGTAAGAAGCGTTTCCACGGAAAAGCACCTATGCCGTCCTTCGATCAAATCGGTGAACAATCCTGACGGTACGGTGAGCTATCAATTGAGCATCCTTCCGGTGAAAAGCATCCCCAAAGACAGCGATGGGAAAGATGAAGTGGTGGTCAATACCAACGATAACGAAATGCCCACGTTTAAGGTGGATGTGCAAACGTCCCACTAAGCTTCCGGGACCGTGGGAAGGGTTTTTGCACCCATCGCGAGGTCCCTTCGGTAAAATAGGTTTGTTATTAGAAAGCCCGGGCTAAAAAGCCCGGGCCTTTTTGTTTCATCAAGGAAACAAGTGGCCTCCGTGACCGCCCCGAAAAAAGACTCATTCAAGCTTTACTTCCGTCTCCTGTCCTATGCCAAGGAATTTCAGGGCCGGGTTTACCTCATGTGGCTTTGCATGATCCTTTCCGCGCTTGCCACCGGATACGTCATGTATCAATTGAAGCCAATCATCAATGGGGCTTTTATTGTTACCGACCATCCAGAGGAAACTTTTCGAACCCTTTGGGCGGTTACCCTACCCATTACTTTCCTTGCGGCGGTCCTACGTGCCCTATCCGGATATGGCCAGGCTTATTTCATTGGTTACATCGGCCAGCATGTCATCCAAAAGCTTCGCAATAATCTTTATGGGCATTTTTTGACTTTGCCCATGAGCTATTTCAATTCCCAGCGTACCGGTGCCTTGGCAGCCCGGATAACCTCGGATGTCCAAGTCTTGCAGGATTCCATCCCCAACGTGGTCGGTGGAGGGCTTACCTCCACTCTCACCGCACTTTCACTGGTGGGCGTCCTGGTTTATCTCGATTGGAAACTGGCGGTTCTAGCGCTTGTCTTTTTTCCATTCGCGCTTTTTCCCATTTACCGTTTTGGCCGCAGAATTCGCCGTGCTTCCGGGGACGGCCAGCAATACCTGGCGGATTTAAATTCCCAGGTTCATGAAACACTTGCGGGCATCCGGGTCGTGAAAGCTTTTGGAATGGAGAAATACGAGAAAAATAAGTTTGAGAAGACGAATGATCAATTCATGTCCACCGCCATGAAATCTATCCAGGCTTTCGCGGCCTCCTCCCCCATCGTGGAAACCCTGGCCACCCTCTCCCTTTTAGGCTTGATCGTCTGGCTGGCTTATCGCGCGCTATTTCCCCCGCACGACATGACTGTGGGTCAATTTGTGGCCTTTTTTGGCGCCACGGGAACACTATATCCCCAGCTGAAAAATTTTAACGGGCTTTGGTCCGGGCTCCAGCATGCCATGGCCTCGGCTGAGCGCTGTTTCGAGATATTAGATACGAAGGACCCCTTGGCCGATGCCTCGGGGGCGGTGGAGGTCGCACCCCTCAAAAAGGGGCTGGAGTTTAAAAACGTCAGCTTCCATTACCTGCCCGGCCATCCCGTGCTGCGGAATATTTCCTTTACCCTCAAAAAAGGCGAAGTGCTGGCTCTGGTTGGGCCCTCCGGCGGGGGCAAAACCACCTTGGTAGACCTTATCCCACGCTTTTATCAGCCCACCGAAGGCCAGATTCTTTGGGATGGAAAAGATCTGTCCAAGATCAAGATTGAAAGTCTACGCTCCCATATTGGCATCGTTACCCAGGAAACTATTCTCTTCCATGACAGCATCCAGAAGAACATCGCCTATGGCCGTCCCGGCGCAACATTTTGGGACGTGCAGGAAGCGGCCAAGGGCGCTTTCGCCAAGGAATTTATCGACAATACTCCCCAGGGGTTCAATACCCTGGTGGGCGACCGAGGAGTGAAACTTTCGGGTGGACAGCGCCAGCGTCTCGCAATCGCCCGCGCCCTTTTAAAAGACCCTCCACTCATGATCCTGGATGAGGCTACTTCCGCCCTCGATACCCAAAGTGAACATCTGGTCCAGAAGGCCCTCAACGGACTTATGGGTACCCGCACGACCCTGGTCATTGCTCACCGTCTTTCCACCGTGCGCCGGGCGAATCGTATCATGGTCATCGACAAAGGCCGTATTGTGGAACAGGGGAAGCATTCCGCCCTGCTGGCCAAGGGCGGCCTTTACGCCAAGCTCTACAAGATGCAGTTTCGCACGCCGGGAAACGCCAACGAGGCTAAAGAGTGAAATCCAAGCTTAGGCCCGCTGTTTTTCTCGATAGGGACGGCACAATCATTCATGACAAGGGATACTTAAGTGACCCGAAAAAGATCGATTATTTTTCAAACACCGTGGAAGCCCTCAAGCTGCTTAAAAAGGCAGGTTTTCTTTTAGTTGTTGTCACCAATCAATCGGGCGTGGCGCGGGGCTATTTCGCCGAAAATGACATCAAAATCATACACACCCAGATCAAAGGGGACTTGTTAAAACAAAAAGCCGCCCCCGATGCGTTCTTTTATTGTCCCCATTACCCCGGGGGAAAAGTAAAATCCTTCAGCCGGGTTTGTCATTGCCGGAAACCGAAAACAGGCATGGTAAAACAAGCACTCAAGTCTCTACCCATCGATTTGAAGAGGAGTTTCATGGTGGGCGATAAAATGGACGACCTGATGCTTTCCGTAAATGCCCGCTTAGCGGGAGGAATCCTGGTTCGAACCGGGAATGGCCGGACAAGCGAAAAAGAATTAAAAAGTAAACCGGTGCCCCGAACCTGGGTCGCGTCCAACCTGCTCCAGGCCGCGAAAAAGATCATCCGCCTAAGGGAACAAGCGTGAAAAAAACCTACTTCCCCCCCAACTTCGCTTCCCGCTGTCCCGGTCTCCTGAAAAAAATGGCCAAGGTGAAGTTAATGGTGGCTGGGGATTTGGTGGTGGATGAGGCCATTTACGGGGATACCGACCGTATTTCCCGCGAGGCTCCAGTCCTCATTCTGCGCTATACCCATACTGACTTGACCCCGGGCGGGGCCGCCAACGCCGCCAATAACGCCTCGGATTTGAAATCCCAGGTTTTCCCCTTGGGTGTTGTGGGAGAGGATGCTCAGGGCGCCCAACTTCTCCAATATTTCAAGGGAAAAGGGGTCGATACCACCGGCATTCTTACGGTGAAGCACCGCCACACTACCGTCAAGAGCCGCATCATGGCGGGTGCGCACCATACCGCCAAACAACAGGTCATCCGCATCGACAAGCTGGAAGATATGGACGTTTCCAGGGCCGTTGAGGCCAAGCTGGTGGGGCGCATCACCGCTTTGGCTCCCAAGATGGACGCCCTGCTCATTTCCGATTATGGGCTGGGTGTCATGACCGAAGCGGTTCGACGCTCACTCCTTTCCGCCTTCGCTGGCAAGATCATCACGGTCGATTCCCGCTATCACCTGGGTGATTATGTGGGAGCCAGCCTGATCACTCCCAATGTGGCGGAAGCCGGTCCCGCCGCGGGAATCGAAATCGTGGATGAGGATAGCCTTCAAAAGGCGGGCCGTGCCCTGCAAGAAAGATTGGGCTGTCGGGTGCTCATCACGCAAGGGCCCCAAGGGATGGCCTTATTTGGGGAACTAAACGAGAAGATGCATCTACCCGTTTTTGGGGCGGATCAACCCGTCGATCCAACCGGGGCGGGCGACACCGTGGCGGTGACCGCGACCTTGGCTTTGGCCTCGGGCGCCGATCTTTTAACCGCCGGGGCCTTGGCCACGGTTGCCGCGGGGATTGTGGTGGGCAAGCGGGGAACCGCAACCACGTCGCCGGAGGAGATCCTCAAGGCCTTGAAACCCAGATAAGGAAAAATCCATGGCTGAAGTGGTCTTAAATCATGAAGAACTTTCCCAAAAGATCGCCGCCCTGAAAGCTAAAGGCCAAAGGGTCGTTTTTACCAACGGCTGTTTCGACCTTTTGCACGTGGGCCACGTGCGCTACCTGCGGGGGGCGAAAGCCCTGGGGGATGTGATGGTCCTGGCCTTGAATTCCGACGACTCCATCCGCCGGTTGAAAGGGCCCGAGCGGCCCCTGCTCCCTTTGGAGGACCGCCTGGGTGTCCTCTCCGCTTTTGAAATGGTGGATTTCGTCACCGCCTTTGATGACGACACGGTGACGCCTTTGCTTCTTAAATTAAAACCCGATATTCATGCCAAGGGCACCGACTATACGCCCGAAACGGTGCCGGAGAGGGATACCGTGGCTTCCTATGGAGGCCAGGTGAAGGTGGTAGGCGATCCGAAAGACCACGCTTCAAAAAATCTCATCGGTGAAATATTACGCAAGTATGGGCCTGCCCAACCCAAACATTGATGAACCTAAAGACTCCTCCCAAACACATTCTCGTCTCCCGAACCGACAAGATCGGCGATTTGATCTTGACCCTTCCCCTGGTTCAAAGCCTCAAGGCCGCATTTCCCCAAACCCACTTAACCGCCCTGGTCAGTTCCTATACGAGGGAAATCGTCGACGGGCATCCCGCGGTGGACTCGGTGGAAACAATCGAAAAAGGGGAAGGTGTGATGGCGCTCACGAACCGTCTCAAACGAGTAAAACCGGATGTTTTTTTGGCCGTTTATCCTCGCCCAGGAATCGCATTTGCCTCCGCCTTGGCGGGAATTCCCCGTCGGATCGGAACGGCTTACCGTTGGTACAGTTTTCTTTTTAACGAAAAGATAGCGGTGCACCGGCATGGCGGTGAACGGCATGAGGCGGAGTTCAACCTGGATCTGGCCAAACCCCTAGGCGTGACCCGGTTCGCCCAAAAAATTGATTTTCCAATTTCGGCCAAAGATAAAGATTTTGTCCAGGAATTCCTCCAAGAAAAGGGCCTCAATCCCAAGACCCGATATGTGGTCGTGCATCCCGGGCACCGGGGTTCATCCTTGAACTGGAGCCCCGCACGGTATGGGGAGGCCATCCGGCAATTGGCGGTCGTGAAGAACTTGCGCGTCGTCTTAAGCGCTGGGCCCGAAGAGACTCCGCTGGTATCGAAGGTGACGGCTTTCCTGGAGGGTCTTCCCCTGGAAAAAAGGCCGGTTTTGGTGATCGGCGAACTGGGCCTCAAACAACTGGCCGCGCTTTACCAGGGGGCCTCCTGCTTTTTATCCGGTTCGACGGGCACCATGCATATCGCCGCCGCGGCGGGAACGCCGACCGTTTCACTCTTTTGCAATATACCCTCGACGACTCCGGTGCGTTGGGGACCTTGGGGAAACGATTCCACCGTATTATTACCCCCAAAAGGGGGGTGCGCGGATTGCGACCGGGGGGAATGTTCCCGGCATGACCCGATGGATAACATCACCGTTTCCGACGTCCTTGCGGCCGTGAACAAGCACCTCCAAAAGGCGGGCATGAAAAGATGAGTTCAAGGGGGGCCTGTCGGGCCTTGGTTCCACTGATGATGGCTTCCGCCATGATGGGCCTATCCGGCTGTTCGCTTCTGTTCGTCGCCAAGGGCAGTACCCGAATGGACAAGGGTAAACAAGCCTCCGTCCCCGTGGCGGAGGATTTGACCCGGCAAATCGATGCCCCCGTCATCGTGATGTTCAAAACCCGTCCCCGGGAAACGTTCAGTTCCGTATCGGAATTGTTTTTCGGGGACGATTCCCAGGCCAGGTCCATTGCCCAGTGGAATCATCTCTCTCCCAAGAAAAAATTGAAACCCGGTACCCGCCTCAAAATTTTAAACCCGGACGAATCACCCGATCTCATCCATTTGCCTGCCCTGGCCAAAACCAAAAGCCAAGTTTCAAACGGCACCCGTCCGCCAGAGGAGAAAACCAATGGCCTCTTTTCGCCCCAGCCGACTATCCCCGTGCCGGATCTTTCCATCGCCCGGGTTCCCCGACCCAGGATCAACCAAGCTTTCGGGCCGGGTGAGAAAATGAAATTCGAGGTGCGGGCCTTGTCCATGCTGGGGGGTTACGCGACCCTTGAGGTGGAAAACTACACCACCGTGGCAGGCCGTCCCTGTATGGTCCTGACCGCCCGGGCCAACTCCGTTTTCCCGTTCAGCGCCCTCTTTCCCGTCAAGGACGTCCAAAGCAGTTATTTCGACTCGGTGAATTTTTTGACCTGGAAATTCGAGAATCACGTGAACGAGGGGGGCTATCACGCCTCCAACCTGGAACTTTATGACCAGATCGGGCATACCTTCTGGCATCAGCATAAACAGGATCCCCCTGAGACGAAACCCCTGGCGCCCTTCAGCCAGGATTTGATCTCCTGTTTTTACTATTTCAGGCTTTTGCCCGTCGAAGTGGGTAAGACCTACTCCATCCCCACCCAATCGGGCGGAAAGAATTACCAGTTGATCGTGGAAGTGCGAGGCCGCGAGTCCGTTACCGTGCCGGCGGGGACTTTCGATTGTTTCAAGGTGAGGCCGATCGTAAAGGAAGACACGGTTTTCCATAACACGGGAGATATCGACCTATGGATATCGACTGATCCGAGGCATTTTCCGGTCAAGATCAAGAGCAGTCTGGTGATAGGCAGCATCGATATCGACCTGGTGGACGCCAGCTTTCCTCCGATGGGTCAATAGTAAGGATAAAGAAGCCAAATCCAAGCTTTCACCCCAGGGACACAGGGAAAATCTTTGGGCTTAAACCTGAATTCATGCCCAATTAATAAAGGGCTTGGGGGCGCCTTTCGCCTAAAATCCGGTAATCCATTTGACCCAAGGCCTGAACCACTTTTTCCCGGTGGGTATAGAGGGAAAGGGGAGCCTTGAATTCTTGGACCACATATCCCACCCATAACCAAACGCTGGCAACCAGGCAAAGAAACCCTAAGCACCTCCAAAGTTTGGTTTCCGACCACCAGCCATAGCATTGGAACGAATAGAGGATAATGAGGGGGATTAGCACAAAGTAAATGTGGGCAAGAGGTTCCTTGTAGGTGAACCAGAAGCTTAAATAGACCAGGAAGAAGCTCCCCGCGGCCAAATAGACCGGAGTTCTTTTCCCACTTTTCCAGAATTTCCAGCCGCCCACCATCAAAACAACGAATTGGACCGCGCTCATCAAAAGAAGAAAAACGCCTGGCGGAATGAGCCAGGGTGCCTCTCGGAAAAATGCCAGCCTTTGCGGGGTGTGCTGGCCCACGAAACGGGGAAGTTCATAACAGGCCAGGTAGAAATACCGGATTAGGACGGTAAAGAAGGCTAAAAAGTTACCTGGGTTAAAAAACTGTGCAGTGCCCGTTCCGCCGGAACCCTGGGACCAACCGAATTTGATGAAAGTCGGAAGAATCAAAGCCGCGAGGGGCAAAAAACCGGTCGTGAAGCAAAGTAGGGATTTCAGGACGGGTTGAAATTTTAATTCTTTCCGCGCGATCAAAGCGAAGAGGACAAAAGGGGGCAGGAGGATCCAGGAAAAATGAAACTGCATGTCCCAGAACAGGCCAAATCCCATCAGGGCAAATCCGAAAAGAGGTTGGAACCAATGGGTTGATAGGGCCGGGACGGTTTCTAGGAATCCCACGAAAAAGAGGGTGCTTCCAAATAAAAGATAGGTGGGGTTAATGATGCTGGTGGATTCGTGCAGGGTCCAGGGAAGCAGGGAAATAAAAGCGAATATAAAAAGATAGGGAATGGAGGAGACCCGGCGGTAAATGGAGCGGGCCAGGAGCGCCAGAGCGCTTAGGGATAAAAAATTCAAGAGGATAAAGGGGGCCTCGGGGATGGGCAGGACATAAAAGGGCAAGCCGATCAAAAGGCCTTCCAAGGGGCCGGGGATTTGGGAATAAAAACCCGTTTCAGTTACGATCAGGTCCGGCCCGAAGTAGGGCCAGGTGTGGGTGGTGAAGCATTTGAGGCCAATGAGGTAGGTTTGCATCTCATCGGTGTCAAAGAAGTTTTGAACCAGCCCGAATGAAAGACGGATAGCGAAGAGAAAAAGGAATAATAATATGAATTTTGCGCGGTTGGACAAGACGGCTCCTTGAAAGACATTAAAACAAAAAAGGATTCGAAGATTCAAAACGATAAAAAAGGGGAAAACGGCCAGCTCGTCCTAATCCCGCGTTTTCTTAAACATGAAATAGCTGAAATTTTGTTCTTTGCCCGATGGCGTTTTATGAATTTCATCCATTTCCCTTACCAGCTCAAAACCGGGCCCCAATTCCGCGACGACCAGGCTTTTATCATAACGCCGCACCGGTAAATGGCTGCATCGGTCCGGTCCATCCATGGAAAAGGTAGCCAGAATAAAATATCCTTCCCTTTTCAATGAACTTCTCAGGCAGGAAATATATTTGTCCCGGTCCGTTTTTTCGGTCAAAAAATGGAACGCCGCGCGATCGTGCCAAAGGTCGAAGGTAGACAAGGCCTTGAATTGGGTGGAGTCGCAGGTGATCCAGGAAACCTGACTGGCCTTGGAACCTAATCGGTTTTGGACGTGCTGGAGGGCCTTTTCCGATATGTCGAGCACCACGATTTTACGGTAACCCGCTTCCAACAACTTATCGACCAGCAGGGAAGATCCGCCTCCCACGTCAATCACGCGGCTCTCCTGGGGAACGCACACCGAGAAGATCAATTCCAGGGATTTGTCGGGATCGCGTTGGAACCAACTTGCGTCCTCGGGCCTTTGATCTTTATAAATCGTTTCCCAATGCCATTTGCGGTCAAACAATCCTGGCTCCCCACAAGAAGGTTTTCTGAACGGTGGCGGTCGAAGGATTCCTTAAAAATGGTCCACGTGCACGATGTCGGATAACTGGCGGCGGACCGTGCGGGGCGGCTCCTCAGCCGCGTAGCCCAAGGGCAATATCACCACGGGGCGGAGATGGGCGGGGGCCTGGATGATCTTTTTAACCTCCGCGTCATTGAAGGAACCGGCCCAGACCGTGGCGAGCCCGAGATCGGTGGCGGCCAGTTGGGCGTAGGCGGCGGCAATCGTGGCGTCCTGCGTGCAAAAGAGTTCCTTGCCGCGGGCACCGTAGATTTCGGCGCTTCTTTTTTCATCGGCGCAGAAGATCAGCGCCAGGTGGGCGGGGTGCGCGAAGGTTTGGCCCGTGAGGTTTTCCCATAGCTGATTCAGGAGTAATTGCTCTTCCACGACGATTATCTCGAAACACTGGTTGTCCCCCGCGGAGGGGGCGAGATTGGCCGAATCCAGTATCTGGTTCAATTTGTCCTTCTCAACGATCTTTTTTTCCTCATAGTTGCGGACTGAACGCCTTTTTTTTACAACATCCGTAAAGTTCATGGTCACCTCGTTGATGAAATCTCCCCTGTGTTTCCCCTGATTATACGCTGGTAAATGGAAGAGTGGAATTAATGGAAGGCTGACGGATGGAGTGGAATGGGTTTTCTTTTCACTTTTCGGGGAGAAGAAAAAAATCGGCCCAATTAATAAAGGGTTCCCGGGCGGCGTTCGTGAAAGATGCGGAAATCCATTTTTTGTAAGGCCTGGACCACTTTGGGCCGCTCCTCCCCGTACATGGAATAATTCGGGAAATGCCCTACGGCCAGGCCGATTTGAAAATAGAGGGCGCTGACGACAAGGATCTTGGCCCCCAGACCCACTTTTGGATATTTCGCGATAAAGGACCATACGTAACAGGAATAAAACATGATCAAGGGATAAAAGACCAGATAGATGTGCGAATTGGGGGATTTGCTCGTGAACCAAAAACTGACATAGACCAGGAAAAAACAAATAAAAGTGAGATTGCGGGTTTTAACCCAAAAGGGATCGGGATCGGTACGCTTAAAAGCGTAGAGGAGGAGAAGGAGGGCCTGGACCCAACCTCCTGCCCAAAGCAAGAAGCCGGGTATTAAGAGCCACGGCCTTTGGGTGAGAAAGGCGATCCTTTCCGTGGTGTGCTCGGCGATATACCTGGGTATCTCAAAACAGACCAGGGACAGGTATCGGGCCAGGATGGTGGGAAGGGTCAGGACATTTTTCAGGAAAAAAGGCGAGGTGAAACCCGAGGCCACATCGGACCTTCCAAACCCATACAAAATCCAGGTGGGTAGGATGAGCGAAACCATGGGGGCGGCCCCGCACAGAAAAGCTCCGAAGGCCAGGCCTGCCTTACCCTCCCGGGCCTGCGTATAAAGGGCATAAGCGGCCAGGGGAACCAGGAAAACATAGGAAAAGTGAATTTGCATGATCCAAAAAATTCCAAGACCCATGGCCGCGTTTGCCCAGAAGGAATTGAGAATATCCTTCCGCATTTCGGGCAAGGCTTCCAAAAACCCAATAAAAAATAAAACGCTGGGGAAGAAGTCATAGGCGGGGTTGATGATATGGCAGCATTTCTCGAGCAGCCAGGGGGTGACGCATATCCAAACCATCAGCCAACTTTGGGGAAGCGCCGGAAGGCGCCTGTGAATATACCAGGCCAACAGTGCCACCCCGAGTATGTTCAATAAGCCCAATAGGAGAAAGGGCGCCTCCGGGATGGGGCAGAGATAAAAGGGGAGCCCGATCAAGAGACCCTCGAGTGCGCCTGGAAGCTGCCTTTGAAAATCGGGATTTTCCGGACCGTTCACGTCCGGCCCAAAGAAGGGCCAGGTGTGGGTGGTATAACATTTCAAACCGATCGTGTAGGTCTGAATCTCGTCCCTTTCCCACCAGAGCGACTCGCAGAGGCCGAAAAAGACCAGAAAGATGTAAAGAAAGAAACTGAGGAACAAGAATCGTGGGGAAGGAGGTCGAATTACCACGGATCACAAAATCCAAAAGCGATTAACGCTGCGGATATATGGGACTCATGGGATGGAAATGGGAACCGACCGGCAAAGGAAAAATGATTTTGATGTTTGTTGGTATCCAATGGTTTCCATGCATCCGTGGCTTGAAGTGGGTTTGCCTTAACAATTATCAAGCATTTCTTCGCGTCTTCGAGGTGAAGATGGAGCTGGCCTTTATTATTATTGGCCCATGAAGGGCGTTCAAGTATATTACCCGCCTAACCAAGGCGCCGTGGAATTCCCCGGTTCCCCCGGTTAAAATGGTCCGTCGTATTTATCAGGAGACCCGAATGATCGAAAAAATCCGTGGCCGCATCGAGGAAAGCATTCAAGTCAAGCAAACCCTCCTGGCCAAATGCCTCCCTCAAATTGAGAAAGCCGGCGATGCGCTGGTCAATGCCTACAAAAGAGGGAAAAAGGCGGTTTGGTTCGGCAATGGAGGAAGTGCCGCGGACGCCCAACATATCGCCGCCGAACTGGTGGGGGATTACCGCAAACGACGCCGGGCTCTTCTTTCCCTGGCCCTGCATACCAATACATCCACCTTGACGGCTTTGGGAAACGATTACGGTTACGACCTGGTTTATTCCCACCAAATTGAGGGCATTTGCCAGGAAGGTGATGTGGCCGTGGGCCTGTCCACTTCGGGAAATTCCGAAAACGTATACCAGGGAATCCTGGCCGCCAAGAAAAACAAGGTTTACACCATTGGCTTACTCGGCCGCGACGGGGGAAAGATCGCGAAGGAGTGCGATATCGCCATCATTGTTCCCGCCTCGCCGACCGACCGCATCCAGGAATGCCATATGATGATGGGGCATATCTTTTGCGAACTTATAGAATCGGCGATGTTCCCCTGATGACCAAAAAACCCACCTTCAAATTCCAGGTTCCAGCCTTGACCAGCGTGGATAAGACGGCCCTCCTGGCCCTGATCGGAAAGATCCAGCGCAAAAAAATCGTGGTCATTGGCGATGTGATGCTCGATGTCTACATCAAGGGATCGGTCGCCCGCATTTCCCCGGAGGCTCCCATTCCCGTAGTGGAGATCAACGAGCAAGACAAGAAAATGCCCGGAGGGGCCGCTAACGTGGCAGCCAATATCACGGCTTTAGGCGGGTACTCCACCATCATCGGCGCCATGGGCCGGGACTCCGCGGGCCGGGAATTGGTCCAGGAATTAAAGGCCCTCAAGGTGGATACGACCGGTCTTTTGGCACTGTCGGACCGTCCGACGACCGAGAAAACCCGCGTCATCGCCAATACCCAGCAGGTCGTGCGCATTGACCGGGAAGTGAAAACGGCCCTCAACGAGAAACAACAAGATAGGGTGGTTCAAAAGGCCTTGAAAGCCCTGAAGGGTGCGGACGGGGTGATCTTCGAGGATTACAACAAGGGGCTTCTGACCCCGAAGGTTATCGGCAAGATCGTGGCTTACGCCAAGAAACACAAAATGATCATTACGGTGGATCCCAAGTTTCATAACTTCTTCGAATTTAAGGGCGTTACCGTCATGAAGCCCAACATGAAGGAAGTGACCGAGGCTTTGGGCACGGAGGCGGTCGGAGAATCTTTTGAGTCCATCGGTTTTAAAGTGATGAAGCGGCTCAATTGCCAATCGGTGGTTTTAACCCGCAGCGAGCATGGGATGACCATCTTCGAGAAAAACCGTCCTCCCCGAACCATTCCGACCGTCGCGCGGGAAGTGTATGACGTTTCCGGGGCCGGCGACACCGTCATCGCCACCCTTACCTTGGCCCTCACGGCCGGGGCCGACCTCTTGCAGGCGGCCGCCCTGGCCAACTACGCGGCGGGCATCGAGGTGGAAAAGCTCGGGGTAGCCACCGTTTCCGCGGAGGAGTTGGGGCAGAGGCTGATCGAAGAACTCAACCACTGACCGCCCCGGCCCGAGAACTCTCCGCTTCGCAGAAACCATGGCTGTTTTTCCGGAATCAAAGGATACTTATGAAATATAGGCCCTCTTCCCCGGCCGGGGCCTTGCCGTTCAGGACCACATTCCCCTTGATGACAGCCATCTCCATTTGGGTCGTGACAGCCGGCGGGTTTCCACCGCTCCCTTAATCCTCATCCTTGTTCCCGCATCCCATGGACGTCATGAGGCTCAAAACAAGCATCAAGGCCAAGTTAATTCTCATATTCATCGTCTTGTCACTCCCAAAAGCCGATTTTGTGTTCAACAGGTTTAGCCCCTGGGCGAAGGATCAATATATCACTTTCATTCGGGAGGCGCTGGCGGATGGGTTGGATGTCGGATTTTACTTGAACGGGTTTCGGGTGAAACACCCCCCGGCATCCGGGGCTGGAATATCCCCTGAAATAAGGAACGATTCTAGGCTTGGACGGAATCCTTAATGGTGAGAGTTTTCTTGAACCAAAACATGAAGGAGATACCGGCCACAAGGATCAGGGAACCGGCGTATTTCAGCTCCATTCCTGGATCCCGGGCCACGGATAAAACCGAGAGATAACCGCCGTTATCCATGGGTTGATAGCTGGCCTGATAGAAAACATAGCCGCCCTGCTTGAGGGGATGATTCATTTCGATGGTAATAGGGGCCCCCATTTCTTTTCCGGGAGTTTCAACGAGAACCAAGCTTTGGAAGGAAGCCGGTTGGTCGGTCCCGGGATTCATTCCGACATGAAATTTCAAGAGTTTAAGCGAGAAGGGCAGTTCCGATTGTTTTTCACCATAGGCCAGCGTGAAAAAACGCCCGCCTAGGTGGATAGAGGAACTGCCGTCATAACTTAGCCATCCTTCTTGTGCTCCGGTCGAGGTGGAGAGGCGGTAATGAAGGGCGGGTTGGGGTGATTGTTGGTGGCCAAAAGGCTGGGGTTCGTAAATGGTTTCCGGAAGGGCACTGGGAAGAAAATCGACCAAGGTAAAGCGCATGTCCGCCCAACCGGTGTCCTCCGCTTGGCCCTTGGGTAGGCTCCTCTCGGGTTCCCATTGGCTCCGGCGGCGGATGCGGTATGACAGGCTTCCGTCGTTGTTCAAAAGAAGGGCCAGGATATTGGGGCTCAGCCCCGCGAAGCTGGAAGGGTTCCAGTGCGAAGCTTTCTGTAAAACGACAGCGGCCGGCCCTAACACCAGCCGGTCCATTCCGGGATGGCCCAGAAAGAGCCAGAAATCCTGGTTGGCCATGGAGCCTTCCAATTTGACATGAACCGTCGCCAAGCTGGGACCTTTTCCTGCGTCGACGGGCCGTCCCTCCACGATGCCCTTCGCGTTTGGATAGAATTGATCCAAGGCAACGGTGACCCCTTCCTGGGGCGAATAAACACAGGGGTGTTGGGGAGAAGGCTTGAACCAGGGAAAAGAAAGGGGGCGTATTTGATAAGGCTGGTTCTCTTCCTGGAAATAGAAAGTAGGGCGGTTCTCCAGTATTTGCGAACTGGCCATACCCTCGGCGAGGGAGATCCGGGCGTCGACGCCAAAGGCGCGCGTCGCCCAGGAACCGGCCAGGATAACCAGGATCCCCAGGTGGGCCATCAAGAAACCCGCTTGGTGCCCTTTCCAGGGATAACGGATGAGTGCCGATGAGAGGACATTGACGGCCAAAAACCCGAGCAAAAAGCTGAACCAAGGGGAACCGTACACCATGGCCTGGGCCGCCTCGGTGGAATAAACCGATTCCAGGGTAGTGGCAACGATCAGGGAGAGGATAAGCAAAGCCAACAAAGTGACGGCCAGTTTGATGGAGGCCAGGGATTTTAAAAAACCATTGTTTCGAAACATGCGTTCCCCCTTGAATCATGCCGCCGGGTTTTCATCGGGGCTTTCAACATCCAACCGGTCAGGAAACCCGTTTTTTAGCGGACTGCAAACCCACAAATACAATTAAAATAATTTCCACCGCGACAAAAGTTGTGACGTAAGGCAACCCGCCCTTGGAAAAGCCGTAGCTGTGAAGACCCACGCCGAGAATGAAGTTCACCCCGTACCAGGCCATCAGGACTCCCAGGAATGCCGACACCACGCCGATGGTGAAACCCACTTCCCGGAGCCATCCCGCCAAGCGGCCATGCAGGATCGCCACGTATCCCAGAAGGGCGATCAAGGCCCAAGTTTCCTTGGGATCCCAACCCCAAAACCTTCCCCAGGAGTAACTGGCCCAAACTCCGCCTAAGATGGTTCCTGCCGCCAACAGCACCACGCCCACCTGCACGACCCGGTAAAGGACTTTGGTTTGTTTCTGGAGCCTGTCTTTGTCCTCCCCGTGCTTCCAGATCGTCCAAAGGCACAAATGGCCTATGCCCAGGGAGAGCAAGAATGCGGCGTAGCTTAAGGTGATGGTCAAGACGTGGATGGTCAGCCAGAAATTGCTTCGCAATACCGGCTCGAGCGGCTGGATGGAGGAATCCATGATGGTGGGCACGTTGTCGGCCAGCACGAAACCGATCACGGCCAGAATCGCGCCCGAAAGCGCGAACTGGCGGTTATGGGTGACCAGTTCGAAAATGAGCGCGAATACCGTCATTCCGAAGATGACCCAGATCAGCGACTCGTACATATTGGAGACTGGAGGCCGACCGGCAATCAGGCATCGCAGGATGAACCCATAGGCGCTGGTCAAAATCCCGGCGGCAAAGACGAGCAAACCCGGCTTGAAAAGCCGGGGAAGGTGAAAGAGAACTGAAATCCCCATTAAAAGGGCGGCGAACAAGTGGATCATCCAGGCCAGTTGGAAGGGTTTCAATGAGTTAAATTGGACTTCCAGCGAAATTTTCGAGAAATCCGCGTAATTCTTGCCCCCGATCCTTTCCAGGGCCTGGGAAAAAAGATGGGAATTCTTCGTAAATTCAGGGAAGTCATGGCTTTCATAACTTTGCAGGAGTCCGGCGAAAGCCAGGAGGACCTCCCTCGCGGAATCAGGCATCTTTTTGCCGTCCTGCTGATGGGCCCTTTGCAAATCCCCCAGGGAGGCCCATGGTTGGGTAGGAGAATCGGGAAAAGGGACCACGGTGAGGGCATCGCCCGATTCCAGGCTCTCCAGACTCTCTAAACGCGTTAACACTTCCAGGGATTCCTGCTCCATGGCGTTCAAAGCCACTTTTTTCTGCTGTTTGTCAAAGCTGGAACGAGCCAAGACCATGAAATCCTCTTGGTTTTTTAACACCTGGGGAGACACGAATTTTTGATCCTTGGGAACACCCAAAAGGCCCCGGAGATCCAGGTTTTCCACCAGGATAAAATTCTTGCGGTCCCACTCTTGCGGGTGGGAAAGCCAATCCCAGGCCAAATCCATCGCGGGCCGGCCCTCGAACGTCTCATGGCCCGTAATCAAACGGACGCTTTCCCTCGCGAAGGTGTCGAGTGGTTTCACCCGCCCTCCCTCCTGGATCGGCACCAAGGAAAGGGACTTGAAGTCAAGCTCCCCGGCGAAAAGGGGGGGCATGGTTAAAAGTAACAATGCCCATACCGCTTTGAATTTCATTTTTTCCTTCTTTCCCTAGGTGAAATTTACCGGCCAGTTGCTTGGGGGGCCATGGCCGCAAACCGAATGAGAAGCTGGTATTATCAACCAACAGTCGAAAGCTTGCTATTAGTTTCAAGAAAGTAATGGAGAAGATCAAGACGGACCCTGGAGAAGAAAAGAATGGGTGGGAAAAATCTCTGCATATCGGAATCAATCGGGATTTGGCTCATACATTTGCTTTTTAGCTGTCTGCTGGCGACAACCCATTTAATCGCGGCCCATGGTTTCATTCCCTTCCTGCCATTTATACAAAGAAGGAAAAAGGCCCGCCGCTCCCGATAGCTCGTCCTTTTCACTTATCACATTATGATCCGCAGGGGTTTCCGGGACGCTTCGGGGCCGTGCGGGAAAGCCCATTCGGGAGAAAACAGGTATCGAACGCCGCTGGGTCAGTACTTTTTACGGAGCGCGCAGGCCACAAAACGTCCTTTTCCACGGACGAATTCTTTTTTTCCCGTGAGTAGAATTCGTTCAACAAAAGGCAAAGGTTTTTAATTCAACCAAACGCGCTCTTTTTATCCAAGGTTTACATCATTTTCAACAGGAGAAAAAAATGAAACAGCACATCCGGGAAATCGTGGTGTTTTTAGGCATTCTTCTATCAGTCCTTCTTTTCAACTCCACTTACGCCCAAGGGGCGGACCTGACGGCGGCCCAGCAAAATTATGGCGCCAAGTGTGCTTCGTGCCATGGCAAGGACGCCAAGGGCGTGGTCAAGATGTCCACGCTTTTGAAAGTGGACCCCTCGTCCTTGGATATGACCCGGCCCACCGTGGTGAAATTGACCGACGAGGCCACCGCCAAGTCCATCGCCGTCGGCAAGAAAAAAATGCCGAAATACACGGGCAAGCTGACAGCGCAAGAAATCGCCGATGTGGTCCAATATCTCCGTTCCTTGCAGGGGATAGCGGCTACGAAGTAATCGAAATCATCGGGTGGTCGGCTGTCGCGCTGGGGTGGGGCTTTATTCCACTCCTAGACCGATTCACCCCCTATGGGCGGAGTAAAAATGATTCCCGAGCAAATCTGGAAACCCTTCGTGATCGTGCTGACCCTGCTTGTGCTTTTCCTGGTGGTTCGGGCTTATTTTTATCCGGCTTCCTTTGGTCAATACGGCCATTACCGGGGTGCGGCTTTGGGCGAGCTAGCGTCCAAACCCATCCATTTTGCGGGCAAAAAAGCCTGCGTGGATTGCCATGACGCAAAGGTGAAGGAAATCAACCATTCCAAGCACGCCGGCATCAGCTGCGAAAATTGCCATGGGCCTTCCGAGGCCCACGTGGAGGATCCCACCGTTTCCGCTCCTGTCACGACCTTAACGAATATCCGGTGCCTCAAGTGCCACGGTATGAACGAATTTCGCCGGAAGTCCTTTCCCCAGGTGATCGAGGCCGAGCATAATCCCGACGTGGATTGCCTGAGCTGTCACAATCCCCATCATCCGGAGAACCCATGAAACTGGTGACCGAGACCCTCTCCCGCAGGCAGTTCATGAAGTTGGCCTTGAAATGTTCCGCAGTGGTGTCTTCCGTTCTCTCGGGCTTGTTTTTCTGGGCCCCGCGAAAGGCCCGGGGCGCCGATGTCCTTCCGGAAGGCTACAAACCCGAGGACCATAATTGGTGCTACTGCATTGACGTGGAGAAGTGCATTGGGTGCGGAAGCTGCGTGGCCGCCTGCAAGGCGGAAAATGGCGTGCCCGACGAGCCCCATTATTTCAGGACCTGGGTGGAAAGGTACGAGGCAAGGAACGGCCAAGTGGTTTATATCGACTCGCCCAACGGGGGGAAGGATGGCTTTCCGCCCATCGCCAAGCTTCAAGGGGAGGACCGGACCTTTTTCCTGCCTAAAATGTGCAACCATTGCGCGAATTCCCCCTGCTCCCAGGTTTGTCCGACGGGAGCCACCTTCCGTTCCCCGGATGGGGTGGACCTGGTGGATACCAATTACTGCATCGGCTGCGGTTTCTGCGTGGAGACCTGTCCTTACGGCTGCCGGTTCTTCAGCCCGATCACCCACTCCGCCGAGAAGTGCACCTTTTGCTACCACCGGATTACTCGCGGACTCCAGCCGGCCTGCGTGGAGGTTTGTCCCACAGGCACCCGGAAATTCGGCGACCTGAAGGACCCCCAAAGCCCCATCCATGCCTTCCTGGCGGAGAACCAGATCCAGGTGTTGAAACCCTACATGGGGACCCAACCGAAGGTTTACTACGTGGGCCTCGATATGGCGGTGAAATAATGGATATCCAAACGGGGCGGTCCCTCTTCGAACCTTTCCATCCGATCATGGGTTACATTTACCCCAATGAGTCGGTATTGATTTGGAGCATCCTGATCGTGATCTATCCCTATTTGGTGGGCCTGGAGGCGGGTGCATTCATCCTGGTTTCCCTGGAGAAGGTTTTCAAGTTTCATGACATCAGGCCCATTCAACGCCTGGCGATGCTAACCTCCCTTTCCCTGCTCCTGGTCGCGCCTCTCCCGCTCTTGTTCCACCTGGAACACCCCTTGAGGGGTTTTGAAATTCTGATCACCCCGCATTGGACATCCCCCATGGCCATGTTTGGGTTCGTTTATGGGGCCTATTTGATCGTGATGTTCCTGGAGATTTGGTACAACTACCGGGCGGACTTGGTGGGGTTTTCCAAAACCAAACCCGGATGGATGGGCCGATTTTATGGCCTGCTTACGCTCGGGGTGAAGGACACTTCCGAAAAAGCCCTGGCCATCGACCAAAAGGCGGGAAAGGTGATCGGGACCATCGGCATTCCGGCGGCCTTATTCCTGCCGGGCTATGTGGCCCTCATTTTCAGCACCGTCAAATCCAACCCCTGGTGGGGGTCGGCCATGATGTCGGTGAACTTCATGTTTTCCGCCATTGTTTCGGGCATCGCCCTGATGATGGTGGTTTATTTTGTGACCAGCCTCATACGGAAAGTGCCCCTCCAAATGCCCTGCCTGGACGTGATGGGGAAATTTCTTTTTTACCTCTTGATCGTGGATTTTGCCCTGGAAGGGCTGGATGGGGCCCACCGGTTTTACGCTTCGGAAGAATCCCTTAATATCCTGTTCCAGCTGGTTTTTGAGAAGTTATTCCAATCCCTGATCGTCATCCAATTAGGCCTGGGGACGCTTTTGCCCCTCGCCCTCTTGGGCAGCACCCAGGCCTTCAAAATTCCCGAAAAAACGCGGGAGTGGTTCCATTTGGTTTCCGCCTTCCTCGTGCTCATCGGCGTGTTCGCGGACCGTTGTAATATGGTCATCGGAGGCCAGCTTTTTTCCAAGAGTTGGGAGGGCCTTCGAACCTTTGAACCCGAATTATGGGGCCGGGAAGGGTTTTTGATCGCCGGGTTCCTTTTGATCCTGCCCTTCTTGATTCTTTGGGTCTTGACCCGTCTCTTGCCCCCGTGGCTTTCTTCAACCAAGAAAAGCTCTTAAAAAAAGAAGGACCGAGGACGGCAGGTTTACAATATGACGCGGCCTTGCGGTTTATGGGAAATCTGGTCCCGCTCAAATTCTGAATGAAAGAAATCTAGAAAAGCGTTCCAAGAAAGCGAGGCGATTCATCATGAAAAGTACTGGAATGAAGCGAACGGCGATTCTATTAGGCTTGTGTGTAGGGGGCCTTCTTTTTTCCCCCACCCGTCTTTTTGCAAAGAAGCGGGGGTATGGGGCGGTTTGAGCCCCCAACAAGTCAATCAATGGTGCGATGATGAAATCAAACTCATCTACGGAACCCCCCGCGACTTATCCCCGGAGCGGTTGAAGTGGGGGGAAAAGCAATTGCGGAAAATGCTCAAAGACCGGCCCGTCATGGCGCCCTATATCAACGTGGGGGATGACCTCTGGAACTGGACCGTCCGGCAATTCGCGGGGGAAATTTCACGAGTCGAGGTTCAGTGGGATCCATCGCCTTCCAACCCGCAGGATGCCGACCTGGACGGGGGCGTCACCTTTGGGCCGCCAGATTCCAAGATCCACATTTATATTTCCAAAGATTACGGAGGCGTCGGCTCGCTGAAAGACCAGGCTGAACTGAAGGGAAAATCCAAAGACGGCCCCATGTTGTGGTACCAAACGATTTTCGAGCTTTTCAACGCCAGAAAATCTGCCGCGTACATCAAGGTGTGCCAGCGGGCCTTGCATGGCAAGATCGGCCGCGATACGTTTATCCTGGAGCAGGACCTGGTGGAACAGGAAACCCGGAAGGACGCCTGGAATTTTTATGAGAATGTCTGGATCAACCATTGCCAGAAATTATCCCTGCCTTACCAAGACGACGTCCTGAACGAACAGTTGAAAATCGACGTCTTGAATTCGAACAAGAATTTCATGCCGGAGGAAAGGGTCAACGAGTTGATGACCTCGAAGGACGCGGATGAGCGATACCGGGTTTGGAGCCAAGCCTATGACTCGCTCATCGTGCCTTTTATGATAAAAAAATAAGGCGGGTGACTTGAACCGGGGGCCAACCCTTGTGGGGTCGCCCCGAAAGGGTTCGTGGCACCGGAAAAAACAATTCCAATAGGTTTTTAGGTTGTCATTGAAAAGCCGGCTATGTGAACTTCACCAGGCTGTTGTCGATGGCGAACCGAACCAATTCGGCCCGACTTTTGAGCCCCAGTTTCGAAAGGATGTTGACGCGGTGAGTTTCCACCGTCCGCTCGGAAATGGAAAGTTTTTCGGCAATTTCCCCGTTCGTGTGGCCGAACGCCAGCAAGGCGCATATTTCCTGCTCCCTGCGGGTCAAAAGGTCCAACCGCCCCGTTTTTCTTTTTCCTTTTCCGGCGCCTACGTAAGAGTTGATGACATTGGAAGCCAAGGCGGGGTCCAGGTAGGATTCGCCCCGGTGGGCGGCCCGGATGGCCTGGATCAAATCCGCTCCCGATGATTTTTTAAGCATGTAACCTCGAACCCCGATTTTCAGCATTTCCTGAAGGTAATATTCGTCCGCGTGCATGGTCAAGATAACGATCGCCATTTGGGGATGATCCTGCAAAACCGATTCGGCCACCTTGGAGCCCGGGATGTCGGGAAGGCTGATATCGAGTAAAAGCACGTCCAGTGGGGTCTTGGCCGCGGTCTTGATGGTCTCCAGGCCCGTCCCCGTTTCCCCCACCACGGTGATATCCTTTTCTTTTTCCAAAAGGGCCTTGAGGCCGCTGCGAAAGACCGCATGGTCGTCGGCGATCAGGACGCGGATTGCCATGAGCCCATCTCCTTTTCCAGGGGTATTTGAATCCGCACGGCGGTACCCTTTCCCACCTCGGACTCCACGACACAGGTCCCGCCCAGAAGTCCGGCTCTTTCCCTCATGCCCGTGAGCCCCAGGCTATGGAGCCCGTCTTTCGCCTTATCGTCGGCCTTGAACCCGCGGCCGTTATCCTCCACCAAAAGGGTCACATTATCAAGCTGATGGATCACCACGATACTGGCGCGGGTGGCGGCCGCGTGTCTCGCGATGTTGGTGACGGCTTCCTGGGTGATGCGGTAAAGGGTGGTTTCCACGCGCTCCGGTAACCGGTGGTGCTCCGGGGGGCCCAGGTGTTGGTAATCGATGGGGATTCCCAACTGCCGGGACATTTCCTCGGCGTAACGCGCCAGGCTCGAATCCAACCCGTAATCATCCAAGATGGAAGGGCGCATATTCCAGGCCAGCTTCTGGACGTCCCCAATGAGTGCGCGCAATTTGACTTCCAAGGGCTTGTGGCTGCCGGGGGAGCCGTCCCCGGATTTGCCTTCGGATTGAAGGGAGAAAAGGATCGCGGAAAGCGATTGGCCCATCTGGTCGTGGAGTTCCCGGGAGATCGTCCGGCGCTCCTCCTCCTGGGCCCGCACGATCTTGTCCAGAAGGAAGAGCCTGGTTTTATCCTTCTCGAGTATTTCCCGGCGGTATTTTTCCAGGTTGCTCGCCATTTGGTTGAAGGTGGAGGCCAGACGCCCAATCTCATCGTCGTAAAAAATCTCCGACTTGGCGGAGAATGTTCCCTCGCCCAGGGTATGGGCGGCCTGGTCCAGGTGGTGGAGGGGCAGGGTCAATACGTGGGTCAGGACCCAGGCCAAGCCGATCCCCACGACCACGCAAAAAACCAGGGTCCAGAGAATGGCCCGGCTCAACATGGACAATTGGCCCACGACCGACTGGTCCGTCAGCGCCACCTCGAGCTCGCCCGCCTGGTTCTGGAGGATGGGATAAACCGTATCGAAAAGCAGGCCGTTGGAGTTGGTGAAGACCCGTGAAAGGCTTTCCTGCCCGGGGGGGATGGTTTCAGCCTTGAGCAGGCTTTCCGGAACGCCCTGGCGGAAGGTATGGGCCACGATTTTTCCCGTGGTGTCGTGGACGACGATATAGCGGATATCGGGTATGGTTTCCATGTAATGGGCCAGGATCTCCTGGATGTACATCGTGTTGTCAATTAAGAGGGGCAATTCCACCTGGACGGCCAGGGAGCGGGCCAGCTCGAGCGAACGCTGGGTGAGATTCCGGTGGAGGATTTTCAACGTGGAGGTGCGCGACTGCCAGAAGGTCACGGACCCGAACAGCATCGCCACCACCATCCCGATGCCCAGGACTTTCCAGAAAATGGGAACCGATAAGACGCGGCGCACCCACCCAAGGTGGGGCCGGGTTCTCGCGGGAGCGCCCTTCATGGGGCCGCCTCGAAATATTTCGCGTTGGCGCGAACGCTGTCATAGAGCCCGGGGGCGGGAATCCGGTACCGGTCGATCTTGAGGCAGGAAAGAATGATGCGCCCGATCGGGTCTAGGTGCATGCCCAGGAGGGCCTGCAGGATCGCGTCCCTCCATTTGGGATCCATGTTCCTGGATATGACGATGGGGGGGGCGCCGTAGAGGGGGGATTTTTGAATGATGCGGGTGGAGGATGGGATGAGGGGGTTTTTCGCGGCGGCCAGGTCGTAAACCTGGCTGTTCACCGCCGCGCCATCCGCCAGGCCCTCCATGACCGCTTGAATCGACCGGTCATTGCTGCCGGTGATCAGGTGTTTGAGGAAGAAATGGTCCGGGTCCTGCCCGTGTTCTTTCAACCAAACGGCGGGAAAGAGCCAGCCCGTGTTGGACAGGATGTCCGCCGAGGCGAATTTCTCGCCTTTCAAGTCGAGCAGGGACCGGGCTTGGGAGGATTTGGAGACCAGGATGTAAGATTGGTAGGTGACGGCCCCCTTTATTTGCGGAACCACCAAGGCTGTCATGCCGAAATCCCGCTCTCCCCGCATGTAGGCGTAATCGCCGACGATGGCGATGTCGCAGTCGTTGTCCCGCACCAGTTCGTTCACCTCCGCGTTGGTTTGCCGCTGGATCAATTGGGGTTTTTTTCCCAACTGTTCCGCCAGGTATTTCACGAAGGGTGAATAGAGGGTGAAGGAATTTTCGGGGGAGATCAGGGGCGCCACGGCCATCCGGAAGGCCGGGTTGTTCCCCGGGTTCACGCCGGGCGGGGGCGCGGAGGCTTGGACCGGGGGTTCCTGCAGATCCAGCGGCCCCTGGATGACGGGTTCGTTCAGGCCGTCGGGAAGAAAGGAATACCGGACGGACTGGAAAAGGGCGAAGCCTCCCACCGCGAAACCCAAAAAGATCCAGACCAGGTTGCGGCGGGTGAAAAAACCGGAGAAGGCCGTCTTCAGGCCGGGCCGGGCCGGATGCGCTGAAGGCTCGGGGGATGGACCGTTGGGTTTCATGGCGATTCAACCTTTTTGATCTCTAGGGGTGAGGGCTTACTCCCCGGTTCGCGGCTTCATACCCACCCCGCGGTCTCCACCAAGGCACAAAAGCCGTTTCGCCCGCAAAAGGGTTTCGCTCCTTCATCTTACTGTTTTCCGCCAAGGATTTCCTAGATGGCGGGCGTCCGGGCGAAGCGGGCGCTTGGGGACGAAAAGAGGGATGAAACTCCAGAGTCTTCAGTATTTTTTACGGAGGGACGGGCCCGCAAACCCTCATTTTCCACGGACGAATTCCTTTTGAGCCGCAAGTAGAATTCGTTCAACTAAAGAGCGCGAAACGCCTTTGAACGTTCCCAAGTCAAGCGCTTTTAGGCCGCGTTTATTCATCATTTTTAACAGGAGAAAAACATGAAACAGCATATCAGGGAAATCGTGGCTTTCTTAAGCATTCTTTTTTCAGTACTGCTTTTCACCTCCACTTACGCCCAAGGGGCGGACATGACGGCCGCACAAAAAGATTACGGCGCCAAGTGCACTTCGTGCCACGGCAAGGACGGCAAGGGCGTGGCCAAAATGTCCAAGATGCTAAAAGTGGACGCCTCGGCCTTGGATCTGACCAGCTCCACGGCGGCTAAATTGACCGATGACGCCACCATCAAGATCGTCACAGCCGGCAAGAAGAAAATGCCGAAGTACACCGGCAAGCTGACGGCGCAGGAAATCGCCGACGTGGTCCAATACCTCCGCACCCTGCAGGCGCCGCCGGCAGCGAAGTAAAGAGAAGCTCAAAACACCCATGGGGAGATCGACCGCCGCGCGCGGGGGAAGGGGACGTCCGTCCCCCGCGTCGGCACCACCCATCTTCCTTGGCGGAGAAAAAACATGATTCCCCAGCAAGTCTGGAAACCCATCGTGATTTTCCTGGTGCTTATCGGCGTTTTCCTGGTGGTCCGCAACTACGTGAGGCCGGCTTCCTTTTATGAGTACGGCCATTACCGGGGGGACGCGCTGGGCGAATTGGCGTCCAAGCCCATTCACTTCGCGGGCAAGAAGGTATGCATAGATTGCCATGACCAAAGGGTGGCGGAGTTCAACGCCTCCAAGCACGGAAGCCAAAGCTGCGAGACCTGCCATGGACCCGCCGAAGCCCATGTGGAAGACCCCTCCATTTCCCCCCCCATCAAAAGCGGAACGAACGAATGGTGCCTCAAGTGCCACGGCCAAAACGTGACCCGGCCCAAGCTGTTTCCCCAGGTCGCTTTATCGAGCCATTATCCCGGGCAGGATTGCATCAAGTGCCATGATCCCCACCATCCGGAGAAACGATGAAACCCACACTCGAAACCCTCTCGCGCAGGCAGTTCATGAAGGTCGCCGTGAAGTTCATGATGATCATGGCCTCCATCCAATCGGGCCTGTTCTTTTGGGCCCCGCGCAAGGCCCGGGGCGCCACCGCGCTTCCGGAAGGCTATAAACCCACCGACCACAAATGGTGCATCTCCATCGACGTGGAAAAGTGCATTGGATGCGGACGTTGCGTGGCCTCCTGCAAGGCCGAAAACAATGTTCCCGAAGAGCCCTGTTATTTCCGGACATGGGTGGAAAGATACGGGGTGAGGAACGGCCAGGCGGTCTATATCGACTCGCCCAACGGGGGGAGCGACGGGTTTCCCCCGACCGACGAGATCCAAGGGGTCGACAAATCCTTTTTCGTCCCGAAATTGTGCAACCACTGCGAGGACTCGCCCTGCTCCCAGGTTTGCCCGACGGGCGCCACCTTCCGTTCCCCGGATGGCGTCGTCCTGGTCGACCCGAACTACTGCATCGGCTGCCGGTTTTGCGTCCAGGCCTGCCCCTACGGCTGTCGTTTCTTCAGCCCGGTGACCCAGACCGCCGAAAAATGCACCCTCTGTTACCATCGCATCACCCGCGGACTGCAGCCGGCCTGCGTGGAAGTCTGCCCCACGGGCGCGCGGAAATTCGGCGACCTGAAGGACCCGGAAAGCCCGATCCACGCCTTCCTGACGGATAACAAGGTCCAGGTTTTGAAGCCCCAGTTGAACACCCATCCGAAGGTTTACTACGTGGGCCTCGACATGGCGGTGAAATAATGGATCCCAATTTCATCCGCACCATTGTGGAGGCCCTCCAGCAGGTGAAGGGCTATATTTACCCCAACGAATTGGAATTGCAGTGGAGCATCCTGATCGTCATTTACCCCTACCTGACGGGCCTGGTGGCGGGCGCCTTCATCCTGGCTTCCCTGGAGCGCGTGTTTAAGGTCCACGAGATCAAGCCCATCTACCGGCTAGCCCTGTTGACCGCCCTTTCCTTCCTGATCGTCGCCCCGCTGCCTCTTTTGTTTCACCTGGGTCACCCGGAACGGTGCCTGGAAGTCCTGATTACCCCCCACTGGTCGTCGCCCATGGCCATGTTCGGGTTCGTTTATGCCTGGTACCTGATGGCGGTGCTCCTCCTGGAGATTTGGTACGACTACCGGGCGGATATCGTGAGGTTTTCCCAAACCAAACCCGGCTGGGTCGGGAAATTTTACGGGCTTCTCACCCTGGGCGTGAAGGACACGTCGGAAAAAGCCCTGGCGGTGGACGACAAGGCGGGGAAGATCATCACCGTCATCGGCATTCCCTCGGCCTTTTTCCTGCACGGCTATGTGGGCTTCATTTTCGGCTCTATCAAGGCCAACCCCTGGTGGGGAACCGTGCTGATGCCGGTCATCTTCATCTTTTCCGCCGTCGTTTCCGGCATCGCCCTGATGCTGGTGGTTTACTTCGTGACCTGCCTGATTCGGAAGGTGCAGATCCAGATGTCCTGCCTGGACGCCATGGGGAAATTCCTCTTTTACGCCCTGATCCTTGACTTCGCGATGGAATCGCTGGATTGGTTCCACCGGCTTTACGAGGCGGAGGAATCCATCGACATCCTGGTCTTGCTGGTGGCCGGAAAGCTTTTCCTGTCCCTGGTCGTCATCCAATTGTGCCTGGGTACGCTCTTGCCCCTCGCCGCCCTGGGCAGCACCCAGTTGTTCAAGCTTCCCGAAAACGTCAGGAAGATATTCCACGTAGGTTCCGCCTGCCTGGTGCTCATCGGTGTCTTCGCGGTCCGCTGGAACGTGGTCATCGGGGGCCAGCTTTTTTCCAAGAGCCTGGCCGGGTTTACCACCTATAAACCCGATTTCATCGGCCGTGAGGGTCTGCTCTTGAGCGCGGTTTTGATGGTCTTGCCAATTTTCATCCTTTGGGCCTTGGTCCGTCTCCTGCCGCCCTGGCTTTCGGCGGCCAAGAAACATTCCTAATCGGGAAGGTTGAAAAGTAACGGGGCTGGTGAACCGCGGCGGGAAGGAGAGCCTTTCAGTATTTTTTACGTAGGCGCCGGGGAAAGAACCCGTTTTTTCTGCGGATGAACCATTTGTCAGGATAGGACAAGATAAGCCGTAACAAAGGGGTAAACCAAAAAAACTTCCGGGCCAGACCTGCCGGGTTTCAGACGAGAGAGCAAACGAAAAAGAGCCGGAGAACCTTCAAATACTTTTCCCGGCCGGTACAACGCAAAGGCGTACTTGAAGCGGGAAATGGGTTTTAAACCAATAAGGGGGGAAGACAGATGAAAAAGCCAACGGTCAACCGGGGGATCGCGAAAGCACTCGCCGGAAGTTTAATGATCCTAGCCTTTTGCTCACTTCAAGGAGTATGGGCCGATAAGGCCGATTCTTCCCCGACGCCCAGCGCCGTTTCCGCGGCCACCCCCTCCGCGCCGGATGCCGAGGGAGCCGCCGACAAGGTTTCCGAACCGGCGAGCGCCGCAGGGCAAACCGTGGCGGCCCAGGAGGATACGGAGAACATCCCCAAGTTCGTGGGAACCGATACCTGCATCACCTGCCACCAGGATAACGGGGACAGCTTCCAGCATTCCGCGATGGGAAGGCTTTTCACGAGCAAAAGCCACGTTCCCGCCGATAAGACTTGCGAAACCTGCCACGGGCCCGGAAGCCTGCACGTGGAATTCGCCGACAACACCGCCGATGCCAGGTTCAAAACGATCAAGTTCCCCCCCGATATGCCCGCGCCCGATGCGAACGCCATCTGTCTTTCCTGCCACAAGGCCCAGGCGCAATTCCATTGGGAGGGAAGCCCGCATGACATGAAGAATGTCACCTGCGTTTCCTGCCATATGGTCCACCAGAAGGACCCCAAGAACCCCAACAAGCACATCCTGAAGGCCGCCAAGATCATGGACGTGTGCTTTACCTGCCATATCGAGAAGAAAGCCCAGATCTCGCAGAACGGCCACATGCCCCTCAATGAGGACGAGATGTCCTGCGTCTCCTGCCATGACATGCATGGAACCTCCGGCAACACGAACCTGAACGAGGACTCCGTCCGGGAAACCTGCTTGAAGTGCCACGCGGATAAGAGGGGCCCCTTCCTCTTCGAGCATCCGCCGGTCCAGGAAAGCTGCCTGAACTGCCATAACCCGCACGGTTCCAACAACGACCACATGCTGTCGCAAAGAGCGCCTTTCCTCTGCCAGCGCTGCCATAGCGACAAACCGGCCATGGATTGTCAACAATTGAACGCTGGCCAAAAAGAAATGCTTGGCGGTAGCTGCGTGAACTGTCACTACAACATCCACGGCAGTAATTTCCCGGGAAAAGCCGGTCAAGTATTCCAGAGGTAACGGTAATCACTTAAGGAGGAAGCGACATGGGGAATCAATTTCGGGTCTGGAAATGTCTGGCGGGGTTGGTCTTCACGGCCTGCGCCACGGCGGTTTTTGCCGACAACCAATGGTCGGGCGATGTGACCTCCGGGTTCCAGGCGAACCTGCAGCCCACCGACCAGGCGAAATTCAACGAATACCTGGCCTCGCCGGATGGAGCCGTCATGAACGGCAGGCTGGATTATGAGGGGGAAGACGGGATCCTCGGCCTGGATTTTAGCGACGGTGGGGGGTTCAACCGGAAAGCCAGCCTGGACATGCAATACCAGAATGACCTGACGGTCGATGTGAACTTCCAGCAGTACCAGCATCTTTACACGAATACCGGCGAGACGATCTGGTCCAATCCCTCGCCCAATCTTTACCTGCTTCCCCAATCGCTCCTTTTGGAAAACCAGGGACAGTCCAGCCAGCAGGAATACCAAAATTTGCTTAATTACCAAAACACCAATGGCCAGCCTGTTTCGATGGGCCTCCATGACACGGTGTTGGGGGGTACCGCCAAGTACCAAGTCAGCCCGGAATTTGATATTGAGGTCGGGGGCAACCAGAAATGGCGCACGGGAAGCCGGCCGATCGCTTTCTACTCAGCGGTGGAGCTTCCTCAGGAATTAAACGAAACCACGACGCAAAGCGATGTCAAAGCGGAGTACGACGGAAAAGGATTTGCGCTCAGGGCGAGTTACGAGATTTCGGATTACGAAAACAGTCTTCCCAGTATCATCTGGTCAAATCCCGCTCAAGCTAACAGCATACCCGGCACCTCGAGTATCGAACAAGCCTCCTTGGCGCCGAGCAATCTTGCCAACACGTTCAAGATCTCCGGATTGTTGGATATCAATAATGAAACCCGCGCGAACGCTGATTTTTCACTGGGCTATGAGACTCAAGACCAGCCCTTTTTACCCTATACCGCGAATACGGCGGATCCTTTGCCGGCGGCCGGTATGCCGCCGGGGGCGACCTCGCTTGCCAACACGAACAGTTTGGCTTATCAATCCTTGAATGGTTGTATCCAAATCTTGACGCAGAATTACGTCTTGACCTCCCGGCCCACAAAGGATCTGGTGGTCAGTTTACGGTATAAAGATTACGAGCAGGCGGATATGACCGCTCTCCTTGATTTCCCCGGTTATGTGGACAAAGACGCGAGTTGGGCTGTCAATACCGGTAATGTGGTCAATAACAACTTCGGTTGGGTCAATCAGGATCTGGGCGGTAAGGCGACCTATACCCTGATGAGGGGTCTTCAGTTAAATGCCGGTTATGATTGCAATTGGGAAAATTATCAGGATCGGGAAATTTCGGCGACCACGGAGCAAACCGCCAAGGGTGGTTTGGATCTGAAGCCTCTTCACGGGTTGGATGTGAGCGGGGATTACACTTATTCCGACCGGGTGGCGAGTCAGTCGAACTGGACGAATGATCTGGAAATTCAACCGAATGCGGGCACTGTCAATGCGCCTTTCGACTATGGGGATGCCTTGTCAAGCACATTCCGGCGTTATGATATCGCAGATCGTGTTGTCAATGAGTTCACCACCAAGGTGAAGCTCGATGTCACGAAAAACCTTTGGTTGTCAGCGGCTTGGACGACCGGCGGGGATAATTATCAACCTGGCTCGGAAGCTTTGACTGGAGATGTTTACACTACCTCGCTCGGAGCTCCGGCGACCATCCTCAACTCGAACACTCAATTGGGCTTGTTGAGCGATTACCATGACATCACGACCTTTTCGGCTGTCTGGCAGCCTCTGGACAATTTGAACCTGTCGGGGACTGTTAATTGGGAAAACTACAATTACAACCAAGCGAACGGGCCGAGCAATATAAGTCCATCAAACCCGCTTAACCCGGGTGAAGTCTGGTATCTCAATGAGCAGGAAAACACTACCTATCTTTCCTTTGCGGGCAATTATCAGATGAACTCGAAGGTGGACTTGGACGCCCGTTGGACGCTTACCAACAACACCGGTGACTATATCTTCAGCGGATATAACAACCAATTTCCTTTGACCGCGGCGGGAGTTCCGGTCTCCCAAGTGATTCAACAGGGCGGGGCTCCGGTCACGGTGGCCGTGTATCAACCCACCCAAAGTCTTCCCAATACCATGTATTGGAAGGAAGATTTCAATTTCGGGGTTACGTACCACATCAGCGAGACCTGGAGCCTGCGGGGAAGCTATCTCCTGGAGGTTTATAACGTCAACGATTGGCAAACCGACGGTGTAGGCAGTATTTCATCAGTACCCGCTACCGGCGCCTTAAATTATATGTTTCTGGGAGGATGGGACGCGCCCTATACCGCTCAAATGGCCAGCCTGACGTTAACGGCAAAATTGTAATCAAGGTTCGGCTGTTTCCCGTTGAAAAGGGAAAAGGCCGGTTCACTCTGTTTCAGTAAGGATGAGGTTTAAAGAACGCCGAATAGCCGGTCGGATTTACTCGGGCTAGTAAACTAAAAAATCAAGTTTCGGGGAGGGTTTCATGAAATTCAAAAATTCGACTTTGGTTCTCGCTTTTCTCGCCGGAACCTTGCTGATACTGCCCGCCTGCAAAATGTACAACAGCCCCACCAGCGCCAGCCCCACCCAGGCCCAATTGCCGGCCTCGCTGGCGGTCCAAAGCCTGCCGATCGCCTGGAATTTCGACGTTGCCGGGGCTGATTTTGGGGCTCCCATCACCTGGATGGGTAAAGGATCCACAGCCAACGGTGCAACCGCCGCGTTAAGCGTGAGTCCGGTAAGCGTGGCGGGCGGATACAGCGCTAGCGCGTCCTGTTTTGGCGCATCCCTGGCCTTCAAAGGACCGGGTCAGTTCGGCAATTATTCCTTCACTTTTCCCGGCGGCATCAATCTCATCAACGCGGGAACCCTCAGCATGGCCGTATCCATTTCCAAGGTATTCTCGTCGGGTCTAGGCGCCACTCCCTATATTGAGCTCGCGCTTTTAAGCGGAAGCAATAATGTCATTCAGTCGCAATCTTTCCCGGCGACAGCTACAGGCGGGTGGGTCCTCTATACCCTGACACTCAACAATAATCCGCCGAACAACCTGGCGGATGTCCAGCAGGTCAGCCTTAATTTTGGAACCGGCCCTGAGGGCACCAGTTTTAACACGAGCTTGGTCTATATAGATGCCGTGACCATCACACAGTTGGGGCCGACCGCTACGGCTACTTCAACAAAAACAATCACGATGACCCCGACTGTCACGAACTCACCAACGCCTACAAACACGAATCTCAGTGGATACACCTCGACCATCACCAACACTCCGACGGTTACCAATACGCCTACGGTCACCAATACGCCTACAAGCACCAATACCGCCACCAATACGGCGACGCCTACGAACACGAATCTCGATGGTTACACCTCGACGGTTACCAGTACGCCCACAATCACCATTACTAAAACCCTAACGCCGACGAAAACAAATACGCCGACCGTGACTTCCACGGCGACGATTACACCGACCGTCACTCCCACCGTGACGGCGACCTATATCCCCAAGTATTCCTGGACCCTTGAGGATAATACGGTGGATGGATTCAGTGTGGCTTCTCCCGCGACGGGGGATTCCGTCGCGGTCCAGCTCTACACGGCACTTCAGGGATCAGATGCCGGCATTTCTGCTCCAACGGCTTCCAACAATTATGGTTTGGATTTGACCATGAACTCGTCGGCGGGTAACGACATACAAGCGCAAACGAGCGGCAGTAGCCCATTCCCAATCAATTTCCAGCAATATAACGCGTCAGGGGTGAGCATGGTGGTTTGGGTGATGTCTGATGCGGTTCCTGGGCCTGGTTGGATCGGAGGCGCCATCTATATGAACGCGAATGGGAATGTCTACGGCGGTGGTTCCATCAGTGGCGCCATTAATCCCAATTTCACCAGCCTTCCCACCGGAATTGATGCTGGGTGGACTACGCTCAAACTCGCGCCTGATGCAGTCAGTTGGGCGGCCGACTCGACGGATGTGACGGCGATCGGTGTTGAGATCAAGGCCAGTGCGTCGGGCCAGACTCCTACGTCGGACTTCATCATCGACAACCTGACGATGTATTAAGCCGGGAAAATGGAACTCAAAAGCGGTTCGCGACATTGCGAACCGCTTTTTTTCATGGACGGAGGGGTTTCCCCGGCCATCAATCTGGAATTCAACTGAATCAAGGGGTTGGGTGACTCCTCCCCCTCGTGGATTAAACGAAGGAGTGTGACATGGGCGGACGCTTCGGAGAAATACTGCTTTTGGTGATCGTGGCCATGCTTCTTTTTGGCCCCCAGA
This sequence comes from candidate division FCPU426 bacterium, assembly GCA_963771075.1. Classification (GTDB taxonomy): domain Bacteria; phylum Oederibacteriota; class Muellerivitia; order Muellerivitales; family Muellerivitaceae; genus CAVTWJ01. The sequence goes on along the minus strand of CAVYSE010000017.1, from coordinate 55,264 downwards.
AGTTGCCTGATTTGGCAAAGGCCATGGGCGAGGCCATGCGCGAGTTCAAGAAGGCCGCTAATGGGGAGGGAACCCCCGCCGTCCAGGCCCAGGAGGGACCCCAGGGGGTCATACCGGTGCTTCTGGATGTCCAAGCCACCACTTCCCCCAATTTATCCGGGATAAAAAAAACCCCCAAACGAAGGGCCAGTTCCACCCGTTCACGCGTTTAAGCGCGGGAGGCAAGGGGAAAATCAGGGAAAGGACCTTTCCGCTCCTCGGATCCTTTTTGAGGGCGGGGTGGAATTCGAACAAATTTTAAATTCACCAAAGGTTCCAGGATTCCGACATGACAGAAATCGTTTTTTTCACATGGGTAGGCGTGGGCGCGGCGGCCCTGATGATGCTTTTCTGTTTCATCGTATTACTGTTCCCCTTGCCGCTACCCAATTTGGACTGGCTGAAGGGGTTTCTTTTGGCGGTCTTGGGTATTTCGCCCCTGGTCGTGCTGCTGTTTGGAACGGGGGTCAGCTTTGAAACCTCCAAAACCGTCGCATTTTGCACCTCCTGCCACGTCATGGAAAGCCGGGTGCGCGACATGAAGGACCCGCAAAGCGAAAGCCTGGCGTCCCTGCATTACAAGAACCGCTACATCCGGGAAGACCAGTGTTTCACCTGCCATACGGACTACTCCCTCTTCGGGGACGAGAAGGCCAAGATGAATGGGCTCCGGCACGTTTACGCGAATATCTTCAAGGAAGTCAAGGAACCCATCCAGCTTTACAAGCCCTACAACACCTCCAACTGCCTGCATTGCCACGGGGAGTCCAAGAAGTTCCTGGAGGCCCCCACCCACCTGGCCATCATGGAAGACCTGAGGACCGGCGGGACTTCCTGCTTGGACTGTCACGGGCCGGCCCATACGCCGGGGAACACGGAGGCGGCCCCATGATCTTTTTCGACCTGGGTCCCTGGCTGAAAGTCGCCCTCGTCCTCTGTTTTTTGGGGTCCGCGGCGGCCTTGACGGTGCTGCTGTATAATTCACCCGTCACGCTTTTGATTTATCTTTTCATCGGCCAGCCCCTGTTGCTGCTCGGGCTGGTGCTTTACCTGGCGAACGTATGGAAGGACCTGGTGAGGCACAAGGTATTTCAGGGACGCCAGAAAAGGTCTTAGCTGGATAAGGTTTCCTGGGGTGGTAGAGGGGGAGGCGGCGATATGGTGATTTACTTCGACCTTTGTTATCTGGTGCTGGGAGTCGTTTTTACCATCGTTGTTTCGAGGCTTTTGAAGCGGCATGGAAGTTATTTCCTGAGTTACATCTTTCCAAAAAAATCGGAAGGGTCCCAGTCCCTAATGGCCTTGATGGACCTCGGTTTTTACCTGATCAATTTCGGCTATATCTTCATCCGCATGGCTTATGGGCAGGAGGACTTCAAGGACGCGCATGAAATGATCAAGGTGGCCGCCGGTTATTTCGGGTGGCAATGCCTGTTGGTGGGGATCGTCCACATCTTCAACATGATCCTCTTCTCCGCGAAGCTCCCAAAAAGGAAAATGAATTAGACGGGGATTTTCCCCTTCCTTCTATGAAATCTCCGTGTTTTTTACGGAGTTCCTCCGGCATAAACCCGGTTTTTTCCCGGACGTCCTAATCCCCCCTTTTAGCCACAATATCCTTTGAAAGTCGGACAACTCTGAAAACCCTATCGCCAGGAAAATTGATTTGAACCCGGGGCACAGGTTGTTTAAAGTTAGCGGGTGTTTCAGACAGGTAGTCGGTCGTTTTTTCATCATTCCACGCGGGAGAAAAAAATGAAACAGTACTTAAGGGAAGTCGCGGCACTATTGGGGATATTCTTCTCGGCCCTGCTCTTTACCTGCACCTACGCTTATGGGGCGGACGCCGCAGTGCCCGCCAACCAGAAGCTTTTCGAGTCCAAGTGCGCCCAATGCCACGGCAAGGACGCCAAGGGAAACGCCAAGATCGCCAAGGTCATGAAGGTGGATCCTTCCCGGGTGGATTTGACCAGCGGCGCAGCCGTCACCGCGAAGGCGGAAGACCTGGCCACTATCGTCTCGACGGGCAAGGGCAAGATGCCCAAATTCAAGGGGAAGCTGACCCCGGACCAGATCCAACAGGTGGTCCAGTACGTGAAAAGCCTTCAAACGGCGAAATAAGTTTGGCGGGGCATGGTCTCATTTCCCCCACTCAAGGCAGTTTAAAAAGCCGGTGCTCTCCCCCGGCTTTTTTTATTGGGGAATGTTGGGAAGCGAAGGAGCCGGTTAATGGATGGAATGGGCATTGGACCGCCGGCGGATTCGGCTGCAATGCCCGCCTTTCAACCGCAGAATGAGGAGGTTCGCATGAATAGGCCAAAGAGGGGATTCGCCACAACAATACCGGTTATTCTCGCCCTGCTTTGTTATGTCCTGTCTTTTTCAACGGTGTTCGGGGACGAGCTGGTGACCGGAAAGAAACTCTTCGAGGGTAAATGCGCCCGTTGCCATGCCAAGGACGCCACGGGAAACCCCAAGATGCTCAAGCTCTTGAATGTGACCCGGGATAAAATCAACCTGCACCGGGATGAAGTCGTCCGCATGTCCGTGTTCCAGATCGAGACGATGGTCGATTCGGGCAAACACCGGATGCCGAACTACCGGGGCAAATTGACAGACGATCAAATCCACGAGGTGGCCCTTTATTTGAAGAGCTTGATCGGGGAAGGGAACCCGGACGAAAGCGTCACCGCGAAGTAAAGCCCGGGCCGTCCTTTTTTCCCAGTGGAGTTCCGGCTGATACGAGATCCCTCAAGGAGATTTAAATGTGCCCGTTGGATAAAAAAAACAATGAACCCGAGAATTCCGAGCGGCGAAAATTCCTGGGAGCGGCCATCGCCTTTATCGGCGGCGTGATCGCTTTTGTCCTCGGGGGAAGCGGGGCGGTTTATTTCCTTTCCCCGGCCTGGCTGGGGAAGAAGGAAAATTGGATCGAGATCGGCCTCGAAAAGGACCTGCCCGAGGGCCAGCCGGTCAAGAAGGAATTCATCCAGCGCATCATGGACGGGTGGGCTACCACCGAGAGCCGCGGCAACGTTTGGATGCTGAAGGAACAGGGGAAGCTCACGGCCTTCGACCCCCATTGCACCCATTTGGGCTGTCCCTACCGCTGGGACGCGGACCAGAAGCTTTTTCTCTGCCCCTGCCATAACGGCGTTTACGACAAGAGTGGCAAGGTGGTTTCCGGCCCCCCTCCCCGGCCCCTGGACCACTACTCCGTGAAGGTGGAAAGCGGAGTCGTCTCGATCCTGCCCACGGAGGGTTGACCATGAAAGAGATCCTCGATTGGCTGGACGAGCGCACGGGCTGGAAAAAGGTGAAAGAAGTCATCCTCGACCGCCACATCCCCAAGGGCGTGAACTGGTGGTACACGCTCGGGAGTGTGACCCTTTTCCTCTTCACAGTCCAGGTCGTGACGGGCATCCTTCTGGCCATGCATTATTCCCCCTCGCCCGACCATGCCTACGATTCCGTCCAATTTCTCAGCAGCGACGTCCCCATGGGCAAGTGGATCCGGGCCATCCACAAGTGGGGGGCCACGGGCATGGTGGTGGCGGTGACCCTGCACCTGCTTCGGGTATTCTTCATGGGGGCCTACAAGTACCCCCGGGAAGTGACCTGGCTGACGGGCGTGGGCCTGTTCTGCCTCGTGATTGGTTTTGGCTTTACCGGTTACCTATTGCCCTGGGACCAGAAAGCCTATTGGGCCACGACCGTGGGTTCCCACATGGTGGAACAGGTGCCCATTTTGGGGCCCTACCTGGCCAAAATCATGAAGGGAAGCCAGGACCTGGGGGCCGTGACCCTGACCCGTTTTTACGCCATCCATGTGCTGGTTTTTCCCGCCATCGCCCTTTCCCTCATCGCCTTGCACCTGTTTTTGGTCATTTGGCATGGCATTTCGGCCCCGCCCGAAAAATTGAACACAGAGGAAGCCTTGGCCCCGGACTGGAAATCGCGTTTCAAGCAAAGGTATCTACAGCTGAAGGCCCAGGGGTTGTCCTTCTTCCCCTACATTATTTTCAAGGACATCCTGGCGATCCTGCTGGTTTTCCTTGTGCTTGCCTTCGTGGCTTATTTCAAACCCGCGGAACTGGAAGACCTGGCGAACCCGACCGATACGACCTATAACCCCCGCCCGGAGTGGTACTTCCTAGCGGTTTTCCAGCTCTTGAAATATTTCCCGGGATCACTGGAGGCCTTCGCCATCGTGCTGCTTCCCTTGATCGTGTTCGGGATTTTATTCGGCCTGCCCTTTTTGGACCGCAATACCTTGCGCCATCCGCTTCAAAGGCCCTTATGGACCCTCGCGGGCCTCCTGACCATCGCGGGCTTGGCCGTCTTCACCATCCTGGGGGCGCAATCGCCCTTGACCAACCCGGAGGTCAAGAAAGACCCCCTCATCACCGAGGGAAAACGGCTTTTCCAGTCCCTCAATTGCGAATACTGCCACATCCTGAACGGGCACGGGGGATCGGTGGGCCCCGCCTTGGATAACGTGGGCATGCGCAGGGACCGGGAATGGCTGGCGGCGCATTTCCGCGACCCGAAGAAGGTCACCCCGGGCACCAAGATGCCCAATTTCAAGCTCATGGACGGCGAAGTGGAGGCCCTGGTTTCTTATATGAGCAGTTTGGGCGGGGCGAGCTTCACGGCCCAGGCGCCCCGGCTTTTCGAGGACAACTGCGCCTCCTGCCACAAGTTCCACGGAGTCGGCGAGGAAATCGGCCCCGACCTCTCGCATATCGGCCAGGCCCGCGACGCGGACTACATCGCGTCCTACATCAAGAACCCAGTTCTGTTGAACAAGGACGCGGCCATGCAGGGCTTCACCGATCAGTTGACGCCGAACCAAATCCAGGACCTAGCGAATTACCTGTACCAACAAGGCAAATAACATCCTTTCGGGCCCCTTTTCCCAAAGGGGCCTTGAAGGAAAAATAACGCAAATTCCATATCCCTATTTGGCATCTTTGAATTCCCGGGTTTTCCCGTAGGGGAAAGGCCACCGTGCTGAAGCCGGCGCAAGTGAAATTAACTTGAATTAGGCGTTGGTGCAGGCCATTGCCCTTGGGTATCCAATCAAACGGGTCCTTTCTAGCAATCTTATTTCCTAATTTGTTCTTTACCCCATCAATGGCTTAGTGATAATGCCCCATGGATCAAGCCTAGCGATAAATGTTCGAACACGGAAATCCCTAATTGATCGGGCCTAAAAAAGAAATGTTCATAAGAATTAAGGCCGGCCACCGATGAAAAGAATTCCAGTGGTTGATTTTTTCCGGTTTCTCAGCATTTTCTTGGTGATTGGGGGACATTTTTTTCCCCGCTGGGTCGCCAGCTGGTCCTATCCGCCCGTTATCCGTCAAATCATCCTGGGGGCATTCCTGAATGGCGCCTATGGGGTCACCTTTTTCTTCGTCGTTTCCGGTTTTTTGATCACGAAATTGCTGGTTCAGTCCTCTGAGGATTTTTCGACCATCAACCTCAAGTCTTTTTATGTCAAAAGGGCCGCCAGGATTTTTCCTTTATTATTGGCTTTTGTTTTTTTGGGCCTTCTGATGGAAAGCTTAAAGCCATTCGTGAGCGCGTCGATGATCCCCTATCACACAGGGGTATTTGCCGCGAGATACGGCTGGGGTTTTTGGCTCACCTTGTTTTCTTTCGGCTTTAACTGGTATTTAGCCCTGGATTCCCACGGCATAGGGATGCACTGGGGTATCCTGTGGTCACTGGCGATTGAGGAACAGTTCTATTTTTTTTACCCAGTAACCCTAAGATTCCTGAACAATCGCAAGCGTGTTTTATTTTTTCTCGGAAGCATCATTCTTATCGCCGTATTCTTCCGCGGCTTTTCCTTCTTATGCTTTAAGGCGGGTTCGGATTGGATGCATTGGGCTTCCTTCGGCGCTTTTGACCAGATCGCGGTGGGTGGGATTCTCTTTTTTGCTTCGGAACATCTCAAGAAAAGCCTTCAAAACAGGCCTTGGATAAGCTTTCTCTTCTTTCTTTCCGGTTTAGTCATTTGCCTGGAGCTTTATCTCGGAACGTCATTTGACGACGGGATTGAGACCATCTTGACCCCCACTCTCCTCGCGATGGGATGCGCCTTGGCGATTCTAGGCGGTTTACACTTGCCGTTTCTCAATTCGAAATGGGGAAGCCTATTGTCTTGGCCGGGTAAGCTGAGTTACGGCTGTTATTTGTTACATCCCGCCGTAATTTTCGTCCTATTGCCGCTTTTGGCTTGGACGGGAGGATTGGGGGCGCTCCTGTTGCTTTTGGCTGGTGTTTGGACCGCCGCTTATTTTTCATACCGTTATTTTGAAGTCCCGGTTAACAATCGAATCCGGACCCTTTTCAATTTAAAACCATCCCAAACCTTGTGATCCGCCTTGAAATTCTTTTGATAATCGCAGGTAATATTGCGCAAATGAGACATAAGAACCTTCCATGATCCTCCAACCTTTTTTCTGGCTCTGCCTATTTTGCTTTATAAATCTTTTTCTTTATTTAACGAACCGCGTCAGCTTCCATCCCCGTTATCGTTTTCCAGAAACACAATGGATTGTGGGATGGACGGCCGTTTTTGTGGTTTTTTTTGGAGGCCTTTTCTTTTGTTTGTCCCGATATTGGGATTTTACGTTAATGAACTGGTCGCGAATTCCACCAGCTTTACAGGTGATGGCCTTAGGCATAGTCCTCATTTCGTTAGCGGTTTTAGGCCGCCACGTCTTTTGGCGGTTCTTTGTCCGCAAGAACGCCGAAGTGAAGCTCATTGCCCGTCGGTATCCGAACCGCCCCGCCCGATGGAACGTGCCTTACCCATGGCTGAAAAAAATAGGCATGGGTAACGAGATCCAGGACCTGGAAGTGAATGAGTATGAGGTCAAGATTCCGGGCTGGCCCCAGGCCTTCTCCGGCCTTTCCCTGGCCCAGGTTTCGGATATCCATTTTGGCGGGTATATCCACGCGCAATACTTGGGGTTGGTCTTTTCCGAAATGCGGAAACTCAAGCCGGATCTTTTCCTACTCACGGGTGATTTCATTTCCCGGGCAAGGGAAATACCCCATTTGGAAAAGGTGTTGAAAGGATTCAAGGCGCCCCTGGGTGTTTACGCGGTGCTGGGAAACCACGACCATTGGACGGCGGGTTCCGCTGTCAAAAAATCAGTGGAGCGGGCCGGGATCAAAGTTTTGCGCAATGAGGTGAAAACCATCCGGCGGAAGGGTAAGACCCTTTCTTTGATGGGTGTGGACGACCTATGGACGGGGGAGAAAAACGAAAAACCATTTTTTTCGGCAAGTGGGGACGCAAAGATCATGGTAGCCCACAACCCCGACCATTTTTATCTTTCGGCGAAGGTCGGGGTGCATTTTCAAATTTCGGGGCATTGCCATGGGGGGCAAGTGTGTTTCCCAGGCATCGGCCCGGTGATCGTTCCTTCCAACCAAGGGCGCAATTACGTAGGCGGGTTTTTTAGGGATGGAAAAACGGTGGTATTCATCAACCGGGGCATTGGGGGAACCCCACAGGTGAGGACTTTGTGCCCTCCTGAAATAGTGAAATTAACGTTAGTATCCGCTTAATTTGCACCCATTTAACATAACCTGCCCTTTTCCCCGGAATCTTTTTAGCATTCAATGATTGCCGGAGATAACCATGAATCTTAGCCGCACCCTAAAAACCTGCATGATCTTTTATCTCGGCCTCCTAGCCACGGCCTTATCCCAACCGGTCACGGGGTTGGATGAACCTTCCGAGCATGAAGAATTAAAGCGCAACCTATGGGTGGCGGCCATGGGCAACACCTATGACCAAGCGGTGACTTACGCCCAGAAGGCCCAGGAAGAATCGCAAAAGAAGGAAACCCATGAGGTGGCCCTTCCCAATAATTGGAAGATCGCTCCGGCAGGGCAGATTCTCGAACTGGGGACTATGCCCTCGGAAATGGTTTCCTACGCACACAAACTGGTGGTTTTGAACAACGGGTTTTACCCCTCCCAGGCCGATTCCAAAGTATCCATCGTGGACCCCTCGACGAACACATTGGAAAAAACCCTGCCCTTCCATTCGCTCTTTCCCTCGGCCCAGGCCGGCCCGGACGGGAACCTCTACATCAGCGGGGGATATGACTTCAAGGTATACCGCCTCAATTCGAAATTGGAGCCGCCCAAGGACAACCCCTTTTATGAGGTGAATGGCTACGCGGGAGGGTTGGCTTTTACGGGCAAGAACCGGCTTGCCTTGACCTATCTTATGGTCAATCAAAAGGGAACCGGGCCCTGGGAAAAGGGCGAAATCGCCCTGCTCGACACTGCCTCGGGAAAAATTTTAGATGAAGTGAAAACCGGCCATTACCCTTACGCCCTGCAATGGGGGAAAGGGAAACTTTATGCCACGATCGAGGGCGAAGACCGGATTCAAGTTTATACTCTGAAGAAAGACAAGCTTGTGGAAGGTGCTTCGATCCCGGTGGGGAAAAGCCCCACGAACCTGGCCTTCAGCCAGGGAATGCTTTACGTGGTCAACACCAACTCGGACGATCTTTCGGTGATCGATACGCAAACGGATCAGGTGGTGGGGACCTTTGACTTGAAGCAAGCGGGTTTTAAGTTCGGGGCGGGTCCCAATTCGGTGGCGGCCACTTCGGACCGGCTCTATGTCTCGCTCGCCGGGTGGAACGCGGTGGCGGTTTTGAACAAGGAAGACGGGAAGATGCTGGGGCTGATCCCCGCCGGCTGGTATCCCACGAAAGTTTATTTGGACGAGAAAAACCTTTATATCTTGAGCGCCAAGGGCATCCGCCCCTTGAGGCCGACCGTGCGGGAGAAAGGTGTTCCGGGCCTCCAAAACAGCGACCCCTTCTATATTCTAAACCTCTTGGTCGGTACCCTCTCCACCCTTCCCCTGTCGGACGTGGCGGACAACTTGGACCGATGGACGGGTCAAGTCACCGGGGGTTCCCCCCTGGCGAGCCCCCAAGCGGGCTTTAAACTGCCCATCCAGCATGTCTTTTATATCATCCGGGAGAACCGCACCTACGACCAGATTTTGGGCGACCTGACCCCGGGGGAGGGCGACCCCCAATTGTGCGTCTTCCCCGAGGCCAAGAGCCCCAACGCCCACAAGCTATCTAAAGAATTCGTGACACTGGATCATTTTTTCTGCGATGGGGAAATAAGCGCCCTGGGCCACAGTTACACGACCTCGGGTTATGCCAGCCCTTTCTTGGAATGGATCGGCAATATCGCCTATGCGGGCCGATTCAACTGGAAAGACCCGGAAGACGGCAAGGAACCCGTGAAATATCTTTATCCCTACGGCACCATCCCGGCAGTTTACTCGCCGCAATATCTTTGGGACTCCTGCTCGGACAAGGGGCTGGATTACAAGGTCTACGGGGAGCCCTATTATCTCTATACCCAGCCTTACCGCATTCTCCTGAATGCCTACGGGGCCGATTCCGACCTGGTGAAAAAGTACTACCAGCACACCCTGGTCTTCGCCAATGAGAAGGACCGGGGTCTTCGTTTTACCCAAAAGTTCGGGGCCTTCTACCGGCAAGCCCTAACCTTGGAGGATGCGAAGAAACTTCTGGGAGATTCCCAGTTCGTATCCCTTTTCTCCGATTACTACTTGGCGGATAGCAGCCTGGCCGACGCCTTGGCCAAGGATGACAAGCTTAAAAACGCCTTCGCCGATTTTCTGGTTCATTACTCGATGAATTACCCCGCCTGGGACCTCACCATTTCCGACCTGGAGCGTTACCGCCTTTGGAAGGAAGATTTCAAACGCCAGGTAGACACCCATCAGGTGCCGTCCCTGGAATACCTTTGGCTTCCCAATGACCATATGGGATGGCCCCCGCCGCCCACGCCGGAACAATATATCGCCCAGAACGACGCGGCCCTGGGGCTCATGGTAGAAACCATATCGAAAAGCGATGTTTGGAAGGAAAGCCAGATCTTCGTGGTGGAGGATGATTCCCAGGACGGGTTGGACCACGTGGACTCAACCCGAACCGTTGCTCTTGCCGCTGGCCCCTTCGTGAAGCGGGGCGCGCTGGTGAGCAACCCCTACGATCAGGAAAGCATGCTTCGAACGATCGAGATGATCCTGGGATTGAAACCCATGAACAGCGGGGACGGCCTCGCCATTCCAATGATGGATTTGTTCACCGACAAGCCGGACGCAACTTCGTACGACGTTCCTGAGGCGTCTAAGTTTTTGAGTCCCGAGGATCTCAAACTTTACCAAAATGTGCATTAAGCAAGCGCAGGTCTTTGTCTTGCCAGCGGTGGATGCTTTCCCTATAATTATGCATCCCGAGTAAAGTTGAGACGCATTGGAACATTTTTTAGAAGCCTCCCAGTTAGCGCCGGTCCTTCAGAACCTCCAAAAACAAGGCAAAAAAGTCGTCTTCACGAATGGGGTCTTTGATTTGCTCCATTTGGGACATGTCACCTACCTGCAGGCGGCCCGCTCCCAGGGCGACCTTTTGGTGGTGGGCTTGAACAGCGACGAGTCCGTGCGGCGCATTAAGGGCCCTCTTAAGCCGCTTCTTCCCCTTGGCGGAAAGAGCCGAAATGCTGCTGGCGCTTCAATGCGTTGATTACACGACATTTTTTGAGGAAGAGAACCCTTATAACGTCATCAAGATTCTGCGCCCGAACGTGCTGGTCAAAGGGGGCGACTGGGCAGTCGATAAGATTATCGGCGGGGACCTGGTGCAATCCTGGGGCGGCAAGGTCATGAACATCCCCGTGGTGGAGGGGCGTTCTACCACGAACCTCATCCAAATGGTCGTGGAAAGATATGGGAAGAAATTGAAGGCCATCGGCGTTATACCATCCCGGTACGGGGCGAAACGATTTCCCGGCAAGCCTTTGGCATTGATCGCCGGGGTGCCGATGATTGTCCGGGTGATCCGGCAGGTCCAAAAAGCAAAACGCCTGACCGAGGTCTGGGTGGCGACCGATGACAAAAGAATCGCGGAGGTGAGTGAAAAAGCGGGTGCCAAGGCGGTGATGACTCCCGCCCGCCTTCCATCAGGGACCGATCGAATTGCCTATGCCGTGCGTAATGTGAAGGCCGATATCGTGGTCAACATCCAGGGAGACGAGCCGGTCATGCCCCCGGGGGCCGTGGACGCAGTGGTGGAAGTGCTTCAAAGCGACCCTAAAATCCTGATGTCCACGGTAGTGATCCCGCTTACGGACGAAAAGACCTGGAAAAACCGAAATGTGGTGAAGGCGGTCCTGGGGCGAAAGGGCGATGTCCTTTATTTTTCCCGCTCCCCCATTCCTTATCCACGGGAAGGCGGAATGCCCCAAGCCTACCAGCATATCGGCCTCTACGGCTATCGGCCGGCCTGGCTGCAATTGATGGCCACCCTCAAGCCGACTCCGCTTGAAATAACTGAAAAATTGGAACAATTGCGGGCCATGGAAAACGGGGTTGTGATCCGGGCCGCCGTTCAAAGGTTTAACTCGATCGCGGTGGATGTGCCCGGGGACGTGAAAAAAGTGGAGAAATACTTAAAAAGAAACCGTTAACCGCGAAGACGCGAAATACGGCAAGATTATTTATTACTGGTTTAAAGAATTTGGAGTGGGTTTAAGTTTTCTAAAAAATGATTTTCTTCGCGACTTCGCGGTGAAAATATTTCTGGAGGATGTTCGTGACCAAGTACATTTTTGTGACGGGCGGAGTGGTTTCATCCCTGGGGAAGGGCATCGCGGCGGCCTCCATTGGAAGACTGTTGGTGAGCCGGGGCATCAAGGTGACCCTGGCCAAGTTCGACCCCTACCTGAACGTGGACCCCGGCACCATGAGTCCCTACCAGCACGGGGAAGTGTTCGTGCTGGACGACGGCGCCGAAACCGACCTGGACCTGGGCCATTACGAGCGGTTCCTTTCCGTGACCCTTTCGAGAACCAACAACGTGACTTCCGGCAAGATCTACAACGCGGTGATTTCCAAGGAGCGCCGGGGGGATTACCTGGGCAAGACCGTCCAGGTGGTGCCCCATATCACGAATGAGATCAAGGAATCCATCCTCAAGACCGCCCAGGAACACAAGGTGGACGTGTGCATGGTCGAGGTCGGGGGGACGGTCGGCGACATCGAGAGCCTTCCCTTTTTGGAAGCCATCCGGCAGTTCCGCTTCGACGTGGGCAAGGAAAATGTGATCAACATCCACGTAACCCTGATTCCCTATATCGACGCGTCCGGCGAGTTGAAGACCAAGCCCACCCAGAAAACGGTGGCCGAGTTGCGCGGTATCGGGATCCAACCCGACATCGTGCTATGCCGAACCTCCAAGACCCTGACCGAGGACGTGAAGTCGAAAATTTCCCTCTTTTGCAACGTGGAGCCCGAGGCGGTATTCGAGGCGCTCGACGCCGCTTCCATTTACGAGGTGCCCATCCTCTTTCAAAACCAGGGATTGGATGAATTCCTTATCCGCAAACTGAAACTGAAAAGCACGAAGAAAAGCGAAATGACCCAATGGGGAAGGTTCGTTCAGCAGGTCTATGACCCCCTGCAGGAAGTGGAAATCGCCATCGCGGGCAAATACGTGGAACTGCACGATGCCTACAAGTCCATCATCGAGTCCTTCATCCACGCGGGGGTGGCCAACCGGGCCAAGGTGAAACTGCGGTGGGTGGATTCAGAGGAAGTGGAACGGCGAGGCGCGGCCGCTATGCTCAAGGGGATTTCGGGAGTTCTGGTGCCGGGCGGTTTCGGGGACCGGGGCATCGAGGGCAAGATTCAGGTCGTGCGTTACGTGAGGGAGAAAAAAATTCCCTTCTTCGGCATCTGCCTGGGGATGCAATGCGCGGTCATCGAGTTCGCCCGCAACGTGCTGGGGCTCAAGCAGGCCAATAGCGGGGAATTCAACCCCAAGACACCGGACGAGGTGATTTCCATGATGGAATCCCAGCTCAAGATTCAGGGCATGGGCGGCACCATGAGGCTGGGGTCTTACCCTTGCAAAATTGAAAAGGGGACCAAGGCCTACCAGGCCTACCAGTCCACCCTCATCCAGGAACGCCATCGCCACCGATATGAGTTCAATAATAGCTACCGTGACCGGATGAAGGCCGAGGGAATGAAACTCTGCGGCCTCTCCCCCGACGGCAAACTGGTCGAGATGATCGAACTCGCCAACCACCCCTGGTTCGTGGGGGTGCAGTTCCATCCCGAACTCAAGAGCCGCCCCCTGGATCCCCATCCCCTTTTCCGCGAGTTCGTCAAGGCGGCCTCCAAGTATGGGCACAGGTCGATCCATCGCGGCCGGCGGAAATAAACCATGAACGACGAAGTCAAGAACCTGGGAATCAGCGGCCGTTTTTTCGTCATCGCGGGGCCTTGCGTCATCGAGGGCCGTGAATTCCTCCTCAAGACCGCCAAGACCCTGAAGGACATCGCGGGGGAAATGGGCGTGCCCCTGGTCTTCAAGGCTTCTTACGACAAGGCGAACCGCTCCTCCGTGCGGGGATTTCGGGGCCCGGGATTGCGGAAGGGTTTGGGCGATTTGCTGACGATAAAAGAAAAGCTGGGTCTTCCCATCCTGACCGATGTGCATGAGGCGGCCGAAGTAAAAGCGGCCTCGAGGGTGGCGGATGTCCTCCAGATCCCGGCCTTTCTTTCCCGGCAAACCAGCCTGCTCCAGGCCGCCGCCAGGACCCGGCGGGTGATCAACGTGAAAAAGGGCCAGTTTATGGCGCCAGGCGAGATGGAAAACGTGGTAGACAAACTCAACGCATTTGGGGCGGATCAGGTATGGCTTACCGAGAGGGGTAGCAGTTTCGGTTATCACAACCTCGTGGTGGATTACCGGGGCATTCCCGAAATGCAAAAAACCGGATGTCCGGTGATATTTGACGGAACCCACAGCGTGCAACAGCCCGCCGCAAGGGGGACTTCCTCCGGGGGAACCCGGGAGCATGTGCCCGTTCTGGTACGGGCGGCCGTGGCCGCCGGGGTGGATGGGCTCTTTTTGGAAGTGCATCCCGACCCGCCCAAGGCAAAGTCGGATTCTGCCACCCAGATCACGTTCGAGACCTTCCGGCAAATCCTGGGAGAGGCGTTGGTGATACGGCGGGCCCTGAAATTTTGAGGGAAGAGGCTGGCGGGGTTAACCCTCGAAGAGGGTCATGATCCGGCTCATGTTCTTCAGGTAGGTGGGCACCACGTCCACGCACAGGATCAAGGGGGTGCCCTTTTTGTCCTTGAACTTAGCGGAAATGGTCAGGCAGAAGAGGCCGGTCGCGGGAGAAATATAAGGCTCGCTCGTGAAGGTTTCCCGCTTGGAGCCCGGGTCCATTAATCCATAACAATAATCCCGGGTGGAATAGTCGGTGCCCTTATCGGAGAGGCGGAAAATTCCCTTGCGCGGTTTTGGCCCATCCGAGCAGGCGATGCGGGAACACTGAATGCCCTTTTGATCCAGCACGTAAACCGCCTTGGCAAAGGGGTTGTTCGACAGCGCCTGGTCTAATTTTCCGTCCATTTCTCCCTCGGACATCTTGGAAAAATCGTGCACCAGGTTTTCCACCATGAGGCTGAACCGCTCGTGCTGGAGCTTCCGGATGTTGTATTTTTCAACCATCCTTTTTTTGAATTTATCGGCCACGGGGTCCAATATGCTCGTGATGAGACCCACGAAATCGACGCTGGGTTCCTGGGGCCTGGAAAAGAAATAGCCCTGGAGCAGGTCGACACCCAGTTCCAGGGATTTCAAGGTCTCTTCCTCGGATTCCACGCCCTCGGCCAGGACGAGCGCCCCGATCTTTTGGGACAAGTGCACGAGGGATTTGAAAGTTTCCTGGCGGAAGTAATCCTCCTGGAAGTTTTCAATCAGGCTTCGGTCGATTTTGATCAGGTCGGGCTGAATGGCGGCGATACGATCGAAATTGGAATGGCCTTTGCCCACATCGTCCAGGGCGATCAGGAAGCCGTGTTCCCGGTGAATATGGACAAACTTCCGGAGGTCCTCCTGATTTTTCACCCTCGATTCCAGGATTTCAATGATGATGGTGGAAGGGTCCAGGTTAAGCTCCCGGCAAAGATGGATCAGTTGCAGGGTGCCCACTTCCTTGTTGAGGATCGACGTCTCGAAATTGAGGCTCAGGAAAAGATCGTGGGGATTGGGACAGCAGTCGCGGAAAGCCTCCAATATTTTTTTGCGAAAGAGCCTGTCCAACTCCATTGCCAATCCGACCTCACGGGCCAGTTTCATCAGGGGAAGGGGAGGAACCAACTTGCCGGAAACGGGAAGGATTCCCCTGGAAAGGGCCTCAAAACCAACAATTTTTTTCTCGCGAATGGAAAAAATGGGCTGAAAGTGGACTTCAACCAATTCACGTTCAAGCATCAGTTGGAGATCGAGTTCGTTTGAATCGGTGGTGTAGGACATAGGGTGCCTTGAAAATAACAAAATCAATATGATGAAGATAGTGCTGGCTAAAATTTATCACCTTTAGTCTCTTTTTTGTTGGATTTTTGTCTTAACCTTATGGGTGTTATTCCAGAACTTGTTTGTTCAAGAAGGCGGGTGTGAAAATGTCATTCCAAATTTACAGTGACGGTGCTTCGCGGGGAAACCCGGGTCCGGCGGGTATCGGTGCTGTTATCTTCAAAGACGGCAAGGTAGTTCATGAGATCGCTGAGTACATTGGGGAAACCACCAATAATGTGGCTGAATACTCCGCTCTACTGGCGGCGCTGGATTATTGCGTGAAGAAAAAGCTGGAACCCATCGAGATTTATGCCGACAGCGAGCTGATGATCCGGCAACTCAAGGGCATCTACAAAGTGAAGCATCCTGGCATCATTCCCCTTCATCAGAAGGCCAAGGAATACCTGAAGTTTATAAAGTGCAATGGCTATACCCATGTGCCCCGGGAAGAAAATAAGCACGCCGACCGGCTTTCCAATGAAGGCATCGACAAGCATTTCGCGGGCAACTGAGCCAACCAGGGCCTGATATCGCAGGTTACTCCCGCTGGATTTTGCCCTCTTTTCCCCCTATCATGACCCGTGGAAGCAGGTCTGTGATCGCGTCGGCTGGGGTTTCCCCTGCCGCCGAGGAAAGTCCGAACTCCAAAGGACAGGATGCCGGGTAACGCCCGGTCACCCCTCAAAAGGTGAAGGAAAGTGCCACAGAGAATATACCGCCGCAAGGGGCCGCAAGGCTTCTTGGGGTAAGGGTGAAAAGGTGGGGTAAGAGCCCACCGCGTCTTCAGCAATGCAGACGGCACGGCAAACCCCATCCGGAGCAAGATCAAATAGGGAGGCTTCAAGGCGGTCCGCCTTATCCCGTTCCTTCACTGGAAAGGGAGGCCTTCGGGTAAGATCGCTATAGGACGGGACCGGTAACGGTTCCCGCCAGAGAAATGATCACATTGACAGAATTCGGCTTATGACCTGCTTCTTTTTATTTTTTCACCGCGAAGACGCGAAGTTTAAGGCAAAGACGAAGATTGGTTTTAAAATAATCCGATTTTTAAAAAGGCCGTCTCATGGGGACGGTTTTTTTATTTAAAGCTTTTCTTCGTGTCCTTCGCGTCTTCGCGGTTCATTTTTTGTTTTTGGGAGCTTTTCGTGCAAAAGATCCTCGTGCGCGGCGGAAAACCCCTTCGGGGAACGGTCGAAATCAGCGGGTCCAAGAACGCCACCCTGCCGGTTATGACGGCCGCCCTATTGGCCGACAGCCCCTCCTCCCTTTCCAACATACCCCTCTTAAATGACATCAAGACCATGGCCGAGGTGTTGCGCCGCCTGGGTGCCCATGTGGAGATGAAAGACCATCAGTTACAGATCAACCCCGCCGGGTTCAACCAGTTCGAAGCGCCTTATGAACTCGTGAAGACCATGCGGGCTTCCATTTATTCCCTCGGGGCCTGCCTGGCTAAGCTGGGAGAAGCCAAGGTTTCCCTGCCCGGCGGATGTGCCATCGGGGCACGGCCCATCGACCTTCACCTGAAAGGTGTGGAACAGTTGGGCGCCAAGGTCACCATCCAGCATGGTTATGTTCACGCCAAGGCTTCCAAGCTGAAGGGAGCTACTATCCACCTTGCCGGGCCGCACGGTCCCAGTGTGGGCGCCACCGTCAACGTGACAATGGCTGCCACTGCTGCCGAAGGGACTACCGTCATCGAGGGGGCTTCCTCTGAACCTGAAGTGGAAGAACTCATTCGTTTCTTGAACGCGATGGGCGCCCAGATTGAGGGAGGGGGAACTTCCCGTTTGGTCATCCCGGGTAGAAAAACCCTGAAGGGTGTCTTCTATTCCGTGATCCCAGACCGGGTGGAGGCAGGCACCTTCATGACCGCCGCGGCTATTACCCGGGGCGACGTGCTGTTGACCAAGGCCGAACCCAAGCATCTCGAAGCCGTTACGGAAAGATTGAGGGCCATTGGGGCAAAGGTAGAGGAATCCGCCCAAGGAATTCGCGTTAGTGGAAATGGGACATACCGGCCCGCCAACATCATGGTTTTGCCCTATCCCGGTTTTCCCACGGACATGCAGGCCCAGATCATGGCGCTTTTGGCGGTGGTGGATGGGGTCAGCCTGGTGACCGAAACAATATGGGAAAACCGTTTCATGCACGTTTTTGAGCTGAACCGCATGGGCGCGGACATTACCATTGACCGTTCATACGCGGTGGTGAAGGGGGTGCCGAAACTTTCCGGCGCGCCCGTCATGGCCTCGGACCTTCGGGCCAGCGCGGCCCTCATTTTGGCTGGGTTGATGGCAGAGGGTGAAACTCTGGTCCAACGCATTTACCATTTGGACAGGGGTTATGAGAGAATCGAAGCCAAGTTATCGGCCCTTGGCGCCGATATCCAACGGGTGGATTGAGACTTTAACCATATTTCACCGCCACGATGCGCCCCCTACGGGGGCAAGCTTGCATCGCGCCAAGGCCGCCAAGAACGACGAAAAAAGAAATTGTTTTTAAGAACTTTGAATAAGGCTTGAAATGCGAATACTTCACTTCAATAAAAAAACCGATCACAAAAGCATAGAGAAACTTGTGCGCCGAGAGGCCCTGGTGGAACTCAAGGGCGCGGGGAGCCGCTCGGCCCTGACTCGTAAAGTTTTCGGCCGTGATTTAACCCCCGAGCAGGCCGTCGAGCGTATCGTCCAGGACGTGAAAAAGAAGGGGGATACCGCCCTTTTCAAGTATTGCCGTTCTTTCGACGGGTTTTCAGCCAATTCCCGCAACCTCAAGGTCGCGCCCGCTGAAATCAAGGCGGCCTTGAATGCCATCAGCCCTTCCCTTATGAAAGCCCTGCGAATCGCCATCAAGAACGTCAAAGCCTTTCACCTCAGGGAAAAACCCAAGGATTGGTTCTATGGCGGCAAAGAGGCCATGGTGGGCCAAAGGTGGATTCCCTTGGACCGGGTGGGGCTCTATGTGCCGGGCGGCCTGGCCGCTTATCCTTCCTCGGTCATCATGAATGTGGTTCCCGCCAAGGTGGCCGGGGTGAAGGAAACCATCGTTGTCACGCCCGTTAAGAAGGACGGGAAGGTGCCCCCCGCAGTATTGGCGGCGGCCTACCTTTCAGGAGCCGATCAAATTTACAAAATCGGCGGTGCCCAAGCCATCGCGGCCCTAGCTTATGGCACGAAAACCGTTCCGGCGGTTGACAAGATTACCGGCCCCAGCAACCTCTTCGTGGCCTTGGCCAAACGCAAGGTCTTCGGCCAGGTAGGAATCGATGGGTTTCCAGGTCCTAGCGAGGTTTTAATCATCGCCGACGGTTCCGCGCCCGCCTCCTGGGCCGCGGCTGACCTTTTGGCCCAGGCCGAACATGACGAGATGGCCATGCCCCTTTTAGTTTCCTTGAATGAAAGTTATGCCCAAGAAGTTTCTCGCGAGGTGGACCGCCAGGTGAAACTCTTAAAACGCGAACTCATCGCCTCCGCTTCCATTAAAAGCCGGGGAGCCATATTGGTGGCTTCTTCCAAAGCCCAAGCGATGGATTTTGCCAACCGTTTCGCGCCTGAGCACTTGGAACTGTTGGTGAGGGAAACCAGGTCTTGGGTGGGCGGATTAAGACATGCCGGGGCCCTTTTCATAGGGGCTTTGAGCGCCGAGGCCTTTGGCGATTACACCGCCGGGCCTAACCACGTGCTTCCCACGGGCGGTACGGCACGCTATGCCTCGGGGCTTTCCGTCTATGACTTTCTCAAGCGAACTAACCATTTGGAAATGCATCCCGCGGGCTTAAAGGCTTATGGACAAGCCACGGCTGATTTTGCCGAAAAGGAAGGCCTGGGCGCGCACGCCCGAAGCGTCCTCTTGCGTCTCAAAGCAAGAGTTAATTGACTTCTAGATCCAAAAGTCTAACAAAAACCATTTAACCGCCAAGACGCCAAGGACGCCAAGAACAACGTAAGAGACAAAAATTTTGAAACTTTTCTTTTGCCTTTCTTGGCGAACTTTGCGACTTGGCGGTGAAAATTGTCTTTGGCTTGAGGTTTTATTAAAGATTGCTGAATTCAACCTCTAAAACTTCCTGATAAAAGGTATATCCATGAACAAGAAACTCAAAAATTGGTTCCGTCCCGCGATCATCAAGATGGAAGGTTACACACCTGGCGAACAGCCCGCCAACCTGCGGACCATCAAACTTAATACCAATGAAAATCCCTATGCCCCGGCCAAGGCCGTTCAAAAGGCCGTTGGAAAATTGGGCGATTTCCGATTGCGCCTTTACCCGGAACCCACCGCCCATACTCTTCGCCGAGCCCTTTCCAAACATTACCGGTGGCCAGCCGAGGGCATTCTGGTGGGGAACGGATCGGACGAGATCCTTTCCATCTTATTTAGGGCCTGTGTGGGCAAGGGCGACTTGGTCCAATACCCTGATTTGACCTACAGCCTATACCCTGTTTTAGCCGAGATCAGCGAGGCGAAGATCCAAGAGGTCCCGTTAGACGGGAAATATCAACTGCCCTTTGAAAAATTCTCGCCCCGAGCCCGGCTTACCCTATGGGGCCATCCCAACCCGCCCGTGGGGAATTGTTTTGACGCGATGAACATGGCCGCCTTTTGCTCGAAAACAAAAGGCCTGGTCTTGATCGACGAGGCCTATGTGGATTTCGCGGAAAGCGATTGCCTTTCCCTGGCAAAGAAACACCCGAATGTTTTGGTACTTCGCACCATGTCCAAATCCTTTTCCCTGGCCGGGGCCCGCATGGGATATGTTTTTGGCCATCCCGAAGTCATCGTCCAGCTTTTAAAGGTCAAGGATTCCTATAACGTGAATCGAATCACCCAGGGACTCGCGCTGGAAGCATTGGGCTACCAGGGAATTCTGGAGCAAAAAGCGAAAATTAAGCTTTTAAAGAACGAGAGAACCCGCCTGATTAAAGAATTGCGTGACCTGGGTTTTATGGTGCCCTTGAGTCAGGCAAATTTCTTGCTTGCCCATTGCCCCCCGGGCGTCCGCGCGGAAGCCCTTTACAAAAATCTCAAAAGAAAACTTATTTTGGTAAGATACTTCCCCCATCCGAGATTAAGACAATGCTTCCGGGTCACGGTGGGAACCCCCGACCAGAACGACCATCTGCTGCGGGAGTTAAAAGGCCTCCTGAAGAGCCGGTAAAAAGGGAAGGCCCCTGGAGCTTTCCATGCCCAAACGAACCGCTTCCCTCAAACGCAAAACCAAAGAAACCGACATCGAACTCACGTTGAACCTGGATGGCTCCGGAATCCACCAGGTGAAGACTCCCGTGCCTTTTTTGACCCACATGCTGGAAGCCTTCAGCAAACACAGCGGATTTGACTTGAAAGTCATCGCCAAGGGCGACACCCACGTCGACGATCACCACACGGTGGAGGATATCGGCATCTGCTTAGGGGCAGCCCTGGACAAGGCCCTGGGCGACAAGGCGGGAATCGGTCGGTATCGGACATTTTTACGTGCCCCTGGACGAGGCCTTGGTGCGCACCGTGGTGGACCTCAGCGGCCGCAGTTACATGAATTTTGTCCTCGACCTGAACGTCAAGAAGCGCATTGGAACCTTCGATACCGAACTGGTGGAGGATTTCTTCAAGGCGGTTGTCGACAACGGCAAGTTCAACCTGCACCTGGAAAAAATTCACGGGCGAAACAGCCACCACATCGTCGAGGCGGCCTTCAAGAGTTTCGCGCGGGCCCTCAAGATGGCCGTGGCCCGGGATGGACAGGTAAGGGGAGTTCCTTCGACCAAGGGCAATCTTTAGAAGCGGAGCGGGTGGATGATCACCGTTGTCGATTACGGCGTGGGAAACCTTCACAGCGTGGCGAAGGCGCTCGAGAAAGTGGGCGCCCAAACCCGCGTGACTTCCGACTGGAAAGACGTGGCCGGGTCGGACGGAGTGGTATTGCCCGGCGTGGGCGCTTTCAAGGATTCCATGGACGCCATGCACCGATCCGACCTCGCCAAAGCCATCGAGGATTTCATCGCCTCGGGCAAACCGTTCTTGGGCGTATGCGTCGGGCTTCAAATGCTCTTCGCGGAGAGCGAGGAGTTTGGCTTGTCCAAGGGTTTAGGGGTTTTCCCGGGCCGGGTCGTCAAATTCAACCAGGGCCAGAAGGTGCCCCATATGGGTTGGAACCAGATTCGCGCGACGAAACCGGGCAACCCCCTCCTCAAGGGGTTGAAAGAGGGCGCTTACCTCTATTTCGTTCATTCCTATTACGTGGTTCCGGATGATGAATCCATCACCGCGGCCAAGTGCCAATATGACGTTGACTTCACCTGCATGGTTTGGCGGGACAACATCTTTGGAACGCAGTTCCACCCCGAGAAGAGCCAAGAGGCGGGATTGCGCATCTATGAAAATTTCAAGGAATTGGTGGGCTAAATTATGTACGTGATTCCCGCGATCGATCTGAGGAAGGGGCGCTGCGTCCGGCTTGTTCAGGGCGATTTGCGTGACGAGACGGTATATTCCCAGGAGCCGGTCTCCGTCGCCAAGCTCTGGAAGCTTAAGGGCGCCAAAAGGCTGCATGTCATTGATTTGGATGGGGCCTTTTCCGGAAAACTCAGCAACCTGGAATACGTGAAGGAAATCATCAAGGCCACCGACATGAAAGTGCAGGTGGGGGGCGGCATCCGCGATTTGAAGACCATTGAGAAGGTCATGAACCTGGGGGTGACCTCGGTGATCCTGGGAACCTCAGCGGTCCAAAACAAAGAATTCGTGAAGGAAGCCGTAGCCGAATATGGAAAAGCCATTATCGCAGGGATCGACGCCAAAAAGGGAATGGTGGCCATCAAGGGTTGGAAGCAGGTCACGAAGGTCAACGCGGTCGATTTGGCCAAGGAAATGGCCGATTTGGGCGTTGGCTCCATTATTTTCACGGATATCCAGCGGGATGGAATGCTGGAGGGGCCCAATTTCAAAAGTACCAAGGAACTATCCGTCGCGGTCCAGATACCCGTGATCGTTTCGGGCGGTATTTCCAGCTACCGGGACATTGAGCATGCCAAGAGGCTTGAAAAGTACGGCATCAGCTCGGTCATCATCGGAAAGGCGCTTTACACGGGCAAAATTGATTTGAAACAGGCCATCAAGATCGCCACCGAGCCCCCGGCTCCCAAAGCTCCCAAGGCGAAAACCAAGAAAAAGAAATCGAATTAAATGTTAGCGAAAAGAATCATCCCCTGTCTGGACGTCAAGGAAGGCCGGGTGGTCAAGGGCGTCAAATTCCAGAATTTGCGTGACGCCGGGGATCCGGTGGAGATCGCCAAACAATACGACGCCGAGCAGGCCGATGAGCTGGTTTTTCTCGATATCACCGCTTCCTTCGAAAAACGCGACATTCTCCTGGATGTGGTCACCCGCACCGCCGAGGCGGTATTTATGCCACTGACGGTGGGCGGGGGTGTTCGAACCACTGACGATATCCGGACACTCCTGAAGTCCGGCGCGGACAAGGTTTCGCTGAACACCCGCGCGGTGGAAAATCCTATCGTTTTGAAGGAGGGGGCCGAGAAATTCGGGGCCCAATGCATTGTTCTCGCCATCGATGCGAAACGAAGGGATCCTCAAGACCCCGCGAAGGGATGGGAGGTTTACACCCATGGCGGGCGGATCGCCACGGGCAAGGACGCGGTCCAATGGGCCAAGGAAGGCGTAGGTTTGGGCGCAGGGGAGATACTCCTGACCAGCATGGACCAGGACGGTATGAAAAGCGGCTACGACTTGGATTTGACCCGGGCGGTCAGCGAGGCCGTCAAGGTGCCGGTTATCGCATCGGGCGGGGTCGGGAACCTCGATCACCTGGCCGATGGAATCCTTTACGGAAAGGCGGACGCGGTTTTGGCCGCGTCCATTTTTCATTACGGCGAATATACGGTGAAAGAAGCCCGGGAATATCTTCGCTACAAAAATATCCCGGTGCGCTCATGAGCCTACCCGCCCCCGTGGTCGCCCAATTGCGGAAGTTGATCCAGGATAACGTTAACAAGTTTTTTGGTCCGCTCCGGCCCACCGAGAAAACACCCGATAAGGTACGGGCATTCGCGCAGAACCAGCTCGATTTTTTCATCAACGGGATCGTGCGGGAATCGGCCGAATTGAGGACGAAATGGGCGAAAGGCCATCCCTACCACGCCCACCTGCGCATGACGGGCGATGCCAAGGTCTTCGAAGTCGAAATCTCCTGCGACGAGTGACCCATGGCCGACAAGAGCATGTTCACCCAGATCCAGCTGTTGATCCGCCAGAATGTGGTCCGCTATTTCGCCAATCAACCCGCTTCCGAAAAAACGGTGGACAAGGTCGAGGCTTTCGCCCAGAAACAGCTCGATTTCTTTATTGATGGGCTGAAGCGGCAGTCGCCCGAACTGGCCAAGACCTGGAAGAACGGCCATCCCTTTCTCGCCAAGGCCGCCATTAACACCCAGACTCTCGGGTTCGAGATCCAAATCGTGGAAAAAGAACCAGGCAAGTTTTAGGTATGCCCAACCTGATTCCCATTGAGACCAAGCGACTGATCCTCAGGGATTGGGAAATCGCCGATGTTCCCTCTGCTTACGAATATGCGAAGGATCCCATTGTTGTGCGATACATGCTTTGGGGGCCCAATACGCTGTATCAAACCCGTGATTTTATCCTCAAAGCCCGCAGACAGAAGATTGTCAATCCGAGGAGGGCTTTTGAGTTGGCGGTGGTAGTGAAATCCGAGAATCGGGTCATAGGAGGTTGCGGCATCAGGGTGGTAAACCCCGCCCTCGCTGAAGGGGATTTGGGGTATGGTTTCAACCATGATTATTGGGGCAAAGGTTATGCCACCGAAACCGTCAAAGCCCTTGTGAATTTTGGTTTTAAAAAGCTGAAACTTCACCGCTTGTGGGCCACCTGCGACAATCGAAACAAAGCCTCTGTCCGAGTGTTAGAAAAGGCGGGGTTGCGGTTTGAGGGTCTTAAAAGGGAAAACCTTTTTCAAAAGGGGCGTTGGCGTGATACTCGCCTTTACGCCATGTTAGAGAAAGACTTCAAAAAACAGGGAAGTGTTGAATGGAAAATCAAAATGCTTTAAGCGGCGAAAAACGAAAAAGCCCCTTTTCAAAATTCAAACTTGTGTTATATGCCCTGGCCTTGGTCGGCCTGGTATGGCTGGGCCTGCAAGCCTATTGGGAGTTTTATAAGTTCAAGCTCTGGTTCGCTGGTTTTGGGACGGGAGTCTTTGGAATTTCGGGGTTGATTCTTGGGTTTATATACTTTCATTCGGCCCACAAGATTTATGAACAAATAAAGCAAATGCCGGGTGGCATCAGCAAGATCGGTTCTTACATCGGATTTTCGTTGGGGTTGATTTTATTGAATCCCCTGTCATGGAGTTTGGCTTTCTGGCTTTTCACGCCGCCGGGCGGCCTCAACTCGGCAGGAGAATGGTTCTTTATCGGGTGTTCCGCCGCGGCCGGGATTGTCCTCTTGCTAGAAAGATTGTTCGCAAAGAAAAAAACCATTCCATGAAATCAATCTGCGTTTATTGCGGCTCCAGTTCGGGAAAAGATCCGATTTTCCTCAGGAAAGCAGGGGAACTGGGCGGGGTTCTCGCCCGGAAGAACCTAACGCTCGTATATGGTGGCGCTCGAGTGGGATTGATGGGAAGGGTTGCGGATGCGGTTTTATCAACAGGCGGAAGGGCTTTGGGAGTTCTGCCTCAATCGCTCCATGACAAGGGGGAAGTCGCCCACCCCAAACTAACCGAGCTCTATGTCGTGAAAGACATGCATGAACGAAAATCCAAGATGGCGTCCTTGTCCGACGCTTTTATAGCTCTCCCCGGCGGTTTCGGAACACTGGAAGAAGTAATGGAGATGATTACCTGGAACCAGTTGGGGCTTCAGGCCAAGCCGATCGGGTTTCTGAACGTAAATGGTTTTTACGATGGCCTTTTCTCCTTCATGAGAAAGACCAGCATGGTTGGGTTTGTTCAAGAAGGCCTGATCGATCAGTTGATACTCGAAGCCGAGCCTGAAGCCTTGGTCGACAGAATCACGGCCAATTCATGGCCTGATTTGGGTTCGTGGCCCCGAAAGTCCTGAAAAAAGTCTGGCAATTTAAACCCGGAAAGCTTAATTTAACGCCTCATTTCTTCTTCTTAAGGGGTGCTCCATGAGTTGGATCGACAGCTTGAAGTTTCAAGAAGATGGGCTCATTCCCGTTATTGCGCAGGATGCGCAGACGGGTGAGATCCTGATGTTCGCATTTGCCAACCGCGACTCCTTGGAACATACGGCCCAATCCGGCAACATGACCTATTGGAGCCGAAGCCGCAAAAAGCTTTGGAAAAAGGGCGAAGAATCCGGAAATGTGCAAAAAGTGAAGGCTTTATACACCGATTGCGATAAAGACGCCATTCTGGTAAAAATAGAGCAAATCGGGGGCGCCGCCTGCCACACGGGCAAGCGTTCCTGCTTCTTCAACGAAAGGGAAGGGGACACCTGGAAGGAAGTCGGAATTCAGGTTTTCGATCCCGAGAAAGTTTACGGCCACAAATGAAAGCTTCTTTAGTTTTGAATTTGAATCATTGGCGCAGCCACCGTTGGCGTTCCTAAACGCCCAGCCGGTAGACGCTGTTTACCCTTTGATTAAAAATTCAAACTAAAGGAGATTCATCCATGAAAAAGCCCAATCCCTCCCACGTCGTACCTTCCTTTGAGGAATTCCGAAAATTAGCCGGCCTTTATAATCGCATTCCAGTGGCTCTTTCCCTTCATTCTGACCTGGAAACACCCCTTTCGGTTTATCTGAAATTGGCTCAAGGTCAGAATGGATTCCTGCTGGAGAGCGTTGAAAAAAACGAACAAGTGGCCCGCTTTTCCATTGTCGGCTTCTCACCCTCGGGGGTGTTTCAGGCAAAAGATGGTAACCTGATCCGGCGTATGGGAGATAAAACAGACTCCCGGAGCACTTCCAACCCCCTTGAGAATGTAAAAACATTTGCGGCATCGATTCGTCAAGCCCCCCTGGAAGGGGCGGGTTTTTTGGGCGGTCTGGTGGGCTATGTGGGATATGACGCGGTAAGGTATTTTGAGAAATTACCCAATTCCAAACCCGATCCATTGAAGGTGCCGGACCTCTATTTGATGGTGACCGATCAATTGGCCTTGTTCGACCACTTGAAACGAACCCTTCGACTGATCGTTAACGTGAACCTGGATAAAATCAGGGATTTGAAGCCCCGGTACGAATATGCGGTCCAAAAACTCCTGGAACTGGAAAAGAAATTGGAACAACCCCTTCAAGGGGTGTCCGAAATTCCCGTACCACCCACCGTCAAACCCGGTCCGAATGATCTTTTTGGGTTTCAGCCCAATATGAGTCCCAAAAGCTTCAAGGGAATGGTTGAAAAATCAAAAAAATACATTCAAGCGGGCGATATCATCCAGGTGGTAGGTTCCCAGCGGTTCGAGAAAGAAACGACGGCCGATCCGGTCACGGTTTACCGGCTCCTTCGGCGGTTGAATCCCTCCCCCTACATGTTCCTCCTGAAAATGGACGGAATGAGCCTGGTGGGGTCCTCGCCCGAAATGATGATCAAGGTTCAAAACGGGATCGTAGAAACCCGGCCCATCGCTGGCAGCAGGCCCCGGGGTAAAACACCCGAAGCGGACCAACAGATGGAAGAAAGCCTTCTCGCGGATGAGAAGGAATTAGCGGAACATGTGATGTTGGTGGACCTGGCCCGCAATGACCTGGGACGGGTCTGCGATTACGGGACGGTTCAGGTGAACCATTTCAAAAGGGTCGAGCGCTATTCCCACATCATGCATATCGTTTCCGATGTGACGGGCAAGCTGAGGCGCGACCGAACCTCCTACGACGCCTTTCAATCCTGTTTCCCCGCGGGAACCCTGTCAGGCGCACCCAAGATCCGGGCGATGGAGATCATCGAGGAATTGGAACCGGCCCACCGGGGTATTTATGGCGGGGCGGTCGTGGCTTTCGGCTTTGACGGAAACATGGATTCGGCCATCACCATCCGGTCCGTGGTCATGACGCCAAGCAAAAAAGATAAAGCGAAAGCCTATGTCCAAGCCGGAGCCGGTTTAGTGGCGGATTCGGTGCCAGAAACGGAATACATGGAATCCTGTAACAAGGCCCGGGCCGTCTTGATGGCGGTCAACCAGGCGGAAACCCATTCGACGGGTTCGATTCGCTTAGCTCACTCACCGCATGCTCACAAAACCCGCTCAGGGTCGAACGCAAAAGAAAAACGCGTTCGAAAAGGAGGCCGCAAATGATCCTCGTCATCGATAACTATGACTCCTTTACCTACAACCTGGTGCAATACCTGGGCGAGATGGGCGTGGAAATAAAAGTGGCCCGAAATGATGAGCTGACCATCGCGGAGATCCTTAAAATGAAACCGGACCATCTCATGATCTCCCCTGGTCCCTGTTCCCCGAAGGAGGCCGGTATTTCAGTGGACATCATCAAGAAACTGGGTGGGAAGATCCCAATCCTGGGTGTTTGCCTGGGCCACCAAAGCATCGGTTACGCCTATGGCGGGGATATTGTCCGGGCGAAAAAACTCATGCATGGAAAAACCAGCGAGATTTCACATGATGGCAAGGGAGTTTTCGTGGGAATGCCCAACCCATTTAAAGCCACACGCTACCATTCACTGGCGATCAAAAAGGAAACCCTTCCCGATTGCCTGGTTGTGACGGCGCAAAGCGAGGATGGGGAAATAATGGGGGTCCGTCACAAGACCCTGCCGGTCGAGGGGGTGCAGTTCCACCCGGAATCCATCCTGACCGAATCGGGGCGGATACTGCTCCGGAATTTTATCGAAAGCTAGGCGGCAAGGCGGCAGCGGTGAAACCTTCGGCCCTTCCGGGCGTCATTATCGCAGGGGTGGTGGCACTATCAGCCCTTTTGGGGGTTTTTCTTTGGTTTCACCGCCCCTTGCCGGTAAAAATCACCTTGTACAACGGGGGTAAAAGCTGGGAGGTGCTTTCCAGGGCTAAGACGGTGGGCGAAGCCATTCGGGAACAAAAAATCATCCTTAAACCCCAGGATGTGGTGGTTCCGCCGGTTGACGCGCCGGTGACATCCGGGACGGAGATCGACCTGGGCATCCTGGAGCGCAGGGTCAAAGAATTCGATAAAGACACGGCCTCCCAGACTCAGACTGAATACACAGACAGCCTGAATGTGGGTGAAATTATTTTGGTGCAACCGGGCAAAGATGGGCGGGTCAAACTTCAAACGGAAGAATATCTTCTAAACGGCGAGGAAGCCTTCGAGAAGGTTTTGAACACCACGGTCTTAAAACCGGTCAAAAATGCGAAAGTGCTGGAAGGAACCGCGCAAAAAACGAAAATGTACCCCTTAAGCCGGAAAATGCGGGTGGCCAAGACTTTGACCCTGGAGGCGACGGCTTATTATCCGGGGCCGGAAAACAACTGGCCCTACTCGACGGGAAGCACGGCATCGGGTTTGAAGGCGGGTTACGGCATCGCGGCCGTGGATCCAAAGAAAATTAAACTGAAGACGCCCCTCTATATTGAGGGGTACGGTTTCGCCCTTGCGGGTGACACGGGTTCCGCCATCAAGGGGGACCGCATCGACCTTTGCTACGACACTTACGATGAGGCACAACAATTTGGGCGAAAGAAAGTCAAAGTTTACCTATTGCGTTAAAACCTTTGGGTTAGGAGCCCTGTTGGGCGTTTATGCCGTCGGCTGGGCGCAGGCCCAGTCGATGAGCCCATCCCCCAGCCCGACCGGTACGGCCACGTCCACATCGACTCAGAGTGCCACTGGGACCCCGACGCCTACCCAGACAAATTCCCCGACGCAAACGGGGACCCCGACTCAAACCTGGACCTATACACCTGATTTGTTCGCCGCCCCGACCCAAGCGCCCGCCTGGGACCAAAGTTATTTAAATCCAACCGCTACCTTTACTCCCACCGATACACCCTGGGGATATGTCGCGCCCGACACTCCGACGGCAACCGATACGCCTTTGGGATGGGTTCCTCCGACCGCGACCAACACCCCCCTGGGCTGGGAGGGATCACCCACGGCCACTCCCAATCCCTCCTCCTCCGCGACACCGACCTTCACACCCACCGGAACGATTTTTCCAACCGACACCTACACGCCGACTTGGACCTTCACTCCCGTCATTTCCCGGGGTGCCCTAGCCCTCATGCCAACGGCTTTCTCCAATGGATGGGACCATTGGGACGGGTTGAATTGGGACATTAGTTTTTCCTATTACATCGGATCGATCGCGGAAGGAGACAAAGATACGGGGTCGACGGATTACCTCTCTCCACTGAGGCTTTGGCTTTTGACCAATGATCTCAAGTACGGTTGGTTGGAGGCGAGTGGAGACCGGCCGGCCATTGCGTCGGGCTTGTTGATGACCCTGCTCCTTTCGGGCGGAAATCCCGGGGAAACCGGGTCCGCCAGCCAGAACTTCCAGTTGACGGGCAATTCCATGGGCGGGGTCTATACGGTCTTGAGTGTTCCCCTAACGACCAACAACGCGGTGCATTTTGGCATTGTGCATGGGTTCCAAAACGAAATTAACAGCATCGGCCTCCAAGGTTTCGCGCCGACATTGAATTACGGGGATCTGTTCGCGCAACTGTCCGGCAATTTCGCCAATGAACTGAGTACCGCGAACGTAACGGCCGCCCCCCCGGATATGTTTTATACCGGTTGGAACACCCGGTTCCTCGGAACCAACTGGAAGTTTGAAATTTGGAAGCCCTTTCCCATGTATGACAACCCTGTCCTTCTCAACACCCAAGTCGATGGCCTATTCGCCTTTAACCTGGCTTATATGAGGTGGGATGAGGGTTTCTCCCTGTTGGGTTATTTCGATTTCCGGTTTACCATCGTGCCTGAAGCCCCCGCCTACTAAAGACAGCTGACAGTCGGCAGTCGACAGTTCGCAGGAACAACCTTTAAAATCTGACGGTAAATAGCCAACTTCAATCTTCTGATTAATGAAATTTTCCATGGAGATTCATATTGTCCCCGCTCAAAGTTTCTAAAACCCGTCCCCCTCGCAAAATCATGATGGTGGCTGGGGAAGTATCCGGGGACATGCATGCCGCTAAGGTGATTGAAGCCCTACTAAAGAAGAATCGGGGGCTCCAAATATTCGGCTTGGGCGGTCCCTTGATGGCGAAAGCGGGCATGGAGGTAAGGGAAGACCTCACCCGCCACGCCCTAATGGGTTTCGCGGAAGTCCTAAGGCATTTGCCCCTTGCCCTGAGAAGAATGAGGGATTGTGAAAAATGGCTTCGGGAAGAAAAACCCGACCTGCTCTTTCTCGTGGATTATCCGGGATTCAACCTGCGATTGGCGAAAAGGGCCAAGGCGATGGGAATTCCCGTTTGCCAGTATGTGGCGCCCCAAGTTTGGGCTTGGCACGAAAGCCGGAACGCCCAAATCCAACGAACCATCGATAAGCTCTTGGTCATCCTGCCTTTTGAAAAAGCATATTTTAAGGAAAAGGGGATCGACGCGGTTTACGTCGGTCATCCCTTGTTGGAACAGATGGATTTGAAAGCCCGGTCCCGTTCGGAAGTGTTAAAAAAACACGGCATCTCCCCCGCCCATTTTCCCCTGATCGCTTTATTGCCCGGGAGCCGTAAGTCGGAAATTGATAAAATCTGGCCCCTCTGCCTGGAAACTTCGCGCCTTTTGCGCAAAGTTTATCCGGACGCTGCTTTTATCGTTCCCAAACCTGTCGGCCTTGAGTTTGAGGATTATGCTGGATTGGGCCCGGATGATTCCGTGTTCTTCGCGGAAGCGCCTGCCTACGATTTGAGAAAAATATGCGATATAGCCTGGGTCAAGTCGGGAACCAGCACCTTGGAGACGGCGCTTTTGGGTACGCCGATGGTGGTGGTTTATAAAGTGGCCGCCTTGACGGGATTTCTCGCGAAGCAGTTAGTCAAGATCAAATACGTTTCTCTCGTGAATCTATTGGCGGATGAACGGGTGGTGCCTGAACTTTTACAGGAGAAGGCGGTGCCATCCGCGTTGCTAGGCGAAACCCTTCCGCTTTTAGAGAATCCGAAAAAGCGTAAGGCGCAGATCCGGGGCTTTGAGAGGATAAAAAAAGCAATCAGTGCTCCTCCTTCCGCTTCAAAGGGCGTGGCCGCAGAATTATTGAAGATGCTGGGGGGGATTCGTTGACCGGTTCGCCCAAGGAATATAGTCTCTCCCTCGCTGATCGGCTGATCCTGCTGATCGTGATTCCGCTGATCCATCTTTTCGGCTGGTCTTGGCGGATTCAAGAAATGGGGAGGAGTGAATTAGGTCCCCGAGCCCGGCCGAAGGGAAAAATACTATGGCCCCTTTGGCATGAGACGATCCTCCCCGGCGTTTGGTGGCACCGGCACCGGGACGTGCATGTCATGATTTCCTCCAGCCGGGATGGGGAACTGATCACGGCTGTTGGGAGTTTTTTGGGTTATACAGCGGTACGCGGCTCAAGCACGCGGGGAGGAAAAGAAGCAACCCGAGAGATGGTTCAATATCTGGAGCAAGGAAAGAGCTGCGCGATTACCCCGGACGGGCCGCGGGGGCCCCGCCGCCAAATGAAAATGGGAACTGTTCAGATCGCTCGCCTGACAGGGTGTTCCGTGGTTCCTTTCGGTTTCGCGGCGGAACACCCCTGGCGGTTGAAAAGCTGGGATCAATTTATCATTCCAAAACCCTTTTCGCGGGGGGTTTTTGTTTATGGTGAACCGATTTTAATACCCTCCCAAGGTGGCAGGGATGAGGCATATCAACAAAAGGTACAAGAAGAGCTGGTTCGGGTAACGGAGACCGCTGAAAATTATTTCAAAATCGGACGTCCATGATTTATCTCTACCGACTGTTCATGTTCTTTGTGTCGGGTTTGGCTCGATTAGCCGCGCTCTTTCCGGGAGCGTCCTCCCTTAAAGAACGTCTCGGGATATATACTTCCATTGAAATTCAAAAACTATCGGTGGGTTACAACGTCTGGCTTCACGCGGCCTCTGCGGGCGAGGTGAACGCCATCACACCCTTTTGCCTGGCTTTCCGCAAGGCGAAGCCGGACGCTCAAATTGTGTTGACCACCACATCCCGAAGCGGGAAGAAAGTCGCGCTGGATAAGGGAATCGCGGACGCCGTCTTTCTCGCCCCTTTGGATTCGGGCGGCCCGTTGAAAAGAGCCTTCCGGGTCATTCGGCCCGTGATGGTTCTGGTGGCGGAAACCGAATTTTGGCCCAATTGGCTGCTTCGAACCGCTGAAAACGAGGTCCCCCTTCTTCTGGTCAATGGCCGAATATCCGACAAAAGTTTTCCTTCCTATTTCCGGTTCAAAGGCATCTTTGGGAAGGTGTTGAATTGTTTTAATGAATTGTTGGTTCAAACCCAGTTGGATCAGGAGAGGCTCGCCGCTTTGGGCGTTTCTCCGGGTCGAGTGGTGGTCGCGGGCCAGATGAAATACGACTTGAACCCGCCACCCGAAGAAGGGATCGAACAATTTCGGAAGGCCTTGGCCTTGGAACCGGAACACATCCTCTTTACCCTTGGAAGCCTGAGGGACGGCGAGGAGGATCAGCTTTTACCCCAGGTTCCGAAAATTTTGGCCTTGTCGCCCCAAATCCGCATAGTCATCTGCCCCCGCCACCTGCGAAACGCGGCGGTTTTCGGCGAAAAACTCCGGCATTGGGGCGTGGAAAACGTTCTTCGATCCGAATTGAAAAGCCCGAATCCGCCCCATCGGGTGGTTGTGCTGGACACGATGGGAGAGTTATCTTTGTCCTACGCTTCATCCCGCGGCGCTTTTGTGGGAGGTACCCTCGTACCGGTCGGCGGCCATAATGTCATGGAGCCCGCGCTCAGCCGGGTGCCGGTGGCCTTTGGCCCCCATCTCCAGAATGTTCGGGAGGCGGCGGACGCTCTCCTTCAATCCGGCGGCGGGGCGCGGTTGGAAAAGGCGGAGGACCTGGTGCGGGTATTTTCCGAATGGACCCAGGGTGAAATCTCCCGTCGAATGGGGGAGAAAGCGTTTGAAGCGGTGAGCTCTTTAAGGGGCGCGACCCTTCGAACCGTGAAACGAGTCGTGGATCACTGGCCTTTGAATTCCCGGGCCTGAACCGGATACCCATGGACCTGGAAACCCTTTACATTAAATTTCTTCATGAAAAGCCCCGCCATTGGACGCAGAGGGCTTTTGTCAACATGCTCAAAATGTTTTCGTTCGCCTACCTGGCCGGTTGGTGGGTTCGAAAAACCGCTTTTCGCTCTGGATTTATCTCCCGCAAACGTTTGGGCTGCCCGGTCATCAGTGTCGGGAATTTGTCCACCGGTGGGACGGGTAAGACGCCGGTCGTGATCGCCTTAGCCCGGCATTTTTGCGCGGAAGGCAAAAGGGTGGCGGTCCTCAGCCGGGGATATCGGCGTAAAGCCGGTGGAAAATCACTCGTCTGGGTTTCGGATGGGGAAAAGCTGTTAGCCTCTCCTGAGGAGGGAGGGGACGAACCGGTCCTGATCGCCCAAAACTGCCCCCGGGCCGCGGTGGTGGTGGGCGCGGACCGTTATCGGGTGGGACAGGAGGTTCTTCGATCCTTTCGCCCCGACCTGATCATCCTGGATGACGGGTTTCAACGCCGTTTCCAATTACACAGGGACCTTGACATTCTTATCGTTGATGGTCTCAATCCTTTTTCGACCGGATGGGTTTTGCCGGCGGGGCTTTTGAGGGAGCCCCTCGGAGCCCTGGCGGAGGCCGATGTGCTGGTCCTGAACAAGGCCAATCAGGCTCGCAGCCCGGAGGATATCAAAACGGTATTGCGCCATCACAACCCAAGGGCGTTCCTGGTGGAATCCGGCTATCATCCGTCGCATTTGCGGAATTTGGAAACAGGCAAGGAGGTCCGGCCCGGAACCCTGGATCGCCTGTCGGTCGGGGCCTTTTCGGGGGTGGCCAATCCCCTTTCCTTTATTCGCACCTTGGCTGAGTTCAAAGTCCTGGTACGCCACGCCTATACCCTGCGGGACCACTATCCCTATACCCGGGAGAAATTGGACGAGATCCTGAGGGACGCCAAGATGAGGGGACTGGGATGTTTGGTCACGACGCAGAAGGATGCGGTCAAACTGCCGAAAAATTTCAAACCGGAGATTCCCATTCTTGTCCTCGACATTCATTGGCGGGTGACCGGCGGCAAGAACCATTGGGACTTGGTCTTAAAGAATATCTCCCTGGCCTGCTCGCCGCCTAAAACCCGGGTTGAGTCCGAATGAACCCCAAAAACTCGCCTTCCCTTGCCGCGGAGGAAATACATAAAAAAATCCTTATCCTCCGATATTCCTCCCTGGGGGACGTGGCCTTGGCCAATCCGCTTTTGGACCGTATTTGGCAGGTTTGGCCCCAGTCGGAAATTTACTTCGCTACTAAAAAGGCCTATGTACCCGTTGTGGCGGCCCATCCGGGGTTAAGTGGGGTGATTCCACTGGAGGAAAAGGGATTCGGGGCTTTTGTCCGCCATTTGTCCCGATTGCGGGAACTTCAGCCCACTTTGGTCCTTGATATTCACGATTCCCTCCGTTCCCATTTGGCATCCCTGTTCCTTCGAAAAGCTAAAATATTGGTGTACGACAAGCAGGCCCTCCAACGGCGTTTTCTGGTGCGCAAGGTAGGCGGGGCAGAGAGCCTTCACACCATCCTTAAATATTTGAAAATCCTTGAACCCCTTGGCGTAAAGCCTTCCTCGAGGGTGGACTTCGAGATTTACGCCCCCAAAAAGAGCCAATCCTTTTTACGGGAGTATATGGAGCGACGAAAAATTTCCTCGACCCAAATCGTGGTGGGTCTGGGACCGGGGGCCAAATGGGCCACCAAACGCTGGGGTTGGGAGCGTTATGCCGAATTGGGGTCCCGTTTGGTGGAGGATTACCGTTGCCAGCTTTTCTGGTTTGGAAGCCCGGATGAGATATCCTTGATCCACCGAATCCAGGCCCGGATGAGGGGAACCACCCTGGAAAGGGGATTGTGCGTTCCTGAACATTTCTCCCTCGAACAAAGCATGGCTTTACTTTCGCGATGCGAGCTTTTTATCGGCAACGATTCGGGGCTGACCCACCTGGCCTCCGGCCGGGGATGCCGGGTGGTGGTGCTTTATGGCTCCACGACCCCGGCTCTTGGCTTTGAGCCTTGGGGCCCTCATTCGGTGGTGGAGGTGGCGGGACTGGATTGCCGACCCTGCGACATACACGGAAAGTCTTCCTGCCCCCGGGGGCATTTCAAGTGCATGGAAGATTTGACGGTGGATTTGGCCGAAGGCGCGGTGAAGCGGTCGTTGCGGAGGAGCCGATGAAGCGCAAACCCCGGATCGCGCTTCTTCGCGGACCCCTCCTCAACTCCTATGAAATGCAGTCCTATGAACCCTTACGGGAAAAAATGGATATAGTGGCTTTTGTCCCCCACCAGACCTATATGGATACCTCGTCCATCCAAATCCACCAAGAAAAGCTATGGTGTCCCATCCAGGGCCACACCCTTTTTGAACGGGAAAAACGAAAATGGCAGGCCCTCCGGGACGCAACCACAGGAAATACCCACAGTTTCTGCGGCTTGTTGGACCGGTTAAAGGGGTTTGATCTTTACCATGTCATGGACCAGTTTTTCTGTTTTAGTTATGAGGCGGCCCTTGCCAAAAGGAAATACGGAGGGAAGTTGATTGTCAGCCAATGGGAAAATATCCCCCATCACAACGAAGAAAAATTCATGGAAAGACACATTAAAGCGACCGTTCGGCAAGAGGCAGACCTATTCTTGGCCATGTCGGAGTTGTCCCGCCAAGCCCTTTTGAAGGAGGCTGTCCCTGATGACAAGATTATCCGGCTTTCCGGAGCCGTCGATGTACACCACTTTTCTCCGGGTAAACCGGACCTGGAACTTCTGGAAAACCTGGGAATCCCGAAAGGGAGCTACGTGGTTCTTTATGTCGGAAGGTTGTCCCGTAGCAAGGGAGTCTTTGACCTTTTAGAGGCGGCTTTAAGCCTGAAAAACCGGGATAGTCGGTTTCATTACCTGCTTGTAGGAAGGGATGAGGAGGGGGTGGGAAAGTGGATTGTTGAGAAAGGGCTTTCAAGTGAAGTCCATTTAGCTGGTTTTGTACCCTACGATCAGATGCCCCGCTATTACCGATCGTCCAATATCCTTGTTCTCCCGAGCCGGAAAGAAAAAAGGCAACAGGAACAGTTTGGTTATGTTTTGGCGGAAGCCATGGCCTGTGGGCTTCCGGCTCTGGGTTCGGATTGTGGGGCGATACCCGAAGTAATCGGTGATGGTAGAAGAATATTTTCGTCCGGTTCAGCGAGGGAATTGGCGGAATTGTTGTTGAAATGGAAAGAAAAACCGCAATCACACTTGCGAAAAGAAGTTCGGGAACAAGCCGTTGAACGATTTCCCTCCTATCAACTAAGCCGGAAATTAGAAAAAATATATAAATATGTTCTTTCCAACTAATAAAAACATTTCAGCCGTTGATTAAAAAATCTTTTTTAAGGAAATTCATAACAATTGGAAATGATGCACGTCTAAATAAGTGTTATTATTTAAAGTGAATTCCGCGTAAATTTAACTTACGTCGAATTTTGCGGTTTTAAATGGTTAAAGGTAAAAACTTTTTTTGAAACGAATTCCTCATGGGTAACCCTAAAAAGATATTTACTTCCTTTCGTAAAAGAATTCAAAGTTTTCATTACTTTCTTTGGCGACTTGAAGGCTCTCTGCGGGGAAGATCCATTCCCGCCTATTGGTGGCGGGGTAATTTCAACTTGGGCGACCTAGTGACCCCCCATCTGGTCAGGCATTACGGTTATTTCCCGATTCCATCCTCTCCCCAAGAGGCCAGGCTGGCCGCGGCGGGAAGTATCCTGGAACAATTACCCCTGGACTACGACGGCGTTATCATGGGTTCTGGTTTTATTGGGGCGGGCCCCCAACGTTTTTTCCCCAAGGCCCATATCCTGGCGGTTAGGGGCAAATTGACGAGGGCCCGCTTGGGCCGGGGAGATGAAGTGGCCTTGGGCGACCCGGGTTTATTGACTTCCTTGGTTTTCCCTGAAAGAAAAAGAAAAAAATACCGGTTAGGCGTCGTACCCCATTACATCGACCATCATAAACCGGTCTATGCCCAATTGATGTCGGGTTTGGACGGCCGGACCCTTCTGATTGACATCATGGACTATCCCCAAAAAGTGGTCGGGCTTATCGACCAATGCGAGTATGTCATATCCTCCACGCTCCACGGTTTGATCGTAGCGGATTCCTTGGGAATCCCCAACGCGTGGATCTCATCCAACGGGATCACCGGGGGACGGTTCAAATTTGACGATTATTACTCATCCCTTGACCTAGCCGAGGAGCCGATTTTCCTTCGAGGGGATGAAACCTTGGAGGAGTTAATTGGCGATTGTTCGCTCAAACCTCAGGGCGTGATTTCGGATATTAAGGGCAATTTAGCCGACCTTTGGTCGGACCTGGGGGCTTGGGTTCCCATTAAAACGAAAAACCTTAAAACCTCAAACCAATACCAGCCTTATGATGTTTTCCCGTCGGCCGATCCCTCCTGATGGTCCCTGTGTAAGAGGATTTAAGGTGCCGCATACCGGGTTCCCTTTCTAATGAAGGGGCTTACGAAAGCCCCCAAGAATATCTAAAATACGTGGGGTGCGAATCGAATCTTCAATCTCCCAGCCCGGCTATACCAACCTTTTAATTCGTGTCCCCAACTGGCTGGGGGATTCAGTGATGGCAACCCCCGCAGTGCGGGAAATCCGTAATCTCTTTCCCAAGTCCAGGATCACCCTTCTCGCCCATTCCCGCCTGGAAAAGTTTTGGTCCGGCATTCCCGGGATGGACAGGGTCCTGGTCTCTCCCACGGGTGGGTTTCGGGATATTTGGAAACAGGCCGCTGCCCTTCGGGCGGAAGGGTTTGACGCGGCGCTGACCTTTCCATCCTCCCTTTCCTCAGCGTTTTTGCTTTTTGCGGCCCAAATCCCAGTCAGGTTGGGTTGGAGTGCCGAGGGCCGAGATTGGTTTTTAACCCAAGCCCTCGACCATGAAATGGACAGGAAAATCCACCTGGTTTGGGATTACTTGGATCTCGTTCATCGGGCCTTTCAACGGAAATCCTCCGCTCAATACTTCTTATTGGAGTCTGGCAAGGATACTTCCGCGGAAAAAGAGGCGGTCCGTCTACTGGGTAAAACAGGGGCCAAGGGAATCATCGCCCTCGGCCCGGGTGCGACCTATGGTCCCGCTAAACGATGGCCTCTGGAAAATTGGAAGGCGCTCCTGAGACTTTTGCTGGCCCGGCGAAAGGAAACCCTGGTCGTGCTAGGCACAAGGGAGGAAAAGGCTTCTTTTGAACCCATTCGGGAAGGTCTGGGTAAGGTGGAAGGGAAGCGCGTTTTAATTCTGGCGGGTGAAACCGAAGTGCCGGTTCTATCCGCCTTACTTTCCCGTTCCAGGCTGCTCGTTACCAACGATTCGGGCCCCATGCACTTGGCGGCGGCGAACCGGACCCCGGTGGTGGCGATCTTTGGCTCCACCTCACCCCTCTGGACCAGTCCTTTCGGAAAGGGTCATTCCGTCATTTACAAAAGTTTGGAGTGCAGTCCCTGCTTCCAGAAAACCTGTCCTATCGGATACCCTTGTTTAAGGGAAATCACAGTGGGTGAGGTTTACGCTGAAATCCAAAAAAGGCTTTCGGCGAAGGAAAAGGTGACTGGGTTGGGGGTTCCGAAAGGATTGGGGCGATGAAAAGGATACTCGTGGCGAAATTAAGGCCGCTGGGAGACAGCATACTGGCAGGGGCCTGTTTTGAGGCCGTCCGGCAGGCCTTTCCCAAGGCGTGGATCACGGCCCTCCTCCAGCCCCCGGCGCATGAGTTATACCGCCATTCGGGATGGGTGAACGAAATCTTGACCTACCACCGGGGTTTCATCGACAGGCAAAATTTTTTTACGCGTGCCCTGAAAAACCACCGGTTAGTTTCGGCCATGAAAAAAAGAAGGTTTGACCTAGCCATCGACCTTTCGGCGGCCCATCGAAGCGCCCAGTTGATCGCCAGGGCCAAGCCGGGATTCATGGTGGGTTTGGGCCTGCCCTCGATCCGCCGTTTTTATCAATGGGCCGCGAAGGCCGAAGACGAATTGAAAGTTTCCGCCGTCGAATTGGACCGGAGGGTTTTGGAGCTTGTTGGCGTTGTACCCCAGTCCCATGACCGGTCGGATGGTTTTTTCCCCGTGCCGTTGGAAGCCAAGGTTTTCGCCGAGACGTTCTGGAAAGCCAACCGCTTCGAGGTGCAGGATCCGGTGGTAGCGATCAACCCCTTTGCCAGTTGCGAGAGCAAGGAATGGTATCCCGAGAAATGGGCGGCCTTGATCGGCGATCTTTCCAAGAACGGAATCAAGGTTTTCGCCACCTGCGCTCCGCTGGAAAAACCCGGCTTGAGCCGGATTTTTAAAACCCTGGGTAAGGAATTTCCTGTTTACGGTGGAAGCCAGGTGACGCCTCTCATGGGGCTTTACCAGAAAGCCCTGGCATTGGTGAGCGTTGATTCTGGCCCGCGGCACCTGGCCGCCGCTGTGGGCACGCCCACCCTGACGGTTTGGGGGCCCGAGTCGGCCAGCCGATGGCATCCTTACGGGGAAAACCGTCATCCGATCGTCTTGAGAAAAGTTTCCTGCCGGCCCTGCGGCCTTTCCATTTGCGTGGAGAAAAAGCACGAATGCCTGAGGACCTTGGAACCGGACGCGGTTCTCCAGGCTTTAAAACAATTATTAAAACGAACCGTGGTTTTTTGAATGGGATATCCAAGAAAAATCCTCCTTCTACGCCCGCGTTTTTTGGGGGATGTGATCCTCGCCTCGGGCCTCCCAAGCGTTTTGCGTTCGGCCGATCCGAAGGTGGAAGTATGGTTCCTGACGGAAAGTCCCTACGCGGATGTTTTCAATCACCATACGGGAATCGCCGGGATAGTGCCCTTGGACCCGGCGAAAAAGAACAATCCCATCTCCCTTTGGCGGCTGGGGCGGGAAATTCGCCGACAGCGTTTCGACGCGGTCCTGGACCTGTTTGGCAATCCCCGCACGGCCAGGATGACTTATTTCAGCGGCGCGGAAATCCGGGTGGGGTTCGAGGGAAGGGGAAGGTCCTGGGCTTACAATCGAATCGCGGTTCCCTCCTCCCAACCCGGTCCGTCCGGCCGAAGAAAGGTGACCGAAGCTTATATGGACCAGGTCCGGATGTTAGGGGTTTCCTTTACGGGAACCTACCAAACGGAACTTTTCGTATCCGAAGAAGAAAAAGATCAGGTCCGAAAAGTTTGGGAAAGAGCCCGAATTGGACCGAATGAAAGGGCGGCGGTTTTCTCGCCGGGGGGCAGTTGGCCCGCGAAACTTTGGCCCTTGGATAAATTCATCGAGCTGGCGCACTTACTGGAAAGGGATGGTTTGCGGCCTGTTTTTGTCTTTGGCCCTAAGGAGAAGGATTTGGCTCGTGGTTTCGAGGATCGGATGGGTAAGAACTGGCTTTTCATCAACCAGCCATCGCTCCGGGGATTGGTTGCCTTTATCTCTGGAGCAGACCTGTTGATCGCGAATGATTCGGGGCCCATGCACATTGGGCCGGCTGTGGGTACTCCCACCCTGGGAATATTCGGGCCCGGGGAACCCGATATCTGGTTCCCCTATGAGGCCCCCCATCGGACCGCCTACCATGAGGTTTCCTGTTCCCATTGTGGCTTGGAACAATGCCCCCTCATGGCCTGTATGAAGGATTTGGGAGTGAAAGAAGTGGCCCAGACGGCCTTGGAGATGGTCAAAGAAAGGTGGGGGGGCTAGTTTTCCGAAGTTGCGGAGCCTTCTTTTGGGCGTTCCCCAACCCCCAAGGTTTTGCCGGTTTTCTTTTACTCCATGGGCTTTCTCCTTATAATGACGCCACTTTTTAACCCCTTGATGAGGAGTCCCCCTTGTTCGGAAAAGGAAAGATCTGGTTTGACGGAAAAATGGTCGATTGGAAAAAGGCCAACATCCATGTCATGTCCCACGTGGTCC
The DNA here is from genome assembly GCA_963771075.1 of candidate division FCPU426 bacterium. GTDB lineage: Bacteria > Oederibacteriota > Muellerivitia > Muellerivitales > Muellerivitaceae > CAVTWJ01. Next base: position 13,613 of record CAVYSE010000017.1, on the reverse strand, counting down.
ATTACGGCTCCAGCGTTTTTGAGGGGATCCGTTGTTATAACGCTCCCCAGGGGCCTTCCGTTTTCCGCCTGGAGGCCCATGTGGACCGACTTTACGACTCGGCCAAGATTTATCGAATGGAAATACCCTATACCAAGAAACAGTTCAACCAGGCGATCCTTAAGGTGGTCAAAGAAAACAAACTAAAGGAATGTTACATCCGTCCCGTTGTTTTCAGGGGTTATGGATCGGTGGGGGTATACCCCTTGAACAACCCATTGCATTCGGTGATCGCGGCCTGGGCCTGGGGGGCTTATTTGGGGGAGGAATCGTTGACCAAGGGCATATCCGTTAGGATTTCCTCCTGGCACCGACCGGCCCCGAACACCTTTCCCACACTCGCCAAGGCGGGAGGAAATTACCTCAATTCCCAACTCATTAAAATGGAAGCATCTCAGGATGGTTTTGACGAGGGCATCGCGTTGGACCATTACGGTTATGTTTCGGAAGGTTCGGGTGAGAATGTTTTTATCGTGAAGAACGGAGTCATCTTTACTCCGCCTTCCAACTCATCCATCCTGGCGGGGATTACCCGCCATTCTCTTTTTGTCCTGGCCCGGGAATTGGGCATAGAAATCCGTCAACAGGTTTTGCCCCGGGAAAGCCTATACATCGCTGACGAAGTCTTCTTAAGTGGGACAGCCGCCGAGATCGTGCCGGTCGCCAAGATTGATAATATCCCCATTGGAGAGGGGAAAAGGGGCCCTGTCACCGAGCGGGTGCAAAAAGCCTTTTTCGACATTCTCCACGGCGAGACGCCGGACCGGTTCGAGTGGTTGACCCTCGTTAAATAAGATGGCCTTATCCCCGCCTGCCCGGATTCTTCTGATTCGTCTCAAGGGCATTGGGGATGTGCTGCTTTCCACCCCGCTGATGAGGGCTCTCCAAAAACATTTTCCGGAAACAGAACTGCATTTTTTGACACGGGATTTTTGCGCTCCCCTGCTTCGAAATAATCCCCGCTTGAAAAAAGTTTGGGTTCTACCCCCGAAATCCGGTTCCCCGGGGGATACCTTGTCCTTTCTTTGGAAATTGCGCCAGACCCATTTTGATTGGGTGTTGGACTTGGCGGCGGAACCCCGTTCCGCCTGGTTGACCCTGGCCACAGGCGCCCCTTTGAGGGCGGGTTACGCGTTTCGATTTCGCCAATGGGCCTTTACCCATCCCATCCCTAAAAATACGGTTCGAAAGTATCAAGTTGAAGTGAACCTGGATTTAATCCGGGCCCTCGGTGTTCCGGATGAGGGTAACCAAACCGAACTCTTTTTTGACGGGGAAAAGCAATGGGCGGAGGAATTGTTCACGAAAGCCCAGTGGAGCGAAAAAGGACCCCGCATCGGTTTGAACCCAACCGGAACTTGGCCATCCAAGAGGTGGCCTGGTTCCTATTGGCGTCGGTTGGTTGGGGTTTTAAACGATGAATTGGGAGCCCGACCTGTTTTAATCGGAGGTCCTCAAGACAGGGATTTGATCCGTGAAATTGCTTCTGGGTTAGAATCGGTGGTGCGTGTAATGCCCGAAACAAATCTTTTGCAAGCCGCGGCTTTTATTGAACGATTGGATCTTTTGATCGGAAATGATGGGACCCCCCAGCATTTGGCCCAAGCAGTGGGGATACCAAGCCTCACCCTCTGTGGTCCCCATTGGGGAATAGGTTGGGTCAAACCGGGTGATTTCCGGCATCGGTACCTTCAACATTTTTTGGATTGCGGCCCCTGTGATCTCAATCAATGTCCCTTTCCCCCTCAAGCCAAAGAGGGAAGCCATACCCATCAGGAATGTCTCACTAAAATAACACCTGAAAAAGTTATGGACTTAGTCAAGGAAATGCTGGGGGATAAGGGACGATAACAGTTCATTGACTCTACTTTGGCAAATTCCTAATAGCAGGTTGGCTATAACTATTCCCCCTTTAAAAAAGGGGGAAAGGGGGGTATTAGACGTTGTCGATGGGGTTTAAAAATACTAACTCCCCCTTAGTCCCCCTCTTTCAGAGGGGGAAAATTAGAACGACCCCAAAATATGCCAAAGTTGAGTCATTGACGCAAAATTCTTCCTCGTTTGGCTTACTTGGGAGAGGATAAGCCCCAACCGGTCAACCTATTTACAGTCACCACCCCATTTCCCCATCTTTCGGAAACAATGTGTAAATTTTTTCATGAAAGTCCATGAAAACGTAAAATCATTGGGTTTTAATAGTAAAATATTTATCGTTTTCCCTACTTAAATCCCAAAAACTGACGTTTGGTATCTAGAATCTATTTGAATTGGGTAAAAAACCTTTAAAAAAGCCCTTTTTTGAAAAGTTTTAAAACTTTGTAATGGCAAACAAATTGCATAGTTTTTAGATGAAAGTTTGCTCGGAGTTTTGATCCGGAAGTGAGAATTTTTAGAATTAAAGTGTTTGAACCTGTCTAAAGTAATGGAATGGTTGAAGAGGTTAAGAGGTTTGGGATGAAAAAAGTTCTTTTTAAATTTATCGGTGTTATCGGGATGGTTATTGGACTGTCTTTGATAACGGGTTATGCCCAAGCCCAAGTCGATGTCAATATTCTCGGATATTCCATTTCTCCAACTAATCCACAACCCAATCAGGCTTTCTCCTTGTCGGTTACTTATAACTCCTGTCTTTGGGGAGATCAAACCGTTTGGTGGGTGGCTTTGAGCACGGATGGAACTACTCTTGGGAATTGTCCGGAAGCCGGCCAAGAGTTTTTAGTGGACGTTAGATGACCTTTTTTACCCACCTCCTAGTACAAAAACCGGGTTCCTTAACAAAATGGAAATCGCGTCAGGTTCCATTTGTTCTTTTTATTGCCCTGGCTTTATTCATTTCTGCCAATCATGTCCTAGGTCAAAATATAACGATCATTGGAGATGGTATCAGCCCACCTAATCCAGAGCCCGGCGTTGCCTTTTCCCTTTCCGTCACCTATGTCAATGATGCCACCTATCAAGGACCAACTTCCTGGCTGGTGGCATTCAGCAGCGATGGGACCACTATCGTCGGATGTCCTGCTGCGGGACAGGTTTTTCTGGTGGATAATAAGGGTGTCAACGTTGGAGACGCCGGTACCAATGGCTCCGCAATGGGTTGGGGAGGACCCTCTTATGAATTAGGCGTTGGGCCAGTCGCGTCTGACGCCGTCAGCACCGTGGCACCAATCACCTTCGTTCAAACTTGGAATTTATCCGTACCCACTGTAGCGGCCTATGGGGGGAGCTATAACCTGGATATAGGAGTTGGCACCAATTACGTGGCTTGCGGCCAGAATTTCCAAAACGGAATGGAAGTTCACATTCCAATCAGCATTCCGGTTCCGCCCGCGACTATTGTAAGTGTTGACAAAGTCGCCGAGGGAGGGAGCGCGGCCACGAACGACCTGGTTCTTTTTACGGTCAGTTATGATTTCGTAAACAGCCCCGCGGGAAATACGGTGACGGATACGGTTCCGGTGGGAGTGACGGTGGTTCAGATGGGCCCGGTGAATCCGGTCACCACCAGTGAAACGGGAACCCTCCCGGGTTCAACCCTCACCTGGAATATTCCGGGAAGCGGTGTGGAAGAAAAGGGACAAGTTTGGTTTTTGGCCCGGGTGACGGCTGCTTCTGGAACCATCAGCAACACGGCGAAACTTAATTTAGGATCAGGCCCCTCCGCAACCTCTAATGTGGCGAATTCCACCGTGGGCGGGGGTGGATTCTCGCTTATCAAATCCCAGTCGAGTAGTAACCTCGTCAGTGGTCAAGCTATCACCTACACCCTGGCTTACAGCATCAACGGTTTTAGTCTGCAATGGTACGATTCTTACGATAACGGTCCAGCGGATGGCAATGCCAACGGCGGGATAGGTTATGACGGGACTACCTATCAAAATTTTAAAAGTGTTGGCGGTACAGGGGATGGCACTGGAACTGGCGGATTTGTAATCGAAACCGATTCCCAGGGAAACCGTTATTTGGTCGCCACTTCCGCTTATAGCACAAGCGGGGGTGACTACCCCATGTATTTGCGCAGTGGTGGGGCGAACTTTTGTCCAGGGAACACTTATGTGGTGGAAGGCGACATGCAGATTCCCACTAGCGCCCAGGGCGTGAGCTACGGCGCGGACGCGGATCTGGTGGTGGGCTCCAGTGTGCAAGGTGCGGTGACCTATACCTACTTGGCTGGCATATCCCTCGATAATAATCCTTACGGTTATATCCAAATGCAGGATAACGAATGTCCCGGTTCCTGCCCGGCGGGCGGCGCCGGGTTAACTACCTATGGCGGGGTGAATGGAGCCGTTACCATTCAAGCGGGTGTTTGGTACACCGTTCGGGTCATCGTAACGGTGAGTGCCGGGGGCGCCATCTCGTTCCAGGAAATCGTATGGCAAAGGGGAAATCCGAGTTTAGTCGACACCTTTACTTGGACGACTCCCGCCCAATGGCCGAACCTATGTGCCGATACCTGGCAGCAGGGCTGGGAATCAACGGCAACCGCATCACCGGATTGGTACGCCAACCTGAAGTTCGAGCAGGGGGACCCGGTGGTGAACGCCACCATCACGGATTCTCTCCCCAACGGAGGAACCGATTTTACCTATGTGGGGCAAAATGGCACTAATACCACCGCTACAAACGGAGCACCCACTTTCACTAATGGCAATCCCTTGAAATGGGGATTTGACGAAACGAATTATAATCTTCAGGGCGCTGTGACCTGGTGGGGAACGGTGGCTTGTGGAGCCCAAAGTTCCGTAACCTATGTCAACCAAGCGGCCATCACCGCCAACGGCGACCAAGCGGTTACGTCCAACGCCGTGACGGCTATCGAGCTTTGCGCCACCAATACCTTTACCCCCACCCCCACGCAAACCAACACGCCCACGGTCACTCCAACCCGCACCCCGACATTTACGCCCACTCTCACGCCCACTTACACCCATACTTTCACCCCTACCCCCACCAATACCATCACGGTGACTCCAACTAGTACCTTTACCCTCACGCCGACTTTTACTCCCACGGTTACTCCCACCAAGACCAACACGAACACCCCAACGGTTACGGTGACCAACACCTTAACCTATACGGTTACATCGACCCATACCTATACCCCGACACCAAGCGTCACGCCCACCAATACCATGACGAACACCAAAACCCCGACCGTCACGCCCACGGTGACTCCGACCGTGACTCCGACATGGACCAACACATTCCCCCTGACGCCGACCGTGACAAACACCTATACCATCACGCCGACGACAACCAACACCAAGACCCCCACGGTCACGCCCACGGCGACGAACACAATGACTCCCACCAATACCCTAACGGTAACGCCAACAAGGACACCGACCAATACCTTGACGACCACGAACACCCCGACAATTTCGGTCACCGTCACCCCAACCATGACCCCAACCTTAACGAATACAGTCTCCTATACACCGACTGTAACGATTACCAACACCCAAACATCGACTCCTACCGAAACCAATACCTTTACGGAAACGAACACGCCGACCGAGACGGTGACTCCCACTGAAAGCATGACTGTGACCCCCACCCGGACACCGACGAATACCTATACCCAAACCAACACGCTTACCCAGACCAACACCCCGACGGTTACGGAGACCATGACCCAAACCAATACCCCCACCCCCACCCTGACACCGACGGATAGCTTGACGGTAACCCCTTCCATGACACCGACGAATTCCTTTACCGCCACGAACACCCCGACCTCGACGAACAGCTTTACTGAAACCTACACCCACACGGCGACCCATACCCCCACCAATACGGCAACGCCCACTAATTCACCCACCGCGACCAGTACCCACACTCAAACCTCCACGCCGACCTTGACCAGCACCTGGACCTCCAGTTCAACGCCCACCATGTCCGCCACGGATACGGTAACCGCCACGGCAACACCTCCCGCAGTGACTACCCTGACCAAGCAGGTCTCCTCTTCGGTGACCAGCCCGGGAACCACACTTCTGTATACCCTGGTATTGAATGTGGGAGGGAACAGTCCCTTGAATATGGTGGTGACGGATCAATTACCGGCCAACTTGACCTTCGTGTCCTTTGGGACGGTACCGGCGGGAACCAACGCCTCTTACAACCAAGCCACCTCGATCATGAGCTGGCAGATGCCCTCGCCGCTGGCACTGGGGGTTTACCAGATGACCTACCAGGCGACCGTCAATAACCTGATCGCGGGAGGCATCACGATCCAAAACTGCGCGGTGGCCAATTACACAGGGGCGGCGGCTCCCATAACCGCTTGTGCGAACACCCTAACGACGGGCCAGTACACGGTGAAGGTCGGACTCTATAATTCCGCTGGAGAGTTGGTGGTGTCCCTTCCGGTGAGCCAGTATTCGCAGGCGATCAATAGCTTTACCCTAAGTTCCGGAGCCATCACGGCGGTCAGCGGACCAGGGAGTTCGACGACGATCAAATACCTGGGAATTCCTATTGACACCTGGAACGGGTTGGACGCTTCGGGGAACCCGGTGCTGAATGGTGAATATTATGTAAAGATCGATAGTGTTGGGAACATGGGAACGGACACGAGCGTGACCCAGCCCATCATCGTGAATCGTTCGGTTTACAAAGTGGCGGTAAAGATCTACAACGAGGCGGGGGAAGTGGTGAAGAATCTCTACGTCTACTCGAGCAATCCGGGTACGACCAATACCACCCAATTGCAGTTGTCGGCGACGAGTTTTGAACCCACCAGCGGGACAGCCACGGGGAACATCCCGAACCAATTGACCGTGACGCTCAATAACGGAACGACGGTCGTGTGGGATGGGACGGGCGATAATGGAAGTGTGGTGGCGTCGGGCCAGTATTACATCGAAGTGACGGCCCAGGATGGACAGGGTGGGGAGACGATCTTGACGGCCCACGTGATGGTGATGTCGGATACGGCGAACGCGGGAATGGGGAACATCACGGCGAGGCCGAACCTCATGAACCCAACGACTGGGTATAGCGTCCAGTTCATCTCGGACTCAGCCCAAAGCCTGACGCTGGTATACCGGGTGTATGACGCAGCAGGCGAGTTGGTGAAGCGAAGTGCGACAGGTGCCGCGGGAGCGAATCAGACCGATTGGGACGCCTCAGGGGTGGCGAGTGGGATGTATTTCGCGGTGGTGGATGCTTACAACAACCAGGGCGGAATCATCGGACACCAGAATCTCAAGATCGTCGTGGTGCGTTAAAGTAAAAGACGTATTAACTTAAAAAGTTTCTTTTGCGAATCTTCCTTGAATCTTGTCTTTGGCAGATATTGCTGATGTTTTGATAGTTTTTGAACGATTTGATGACTTCCTGATTCAAATAACGAAAATTAAAAATCGCTTTTTCGTTAAACCTAGGCTCATTTACCTCAATAATTTCCTGTTTTAACGAGGAAAAAGGTATAAAAATTGTAGTTAATGTATTGGGTCTTCTACAAAACTTGTGGGTAAAAATCCGGGTTAAAAGACCAAAACACCAATTGGCATAATGTTTTTATAGTCTTGAAGGTCTCAAAAAACTTGTCATGCTTTGGGCATGAAAAATTTCAAATGTCTGTATGACGCCTATCGGTTCCCCGGTTTCATTCCCCGAATCATGCTCAAGGGGTTGTTTGGTGATCCGTACGCACGGATCATTCGGCTCCAACGCAGGGGAAAAAAACAGTTTGTGGAGCCTGTGGAAAAGTTTCTCGCACATTCTACGACCGAAAAACAAGACTGGTCCGAGACAAGCCCTGCGGGGATCTGCGGGTCTATCTGGAAGTGGAAGTCCGCAGGGTTGATTGTAAGGACTGCGGAGCCGTGAAGGCAGAAAGCCTTTCCTGGATCGGGAACAACTCTTTTTACACGAAACGGTTTGCCTACTATGTCGGGAAAAGGTGTCAGAACACTACGATCCGGGAAGTGGCCAACGAGCTTCATTTGGATTGGCGAACCGCCAAGACCATGGAAATGGACTACATGCGGGAGAAATTGAGACGGGTGGGCAATCCGGCACCCAGAGTGATAGGAATAGATGAAATCTCGATTCGGAAGGGGCATAACTATCGGATCGTAGTGAGCGATCTTGAGCGTAAGCGACCGATTTGGTTTGGCGGAAAAGACCGCACGGAAGAAAGCCTGGACCTGTTTTGGGAGGAATTGGGGCAAAAAAAGGCTGAAAAGGTTCGGCTGGCCGTAATGGACATGTGGGAAGCATTTGAAAATTCCACCGTCAAGAATGCACCTCAGGCGGCCATTCTCTACGACAAGTTCCATGTGATGCGAAAGTTGGGAGAGGCCATGGATGAGGTGCGGCGTTCCGAATACAAGAACCTTCCAGAAGAAGAACGGGAGTACATCAAGGGAAACCGATACATCCTGCTGTCCCACCAGCAGAACCTAGACCTAAAGGGTCGAAAAAGGTTGAAGGCGTTGCTAATGGCCAACAAACGCTTGAACACAGCCTATGTCCTGAAGGAATCGTTTGGGCAGCTTTGGGATTATCAGTATCCGGCGTGTGCTCAAAAATTTTTAGACAACTGGAAGTCATCTTTGAAAGGGCAAGAATTGGGATCGTATGAGAAGTTTGCTCGGACAGTGGAAAGGCATTGGGAAGGAATCGTGGCGCACTGCAAACCAGAGAACAAGGTATCCCTGGGGTTCGTGGAAGGGCTGAATAACAAAATTCGTGTCATTCAGCGGCGGGCTTACGGTCTGCGGGACCAGGAATATCTGCGACTGAAGGTGCTAACTTGCACCTTGGAAGACTTCTAAAATGCCTCTAAACTACCCACAACTTTTGCAGAAGAGCCAATGTATTAATTAACCTAGTTAAGTTTGGTTCATCTAGCAAGTGAAGTTTGGAATGGTTATGCGATCTGAATTCCTAAAAAAATGTTTAAATTCTATCACCGGGCCATTCATTGTGGGCTTGTTGATAGTTTTAATTTACCCAATGAAAGGTTGGGCTCAAACTCAAAACGGGGCTAACCCCGTCCTGACCATTCTCAATCCCACCCTTACGAGTCCCACGGAACCCATTACGGTTGTCTTAAATTACTGCCCGAATGGCTACAACTCTTCACAGTTAGTAATTCAAGTCAATAACACTTCGACTGTTTCAAATCCCCAAACGATCACCCAATGTTCCGTTCCCATGCTTGGAAGCTACCTTTGGGTGGACGCGAGGGGATACCTTGTCCTTTCTTTGGAAATTGCGCCAGACCCATTTTGATTGGGTGTTGGACTTGGCGGCGGAACCCCGTTCCGCCTGGTTGACCCTGGCCACAGGCGCCCCTTTGAGGGCGGGTTACGCGTTTCGATTTCGCCAATGGGCCTTTACCCATCCCATCCCTAAAAATACGGTTCGAAAGTATCAAGTTGAAGTGAACCTGGATTTAATCCGGGCCCTCGGTGTTCCGGATGAGGGTAACCAAACCGAACTCTTTTTTGACGGGGAAAAGCAATGGGCGGAGGAATTGTTCACGAAAACCCAGTGGAGCGAAAAAGGACCCCGCATCGGTTTGAACCCCACCGGAACTTGGCCATCCAAGAGGTGGCCTGTTTCCAATTGGCGTCGGTTGGTTGGGGTTTTAAACGATGAATTGGGAGCCCGACCTGTTTTAATCGGAGGTCCTCAAGACAGGGATTTGATCCGTGAAATTGCTTCTGGGTTAGAATCGGTGGTGCGTGTAATGCCCGAAACAAATCTTTTGCAAGCCGCGGCTTTTATTGAACGATTGGATCTTTTGATCGGAAATGATGGGACCCCCCAGCATTTGGCCCAAGCGGTGGGGATACCAAGCCTCACCCTCTGTGGTCCCCATTGGGGAATAGGTTGGGTCAAACCGGGTGATTTCCGGCATCGGTACCTTCAACATTTTTTGGATTGCGGCCCCTGTGATCTCAATCAATGTCCCTTTCCCCCTCAAGCCAAAGAGGGAAGCCATACCCATCAGGAATGTCTCACTAAAATAACACCTGAAAAAGTTATGGACTTAGTCAAGGAAATGCTGGGGGATAAGGGACGATAGCGGTTCATTGACAACTTCAAAACTCACCGATTACCCATTCATAATCTATTTAGGAGGCGGTTATGGCTGAAATTAAGCCCAGTTCCATAGAGATTTGGTAGCCTTGGTGGGCCAATTGGAGAAAACCGCCAAAACCAATCGGGTCCAGTTGGAGACGGTTTTAAACATTGATCCAAACCCCGACCCCCACCGCAAGCCCGACAGTGACCCGGACGGCGACCACGACCTTTACAATCACGGCCACTGGGATGGTGACATCGACGATCTCGGCGACGGCGACACCCAAGATGCCGGCGCAGGATACTTTCTATTCGAAGGCCTATTCCTGGGATGGGACGAATTACAATGGGGACAAGTGCGCTAGCGGGGTCTATCCTTTACCTGATCGAGCCCTACGAACGGCACTTAAAGCGACTTATCCTCATCTGGTAACACCAACACGGCCAAATTCCTACTTGTGAACCTTCGTTACTGGAATTTATGATTTTTTTGAGGAAGTGGTTTAACGTCATTTCTAGGTCATTTGCCTCGTTGATGAAAAAATGTTGTATTTTTGTCTTTTGCGAAATTTTACCGTCTTAATTCCAAATTTATTTGAGCTTTGTGGTTGGAAGGGTTAAAGTCCTAATACTTACTACTTATTTAAGTTTGTTTATCGGCGGCCGATCATGGTAAAAAGCATTATATTATTCGTTTTCCCTAGGTTTGTTCCAACCTCTCAATTTAAAGATTCATTTCCAATTCAATCCCCGTCTGCTCGCATTTGTACGTTCATGTTGTTTACGTTTGTGACCCTATTGGGGTTCAATTTTCCCACATGGGCCCAAACCTCCCCTTGCGTTGGTTTTCCTGTCGACAGCGGGCAGATTCCCATGACCGTGTCCTACGTGAATGCCACCCAAACCCCGGTAACTAGTCCGGCGGTCAACATTCCTCCTTCCTATTATCCCACGGATGTCTGGCCCAATCCTATTCCGGGAACCACATGGATCGGCATCACAATCACCGGAATGGATGATGGCGCCGTAACTACGTACTATACCTACACGGGAACTTTCCAAGCCGCTTCAACGGCTGCGAGCTATGAAATCGAGGCTTCAGCGGACGACAACGTGGTCACTATATTGGTGAACGAATGTTCCCTACCCGTCAGCGAAAGCGATTTCTCGAAACCGTATACCGGCAACTTGCCTATTCCTTCCACTTGCTTGAATACCAGCGGTCCAAATACCCTTGCCGTGGTCGTGGTAGACACTGAACTTATGTACACAGGCCTGGATTTTTCCATCATTTGCTCTGCCTTCACTCCGACCCTCTCTCCCACCCCGACGAAAACCCAAACACCGACGAACACCCCGACCGTAACGATGACCCCCTCGGCGACCGCTACATTCACTCCCACATCCAGCTCCACGGCAACTTTCACTCCGACGCCAACACTAACTCCTTCGCCAACTTACACGTTGACTCCAACCTATTCCCCGACCGACAGCCCTACCATCACGGTGACTCCGACTTTTACGGATACCGATACTTCAACCTTTACCATAACGGACACTTTCACGCCAACCGTGACTAATACTGCCACAGAAACACCCACCGAAACATTGACTCACACATACACCAGCACCCCAACTCCTACTTCGTCTTTCACGACAACCAGCACCATGACGGTTACGCCCACCTACACAGTCACTCCTACTTTTACCGCCAGCAACACGTTTACGGCCACCCTGACTGAAACTTTCACGGTAACGCCCACATCCACCAACACGGACACAAATACCTTTACGGTCACGCCCACCCCAAGCTGGACGGCCACGGTGACGGATACCTTTACTTTCACCTCTACGCCAACACCCACGGCCACCGTTACTGCCACCTCTTCCTTTACCGCGACAAATACCCATACTTTTACATCGACTGCCACACCTACCCCAACCTATACAACCACTTTTACCCGCACCTGGACTTCAACCCGCACGGTCACCCCTACCCCTTCTCAAACCCGTACACCGACGACTACGATGACACCCACTGTCACACACACGATTACGGCGACCCGCACCATTACCAATACCCCGACCGTAACCTTAACCTATACCCATACCCAAACCCATACGTTAACTTCAACCCCCACCCAAACCCACACCCCGACGGCAACGACGACTCCGTCGGTTTCGCGTACCATCACGGCTACCCGGACCTTTACCCGAACCCCTACCGTGACCTTGACCTTTACCCATACCCAGACTCACACGATCACTCAAACCCATACTTCATCCTATACCCCGACCCGAACGCTCACCAGAACGGTCACGGCCACTCCCACCTATACCCGTACATTGACTCTTTCCCCCACCCTGAGGTGGACTTCTACGGTCACCTTGACGCATACGACTACTTCCACTTCAACCCCGTTGTTTACCCCAACCCCCTTATCAGGGTGTGGTACCAGCTCGGTCAATCTGCAGTTGAGGGAATACACGACCTGCGGTAACAATCAATCCCAAGAGAATTTTGAATTGTTCAACAACGGGACAACAGCCCTTAACTTAGCCCAAATCTCGGTCAAGTTCTGGGTCTACGACACGACGGGCCAACCTGTCGTGGGGGCGGTGAATTATGGGGGGTATTACGGGCCGACCAATACGGGAGTGGCCGGGGTGGCCATCACCGGCGCGAACTTTTCCCCGGCCTGCGGGCCGGATGGAACGAACCTGGCCAATTGGGAAATGACGCTTTCCAATTCCGATGGGGGTCAACTAGCGGCTGGGTCGTCATGGAGCAACATCCAAACGGCCATCCATTTGGCGAATTATGGGAATTTTTCCAATACCTCGGTTTGGTACAGCCCTTGTGGGTTGGGAAGCAATACTAATTACGTGAACAGCCTATATTACGCGGTTTATTACCAAGGCAACCTGGTAACGGCCTCGGGCGGGGTGCCGCCTTCTTGCCGGCCCATACCAACCTGTACGGTGCCCACGGCTACGGTGACGAATACGCCAACGATGACTTACAGTCCGACGGTCTCAAGCACGGTGACGAAAACACCGACGCCTACGGTTACCTTTACACCGTCAATAACGGCCAGTTTCACCCAGACGCCTACGGTCACCTTGAGTCCGACTATTACCCTTTCACCGACGGTGACATCGACGAAAACTAATACGGCGACGATGACGAATACTCACACCTCAACGGTTACCCTCACGCCCACTTTCACCGGGACTTGGACATTGAGCCCAACAATCACCTTGAGCCTCACGATGACCCTATCGCCAACGAGCACTGGTACAGCGACCCAAACATCGACCTTCACATGGTCGAAGACGATTACGCCAACACCCACGATTACCCTTACTCCAACATGGACTTTATCGCCGACAACCTCTTTTACCAAAACCTTGACACCAACTTGGTCGGTGACATTGACGCCGACCTCAACCCATACGGACACAACAACGCTTACGGCGACATCAACCCGTACTCACACCTTGACGCCGACCATCACATTGACCCGAAC
>CAVYSE010000016.1:0-87581 GCA_963771075.1 candidate division FCPU426 bacterium | reverse complement strand
CCCAGACCTATACCCGAACGATTACACAGACCGCCACGGAAACCCATACCCCGACCCTTACGAATACCCCAACCAATACGGGAACACCCACCCATACGAAGACCCAAACGAATACCTTCACCATTACCTCAAGTTTCACCCCAACCATTACCCCGACGCCCACGCCGGGTTGCTGCGTGGTGGATACGACCCTTGACAATCAATATAGCGCGAACCCCTATGGCCTCGCCCTGGATGCGGCCAACAATTGGCTCTACGTGGCCGCTAGCCCCAACGTCTTGCCAAACGGCGCGGTGGCCCTTTTCTACGCGCCGGGGTTTCCGAGCAATACCAACATAAGAACTTATTTCACCAATAGTACATTAGCCGGGCCGGATGGCCTGGCACTAGACGGCCAGGGTAACCTTTTCGTGGTGGACAACACGAATTACGATGTGCAGGAACTGAGCGTGGCATTGGGTGGTGGAGGACTTCCTACGGGCAACCTTGAGACGACGTTTGGAAACACCGGGGCCACCACTTTGAACGGCCCCGAGGGGGTTTGTTTGGACGCAACAGGTCTGGTTTATGTGGCGGATAGTGGTTATAACGATGACTATGGTCGAATAGTAGTTTTCCAAAACCAGGGCTCCTACAACTATCAGCCGGTGGCGACTTTAAGTACATTTGGAACTGATTCTTTTGAAGAGCCGACCTGTCCCATGGCCGTGTCCATGAATGGGGTCACTTATTTATGCGTTACGGACACGGGCAACGAGCGAATCTTGCAGTTCCCGATCACTTATGTGTCCGGCATCCCGACTTTTGGCAACCCAACGACGGTGGTTTCCAACTCCTTGTTTTGCAGCCTCAATCAAGACCCCCTGATGATGACGCAGGGTCCGGATGGGAACGTTTATGTGACGGATGATTTCGGCCCGGATTACATCGTTTTTGACCCCACCACGACTCCTTGGGGTTTAATCGAAGTGTGCGGTAGTTGGGGATATAGCGAGGGCCAGTTCATCCTGCCCATGGGTATCGCGGTGGATACCACCCGGCGGGTTTACGTGTCCGATACCATGAGCAACTTTAATGTGCAAAGGTTCCTGCCCTGCCTGACAACGGTCCCTCAACCCCCTTGTATACCAACGGCTACACTAACACCTACATTTACCTTAACCCCTACGGCAACAGCGACGTTTAATTGTTGTTACCAATCGGCGGTCACTTGGGGATCATTCGGCAGTGGGAATGGACAGTTAAATACCCCTCTAGGAATTGCTTGGAATCCGATAAATGGGTATGTTTATGTAGCGGATGCCGGGAATAACCGCATGCAAGTTTTTGATATTTACGGCAATTACCAGTTCCAGTGGGGATCCTCAGGCTCGGGAAACGGACAATTTAGCCATCCAACTGGTTTGGCGATTGATAACTATGGATATGTTTTCGTAGCTGATGGCGGTAATAGTCGAATTCAAAAATTTGATGCTTCAGGTAATTACGTTACCCAATGGGGTACGAGTGGGATTTCCACTGGCCAATTTGCCGGTTTGTACGACGTGGCAGTGGATAACGCGGGATATCTTTTCACCACAGAAATTCCCGAGGTAACGTCACGTGTCCAAAAGTTTACTACCATCGGTGGTTATGTCACTGAGTGGGGCGGATATGGTAGCGCTAATGGGCAATTTAATACACCCAATGGAATCGCAGTTGGTGGTGGTTACGTTTATATCGCGGATACCGACAACTATCGTGTTCAAAAGTTTGACGAGAACGGAAATTTCCGGTTAACGTGGGGAAGTAACGGGTCAGGAAACGGACAGTTTTCTTCTCCCTGGTTCCTGGCGGTAGGTAACTCTGGATATATATATGTAAGTGATGCAATTGGTAATCGACGTACTGAAATATTTGATACCTTTGGAAACTATATTTGCCAATTTGGTAACAATATTTATCAATATGAGGGTTACCCATTCGGGATTTGTTTTGATACTGCTGGGAGTGTTTTTGTGTCTAATGGGGATGACCTTGTGCTCCGGTTTGACCCTTGTAGTTTGGCTGTTCCAACGGCGACGCCAATAATTACCCCAACTGTGACAACTACGCAAACCTTGACACCCACTTTCACTGTCAGCCCGATCGCCACATGTAATGGTTGCCAATTAACCCCAGATCAAACCGCCAATTTAGTATTGGGACAAACAGTTTTTACTACCTCAACCACCTATCCTGTAAATGCTAGCACCTTGAATTTACCTGCTGGTATATTTCAAGTCGGAAATATTCAGATCGTATCCGATAATGGCAATAACCGTGTACTTATCTATAGCCCGGTACCGGCTAGTAATGGGCAAGCTGCGGTTACCGTGATCGGTCAAGCATCTTTCACGACTGCCTCCCCCAACCAAAACGGCGCTTTCAATTCAAATACATTATGGGGACCTACCGGTGTTTGGAGTGACGGAAATATTCTTATTGTGGCCGACAGTAGTAATAACCGTGTTCTTATTTATAACAGCCTAAATAATCTTCCTCAGGTAAATGGTACGGCGAGTATAGTCGTCGGCCAGTCCCTTATGACGACAAATAATTCTTCTGCATGTCCGCCGGGTCAATGTACCCCTACAAGTAGTAATTATAATTATCCTTACGGTGTTTTTTATGATGGCCAACGATTATTTGTTTCAGACGCGATGAATAATAGGGTTTTAATCTATAATACTTTGCCATCTACAAACGGCGTATCTGCTAGTGAAGTAATAGGTCAGTCTAGCTTTAATGGATATTTGTCGAATCAAGGGGGGAATCCCTCGAGCCAAACTTTGTCTAGCCCGAAAGGTATTTGGGTCTATAACGGCAGCCTGTTTGTTACTGATGCTGGTAATGATCGGGTGCTGGTGTATAACAATGCCGGACTTGGGATCGATACCTTGAATACCAGTGATCCGCAGGCTGATGCAGTAATTGGGTCAAGTAGCTTTACTTCTTCGCCTGGAGGTTTTTCAGCCACTTCATTTGATGTACCCTATGCCGTTTGCGCTAACAACTGTCAGCTTTATGTTTCGGATGTTGCTAGAGTCTTGATTTATAACAGTATTCCGGTTGGCACTGTTAATCCGCCGGCCGATGTTGTACTTGGGCAACCTAATATGAATACCGGGACCTACCCGAGTTCCCCACAAGCCAATAATATTTATGAGCCTTTAGCGCTTCAAGGGATCAATGGTGGGGTTTATGTCGCTGATGGTAATTATGCTCGTGTTTTGGAATTTGCGTGCCAGGCTGGAACAGGAACTTCTGAAGGCTCAAAAATTAAGAAAGCTGAATCTGTCTTCACACCCTCAATGACGCCAACCCCGACATGCACATCTACTATCACCCCCACACCCACGATCAAACCGGAGATATTGGCCCAATCGGTCGTGGTAGCGCCGAATGTTTCCAGGAATGGGGAACCGGTTGACTTGAAGGTGACTTTGGGGCAAACGGCCCAGATTCACCTAGCGCTCTATAATCTTGTGGGCGAAATGGTCTATCAAACCACAGTTGAGGGATCAGTGGGGGTCAATGATTTGGCCTGGCAGATTCAAAATCAAGCAAACGCACCCGTAGCCAGTGGATTATATATCTATGTCCTGCAGGTGGATGACACTAAAAATCACAGGATTTATACAGGGAAGATCGTTGTTATCCGGTGAAGCGCCAAGAAGTTGGAAAGGGAAGTAACTGCGCATTATCTCGCCCATTTTTCTACTCTGTGCTCCGCAAACAAGAAACGGATGGACAAGAAACTATCTGCCAAACAGCCAAGTTGGTAGCCTTAAAATAATTTAGAGTTTTAAGATTTGTTATTTTATTGGAATATTTTCAAGCATTTGGCGGGCAACATTGTTATTCGGGTTATTTTTCAAGACTTCATCTACACAAAGCCGCGAAATATCATACCGTTTGAATTGGTAATAAAAAAAACTTAGTTTGCAATAAATATCCCAATATCTCCCCCGAGAGAGTTTGAGCGCTTCCAGGAAAAATGCTTCCGCCGTGTTTGGGTGGTTACTCGCGAAAAAAAACTTGCCCATATTTAAGATTCCGCTTGGGTAATCAACGGGATCGTAAAAACCTTTCCAAAAACAATTCCACGAGGATGGTCTGGGGTTCGTTATTAAATCGAGGGATTGATTTAAAATCTGGGGCTGTATATTGTTTGCCGCAACGACATATGAATCATCTAACATCGGTATTTGCGGTGCGTAATTTTTCCTAAGATAAATCACCGAATTTCCATCCAAATAAACGGGCCGCCAATTTTCATTGCTTTGGAGGTCGAATATCCATTGTAGAGAATCATTTATGTTGAAGAAAATGATATCGGCCGAGTATTTATCGGCCAATGTCGTTATCTTCACTGGATTTTGGGAATTGATATATTCCGCGAATAGTTCTTCCCCCATCACTTCCAGACGGCCATCAATAAAAATTTTTTGCGGAGCCTTCCAATCCAGCCACCCACCTGTATTCAAGGAATTCAAGATCCTGCCATTGAGGTGGTTTTGGACCAGGAAACTTACGGCTTTATCAGGCTGGTTTTCGCCATCAATGCCGAGGCCGAAGCGTTCTAACCTATAATCGGATAAATAATAGTCATTCGAGATAATCCTCAAGCTTAAACAAAGAAGAAAAAGTGTAAGACCCCAAGCGACAATATTTCTGGCTAAAAATATTTCTTGGAATTTCCTCAACCAATTAAAATCCATATCATTCCAACAATCGGCAAATATTGGAAGACAAGCAAGGATAAAAAGAGGAACGTTTCGGACTGCGGTTGAAGAAAGATAAAAGAATATAATCGCTAAAGCAAACTCATGAAATCTTCGCTTTTTGAAAGTCGTAATTAACAGGATGAATAGAAAAATACTAAAAACCTTGTAGCCCCATAATTGAGCGTCTTGCATGGTAAGAAAGTCATTGTGAAGCCAGGGAGACATAAATTCAGTAATGTTAGGTTGGAAAATTTTAGAGTGAAGCGTCTTCCAAAGTTTGAAGGGGAAAATCACGCCATTGAAGAAATAAGGATTCAATAGACAAGCCATAAAAGACAAGCCAGTAAATAAAAGTGTTTTGGAGACAAGCTTTCGGAACTTAAAATAATCCGAAACCAAGAAAATAATCATTAATCCCAATCCAAGGATGAATAATCCCTCAACGTTTACCCAGAGGACTTGGATTATCGGTAATAAAAAAAGCGGAGTATTTTTGGGCGAGGCCCTCATTTCCAAAACGAGAAGTAGTCCGCAAATAAACATCCAACTGATAATATCCGGGCGGACTTGAAAACGGACTTCGCACGACCAGATGGCCCATACCATTAAAAGTGTAACCAACCAAAAAGGTGCGCCTGTTGATCGGAGGCGTATCCACAACAACAAAAAAACCAATATAAGAATGATAATATTAAAAATTGTAAGTAATGAATAACCTCCGACAAGAAACAAAAGATAAATTAGAATCTGATAGAGCCACTGACTGTCAATGTAGTCGCGTTTGGGGACGGTATATGTATATGTGTCTTTTGCAGGGAAACAATGATTTTCAAGAATCCATTGACCCCCTTTGAGATGGTAACCCAAATCCAAGTCTTGAATAAGGCGTGTACTTAAAAGGATAAGAAATAGGAATCCGGAAAGAAGCACATAGAACCATGGATTGGAAACTAATGCTTTGAAAACATTGCTAGGGGGTGGCGAACGATGGGCTGCCGGAATCGGATCCATTTAAAAAGTATAACTAGAACGGGAGTTAATTTAATTCATTTTATGTGTGTCCTTGGCTTGTGGTTGATGGCGATTTAGGAAATAAGAAACATTGGCATCTTCGGAATCATCGTTTGAATGGCGAATCGAACTGTGTTTGGGGAGGTGGCGGGGGTGAATGACTTGATGTGGCGGGTTGAAAACCAAGTGCATACCCAGGTCGCAAGTGGGTTATATCTCTATGTCGTTCAGGTTAATGATTCAAAGACCCCAAAGAATTACCATGGTAAGATCGCTGTTTTGCATTAATGCCCCTCAAAAACAAATTAAGTTCAAGGTTTAACGAATAAGCGCTTATGTTTAAACGTTTATTGTTAAAATACTAATCCTTAAAATCATGGGATAATTTTAAAAACAAAGGAAAACGGTTTTAGGTGTTTGTATTGTTAACGTCTAATAGTTGGTTTTGAGTTCTACAGGTTTACCCGTGAATATCTACTATGTACCCCGTTTGGAACTGACTTTTCCAAGGCGGGTAATGAACTTCGAGGACTTCTTGGAAACTAGGATTAACAAACAGAAACTTCAATGGAGACGTTGGGGCGTTGATTTTAGGACGCTTAAGGTTTTTTGCGTCCTTATCAATGTGTTATTGGTTTGGCAGGTCTCAGCCTCTTTTAGCAAAGCTTGGGCCCAATGCGTGCCCACGGCGGCCACGCTTTACGGTGACGCGGACGATGAATTAGACGTTTGGATTAACGGAAATTTAATAACAGGTACCCCTGTCTCGTTCGTTGGCCTAGGTAAGGCGATTCCGAGTTATTCCATCCCACCAGGCGATTTTGTCACCACCGGGAACAATCTGATCTCCGCCGAGAACATCAACACCAGTCCTAGCGTGGTCATGGCCGCGTGGGTCATCGATGTGACCTGCGCCAATGGGCAACATTCTTATTTCTCGAACACTGATTCTTGCTACAAGACTTATGACGACATCCCTGGAACATCGAACTCGGTGAGCGCCCCCGCAAACGATGGGTCTGGGAATGCTTGGTATCAAACCGGCTATGCAGCAGGATCAATTTCCCAGTACTTTACAGGTACGCCTGTACAAGTCACATCTGCTAACGTTACCCTTAACGATCCACAGCTCCAGCCAATGTACAATCCCGCAACAGGTCAGCTTCAACCTTTTACTTCCATTGATAACACCGGTTTAAGTAACACAGGGACTGAAGTCATTTACTATCGTGGCGAGTGTCCATTAAACCCCCAGACTTATACCCCGCCCTCTTTTACTATTCAAAAAATACCTAATTTTTCATCTTATCCAGTGGACTACAGCACTACCACCCCAGTGACCTATTCAATCATCGTTTGTAACAGTGGGGCACCAGTTAATTCTTCCGCAGTTACGGTTTGGGATTATACGCTTAATGGAGTTGGCGGTGGTTATGGCGGATTCTGGTACTCCATTAATAATCCACCAGGCCAGATTTATTCTGTGACCTCACTCAACTCCCCTTTCAGCGGTGCCATTTTTACTTTTCCCAATGGTTTTGCCGGTGACGGGGCTTGTGTTACAATTTCAGCACCCTTAGTCAACGTCAATACGGAAGCCAATTCACCCTGCTCCATAGTCAATTTTGCCGCAGTGAGTTGGAACGGTCCAAGTGATCCTTCCACTAGCGTCGGTGTTTCCGTGGCGGGTGGTTGTTCTACAAACACCTACACCCCCACGGCCACCCCGACACGAACCTTTACGATTACACCAACCAATACTCAAACTCTCACCCGGACGTTGACACCGACTCCGACGGTTTCGAATACCTTTACTTCGACGAACACGCCGACGAAAACGCCGACGGTGACGCCCACGAACACGGTGACGAATAGCCAGACCTACACCGCAACCCCCACCCGAACGAATACGTTGACGCCAACGATGACGCTTACCAACACCAATACCAATACGGTGACACCGACGCGCACCAACACCAATACGGTAACGCCCACGATCACGCCGACGAATACCTATACGGCTACCAATACTCCCACGCCGACGGTAACCCCGACGCGCACCAATACGAACACGGTGACACCCACGGTGACGCCGACCAATACCAATACAGTCGTGAACACTCCCACTAGCACCTATACGTCGACGGTGACCCCGACGCGCACCAATACCAATACGGTCACGCCCACGGTGACCCCGACCAATACCTACACTGCTACCGTGACCCCCACCAAGACCAATACGGTCACCGCGACCAATAGCCCCACCGCCACGGTCACCCCAACGAACACTTATACGCCCACCGTGACGCCAACCCGCACCAACACCAATACGGTAACCCCCACGGTGACCCCGACTAATACCTATACGGCTACCAATACCTTCACCGCCACGGTCACCACGACCAATACCAATACTCTTACCGTCACTCCCACCCGGACCAATACCAACACCGTGACCCCCACGGTGACGCCCACCAATAGCTTTACCCCAACCGTGACTCCCACGGCGACCTCGACCCGAACCCCCACAGTCACCTCGACTATCACGATAACGCCGACAATCACCATCACGCCCATCATCACCTTCACGATCACCCTGTCGCCGACGGTGACGGCCACGAATACGGTGACCAATACCGTCACCCGCACCAACACCTATACGGTGACCCCGTCGAATACAGCGACCTCTACCCCGACCTATACAGTGACACCCACTCAAACTTCGACGGCGACGCCGACGGTAACATTCACCTCGACTAATACGGTGCAATTCACGATGACGAAGACCATGACCACCACGGCGACCGTGACGCCCACAGTGACCCCGACGAACACCAATACGGCCACCTTGACGAGCACGTCGACGAGGACGGCGACCTCGACACTGACCTTCAGCTCAACTCCCACGGTGACCGTAACCCCCACGGCGACCTCGACCATTACGATAACGCCGACGATCACCATCACGCCAATCATCACCTTCACAATCACGGATACCCCGACGAATACGGCCACGGTGACGACGACCTATACGGCTACCAACACGGCCACGGCGACCTTGACCCCGACCAGTTCGACGACACCTTCGGCGACCCTCACCGCAAGTTCGACCCAGACTATCCAATTCACTCTGACGGTGACGAATACGCGTACGGAAACGATGACCTATACCCTTACGAACACGCCCACTTCCACCAACACCCCGACGCCGACCCTGACCCCCACGGCGACCCCGACGGCCACCCCGACGGGCACCTGGACGAATACCGCAAGCTGGACAGCCAGCCCCACGGCGACCTGGACGGCCACGGCAACCCGGACCTATACCTGGACGCCGACCGCGACTTGGTCCCCGACGGGAACCAACAGCCCCACGGCGACCTTTACGCCCACCATTACGGGGACCTATACGAAAACGGCCACCTCGACCCCAACCCCGACTTCGACCGGGAGCCCGACGGTGACCCGGACGGCGACCACGACCTTTACGATTACGGCCAGCGGGACGGCGACCTCCACCATCTCGGCGACGGCGACGCCTGCGATGCCGTCGCAGGATACTTTCTATGTTTCCCAGAACGTATTGAGGCCCTCACAGGGTCCGGTATCGATCTATGTGGGATACAGCGCGCCGGGGGACCCCTATTCGCTGAAGATCTACAACTCGGCGGGTGAATTCATCAAAGACATGGATTTGAACACCAAGACGACACCCATTTCGAAGGCTTATTCCTGGGATGGGACGAATTACAACGGGGACAAGTGCGCCAGCGGGGTCTATATCCTTTACCTGATCGAACCCTATGAACGGCACCTGAAGAGACTCATCCTCGTTTGGTAAGAAGAATAGGGTCCTAAGGCAATTTAAAGGAAAATTTTACAATCCCCGTAAGTGATTGGTTTTGCATATTCCTTGACTCTTTTTATCCCTTGCCAGAAACCGTTTCTAGTGAATTAACCTTCCCGTGACCCCTCCCAAATCCTTTCTTGCTAATTAAGGGGATAATAGATAAAACAGTTTTGAACAATCCTGCCAGGGAGGCCGGTTATGCCCCGAAAAAACCAAGATGAAAAAAAATCCACCGCGCGTAAAACCTCCAAACCACGAGTTAAGGCTTCCTCGGAGGAAAAGTCCAAAACGCCCAAACCCGTCCGGAAAAAGACTTCAGAGAGTGAAAAACCAAAAAAGCTTGAAAAAAAAGCTGTTTCCGGTTCCAGGAAAGAAACTTCCCATACGAAGATAAACGCCAGGGTGCCGTCCGGGGTTTCTGAGACTCCCTTGGATTCAAAACCAAAACGTTCCCGCCTGCCCCGGTATGGGCAAACCCAATTGGTGGCTTTTGTACGCGATCCCAACTGCATCTTCACCTATTGGGAAGTCACCCCCGAGACCCTCGCGGATGTCCGCCGCCAGTTGATGGATGAATATGAGGGAAGTTCCATGGTCTTGCGATTGCTGCGAACGAAGGCGGACGGTTCCACGGAATTGCTGGAGGAGATCACGGTCAACCCGGGCGAAATGAACCGGTACGTCAACCTGGAAGAGGCGGGCGGCAGTTATATCCTGGAGATCGGACACAAGGCCCCCTCTGGAAAATTCGTGGCGCTGGCCCGGACGAATTCGATCCAAACCGGGCCTTCCATGGGTATGGGTCCTGATTCCGCCGCCGAACGGCCTGGGGAATGGTCCGTGCCGGGGGAAATCCAGGATTATTTCAGCGACGAGATCATCGAGCAATCTTTTGAGCCGGGCAAGAAATTCTTTTCCGCGGATTTGGGCGGCCACGCGGCCCTTCATCGCCGCAGGCTCGGACCCCAGGACCGGCACGCCGCGTCGCGGTTTTAGTTTTTGTCCCCCGGGCGGATATCTCGCTCGCCTCTCCCGGAGAAGGTCCCGGGAAAAAGCCCCTTTGGCACGGTCGCGCTGGTTTTACACGCCCATCTTCCCTACGTGCGCCATCCCGAACAGGAGCATTTCCTGGAGGAAATTTGGCTGCATGAGGCGATGCTGGAAACCTACCTTCCCCTCCTGGGTAAGCTGGAATCCCTTTCCGCCAGAAAAATCCCCTTTCGGTTGGCATTGGTCCTTTCCCCCACCCTCCTGGCCATGTGGGAAGATCCCCTCCTTCAAAAGAGATTCCGGCGGTACGCGGATGATTTAACGGCCTTGGCGGAAAGGGAGGTGATTCGCCTCCAGGACCAGCCGGACTTTTTAAACGTCGTGAAGATGTACCTGGAACGAATCCGAGAGTGCATGGGCCGTTGGGGAAAAAAATACAACCGTGACCCCGCTCAGGGCTTCCGAAAGCTGGCCCAGACCGGAAATTTGGAATTGGTCACCTGCGCCGCCACCCACGGTTATTTGCCCCTGCTCGGCGTTCGTTTGGCCGCCGTCCGGGCCCAAGTCAAGACCGCGCTCGCGGAACATGAGCGCCGGTTAGGGATGAAGAGCCGGGGCTTTTGGCTGCCCGAGTGCGGTTACCAGGCGGGTTTGGACCGGGTCCTGGCCGATTGCGGAGTGGAGTACTTTTTTTTGGATACCCACGGGCTGGTCCAATCCTCGCCCCGGGCGGCCTATGGAAGTTTCGCGCCCGTACTGACCCCCGCCGGTGTCGCCGTGCTTGGCCCGCGATACGGAAAGCTCCAAGGAAGTTTGGAGCTCCAAAGAGGGCTATCCGGGCGATCCCCATTACCGGGACTTCTACCGGGATATCGGTTTTGACCTTCCATTGGAAGGGTTGAGCCCGCAAATGAAACCCGAAGGCTTACGCCGGTTCACGGGCCTCAAATATTTCCGCATCACGGGCGGGGAAGGAGAAAAGAAGCCCTATGATCCCAAGGCAGGGATTGGAAAGGGCCCGGTTGCACGCCAGGGATTTTCTTTTCAAGCGCATGCAACAATCAATGGATATCGGCCGTTATATGAAGCACCCGCCCCTCATGGCCTGCATGTATGACGCCGAGCTATTTGGGCATTGGTGGTTCGAGGGACCGGATTTCATCTCCTGCCTTTTTGAGGAACTCCACGCCCAGGGGATGCCTTTGCGATTCGCCACCCCCTCGGAGATCCTCTCCCAACCCCATCGCGCTTCAAACGGTCCAGCCGCAACCATCCTCCTGGGGCTATGGGGGTTATTCCGAATTCTGGATCAATGAAACCAATGATTGGGTCTATCCCCTCCTGGTGAAGGCTTGCGACCGGCTGACCCAGGCCATTCAGGACCACCCCCGCGCGGGCGAATCCCAGAAAAGGGCCTTTAACCAGGCTTTAAGGGAACTCTTGTTGGCCCAGGCCAGCGATTGGGCTTTTATGATGAAAACGGGGCATCACCGGGAATATGCCAGGAGCAGGGTACTATCCCATTTGGAGCGTATGAACTTGATACTGGATACACTGGATAAGGGGTGTCCTTAAACCGGTGGAATTGAAACGGTTGAAGGCCCTGAGCCCCCTTTTTCCAAAATTGGATTATCGATCATTGTCGGAATCTTAGCGGAATCAATTTCCCTTTTCCCTCAATGGTTTTTTCTGGATAATACATCCCCCCGACGTAGAAGCGGAGGGCGAATTTACCTGGAGGTTATTCCGTGAAGACGGTTATCGGCATTGATTTGGGCGGCACAAATATCGTATCGGCGGTCGTGGATAGAAACGGAAAGGTCTTGGGCAAAGATAAAAGACCCACCCAGGCCGCATTGGGGGCGAAGGGTGTTATTGACCGCATCGCGCAAAGCGCCCAAGCCGCCGGTGTCTCCAGCGGATTACCCTGGTCCTCGCATGTTAGCGTGGGAATCGGCTCCCCCGGGCCGCTCGATCCTAAAAAGGGAATCATCATCTATACACCCAATTTAAATTGGAAAAACGTGCCATTGGTGGCCCTATTACAAAAGCAGTTAAAGAAAAAAGTATTTCTCGAGAATGACGCCAATTTGGCTGCCTTGGGAGAATCCTGGATCGGCGCGGGAAAAAGCGAGAGGTTCGTCCTATGTCTGACCCTTAGGAACCGGGGTGGGCGGGGGATTATCGTGGATGGAAAAATATTCGAAGGAGCATGGGGAGTAAGCAACCATATCGGGCACATCGTGGTCGACCCTAACGGCCCAAAGCTCCCTACGGGAACAGCGGTATTTTGGAACAATATGTTTCGGCCACGGGTATCGTCCGGCTCGCCAAAGAAATGGGCATCCGAAAACCCGCGGGGACCCTTTTAGAAGCCTATACCTTCCAAAAAATGGCTGAAAAGGGCGATTCCAAGGCTCTGAAAGTCTACAATTTCGCTGGAAAAATGCTTGGAGTGGGGCTTACCTCGGCTATCCACCTGATTAACCCCAGCATGGTTATTTTCAGCGGAGGGGTGGCGGGAGCGGGAGATTTATTGCTTAAACCCATGATGAAAGAACTAAAAACACGCTGTTTTTCCTCTCATTTGAAGGGTATCAAGTTCCGAATGGCTAAATTAGGCGACAATATGGGTGTGGTGGGGGCGGCCAGGTTAGCTTTGCAGTCCTTGGGATAGGGCCGAAAGCAAGCAAAATCATTGAACAATGCAATTTCCATCCCTAAAATACCGTTTTAATCGACCAGCCAACTTAATGGTTGGCGGGACGATGGGGTGGGTCGTAAAAACAGCGGTGAATCCGCTGTTTAATTCAAGGAGGGTTTTAATGAAGCGTTTTTTTGCCGTTTTGATGGCTGCTATTTTCATGGGTGCGACTGGCGTTGTGTTGGCTGACCAAGCCGCCGCTCCTGCCGCTGCTGCTCCGGCCGCTGCTGCTCCTGCCGCTGCTGCCCCTGCCGCTGCTGCTCCGAAGGCTGCCAAGAAGCACAAGAAAGCCAAGAAGGCCAAGAAAGCCGCTGCCGCTGCTGATGCCGCTGCTGCTCCTGCCGCTGCTGCTCCGGCCGCCGCTGCTCCTGCCACCAAGTAATATTGGTCTGAAGCAGGTATAAGGTTTCGGGACATGATCCTGAAACTTCATGATCGGGTGGATCCGAAAGGGTCCACCCGTTTTTTTTTATCCTATGGTCCTCGTTGATAATTGGGTTAAACGACTATTCATTAAGAAACTCAGGGGAAATAGGCTTCATTATTTGAATTCGTCAGTCACCGCTCCCTCACTGGCGGAAGAAACCAAGTAAGCGTATTTTGCCAGGACACCTTTTGGATAAGGATTGGGACGAGGTTTCCAAGCTTTCCGGCGCTTTTTCAATTCACCCGCGCTTAAGTGCAATTCCAATTTCTTCTTCTCACCGTCAATCGTAATCCTATCCCCGTTATGGATAAGACCTATGGGGCCGCCAACCTGGGCTTCCGGGGCGATGTGCCCCACCACTAAACCGTGGGTTCCGCCGGAGAACCTTCCATCGGTGATCAATCCAACTTTCTCGCCCAGGCCCTGGCCCACCAGGGCCGAGGTTATAGCCAGCATTTCCCTCATGCCCGGGCCGCCCTTGGGCCCCTCGTAGCGAATCACCACCACGTCGCCCTCCTTGATCTTGTGTTTCTCGATGGCGGAGAAGGCAGCCTCCTCCCCGTCGTATACCTTTGCGGGGCCGGTGTGAGTGATTACTTTCAAGCCCGAAATCTTGGCCACCGCGCCCTCGGGAGCCAGGTTGCCCCTCATGATCACCATCGGGCCGGTGGGGTAGAGAGGTTCCTTGAGGCTATGGATGATGGTTTGATTCTTGGAAAGGGGCTGGGCCAGATCGAGGTTTTCCTTTACCGTCTTTCCGGTCACGGTCAGGCAATCCTCATGAATTAGTTCGGCTTCCATCAAGAGCTTCATGACGGCTGGGATTCCCCCTATGCGGTCCAGGTCGGCGGCCACGTACTTGCCGCTGGGCTTCAGATCGGCGAGATGGGGCACTTTTTTACTGATACGGTCGAAATCATCGATGGTTAGCTTTACTTCCACGCTCTTGGCGATGGCGATCAGGTGCAAAACCGCGTTGGTGGACCCCCCCAGGGCCATGACCACCGCGATGGCGTTCTCGAAGGCCTTTTTGGTCATGATGTCTCGGGGCCGAATGCCGTTTCGGAGCAGTTCCACCACGGCCTGGCCGGCTCGGTCGCAGATTAGGCGTTTGGGCTCGCCCACTGCGGGCTGGCAGGAATCGTGGGGAAGGGCCATTCCCAAGGCCTCGATGGCGGAAGCCATGGTGTTGGCCGTGTACATGCCCCCGCAGGAACCGGGGCCCGGGCAGGCGTTTTTCTCGATTTCTTCCAGCTTGTTCCGGTCGATCTGGCCCGCGGAATGTTTTCCCACCGCCTCGAAGACCGAGACGATGTCGATATCTTTGCCGTCGCATTTGCCGGGCAGGATGGTTCCCCCATAGACGAATACCGCGGGGATGTTCAGGCGGCCCATGGCCATTAGGAAGCCGGGCATGTTTTTGTCACAACCCCCGATGCCGACGATCGCGTCCATTCGCTCGGCGGAGGCCACGACCTCAATAGAATCGGCAATGACCTCACGGGAAACGAGGGAAAATTTCATGCCCTCATGGCCCATGGCGATGCCGTCGGAGACCGTGATGGTATTGAACATCTGTCCCACCCCACCCGCCGAAGTAACGCCTCGCTTGGCCCTTTCGGCCAGTTCGTTTAGGTGGATGTTGCAGGGAGTCACCTCGCTCCAGGCGGAGGCCACGCCCACGATGGGTTTCTTGAAATCCTCATTCTGAAAGCCTACGGCGCGGAGCATGGCACGGTTTGGGGCGCGCTTGTCCCCCTCGGTCATGATGGCGGAACGGTGCTTAAGGTCGATCTTTTTCAAGGCTGACTCCCTTCGGAAATGGGATGAGGTGACGGCATTGTAGGCCCCGGGGAAAACCGACTCAAGACAGGCGGGAGCGAATTAGGAAAAAGGTAAAGACCCCGAAAAAGGCGAAAAAGAGGAAAAAACCAAGGCGAAGGCCAACGGGTTCAAATATTAGTTCCACTTTGTTTTGGCCGGCGGGCAATTCAAGGCCGGTTAGAACTAAAAAGGTTCGGAAAAATAGAGTTGATGCTCCGTTTACCGACGCCTTCCAACCGGGAAGATATGTTTTTTGAAGTACGAGGATTCCTGAATGGGATGAAGCTGTTAGTAAGGAAAGATAGACTTCTCCCCATTGGTTGATCTTTGGATACGATAGAGAAGGGTCAGGGGTGAAATTGAAATCAAATAAATTTTC
Organism: candidate division FCPU426 bacterium; assembly: GCA_963771075.1. GTDB lineage: Bacteria > Oederibacteriota > Muellerivitia > Muellerivitales > Muellerivitaceae > CAVTWJ01. The sequence goes on along the minus strand of CAVYSE010000016.1, from coordinate 71,648 downwards.
AAAAGGAATCGGGCCCAGTGTTGGGGGAAAATCACTAGACAAATAAGCCCTTGGATTAGTTCCCGGAAGGGAATAGACAAAGGGGTAATTATTTTGAATAGTATGAAAAGGATCGGGCAATTTCAACGGTGTATCCGAGACGATTTGGTCAATTCCAAATGATCGAAGTTGATCGACGTTATGCGAAAACCCCAATGGATCACGCTCCTTATAAACCCACGAGAACCAGCCTAAATCGGCCCAAAGTTTGGAGTAACGGCCGGGGATGGGGTTGGCGTCGAAAACCAGGTTGGGACGGTCAAACATCAGGTTCATATTTGGGTATGCCATTTCTCCATATTGCCCAGGAAGTGGAGAGACGTTGTTGTGAAGTAGGGTGAGTGTCCGGTTTTGTGGCGCGGGGACTTGGGGAGCAGTTATATCCGACGGTTTGTAAAAAGCGTTCCCCAATGGCATCCGGAAGCAGTAAAGATCAACCAGTACCAAAAGAAGCAGGCTTATCTTCAGCCATTTAATATTCCATTTATTTCGATTCAGAACCGCCGTCAATAAACCACATGAGAATAACATGGGCAAAAAGACCCGGGGCTGGATGAGGTCCAAGTTGAAGAAAAGGATCTTCAATTTCACTGGCACCTGGTCCAAATAAACGCTCAAGGGTTGGGTGTGCTCCGCGTCACCGGCGATAAAGTGAGAAACTAAGAGCGACCCCAATTTGATCAACCAATCCCAAGCCAAGCCCCTCAAGATCAAAGCAAATATAGGTATGGCAATGACTAGGCCGGCCAATCCCCAGGCCAATTTCTTTCCGGGGTTTTTCTCGTCCCCGAACCATTGGTCCCATCCCAAGGCTGCCCCGAGTCCTAAGACCCAAGTGGCCAAGAACCAATAACGGGCCGGGTCCCGGAAGAACGAGAAGAAGGGCAAGGATTGAACAAGGGAGTAAACAAATGTGAACTTGCCCATGGCCATAACCAGTGCGAATAGAAAAGTGATGAATATCCATTTCCGGTCGGAGCTTTTTCTAAAAAAGAAATAAAGGATGAAGAAGAGGGCGACGATGGAGAAAGCCACCTGCATCTCTACGAACTGGTACTGCCACCAATAGTCGGAATCCGCACGGTCGTATTGGGTCTTTCCAAATATCCAAGGATAAACAAGTGTTAAAAAGTTTAGGGGTGTCCAGGAGTGGTAAAAGCGGTCAATGGGGTTCCATTGGGTTTGAAAATCGCCCCAAAGGTTTTCAGCGGTGAAAAGAATTAGCGGGGAAGCGACGACCAAAGCTCCAGCCAATAACAAGAAAGTTGAGACCAATCTGTTTTTGAGCGTGCCGGTATTAGAAAAAAGAGCCCAAAAGAGGAAAAAGAGACATTCCATAAAAAAAACCTGGGGATGGCCCGAAAGCAAGTTTAATCCAAGGAATAGGGAAGAAAGAAGCAGCCAGTAGGTTCGTGTGTTTTCTAGATAGGCCAATAAGGCATAGAAAGCCCATGGGAAGAAGGCATGGGCCCAGGCCATATTCAAATGGTCCAATTGGGCCATTTGATGGCCGTTATAGGCCCAAAAGAAGGCCATCAGCAGGGAAGCGGTCTGGGAAAGGTTTAATTTACGCCCCAGGAAATAGGCCCCGATCAAGTAAAGGAAAGAAGGGGTGAGGAAAAGAAGATTGAAGACGAAGGTGTAATTAGAAATCCAATGGAACAGCCAGAGGGCCGGGGATAAAACCCCTGCCATGGAAAAGGCCGCGATGGGGGCACCCTGCATGACGTCGTCACAGATGAGGGGAAGCTTGCCATCGGCCAAGTGCTGGTGGACCCAAAAATAAACCGGTTCATATAAAACACTCAAGTCCAATGAAAGGAAAAACCGGGTAAAGGGGTGGCTCCAATCCTTGAAAAAAAGAAGGAAAGAAAGTATCAAGGCCAAAAGCGGCCAGCTTTCCTTTTGAAGGAAACCTTTAAATGGGGCCGATGTGGGTTTCCGTTGATTCAAGAAAGACCTTTGAAAAATCGGTTATGAATGGCTCTCTAAATAATTAAGCAGTTCGCCTGAAACATGACCGAGGCAGATCTCCTCAACCGGGCCCCGCATGGTCAGGTCGAAGTTCTCGCTCACCTTGATGGAAAGATCCCCGCCCGGCATATGGACCGTCAAGTCCCGGCCTGTCCGGCCGGTTTTAACACAAGCCGCCGCTGCCGCGCAGGAGGAGGAACCGGAGGCCAGGGTATAGCCCGCGCCCCTTTCCCAGATGCGGACCGAGATTTCCTTATCGTTATCCACCTTTACGAATTGTACGTTGCTTCGGTTGGGAAAAGCGGGATGGCGCTCTAAAAGGGGTCCCCAAAGGTGGATTTTCTCATCCGCTTCTTTCAGTGTCTCAAAAAAGACCACGCAATGGGGATTCCCCACGGTCACACAGGTCGCTTCCAGCGTTTCTATTTTCAAGCCCCCGGCCTCGGGGGGAATGGTCAAGGGCAAGGGAAACCGAACCACTTCCCCGACGCAGTTTTTCACGGGTATTTTGTCAGCGTCAAAACTGGCCTTGCCCATTTCGACCGTAACCGCCACCGCCTTACCCACCACCAAATGAAGCTGGGCCTGGACCTTGCCGCCCGCGGTTTCAATTTGAAAGAATGATTTTTCGGTGTATCCATGCTCAAAGAGGAATTTGCAGAAAATGCGCAAACCGTTGCCGCTTTTTTCAGCTTCGCTACCGTCCGGGTTATAGATCCTCAGCTTGGCGAGGGAACCTTCGGCTGGTTCCAATACCAAAATACCGTCAGACCCCACGCCCGTGTTACGGTTGCAGATCCGGATGATGTTTTGGGGTGTCAGCTTGAATGAAAGTTGGGCCGGATCCATGACCAGGTAGTCGTTGCCCAAACCGTGGGAGCGGATGAATTGATTTCGGGTCAGCATGTCTGGATCCTGTTCGGATGGAATGGGGCCATTGTAATGAAAGGAAAGGCCTAGATAAACCCACTTACCCCTTTAGGAAACAGCCGGGATAAGTCTTTTTCGATAAAACAATACAGCCATGAGGGATAAGACCAGCCAAGCCGCAAGCCCCACGGTTACCCAGGGCCACCAAAACGGTTCGAAACGAAATTCCACTCGGTGAGATCCACCTTCCAAAGGCAGCGCCCTAAGTAGTTGGTCAGCCGTCAAGATCGGAGTGGGCTTGCCGTCCACCCAGGCCTTCCAGCCGGGGTATTGGTTCTCGCAAAATACGGCCACACAGGGGCGGCTTACCGTAACCGCGAAGGATTGGCGGTCCGTCTCATCCAGAAGGACCTCATATGAAAGAACCGGGGTATCAGTTCCCAGGCTAAAACTAAAAGCGGGGGGGGACAGTAGAACGACCGTTTGGTCAGGGTCGAAACCCGGATCACGCAAGAGGGCCAGGGAGGATTGGGAATCGCTCACGCTTAAAACATTTTTGGGGGCGAACACATAAGAGGGCAAGCGGTTAGGGATAAGGAATTGGTAGGGAGCTTCTTTTCGCAAATCAAAGTCTTGGGTTTTCCGGGTCAAATCCAAACCCAGGAATGAGCTTTGATCAAATCCGGTCACCACTCCTCCGATAGCAGTGAGGCGGGCCACCAAGGGAAAGGGCAAGGTTCCCAGTTCGTTTTTGGCTTTCAGCACAAGGGGGTTGTATCCCCCGATGTCTTTTATCCTCAGGTCAGCGGCGGTATTTTGGGGGTAATTCAGGATATATTTCGTGCCGTTGACCTGGATGGGGTAATACATATGGGCATTGTCAAAGAAGATCCTGCGTGGGGCGAGGGATTTGCCCCATAGGGCCAAACTTTTGGAATTCTTCTCAAAATCGAAGTTGGAGGCGGGACCGGGCTGGAAGACGCCCCAAGCATTCAGAAACAGCGGAACGGCCAGGGCCGACATGGCCAATATTTGTTTGCCTTTTTTCCCTCCGAAATACCCTTTCCAACCCGCCATGGCAAGAAGACCCAAGACCAGGGCGATTATCTCTCTCCAGTTGAATGAGGGACGCGTCCAAGCGGCAAGAAAAAGAAAGATGCCGTATATCCAATACAGATATTTTCCAAACCTTCCAATTGAAGGCTCGGATGGTTTCTCAAAAACCGTCTCCCAACCCCAAGCGGCCAGGACACTCACAGGCAAAATGAAAAGATAAAGATAACGATAAGCCACGCGAATCATGGAAAAACCCGGCAAGTAAAGAAAGATCCAGTGGAATAGGGGAGTGAATTGGCCCAGGCTCAAGATCAGGCCCGCCAAGGCCAGTAATACCCAGAACAAAGTATTATTCCTTTTGACGCGAATTAAGCCGCCGATTACGAGCAGGGGTGTCCAGATTCCCGCGAAAGCCCACATTCCCAAGTAGCTGGTGGCTAAGTGATCGGGACCATCCCGCAATTGAACCGCCTCCGCCAAGCTGGTGTGATCCGGAAGTTGAATGCGCGGAAGAAAGGCCTGGTAGAAATCCCCCGGGTTGAGGGAAAGGGAATGTTTTAACTGGTCCCAGGGAATGCCCGAGCCCCGATCCGAGAGTTGTGAGAACTCAAGAGAAGGAACCCATTGGGCCAGGAGAGGCAAGGCGCCCCAAATTACGAAAAGAAAAGTTAGCGCAAGTTTTGGCCAGGAAAAGGGGGCATCTTGATTCGGGCGAAACCAAAGACCGAATAGGGAAAAAAACAGGCCTCCATAGAAAGCGCCGATAGCCAATTGCGGGCTACCGCAAAGGAAAAGAAGCGCGAAGGAAAATCCGCTAAGGAAAGACCATTTCGGGGTTAGGGTCATCGTCCAACGGTCGATGGATCCCATCATCCATGGAAGCAAGGCGAAAGCCGCCAGAACCGGAGGATGGATGATTTCCAGCCAGAAAAAATTGGAGAATCCGTAGATCAGGGCTCCCGCGAACCGGGAGACGGGAGAGAGCCCCAGGCCATTCAAAAGAAAATCCATTCCCCAAAGGGCCAAAAAGAAATGAAGGCAGAAAAAAAGGCTCATGCCCGTGGGTACGGAAAAGGGGAGGGTCAGCCAGTTGAGGGGGTAAAAAACCATGTTTTGCAGGTCGGCGAGGAAGGGGCAGCCCCCTAAAAGATAGGGATTCCAAAGGGGAAAGTGGCCGCTTAGAAGCTGGGTTCTTAAAAAGGCCCGCCAGGGCCCGAATTGGGCCAATAGGTCGTTGTCGAAATAGGCCTGCCCGAGGAATAGGCAGCGGGAAAAAGCGGTTAAGGCCAAAAACCCATAGAGCCATGGGAGAACATTTTCCCAGTGGGCCAAGTTCTCGTTACGCGGGATGGGAGGCGCCAAGAGAGGGATGGCTCCGCTTACGCCAGAGCCAGACACAATAACCCAAGAGGGAGATGAACCAAACGACCGCCAGCGCCAAGAGAGGCATTGCCCAGGAGGGTTCATAGCGAAATTCAACCAAATGGCTTCCAGAAGGCAAGAAAAGAGCCCTTAAAGCGTTGTCGGCCTTCAGTAGTTCAGCCGGTTTGCCGTCAATCCAAGCTTTCCATCCGGGAAAAATGATTTCCGAAAAGGTCACCAAGCTGTTTTGGTCCAGGGTCACCTGAAAGGCCTGGGAGTTCATCTCGTCCTTGGTCCACTCGTACTTCAAGGCGGCTTTTTTCCCTGAAAGCTGGTTTTTCACCGAGTCCGGGAGTTCCGAGGATAAAACCACCGTTTGGGCGGGGTCGAACGCCGGGTCTTTCATATAAGCGATAGCGCTCTTCGTGTCGGAATTCACCTTGTATTGGTATGGAGCGTATAGATAAGAAGGCGGGTTAAGAGAACCGAAATAATAAACGCCGCCCAAATCCTGGCGGGAGTAGCCGGGGAAGTTCCCCATATCCTTTCCAAGAAGAAAGCCCTTGATCGCCATGAGCTTGGTGTAGGTCTCGAGGGGAAGGGCGCGGAGATTATAGGGGTCCAACAGGTAAATGGGGTTGTATCCGCTTGAGTCGCGAATTCCCATCACCATCGGAGCGTCCTCGGGGAAATGCCACCGGTAGGTTTGGTTTCCCATGCGCACGGGGTAAGGAAGGTCGGAGCGGCCGTCGTGACAATCGAAAAAGAACCTTCCGTCCTTCTCGTTGGACTTCAGTGCCGTAAAGGCCGGAAAGTTTGTCTCGAAGTCATAGTTGGAGGCGGGCCCCCATGAGAAATCGCCCCAGCCAGAAAGGTAAAGGGGGGCGATCAACGCCGTCACGAAAAGCCACCGGCCCAATTTTTTCCAGGCTTCCGTCATCCCCCATAGAAAAAGACCCAGGGCGCCCGCCAATAGGCTTAAAAGTTCCCGCCAGTCGTTGGCCGGGTTCAAACAACCCACCAAAAAAAGAATGCCCGCGCCGCCAAAGGCCACTGTCAGCGAAGTTGAGATTTTTTCCCCCGTCCCCAGTGCCTTCTCCAGTGACTGGAATCCAATGGCCGAGAGCGCGCAAAGGCAGGCCACCGTTCCCCCAATCGCCCTAAAGGGCGCCCTGCTGAGATTGATCCCGGGCAAAAGGGTACAAAGCAACCGGTGGAGGGGAATATTTTTACCCCAAGCCGCCATCAGGCAAAGGACGGCCAATCCGAGGAGCCCCCAAACCAATATTTTTTCCTTCCGACGGAAGGCCATCCAGACCAAGAAAGGCACCCAGATCCCCAAATAACCAAACATACCGTAAGAGTCGTTATCAATGGTCTTTGGGTCGAAATATTGGATGGCCTGTTCCGCGGTCTCTCCCTGTTTTAGACCCAAGTCGGGAAAAAGCAGGGTATAAGAAGTTTCGGGCTTCATTGAAAATTGGGCGTTGAAGGTGTCATAGGTTTGGTTGGCGCTGTCGCGGTTGGTATATTTGGAAAACTCATAGGTCGGGATCATATGAACAAGGAGGAAAAGACCTCCCCACATCCCAAAGAGAAGGACGAGTGGGACTTTTTTCCAGGGTATTCCCTTGGAAACGGCCTCCTTGCCTCCGGAAAGAAACACGAGAATCAGGAAATAAGCCAGGCCCAAGTAAAGGAAATAGCTGGTCATTTGGAAGTTGCCGCTCACGAAGATCATCGCGAAGGCCAAGCCCGTCCCGAAGGCCTGGGAGGGTGTCCAAGCCTGGCTGAGCCTTGCCAGGGCCCCCAGCCACCAGGGAAGCCAAGCGAACGCCGCCAGGATGGGCGGGTGGATCAGTTCCCACCAGAAAAAGCCGGAAAGGGAAAAGAGCAGGGCTCCCAGGCGGCAGGCGTTTTCGGATAAACGCATCCCCTTCAGCCAAAAGTGAACTCCGCAGGCGGCGATAAAGAAATGAATGACATAAAAAACGCCGAGTCCGTAGGCGATAGGAAACAAGAGGGTCAAATAATTGAGGGGATAAGCCATCATCACGTTAGGGTCGGCGAAGATGGGTTGGCCCCCGAAAAAGTAAGGGTTCCATAAGGGGAAGTGGCCCGAAAAGATCTGGTCCCGGACGATCGCCCGGAAATGACTGTACTGGTTCAGTAAGTCATTGGCGAAATAGGCCTGGTTGAGCACCAGGCAGTGGAAATAAGCGATCAAACCGGCCGCTGCGTAAAGCAAGGGCGAGGACCAGGTTTTGCGGTTGGCTTGTTCCTCCATCGGGATACCTCGGGGCTCTTAAGGGAGCTGGAATTAATTCGCAGCTTTCGAAACAGGCACCATCTTATAGGAATCTTTCGTCCACCGAACCTGGAATAGTTTGGCTTCCTGGACGGGTTTGAGCGGGGCGGTCAGAAAACCAACCAGAAGCCCTATGCCGTAAAGGAAATGGCGGAGGAAAATCAGTATGGGAACTTTCACCGTATCCATCGCCCGGCGGTGCCAGGAAGCGGCGGAAATTCCCGTTCCCAAAGAAAGGGCGCCGAATAGGAGAAAGGGGGACCACCAGAAACCCTCGAAAAGATTCGAATGGGGCACGTAAATGAAAAGGGAAAGGGGAAGGGTCAAAAGATAAAAAACGAAGAAAAGGGGAGTCAAGTGGATCAAGTCCGACAGACAGGGATAGACCTTGATCTGGCGGGCCCTTCCGCGGCCATAGCGGAAGGCTTGGACGCAGAAGGCCTGCAGGCTCTTTCGCCGGGAGCGGTAAACCGCCCCGCGGGGATCGTAGACTAAACGGTAAGAGTGGTGCATCAAGCGGTTGAGGAACTCATTCTCTTCATTGGGGTACAAATCGACCCGGAAACCCTTCTGGCCTTGGAACACTTCCCGCCGCACCATCATGTTGCAGAGGATCAAGTCGCTCTCCGTGGCCTCCTTCACCGATCCGATGGCCGCGTATCGGTAACGCACCTTGAAACTGCCCATCCAGGAGGCCAGGACCGAATTGACGGTACGCTCGAAGGAGGAGGCGTCGGGGGGAACCAGGTTGGGGCCTCCCGCCACTGCGGTGCGTTTGTCCTCGAAATGAGAAAGCAGATGGGTGGGGGTGCCCGACGCGACCACGCTGTCATCATCGAGGAAATAAACGAATGGGGACCGGCATTGTCCGACGCCAAGGTTGCGTTGGAGGGAGGGATTCCGCCCCACGCTGGCGAAGATTTCCCGGGGACGTTCGGAAAGCGGCAGGGCACGAAGTCCCTTCAGTACCGGAAGTTCCTTGTCGGTACGGTCCACCGCGATGACCACGCTGTAAGGGAGAATTTTCATGGGTTCGCCTTTAACTGGGCGCTGAGTTTCATGGCAAAAGGAATTCCCGCCAGCGCGGTGAAGATTGGACCCGCCAGAACCATCATGAATGAAAAGGAAACAAGCCCGGATTTATCGATCAGGGCTGAAGCGAAAAAAACGAACAAGGCGGCCTCCCGGGTTCCAAAACCGAGGATAGTGATGGGGATAAATTCTATCACGATCACCACCGGCAGGAGCAGGGCAATGGAGGTGAAGGTCAGGGGGAGTCCCAAGGCCAGGGCGCAAAAATAAGCGCGAATGATAACGGTGACCCATGCCAGGAGGGAGAGGGCGAAAGGCCCGAAGAGGCGGGCGGGTTGAAAGAGGCTATGGAGTTCCTTATAAAAATCCCGCCCATGGGCCGAGAATTGTTCCGCTAGCTTTTTAGGGGCAAGTAACAGCAAGAGCGGTTTCAAAACCAGTTTCATCCACTCGGGATTCAAGACCAGGGCCATCAGGATAATTCCAATCCCTATTCCCAGAAGCGCGGCCTCGGCGGGAGCTTGGTTTTGGTTTTGAAGAATGAGCGAAATCATTCCGATCGCCGCCAGGAGGCCGAGGGCCAACAGGTCATATACCTTATCGGCCACATGCACGGCAAAGGCGCAATGGGGGCGTAAGTTTCCCCAGCGGATAATCCCAAGAACCCGCACGATGTCACCCAACTTGGCGGGGGTGACTGCGGATAGGGGCTGACCCGCCAGGTATATCTGCATGGAATCCTTCACGGTCAATCGGGAGTGGAATATGCCCGCCAAACCGCTGATGCGGAAGGCTTTGAGGATGATTTCGGGAAGGATAAACAAGAAAGACAGGATGACCCAGAAGGGACTGGCCGATTCAAGGATATGCATAGCGGCCTTCAGGTCGACCGATTTTAAAAGAAGATAAAGAAGAAGTGGGCCTAACAGGAAGGCGAAAGAACTAAGGCGTCGCATCAAAGGATGTTCCAGTCCTTTTCCAAGGGTCGCACACAGGTATCCCAGCCCCACTTTTTTACCAGTAAAGCCGCTTGGGGTGGGTTTTTTTTAGCCTTGAGGGCTCCCCAAATGGCCTTGGAAAAGCTTAAAGGGTCAGCTTTAGATAGGAATAGGGCTTTTTTCCAAGAAGCGGCTTCTCCTACCTGGGTCGCCACCACCTTCCGACCGCAAGCAAGGGATTCCCGAAGTTTCATTGAGGACCGGTGTTGGTTGGCGGGGTTGTCGGCATAGTAGACCAGCACAACGTCGGATAGCTTCAGGCAAGCCGCCACCTGACTGGGCTTAATGAGACCGGTAAAAAGGATGGAATCCGACAGGCCCAAGGCTTGGGCCTGGGCTTTAAATTTTCCCTCATCTGGCCCCCCTCCCGCCACCAGGAGCCTGGCGTTAGGAGAAGATTTAAGGACGAACCTAAAAGCCTCCAAAGCCGGGCCCAAATCACAGGCCACGTTCAAATGTGCGGTGAAACCCAAAAGGGGACCCTTTCGGGTTTGATCCCATGAATTCACACCCAAAGGGAGTTCGTTTTTTTGGAGGGCATCGGTGTTAAAGATCGTGGTGTCCACGCCCTGGGACAACTGAAGCATTTTTGAATTCGGAACTTTGAAAAAATCCCGCAAAGTTTCCTTAAGTTTAGGATTGTGGTAGGTCACCCGGTCGGCCCAATTGGGCCAGGGCCTTTGGAGCCATTGGTGGAATTTGAGGAAGAGCCCGTGGCTATAGGCGTAATCCACGTCGTCTACGTCAAAGATAACTTTTGCGCCCTTTAACCTCTGTACCCATAGGGCTGGGACGGCCATGGGGTAGGGTTTTATACAAAGGGCCAAGTCCGAACGAACAAATAGGGAATAGAGGAAATAATAAAAACTCGCGAAGGCCATATCAATCCAACCGGGCAAGGTGGGGAGGGGCTTGGGAAAATGGACGGTATGGCCCTTCCGCCTCAAGGCCTCGGCGATATAGAAGGCCCGGAGGGCGCATCCGGTGCCCGAACCCTTGGAAGATAAAACAAGGTAACTACGACGGGATAGGTTAGTGGGGTTCATAAGTGAGAAGAGATTTTATAACCGAAAGGCTTCAAGAACACGTTGAAAAAACTTATAAAAAAAGCGGCCCACCCCGAAGGCGGGCCGCTTTTTGACTGTGTTGTGTACGGCTCAATAAAATTCGATATCGTCCACAATGACGTCCGAGGTCGCGGCCTGTCCGCCCCCGAAGGTATCCTCAACGATAAGTCCCGTTACGTTTGTTTTGTCGGTAGACCAATTACCTCCTGTTGGTTCGTAAGCGACTTCTACCCACGACCCAACCGTGAGATTGGTAAAGGAATACCCTCCGGGGACGAGATTACTAGCGCCACCGATACCATAAGTACTTCCGCTTGTGACAATATCAATATCGCCACCCGCCCAGGATGTTACATTTGGCATCGCATACATTTCGCAACGGACGCCTACGGCTCCCAGAGACGTGAAGTCCATGGGGAACCCGTTGGTGCCGCCCCCAATATTAATATAATTCATTGCGGCTTGCTGCCATGTACCACCCGCGCTTGTATTGGTCATATCCATTCCATAGTTGTTCGGGTTCGTAAGAGTTGTAAGGCCCGTGATTCCCAGGGTGCTATACGATTGAGCCGAAATTACACACCCCGTTGAAGTCGCTGGACTGTTTTCCCAGAAACTATCCACGGAACCATCTTCGAAGGTGATCGAGTAATTGGGAATCATGGTTGGAGTATAGGTGGCGGTTGGCAGGACCGAAGGCCCATCGGTGATCGAAACCGAGGCTATATTGACAGTGACAGGCCCGACATGCGCGTAATTCGATGCCCCGCCGCCGTATAAGAGTTGCATCCCGATTTCCGTGACGCCTGTTGCGGCACTGCTGATCGTAATTCCACACTGGCTCCAAGTTGTGGAAAGGGTGTTTACCCAGCCGCCAGGAAGAGACCCCCCGGAGGCGCTACCAGTGGCCGCATATAAGACAATTTGCGCGCTAGTGCTTGTCGTATTGCCTGGACACTCGTAAGCGAATGTAATCACGCTTCCAGCGTTCAAGTTGATCGGAGTGCTGAATGCCACGCCGACGATCACGTTGTCGGGAGGCTGGGACGTCCAAGTGGTCGCAAGATTAAAGGGAGCGGCCACCGTGATCGCGTTTCCACCGGCGGGTGGGGCCGGGCTCAAGCTGTTGGTCCATCCCGTGGGGATAGTCACCTGATTACCGCCGATCTGTCCGATCGCCGCAAATCCTTGGGTATCACTTGGGAAAGTGTAGGTCGCTTGGTAGGTGGCGTAACTGACGGTTGGAGAATTGGTGGGACTGTCAGTTATCGTGGGAGAATTTGTAACCGTTGGAGTCTCGGTTGGCGTAGGTGTCGTGGTCGGTGTGGGTGAGTCCGTTTGGGTCCCCGTGGTGGTTGACGTGGCGGTACTCGTAATGGTTCCCGTAATGGTCGGGGTGACCGTGATGGTGCTGGTAACCGTTGAAGTCTTCGTCGGCGTGCTTGTAACGGTATTTACCCCCGTTGCGGTAGGTGATGCGGTTGCCGTGAAGGTATTGGTCGCGGCGGGAGGATTATTATTGGCCGGTGTGGTAGGGGTGGAAGATTTCGGACCGCAGGCTATGTTCCATCCGATTAATCCCGTAACGAGGCAAAAGAAAAGAATCCAATTTTTCATAATTAATTCCTCTAAAAAGATTTTAAGACGCCCTCTCTTTCAGGAGTGGGCAGGGGAATAATAATGAGAAAAGTTAGGTTTGAAAATAAATTGGGACCGTTTTCAGTTTTTTAAAAAGAGAAATTGTGGGATTTGAAATTCCTTGCGTTAAGTTATAACGATTACCCTTTGCGAATTCGCGTGAAAAAATAAAATGGGGACAAAAAAGGGAGAAACAAACATCCACTTGGGGGGTGGATGTTTGTTTGAGACTGAAAACGATTTTGGTCGGGTTTCAAAGTGAATTCGAAAAACTTGAATTCAGCAAAGAAAATTAAAGTGCTGTGGCCAATTTATCGAATTCCTCAACCTTGATGGCGGGTGAGGAAGTGAAACCGATCCCCGTCAGGCGGCTCAAGATAAGGGAAGCTTTCATGGCCGCTTCGATGTTTGGCAAATCCACGATGAGGACCAGATCATAGGAACCTAGCAGCGCGTAAACGTCCTTTACCCGTCCGCCCAACTTTTTAATTTGGCTCAGTACTTTTGTGGTACGGGCTTCACTGACGTTTTTCAAGGATTCGGGCGTGTATTTCCCCAGCATGAAGTAAGTGGACATAATAACCTCCGAGGTAGGATGAAAGGCGAGGTGGGTGTCGTGGAGTAATCGACGAGGACTATTGTAAATCTGGCACAAGCGTTGAACTGAAAAATCTACCGAACGGCTTGTCCCGTAAGGACCGCAGCCCCGCGCTTGGCCATTTCCCAGCCGCCCTTGAGGGTCCAAAGGGGGTCGGTCAACCGAATTTTGGAAAGCAGGTATTTGGGCCTGAAGAGGATTTCCTTGTATGCCATCTGCCGCAAGCGTATCAGGTCCTGAGTAGACAAGGCTTCGGTGCGAACGACCGGCTGGGCAGCCAATGGAGAATATTGGCTCCAATCCTTGTGGTTCAGGCATTTGTTCTCTTCATACCATGGGTACATTTCGGTGTTAGGGAAGGGGGTGGAGAAGCAGAATTGGGTATAGAAGGGGTCGATTTCCTTGATGAAGTTGATGGTCTCTCGCCAGGTATCCTCCGTCTCGCCGGGCAACCCGCAAATAGTCATGCCGTAAAAGAGAATGTCCGCTTCCTTGCACGCGCTGGCGCAAGCGCGGATGTCGTCCTTGGACACGCCCTTGTTGATTTTCTTGAGGATCATCTCGGATCCGCTCTCGATGCCGACCGCCAGTTCCCGACAGCCCGACTCGCGCATCTTTTTGAGGGAGGGGACATCGGTCAAGTTGGCGCGGGTGCAGCAGACCCAGTCCATATTGACTTCGTCTTTGATCAACTGTTCGGCCAGATCGGCGGTGCGCGCCGAATTCAAGGCCAGCAAATCGTCAAAGAACAGGACATTCCGGGCGCCAAAATCCTTTTTAAGCCATTTCAACTCTTCCGCGACATGCTGGTGGGGGCGGGGGCGGTATTTTTCCAGGGCGTAGGCGCAGAAGGTACAGCCGAAGGGGCAGCCCCGGGAGGTCTGAATCATCACGAAATGATCCTGGAAAACGCCCGTGTGGTAGGGTTCGATGGAAGGCAAAAGGTCATAAGCAGGGAAGGGCGCATCCTCCACGTTCATCAGGGGAGCGGGAAGGGTTTTAGACAGCCCGTTTTGGGTTTGGTAAGCGAGCCCGGGAACGGACGAGAACCATTCAGTGGAGAGAGGCGGCAGTTCCCCCTTTTCGGAAAGGGCTGATTGCATGACAGCCGCCAGGTTGGGCAAAACCACGTCCAGTTCGGACATGATATATAGGTCCACCTCGGGGCGTTTGACGACCTCTTCCAGGAACCACGGAACCTCGGAAATGATCTTATTTCGAATCGCGGTGACGCATTTCGGGACGGCAGCCTTGGCGATCTGGAGTACCTTTAAATCCTCTTCCTGACAGTCGAAGGCCATGCGGGCGACCACCAAATGGGGTTGCCAAGAGCTGAGGGTGCGGCCTACTTCCTCCAACCTTAGATCAAAACCGTTACAGTCCAGAACCTTGACATCAAAGCCGACTTTTCGAAGGGATGCGGCGCCTTGAAGGATGGAAAGGGGGGGATAAACCGAGCCTACATCACGATGCTCGTAGCGTTCCTCGCGCACGACCGGCAGGCCTTTGACGCGGGATGGATTGACCAATAGAATTCGAAGATTGTCAGGCATTGTTTTCTCCCCTTAAAAGCTTAAAGACTTCCCTTCGGATTCTCAAGGCCTGGAAATCGATGTTGGAAAGAATGTGGATCGAGAATAAGGGCATTCACCACCGGTTGCCGTCTATTCTCACCCGTCCGTTTCAAGGCGGTATTTGGCAAAGGCCGCCTGGGCGGGCGAATTCGTGGCGTCCCTCAGTTGTTGGAGGGTCTGGTTGTTGCCGGGGTAATCCAGGTGCATGACGGTCATTTCCGTCGAGCCGTCGGCGAAATACCATTCGTTGAGTTTAACCTGATCGTTCAGCTTTTCGGTTTGGGGATGGCGGACCTTGCTCCAGCGGCGGAATTGGTGGGCCCAACCCTCCACCGGCAGGGCCTTGGCGTCGGCCCCGTCCCATTCCGCGGAGATAAAATAAAGCTGGTTATGGAAAAAAATGAAATCCACTTTGGCAAGTCCCGTCAGGCCATCTTGGGGCGTGAGGGTGGCGATCTGGAATTGTGGGTCGTTATTGTAGGGTCGTAGCAGTTTCTTCAGGCCCGTAAATCGGGGTTGAAGTTCCTCCAGGGTTTGCCCCAGGGTGATTTGCGCCACCTGGCGGGGAAGGGGGATTTTGGGCCCGGCAAAGAGATCCCGCAATATCCCGCTGGAAAAGAGGAACAAGACCAGCAGGCAGACCCCCAGAATCCCCAGGGCCAGGAAGACCTTCCAGCGGGGTGTGGATTCTTTTAATGGAACCGTAGGGGCGGCTTTTACTTCAACGGGAGGCTTCGACTTGGGGCGTGCCATGCGGATCTGCGCTTTCCGGCAAGGGGTCGCCATAATCCTTCACGTGTCCCAACAAGGACTGCAAACCCCGCCATAATAGATTAAGTTCCCGGAAGGAACGAACGGTCAATAACTGGCCTAATACGAACTTCGGGTGTTTCATCAGATTCCAGGTCTTTGTCGCCCACTCACTCGCGTTGATGGGTGACCTCAATATGGGATGGCTCATGTCGTATTTCTCGTAGTCCTTCTCCCCTATCAAGAGCCACCCTTTGTTCACCGATTCCCGCCAAAGGGGCGAGCCCGGGTAAGCCACCACGACCGAGGCCTGCATGCAGTCCCCGGCGCGGACCTTATAATACAAAAGCTCCCGTGTGACCTCGTAGGTCTTGCGTACGTCTTCCTCGGTTTCCCAGGGATATCCCATCATGGTGGTCAACAGTACCTTCAAGCCGCGGTCCTTGGCCATCTTGACGCCGTTACTGATCAGGTCCACGGTCTCGCACTTGGCCAGGTGCTTGATGGTGTAATCCGAACCCGATTCCAAACCGATCTTGAGGAGGCGCCAGCCGCATTTCACCAGCCAGTCCACCACTTCTTCATTGAGGGTGTCCGCCCGGCAGTTTGACGAGAATTGGAAACGGCCCAGAAGGTTCCGGGCCTTGAGTTCTTTATGAAATTCCTTGAGCCATTCGAGGTTATAGATGGGCCCGGACTCGTTGTCATCGAAGAATTCCCAGACCCCGTGCTGGTTGACGCAAATTTCCATCTCGGCGGCCACGTTGGCGGGGGAACGAAGCCGGGCGGTCTTGCCCCAAAGGGCGTGTTGCCAAATGCAAAAGGTGCATAACCCCACTCCCCCGGGGGAATGTTCGGAGGCTCCGCAGCCCCGGCCCGTGAGGATGTAGGCGGTTGGGCGAAGAAGGTAGGCCTCGCCATAATCAAGAAACCGCGTGAGTTCCCGGTCGATAAAGGGGAGGGAATCCAAAGCGTCGGTGAGTTTGTGGGGTCCGGTCGTAGCGGCCTTGCCCGAAGCGTCACGGTACCAAAGCCCCGGGCCCAGGGGTTCCTTGCCCGCCAAATGCTGGACCAGGTTGCGGCCCACAATATCGTAATCTCCGCCGGTGATGACGTAATCCACTTGGGAATTCAGGATGGATTCCTCCGGGAAATAAGTCACATGGTCGCCCATGAGAACAGTCTTAACCCCGGGATATCGGGTCTTGAGCTCCGCGACGTAATCCCAGTGCCGCTTGACAACAGGGGCCTTGGTTTCCAGGAATACGATCTCGGGCTTGAAATCGTCCAGGTGTTTGTCGAATTCCTCATCGGACATGCGTCGGTTAATACCGTCCAGCCAAAGCACTTCGTGCCCCAGATGTTTCAGGTTGGTGGCCAAATGTCCCGGGACTAGGGGGAAGATACGAACTTCCAGGCTTTTGGAGAATTTCAGGTGACGGTTTTGGGTAAGAAGAGGAAGCTCCCCGTTTTTGCGAAAGGGAGGATAAAGAACGGCGGTTTTCATGAAGACCTCAAATGGGAAATAGCCCGGACCGATCTAGTCGCTTCCCAAAAACAAAAGAGTTCTTTGGGGTAACAACCCTTTTTTAACAAACCCAAATGGATCGGGTCGTTAAGATTATATTCTACCGCGGTAATAATCAATGGTGTAACCCAGGCCTTCTTTTAACGAAACAACGGGTTTCCAGTTCAACTTCTTGATGGCCTTGGAAATATCGGGTTTACGGCGGATGGGGTCGTCCTGGGGAAGGGGCTTATGGATCGTTTTGATCCCGCGATTTCCACAAAGCTTGGAGACCGTTTGGGCGAATTCCCTGATACTGGTTTCTTGGGGGTTGCCCAGGTTAAAAATTTCCCCCTGGGTTCCCTCCGAGGAAATGGCCGCCCATAGGCCCCGAACCAGGTCGGAAACGTAGCAGAAACTTCGCGTTTGGGAGCCGTCGCCGTATAGGGTCAGCGATTCACCTGCCAGGGCCTGGGTGATGAGGTTTGAAACCACCCTCCCGTCATTTTCGTTCAACCGGGGGCCGTAAGTGTTAAAGATACGGACGATCCGGGCGTCCACGTCAAATTTATGAATGTACTCGTAAATGATGGCCTCCCCCAGCCGCTTGCTCTCGTCGTAACAAGAACGGGGCCCGAAAGAATTCACGTTTCCCCAATAGCTTTCCACCTGGGGATGCACACTGGGGTTGCCGTACACTTCCGAAGTAGACGCGAAAAGGAACTTGGTTTTTCGCTTGCGGCAGTACTCCAACAATTGCAGGCTGCCCATTGAATTAACCAGAATGGTTTGGATGGAATTTTTCATGTATCCCACCGGGGATGCGGGAGAGGCCAAATGGAAAACGTAATCCGCCTTGGGAAAGAATCGGGGAAACCCCCGGGTGATATTACTTAAGAAACGGGGAAGCTTTTTAATGACGTCGCGCTTCACAAACCGGAAATGGGAGTGGCTTTTCAGGTGGGCTATATTCTCCATCTTGCCTGTGATGAGATTATCCACGCAAACCACGTAGTGGCCTTGGCCGACGAGGAAGTCACAAAGATGGGAACCTACAAAACCGGCTCCCCCGGTAACAATGGAATATGTTTTGTTCATGGTTTTGGGGACCGAAAAGGGTGGAATGGCCTCAACGAGGGTGGAGTTTAACACAGAGGCGAAAAGGCCTCCACTTCAAAAGACGGGCCGGGTCAACGGATGGGGTATCCCACCCCCTCATAGGGGGCTGCGTCCTCCGGAGTGGGGTTGGGAGAGGTTAGGGGGGCTGTCGTGGATTGGGGAAGGGATTGGCCCGGGGAGGAATTTTTCAAGGGTCTTAGCCGCACGATACAGTCGTTTTGCAAGTCGGTGAGGTAAAGACGGTTTTGGGAATCACAGGCGATACCCCGGTACCGGGGTGCGTAGCTGACACTCAGGATGTCATCCTTGGCGTTCCATTCGCCCAGAAATTCGAACATACTGTTGAAAAATTCCACGCGGCCGGTCTGGCCATCCACGATGGCGACTTGGCCCCTCCGGTTGACGGTTACGCCCGAGGGTTCCTTAAATTGAAAGGGTCCGTCCCCGTAAAAGCCCTCGATCGTGACCGGCATCAGATTGGTGGCCGCCGTGGAGAGGTCATTAAAGACCTGAAAGCGGAAATTGCCCGTGTCGGAAACAATAGCCTGGTCGATCCCGTTCAGGGCGAATCCCAGGGGAAGGTTGAATTGCCCGTCCTGGTTCCCGAGGGAACCCCGGGTGAAGTTAAAAACACCCAGGTTGCTGAAGTTCTGGACCCGGGAATTCCCCGTGTCCAGCACCCAAATGTTCCCATATCGGTCCTGCTTTATATCCCGGGGCTGATTGAACTGTCCTTCCGTGACGCCTTGGCTTCCCCAAGCGGTCATCACCAGGTCGTTAGAATCCACCACCACGATGCGGTGGTTTTGGGTATCGGCCACGTAAAGCTGGCCGTTCGGGAGGACCCATAAGCCCGCCGGATGGTTGAATTGGGGAGGGTTTCGCCAGATGGCGGAAGAACCGAAACTGCCGATGCAACGCAAGGGTTTTCCCTCGCTGGACCAGACCTGTATCCGGCTGTTCGCGGTATCGCAAATGTAGATGTTATCCGAGGGACCCACCGCTATGCCTTCGGGCGCGATGAATTTACCCAGGCCCGTTCCCTTGGAACCCCACAAGGCGTCGAAGGTATAAAGTTTGTCTCCTGTCCAGAAACGGGGAAGGGGGACGGGCGTGGGAGTCGGGGTTAAGGTTTGCGTAGGGGTAACGAGTTCAGTGGGCGTGGGGGTGGGGGGGCGATGATGGCGTTTTGCCCAAAGCGGGGAAGGAATCAAGAATAAATAAAGGATAAAACAGGCGAGAAAACTTGCCAGCGGGATGAAGCGGAATCTCATGGAGCCATGCTATCGGCCCTGGTTAGGCGAGTCAACGCCGCTTAAATCCTCTAGGTTAATGGGAAAACAATCGCGGATTCGACTCTAAAAGATTCAAGCGCCCTCGTAGCGGCTTTGGCAGTGGATACAGCGGGTGGCCCATGGAATGGCCTTCATGCGAGACATGGGGATGGCCTTCTCGCAGACCTCACACTGTCCGTAGGTGCCGTCCTGCATGCGGGAAATGGCACGTTCGATGCGTTCCAGCTCAATTCGGTCGTTTTCCATCAGGGTGACGGAAAGGTGCTGGCTCAACTCGCCCGAACCATGGTCGGCCATGTCACCCGGCATGTTCTGATTGTCGGCGATTTCCTCGCGCAAATCCATTTCCAGGTGGTTCACTTGGCCGGTGATCTCATTGCGGCGATCCTGCAGTTTTTTCAATAGAGGTTTGAAAGCGGGAGCAATGCGGATCTTTTTCCGGATTGGAGCGGCTTTTGCGGCAACTTTTTTAAGCGCGATTTTTTTGGAACTTTTACCCTTTTTTACGGCCTTGACGGAAGCTTTTTTCTTGGCTTTTTTTTGTTTGTCTTTTTTCTTTTTAGAGCCCATCGGTTCCTCCGTCGGTATGAAAGAGATACGGTGAGAGTCGAGGCGTTGAATTTAAGGGCCAAAGAGTAACGAAGGCCCTGGACCATGTCAAGAATAAAGGCAAATCCCGGGTCTCGCCGGTAAAACGGCCGAATCACCCTTTAAAAACCACCTGTCCCAACCCCTTGAGCGACCCTATACTTATTCCAGCCGTTATCCAGTTTTCGGAGGGCTTTTATGATGTTAGGACTCGCGCTTGTCGTATTCCTGGTCGTCGTCCTAGGCGTGTTAACGATTTATTTCATCTCGGTCTACAACACCATGGTGCGCTACCGGGTGGAAGTGGACAATTCCTGGTCGCAGATCGACGTGCAACTCAAGCGGCGCCATGACCTGATCCCGAACCTGGTGGAGACGGTCAAGGGTGTCATGGATTTCGAGAAAAACACCCTAACCCAGGTGATGCAGGCCCGGGCTACTGCCATGGGCGCTTCCAACATGACGGACCGCCTGAAGGCGGAAAACGACATCACGAATGGCTTGGGAAGGCTGATGGCAGTCTGGGAAAACTACCCGGCCCTCAAGTCCAACGAGAACGCCATGGGCCTCCAGCAGGAGCTGACCTCGACCGAGAACAAGATCGCCTATGTGCGGGGCCACTTCAACGACGTGGTGGCGAATTACAATTCCCTTATCCAGCAATTTCCCTCCAATCTGGTGGCGGGTCCATTCGGGTTCACCGCCCGAGAGTTTTTAAAGGCGGCCGAAGTGGAAAAGGAAGCGCCTCAAGTTAAGTTTTAACGAAAAAAATTTCACCTCGATGTCCCAAAGAACGGCGAAAGCAAATATATAAGGTTTAAAATCTTGTTTTTTCCTTCGTGACTTTGCAGTTCAAATTGTTTTTTTCTTTTGAGGTTTCCGCATGTTCTATAAATTGCCCGAGGACACGGTTTTCGAGGCCAAGGAACGAACCAAGCGCGCCACGGTGCTCCTCTTTGTCCTGCTGGTCCTTCTTTATATTTTTTTCGCCAACTTCATGGCCTTCTCGGTGATCCTGATCCTGTCGCTGGACCCCCGGATTCATCTCACCTATTCCCCGGCGGGTGTCGCGGTCTTGACCACCTTGATCGCTGCGCTGTGGGCGACCGGTCATTTCGCCTATGTCCGCGCCAAAACCCTGGACGACATGCTGGAATCCATCGGGGCCAAAAACGCCGACCCAAAGGACCAATATCATAAGGAATTCATCCGCTTGGTCTCCGAGGCCGAGGCGGCCTCGGGCATTCACGGCATACGCCCGGTGATCCTCAATACCCCGGGGTGCAACGCCTTTTCGCTACAGGACGGGAAAGGGAACTGCGCCATCGGGGCTACCGAGGGCATCCTATCCAAACTCACAGACCCCGAGCTTTCCGGTGTCGTGGCCCACGAGGCCGCCCACTTGATTCACGAGGATTCCAGGCTGATCACCACGGCCACTTTCCTCTTCAGCATATTCGGGTCGATCCACGCGGGTTTGGGGGCTTTACTTTCGGGGGGCGTGAACTCGGGTTACGCGTCATCCTATTCGACCCGTTCCAGGCGCGGGGGCAATGGGGGGGCTATCATTGTCATCCTGGTCCTTTGGGTCATTTCTGGAATTGGGTTTCTCCTGACCAAGCTCATCGGCATGGCCATCTCGCGGGAAAGGGAATATCTGGCGGACGCCGACGGGGTGGCCCTCTGCAAGGACCCCCTCTCCCTGGCGGAAGCGCTTTATAAGATTTCCCACCGTTACCGGGGTGATTGTCCCCCCACCTACGCCTCCGTTTTCATCCTGGACCCCCAGGCCTCCGAACTGGCCGAACAGGAGGGAATCATGGCCGACCTCTTCAGCACACACCCGCCGGTGGACAAACGCTTGACCAAACTATTGAATTGGGCCAAGAGCGACCTGGCGACTCTCCAGCAGATCGACGAAAAAGAGGCTAAACAAATTGGGGAAAACAGACCGCATCCTCCACCCCTGTAGATCAAGCAGGCGCTTCCTTTATGGCCTACCTGAACAACCAATGGGCCGGACCCTATACGGGTCCCCAGCTTTTGGCCATGAGCGCCCTGGGACCGGGCACCTGGATCTGCCCAGCTGGCACGCAGAATGTGCAAAAGGCATCGGAAATCGCGGATTTGGTTCCCCTTTTTCAAAAGCAGGTACAGGGCTTGGTGTCGGGCGAGAAATGCCCACGATGCAAGGTCTCCTTAACTGAGCAAACCCTGGATGGGACGTCGGTAGAAAAATGTTCCTTTTGTAATGGCTATCTTTTGAAGGCCGGGATTTTGGACCGGTTGATCACGAGGGACCCGGGCGCTTTTAAACAGGACGAAATTCAAAAGGCTAAGGTTTGGAGGAGTCAGCAACGGGGACCGCTTAAGGAGCGGAACGCTTACCCGGAAATCGAATGCCCTTTTTGCGGGGAATCCATGGGCAAAACCATCCATTCCAGCCTGACGCAAGTGGTGATTGACCGTTGTTCCAATGATTCATGCAGGGCCATCTGGTGCGACGGCGGGGAGTTGGAAACCATCCTGATGTTGGTCAGGGACGCCAAGGATCAAACGAAGTCTGGTGGCACTACCCCCTAGATATAAAGAAAATAGACCCCTGCACCACCCCATATTGGGGGCCCTATGATTGCGAGGAAACAAGGGTATAATTTCGCCAAGCACTTTATTATGAACGAAAGGAGATTTCGGATCGAACGCCCTAAGGAACTTTGAAGAGTTCCTTACCCCATCCACCACATCTATATGAAAGCTGTCCGCGCCGTTTCCAGTTCTTTTTTTCCCTTCCTGCCGGTTCTTTTCCTGTGCCCTGTTCTATTGCAAGCCCAAGTCACCCTGACCAAGTCGGTGAATATCACCAGCGCCTCCCCTGGCAATGCCGTTACCTATATTCTTAATTACGCCAATACGAATGCCAATACCAACTGTTCCGACACATTTGAAAACGACACACTGGGCGCCTTCCCGGCTGGATGGACCAATTCCGGAGGAACCTGGACTATCGTCACCGACAACGGCCCCACCTTGACCGGCACCCAGGCCCTGCAGGGAGTCTCCGCCGCGGGCAATTATCCCTATCTCCTCAACAACTGCGGAACCCAGGTGGGGGACGGATATATCCAAACCGACATGAAGATCCAAACCGGAACAACCGAAACCGCCGTCCTGCTTTTCCGGTTCGACGGAACCACGACGGTTAACGGGTCGAATTACCAGGCTTTACTCAACGTGGGCACCGCCAACAACGTGTCCGTCGCCTATTGGAACAACCCCGGCGCGGCCTTTACCAGCGTGGCGACGGGCAGCGCCAATATCACCGCTGGCACCTGGTGCACCGTGAAATTCGAGGTTCTCACCATGACCTCGGGCGGGGTCAGCATGAATTTGTACGTCAACGGGACCCGGGCGGTTTCGGGCACGACCACCTTTTTAATCCCCACGGGCCAAGGTGGAATCCAATCCAATAGTGGAAGCACCATCCGGTTCGACAACGTTTCCATCGTGAAATACCCACCCCTATATAACGTGACCGTCACCGACACCCTGCCCGTTGGTTTGACCTATTCCTCAGCGAGCGGGGCTCCCACCGTGACGGGCCAGGAAGTGGTTTGGCCCCTGGGTAACTTGGCGGCAGGAGTGGCCGGTGCCCTCACGGTCGTTGGGACCGTTAACAATTGTGGACTAACCCTTGCAAACACGGGCGAGTTGAATGGCCAAACGCCCATGAACAGTGTTTTATCCAACGCGGTTAGCACGGTCCTCATCGGCTGTACACCCACACCGACTCCCAGTGGAACGGTCACTTCCACACCAACCTTTACATGGACCCCAACGACAACCATTACCTCTTCTTTCACTTTTACCCGAACCTTTATTCCCACCGCGACTCCAACGGCGAGTTTTACTGTGACGAACACTTTTACGTTCCTTCCATCCAATACCTTCACGAACACCATTACTCCTACCGGCACGATCACCTATACCCCATCCCAAACCGATACTTTCACCTCAACCTTTTCTTTGACTTCCACCCGAACGACGGTCCCAACCCCTTCTTCCACCAATACCTTTACGGGTACTTTTACCCCCAATGACACGAGCTCGTTCACACCCACCCGGACCCTTTCGCCCCAGCCGACGAATACCCTTACCCTAACGAATACGTCCACTCCGAACCCGACGGGAACCTTCACCATGACAGCTACCCCGTCCAATACGCCCACACCCACTTGGACGGCCACGGATACCCCAACCGCCACCGTTTCTTTCACGCCAACCGGCACCTGGACGGCCTATCCAACCAGTAGCGATACGGTTACGGATACCTTTACGGCCATTCCTTCCGATACTTCCACCTCCACCCTGACCCCTGTGCCGACAGTTAGTTTTACCCCGACCAGAACATCCACATCCCCCCCCATAGATACCGATACCCTCACCCCTGTCCCAACGGACACCTTTACGAATACGAGCACCCCCACCCTTACCCCAACGGAAACGGAATCAAGTACCGAAACACCCACGGTGACGAATTCTTATACGCAGACCGGCACATGGACACCCCAGTCCACGAATAGTTTTACCGCGACTGGAACCTTGACCCCTGTGCCTTCCGATACCTGGACCCTAACGGACACTCCCACCGTTATTTCAACCGATACCTTAACGACCACTCAAACCCCGACAACCTCTTTTACCCCTCTATTGGTTACGGCCACTGAAACATCTACCCCGGTTTGGACAACCACATTCATCCTTACCGAATCTCCGACCCCCACAACCACCACGACCCTCCAGCCTGATACGGTCACTTCCACGCCGACAAACCCCATGACTGGAACATTTACGCCCCTTTTGACAGATACGCCCACCCCTCTTAACACTCAGACAGCGACCGATACTCCCACTCCCACCTGGACGAATATTCCCAATACGGCGACATCGACTCCCATCCAAGTCTGGACCCCGGTGTTCACCCTTACCCAAACTTCAAGCCCCACAACCACCACGACCCTCCAGCCTGATACGGTCACTTCCACCCCGACTCAGTTCATGACTGGAACATCCACTCCCTTTGTGACAGATACGCTTACCCCTCCCGATACCCAAACAGCGACCGGTACTCCCGCGTTCACCTTGACGAATGTTCCCGATACCGCGACTTCGACTTCCACCCCGGTTTGGACTCAAGTGTCAACCGATACCCCAACATCCACCCCCACTTCCATTTGGACGGTTCTTTTCACCGTTACTGAAACACCGACTCCGAGTGCGTCATCCACACCCACGGGGACGAACATTTCCGGTACCCCGACCCTTACCTGGACCGGAACCATTTCTCCCATAACCCCTTTCACCCAAACCTCGACCGCGACCCCTGTCTCCACCGCAAGTTTCACCCCGTCATGGATTTTTTCGGCAACCGCCACGCCAGAGGCTAACTGTCTCCTCGAAACTGTGAGTATTTTTGATGACCGTGGTGAACTCGTCCGCCAATTGTGCGGTTCAGGTGTCTTTCCAGGGAACGGTTCCTTGAACCTGACTTTTAGCCCTTACCAACCTCTTCCGGAGGCAATCGGAGGATCGCTGGCCATTCTGGTGAATGGAAAGGTGGTGGCGGTTTGGGATTCCTTCAATCAACAGGGAAACGTCGTCCCCAACGGCTTCTACCAGGTTCAGCTCATCCAAAACCCGAATTTTTCCAATCAAAGATTGATCTCGAGGGATGTTTATATTGATCCCTTCCATTCCATAACCCCAATTCAGCTATCCGCATCACCCAACATCATTGCGACAGGTGGGTTAGTGACCTTCAGTTGCCTCGTCCAGGACTTGCCCGCCGGACCCGGAAACGAGCCTTTGCGGATCTATACCATCTCTGGAGATTTGGTTAAAACGCTTTCCTGGACGAATGGACAAACATCGTGGAATTTGACGAATCTTTCAGGCCAAACGGTGGCATCCGGCCTATATTTGGCCGCGGAAGAGACAACAGACATTTTATCCGGAAATAAAATCCACAAAATCGTCAAGGTCCTTTTCTTTAAATGAGCGGCTTTACCCTGAAAAATAAAAAAATTTTGCCACCATCCAATGAATCTGTGGATAAGGCGCAGTTCTGGTAAGATGCCCCGTCATGGAAATAGTCCTATTACGGCTTGATCGTATTGGCGATTTCGTCCTGGGTATCCCGGCTTACCGGGCCTTGCGCCAAGCCTATCCAAACGACCGCATCTCAGTCCTCGTCTCTTCGCAAGTGGCGGACCTCGCCAAGGCTTGCCCCTATTTTGATGAGGTTTATATTTTCGACGCGCTTTGGCTCAAACCCGGGGCCGAGCCGCTCCCTCGTTGGAAATCCGCGTTGAAACTTATCCGCTTCCTGCGGACCTTGTCGATTGATCTGATCCTGAATTTCCGGTACCAAAGCCGGCTCGATGCCTTGGTGGCAGGTTTTTCCGGGGCACAACGGCGGATGGGTTTTCGGTTGGGATGGGCGGGGTGGTTTTTAACGGACCGAATCCCCCAACCCTTACAAGACATGCACCAGGTCGACCGAAACCTACTAATCCTCCAGCACTTGGGCATTCCCCTGAAGGAACGCAACCTAGAGTTTTGGGTGGATGACCGGGATAAAAAGACGGCCCAGGACCATATGCCCTCCCAGGAACTATTGCCGGGAATCCCGCGTATCGCCATTCACCTGGGGGCCGCCATGCCCTCCAAACGTTGGCCCGAGGAAAGTTTCGCGGCCCTCATCCACGAACTTCACCGAGCCACCCAGGCGGACATTCTGGTGCTGGGCGGGGAACAGGATTTGGGCCACGCCCAAGAAGTGTTGGACGGTCTGGAATGCCCGGTGGTCAACCTGGTGGGTAAGCTCGATTTGAGGCAAATGGCCGTCCTTGTGAAGCATTGTTCGATCTTCATTGGATGCGATTCCGGCGCGACCCACGTGGCGGCCGCCACGGGCGTCCCGATCCTGAGCCTCTTTTCCGCCGCCAACGAGTCAGCGGTTTGGAGACCATGGGGCCCGCACGTAAAGGTGGTGACCCGCCACCCCGATTGTTCTCCCTGCAAGGCCTATGAATGCAAAAGAAGTGATGGGTATTTCTGCATGGAGGATATCAAGGTGGAGGAAGTGGTGGAGGAAGTACGGCGTTTGATGGAAGAATATCACGCTTTATAGGCATCCTTGATTCGAGGAGATCTTATGTTCAAGGTGAAGGCGAAAAACGGTTATTGGGATATCGTGGTCGGGCAATATCTGGCTTATCTTATCCCGCCCTTTTGCTATGTGGTCATCGGATTGACCCTTTACATTTTTTGGAAAATCGGGGGGTTGTCCCTTCTCCAACAAAAAATGTATTTCAAATCGGCGGTGGTGTTGTTTGACTTTTTATTGTTCGAGTTATTTTTCTTTTTCGTCATCACCCTCATTATCGTCGCCGTCAATAAATGGACCGGCCGGAACCGGATCACCAATCTGGACCATGAGTTTGAGTTCACCGAGGTGGATTACACCGGCCATACTGCGGAATCGGAATACAAGTCGCTATTAAAGAATGTCGCCCGCTTCGCGGAAACACCCAAACGGATCATGTGGTACAACAAGAATAATACGATCGAGAATTATCCGAAGTCTTGTTTCAACGCCGAGGACCTGCGGAATCTCCGTAACTTTTTCGAAAGCAAACACTCCCGCTACCTGGAATGGGCCTGTCGGTTCGGCGTCTACCTTTATCTTTTCTTCATTCTCATCCTCGCGGGCTTTCTTTTTTATCCCCGCTATTCCCTGATGCGTACTCCCGGACAACTCCGGGCCTTCTCAACGGATGGGGAAACCCTGGTGGATTTCATGATGTCCGACACGGGCCGGGTGGAGCGTCTGGTGGATGAAGTCCATCCCTACCTGCGCTTTCTGACAGGCAAACCCGTCTATTCCAACGCCTTCGTCCATGAGATGTACCTTTTGAAGGATGGAAAGGCCCGGGTCCTTCCGCCGATGCGCCTGTACCGGACCGAGGGGATGCTGGTTGCGGTGGGGGATGACCTCTATTTCACCATTCACGGCAAAGGCCGGGAAGAATGCCTGAAATTCGCGGGAGACAGCTTCCAGCCCTTCGATTGCAAGCAGATCGAGGTTTACCGCCGGTCCTGCGAGGACACCGGCTACCCAAAACCCAAGTGGAAAGAGTTCTCGCGGTGGGATGAGGGAACGGAAGAAGAGGAAAACCCCCAATCGGCCCAAACCTATGTGGCCACCTTCAACCCGCAAAATAAGCCCATTCAGGTGGAGTGGGATAAGCCCGCCGAAAACCCCGCATCCATGAACCCGGAAACGGTCTACCGGTGGAAATCAACCGAGGGAACCGGTGTCCTGGAAGACAATACCCTCGCTCCCCAATATATAAGCCGTTCCAAATACCTGGAATTATTCCCGAAGGAATCAAATTATCCGATGGAAGAGGAAGGAGGCAACCCATGAGCTTTCGGCGCCGAGCTGGCCTGCTTTCCGCTTTGCTGTTCCTGTTGGGTACCAGCAGTTCTTACGCCTACGGGGATTGGTTCGACGATTTCGGCCCCTACGCCGAGAATGAGAAACCGGCGCCCGTGACACTGGAATCGATGGTCACCCGGGCCCGTAATGTCCTGGGCTGCAATACATCGGAGGAGTTCGGTCTGAAGAATTCGTCCGCTCCCTTTCTCCTTAAAGCGGACGTCACGCAGGACGACCGAAAAAAGTACAAGCTGGTCCTTCAACTCACCCAACCCGATCCCCTGCCGGATTTGAAGCTGGAGATCCCCGACGGGGCGGAGGTAAGCGCGGTTTATACCGCGGACTTGAACGGGGACGGCCAACCGGATTACGTCATCCCTTACACCCAATCCACGGGTGACTTATTGACCCAGGAAGAAGGTTCAGAGAGTGATCGGGACGAAAACCCTTATGGGGCCAAGGGCCAATGCCTATTGTTCTTGATCTCTTCGGGGAGGATCATGACGGCCTATAACCTGGACCACGCGGAAATGGAAGAAGACGCCTTCGTGAAGGGTGCCGGTACCGACCCGGTCCAGTTCCTCAGCCTTCGGTTCCTCAAGGACAAGGATGTAAAACCCAAATATCAATATGAGAACTTGACTTTTTTGCTTTATCGGCCTTTGGTCTTCACAAAGGCGGGAGAAGTGAAGCCGCCGGACGCCCCGGATTCACGGTTTCCCAAGTTCGTTTCCTATGTCGAAAGCTCGGTCCGAAAAAACCACAAAGAGACCAAACTGTTAACGGAGGACCAGAAGAAAGACCTGCTTCAAAAGAACCCGATGGAATTGGTAAAGCTTGGACCCGAGGTCAAGGATAAGACACCCCCGCCCGCGCCGAAGAAGCCGGTGAAAAAACATAAAAAGAAACATAAGAACGGGTGACAAGATTTGTAGACGTTAAAGTTTGGGAAGATTCCTTATGTCCCGGTTTTCCCGATGAAGAGGGAAACGATCACTGAATGAAGGTTTTGTTTTGGGTGCGGATGTTCATTCGTTTTCATGGTGCCAAAAATGAGGCGATTCCTCGTTTCCACCCTCCCCATGCGCCCGTATTTTTGTATCGGGAAAGCCCTCGAAAGGCCAAAATGAATCCTATCCGACTGTTTTCCCCCTGGGGCCTCGTTCCTTTTTAGGCCTGGACGGAAATAAAATGGAAAAGATCCGAATGAATCGGTTTCAATCCCTCCCCGGTAATAGGCT
Source organism: candidate division FCPU426 bacterium (assembly GCA_963771075.1). Taxonomy (GTDB): domain Bacteria; phylum Oederibacteriota; class Muellerivitia; order Muellerivitales; family Muellerivitaceae; genus CAVTWJ01. The sequence goes on along the minus strand of CAVYSE010000016.1, from coordinate 42,132 downwards.
GTAATGTTTCTGGAGGGATCTGAGGCGGGCTCGAAAGGCACCGCAGTTGAAATCCGAGGATCTTTTGAACAAAATTGAATCCTGACAGTACCGGCGAATGATCCGTCTACAACTCGCGTCAAGGACCGTAAATTGAAAGCCCATCTCTTAATCGTGGATGATGAAGAAAGCGTTCGGGAGTCCTTCCGTCTCGCACTTAAGGAAATGTACGACCTGACCTTCGCGGAGGATTTCAAGTCCGGATTAAAGGCGATCAAGCAAAGGGAATACGACCTTTACCTGCTCGATATTCTCCTTCCCGACGGCTCCGGCCTGGATCTTCTCAAGCAGGTCAAGCGCAGGGACGAGGGGTTGGATGTCATCATGGTAACGGCCCTGAAAGATTCGGATACGGGTTTGGAGAGCATGAAAAATGGGGCCTATGATTACTTGACCAAACCCTACAAGTTGGAAGAGCTATACGCGGTCATCCAACGGGCCTTGGGAAAACGGAACCTGGAAAAGGAAATCCGTTATTTGAAGCAGGATCATCAAGATGATTCCCATTTTGTTTTTCTGGGGTCCAGCCCCGAGATCAAGGTTTTGAGGAAAAAAATCGAGGGAATCGCCCGGGAGGATGTCCCCGTCCTGATGACGGGGGAGCCGGGATGCGGGCAGGAGGCTATCGCCCGGGAGATACACCGCCAGAGCGCCCGGTCGAAGGGCCCCTTCATCCGCCTGAATGCTTCCTCCGTTATCAGGAACCATTGGGACGGTGAGCTTTTCGGGCTAGAGGGGCCGGATTCCCCCAAAAAAGAATCCCAGATCGGGAAATTGGATTTCGCGAATGATGGGACCCTTTTCCTGGATCATGCCGAGTTTATCCCGGATCCCATCCAAACTAAATTATCCAAAGTCCTCCGGGAAAAAAAGTTCATCCGTTTGAACAGCAAGGCGGCCCAGGATTTGGACGTCCGTGTGATTGCTTCCATCGAAACCCGCCAACCCCTGCCAACCGGTTCGCATCCGCTCCGCCGGGAGTTCTTCCAACACTTAAACGGGGCCGCCCTCGAAATTCCCTCCCTTCGGGAAAGGAAGGGGGACGTTCAAGAATTGATCCTCCAATGCTTGAAAAATGTCCGTCAAAGGACCCGGACGGGCGCCAAGGCCTTCCATAAGGACGCCCTCCAGTATTTAACCCAATATCCCTGGCCGGGTAACCTGCTCGAAATGGAATCCATCGTCGAGATGATGGCTTTTTTCGCGGGAAAGGAGGAGCTGGGTTTGGAAGACATTCCCATCGACCTTTTACTGAAGCAGATCGACCTGGCGCCTTCGCGGAAGGATCCGAAAATATCATTGAAAAGGGTACGCAACCAGTTTGAACGGCAGTATGTTCGAAAGATCCTGGAACACACCCGCGGGAACCAAACCCGCACCGCGGCCAGCTTGGGCCTTCATCGTAACACCTTGATTTGGAAATTGAGGGAATTAAACCTTGAGGAGGATTACCGCCAAATCGTGATACAAAGGCGCGCGCGTGGGATCGGGTTCAAGGGCCTATAGCGTTTCCATGGGAAAGGTCAAGAGCCGCCGAGGCACCGAAATTCCGTCACCCCTGGAATTTTCACCGAACGGGGAGGGCGAAAACCAACTGGATCTTACTCCCTTGAGCCATTACCTCGAGGAGCGGTTTCATCTTCCTCCGTTCGGCTACCTCCAAAAAACAGACGAGGGCTTAACGGGGAATTGGCTGGGAAATGAGGTGCGGATCAAGCCTACCCACGCTAGTTACCGGCGAATGAGGAATACCCTCAAGCTGAACCGGGGAATTCACCCCGGATTGGGCCCGGGGTCCAGCCTCTATCCGGTCTTTCGGGGAAAGGAGTGGGTCGGTTGTATCGCCGCGGGAGGGGAGGTTAATCCCGGGTCCTCGAGTTCCATTCCGGCGGAGGCTTTCCTGCCATTCCTGGGTTGGGTTCTGGGCAACCTGCTTGAGAATCGCCGACTTTGGAAAATGCTCGAAAGGACCGACCGCCAATCTTCCCTTGGCTTTCTTTCCGCGGGGGTGTTCCACGAGATTCGAAATCCCCTAACGGCCTTGAGCACCCTAGTGCAACTGTTGCCGATCAAAAAGAACGACTCGTCATTCATGGATTCGTTCCAATCCCTGATGCTCAAGGAACTGGACCGGCTTGAGTTGTTGACGGACCAAAGTCTGAGGTTCGCCAGGGGCGGTAGTCCGGCACCCGACGTGGTTTGTCTGGAGGAAACTCTTGGCCAGATCCACCAATTGATCAGGCCCAGCTTGGGTCGAAAAAAAATCCAGATCAAGTTAAGGGTCGACCCCGGCTTGAAACTAAAGGTGGACCCCGTCCAATTCGAGAGTTTGGTAGTGAATTTGCTCAAGAACGCAATTTCAGCCGTGGGCGAAAAAGGTACGATTCAGGTCTCCGCCAAGCGGGCTGCCCCGAAGGGAAAAAGGGGAAATCCCGGCATCTGCCTGACGGTGAAAGACGACGGGAAGGGGATCGACCCCAGGGAGATCCAAAAGATATTCGATCCCTTTTTCACCACCCGCATGGGTGGCACGGGATTGGGTTTGGCCATTTGCCACCGGATCATGGTCAATTACGGCGGCCTCTTAAAGGTATCCAGCAAAAGGGGTCATGGAACCTCCTTTTCTGCCCTCTTTTTGTCCGGCGCCGTTTAAAAGATGTTAATTCTGCCCGGGTCAGGGCCGTAACGATACCTTTCCACCCGGTTTTCTGGTAGCTTTGAATTGGGTGATGGGAGGCATTCCAGTGGTCTATTCCAATAAAAAGATGCTCATTTTCCATACCGATCACACGGTTCAAATAAAACTTGAAGCGGCTTGTCGTCCCTTGGGCGAAATCCAATTGGTTCAAAGTTCCGACGAAGCGTTGGAAGCGGCCAACATCCAAAACTTTGATCTGCTCCTTTTGCAATGGGAATTTCCATCCGACGATGGGATGGGGGACATCCAGACGATATTCCATTTACAGCCCCAGAGCGTCAAGGTCGCGTTGGTTTACCCCCCCAATTATCACTTGTTGTTTCGGCCATCAAATCGGGTTTCGCCGATATCCTCTCCTGCCAGATGGAGGAGAAACTCCTCGCGTCCAAACTGGAGGCTTTCTTATCCCTTGAACCGCGTTGGGAAAAAAGACCCGCTCCACTGTCCTCGCTCGTTAATTTGCAGGTCAAACGGTGTATCGACCAAAAGACCAGCTTGGCCCAGGCCCGAAGGTTGTTTTTTAAACAGTTTTTGGTATTGATTCTCAATAAAACCGATCTTCCACGGGAGGCGTTAGCCTCCCTCTTGGAAATAAGCCCGAGAACACTCCAACGATACATCCAACTTTCCGGGCAGACGAAGCGCCCCGCTAAATCCAAATCCATTTAACATTTATCGTGCGGCTTTTCAACGGGGAATGGGTCCTTGATCCTCCGGGTTTTCCAGATTTCTCCCCGAAGGGTTTAAGTTTTCCTTTTTATTTCCTGTAGGCTTCCACCCGCCAAAATCGGACAAAAATACAACAGTTTTTTCTAATCAATGCTTTATAAATATCGTTTTACACGCTTGATTTATCCGGTCGGAGCATTCGCGCATATAATCAAAGAAGCGCAACAAAATTGGCGTTCATGAATCGTTCTTATGAAGTTAAAAGAATAACCCCTCGGTATTTATCGATAATCCTGATCAAGTCAATTGTTACCGTTGCAGCGGGAAGTAGACGGGAGGGATTTATTTTGAATCACAGAGAAGCGGTGGTAACTGGTTTAGGGGTCATTTGCCCCCTTGGGGACGGGGTCCCCGCCGTTTGGAAAGCCATGGTGGAAGGCCAATCGGGGATCGGCCCCGTTCGAGTCTTTGATCCGACGCCTTACCGGGTCAAGATCGGGGGTGAGATCAAGGACCTCCGGCGCTTGAAAACCTTTGAACAGGAAAATCAAGGAAGGTATGAGCGATCTTCCGTATTGGCCATCCTTGCCGCGCAAGAGGCGTTACAGGACGGGGGAGGTCCCGCCATTCAAATGGAAACAGCCCGGGTGGGAAGTTTTTTTGGAACCACGATGGGCGAGGTCCAGCTCGTTGAGAAATTATCCGAGCTCAGGGCCAATGGCCGGTCGGGGGAAATGAATCCGGAAAGTTTCCATAAAATGCAAGCATCCCATATTGCTTTCTCGGTGCTGGATTTTTTGGGGTTGGGCGGGAAGTCGATGGTCTTTTCCAACGCCTGCGCCTCGGGCAATTACGCCATTGGCTGGGGGCTGGAGCAAATCAGACAGGGGCAGGTGGACCTGGCCCTGTGCGGGGGGGTGGATCCCTTTTCCCGGATCGCCTTCACCGGGTTCAACCGGCTACTTTCCCTGACCCCGGACAAGTGCCGGCCCTTTTCGAAGAACCGGAAAGGGTTGGTGGTGAGCGAGGGTGTTGGAGTCCTCCTCCTGGAAGAAAAGGGGAGGGCCTTGACCCGGGGAGCCCATATCTATTGCGAGGTCGCAGGTTACGGCTTGGGAATGGATGCCCACCACATGACCGCCCCCCATCCCGAGGGGGAGGGCGCCTTTGACAGCTTGCAAAAGGCGTTGAACGATGCCCGACTCACACCCCGTGAAGTAGACTACATCTCGGCCCACGGAACGGGTACCCCCGCCAATGACAAGACCGAATCCATCGCCATCAAAAAAATATTCGGCGCTGATCGCGCCATTCCCGTTTCTTCCATCAAATCCATGATCGGCCATACCATGGGGGCCGCCAGCGCCATTGAGGCGGTCATGACCTGCCTGAGCCTGGAACGGGGCACGCTGCTTCCCACCATCAATTGGGAGAACCCCGACGCGGACTGCGTCGAGGACTGCGTGCCAAACCGATCCAGACCCTTCACGGGCAAGGTCGCTGTTTCGAACTCCTTTGCCTTCGGCGGGAACACCTCCTGCCTAGTCCTGAAGAAATAGGGGGCTTCGTTGCGACCATTGTTCATCTTGGGCAAGGGGGAAATCCTTTTGGGAGTGAATGGGACGGGGGAGGAATCCCTCCCGATTCTCTTCCAGGAATTATTCCCCGAGCTTTCCCCCAAATACATCGACCCCCTCTCCCTGATGGCGGGTATGGCGGCAAAGAAAGCGCTGGACAGCGCAAGCCAACCCCTTGAAGCGGATGCCCGCCGCCATTGTGCGGTGGTTCTGGGTACCGGCTTCGGGGCCTTGGAAAGCTCCGTGGCGTTCGATCAGCAGGCCCTCCTCAAAGGCCCCAACACCGTCAATCCCATGGATTTTCCCAATACCGTTGCCAACGCGGCGGGAAGCCGTATCGGCATTTGGCTCCAGCTCAAGGGGCCGAATGTCACCCTGACCAACGGCGGGACCTCGCTCCTGGACGCCCTGGGTTTCGCATGGGAGGGCTTGAACAGTGGGCTTTTTCAACGGTGCCTGGTGGGAGCGGCGGAAAAAATACCCAATTTCCTGCGGGCTTCCGCCCCGGTCGGGGATGGCGCCATCCTATTTCTGGGGACGGGGGAGGAATCAAGCGGCACCTCTTTTGGCGTGGAAGACTTCCTTTCCATCCAATGGAAGCGGGATGGAACCATTCCCCTTCCTTTCCGGAGCCGGTTGGACGATTTTTGGGGAGGGGTGGAGTGGGCGGCCCTTCCCGAAGGCTCCCCCCTGGGTCCATTCCTTCCGGATGGAATTTCACGTGGGGCCGCCGGCGATCCCGCCCGGGAGCAGGGCATGGGAGGGAGGAAGGCATTGGAGGATTTTTTATCCTCAGGCAGGCCTTCCGGTGTTGTCGCTTCGATGGCGGCCGAGGAGCGCAGGGTGACGCTGGTGAAATTAAGCGCCGGGAAAGGAAAGGGTTAAATGGAAACGACGGAAATCAAGGGAAAGATCAAGGGAATCATCTCCGGAATGTTCGATGTCCCGGAGGTATCGGTGACGGATGACAAGCCGTTTCCCGAGATGGCCAAATACGACTCGATGAGGGCCCTGGAATTTTTGGCCAAGTTGGAAACCGAATTCAACGTCATGATCGAGCCGGACCTGTTGGTGAACATGATCACGGTGGAGAAGGCCTCCAAGGTGATCGAAGGGCTCCTCCATGCCGGATAAGGCCTTAAACCCGGACCTGCCGGTGCTGGATTTTCTGAAACAGCGCTTTCCGATGCTGATGGTCGACCGGGTCCTGTCGTGGGAAAAGGGGGGAACCCTGAAGGCGATCAAGAACATCACGGCCAACGAAATCCATTTCCAGGGCCACTTTCCGGAAGCCCCCATCTTCCCAGGGGTCCTGACCATCGAATGCTTCGCCCAGTCGGCCGCTATCCTGGTCCGGCTGACGGAACAGGCCGAGGGAATAGGGCATGGGGGCTTATTCGACGTCATGGGTGCGGTTTTGGATTTCCATTTCATGAGGCCCATCACCCCGGGCGACCGGCTGGAAACCCACGTGAGGATCACCAAGACAGCCGACACCAACCGCATCGTCGAGGGCAAGTGCTACGTGGCCGGGGAAGTGGCGGCGACCGGGAAACTTTTGTTCGGCAAATTAAGAATTCCCACATCATGAGGAAGATCGTCCTGTCGGGCGGGTCCTCGGGGATCGGGAAAAGCATGGTGGAAACCTTCGCTTCCGCCGGTTGGAGGGTGCATTTCACCTTCCTTTCGAATGAGGCCGCGGCCCGGGAACTGGAAACCCGCTTCGCGGGACAGGCAAAGGCCCACCGGCTGGATGTGGCGGACCGGGAGGCCTGCGACGGGTTTTATAAAGAGGTCCTGGGGGAAGAAAAGAACATCGACGTGCTGGTGAACAACGCGGGCATCACCCGGGACAAACCCCTATTCGCCATGACGGACGAGGATTGGTCGCGGGTTTTGGACACCAACCTCAAGGGAGTCTTCCACCTGACGCGGCGGTTCGCCACGGACATGATGAAAAAGAAAAAGGGGCGGATCATCAACCTTTCCTCCGTTTCCGGCCTGCACGGCCTTCCCGGCCAGACTAATTATTCCGCCTCCAAGGCTGGCCTGATCGGGTTCACCAAAGCCCTCGCCAAGGAATCGGGGCCCTACGGCGTGACCGCCAATGTGGTGGCCCCCGGCGGGGTCGAGACGCCCATGATCGAAAAAATGACGCCCCAGGCCAGGGAGGTCCTTCTCCAAACCGTGCCCTTGCGCCGGTTTTGCCGACCCGAGGAGGTCGCCCGGGTTGTTCTTTTCCTTGCGGGGGAGGCTCCGGACTATTTGAACGGTGGCGTGATCGTTTTGGACGGCGGTGCCGGATGAGAAAGAAAGGGTCGGTCCCCAAAATCCGTCCTTCGGGAGTGAGCCGTCGCGGGCAACGGGAGGGACGCTAGATGTTGGTTAATCACGGCGAGGAAACGATCCAGGCGATTCGAGTCGGCGAAATCCACATTCATGTCCTCGACTGGGAGGATGATTCCGGGTGTTCCAAATCGCGCGGATTGGGCCTCCTTCCCAGGGAGGAGCAGGTTGAGTATTCCCTTATCCGGCCGGATGAGCGGAGAAGGGAATTTCTATTGTCCCGATTGTTTCTTCGCCGGATCCTAGCGGGTTATCTTCACCAGGAGGAATCCTCCTTGAGGTTTATCCGAAACCCAAGGGGTAAACCAACCCTGGCGGGCTCAAACCTTCAATTCAACCTCGCCCACACCGCAGGAAGGATGGTCTGTTCCGTCGGTTGGACCCCGGTCGGTATCGACGTGGAAAAAGCCGATCCCCAGGCCCGGCCGGGTTGGAGGCGTCTCGCGGAGCGTTTTTTTACACCTGAAGAAAAGGAATACTTGTTTACCCAACCTTCAGGGTCCCAGCCCTTGTTTTTTTTCAGGATCTTCACGATGAAGGAGGCCTATGGGAAGGCGCTTGGGATCGGATTGGGTTCCGTCTTTCGCCGTTTGACGGTCCCCCTGCCCATCCAAAGCCGCTCCCGCCTGGGTCCTTGGGAGTTTTTTGTACCGGACCCGGACCCGGAGGGATACTGCATGGCCCTCGTGGCCTACAACCCTGATCACGATCACCTCCAATACCCTCTTTGTGATTGGGGTGAGGAAGCGCTCTTGAACCTTTAGGGGAATAAGACGTTAAGCTTGGGAGTTTATGACCCGAACGCATGAAGCGGAATTTTCATAAGAAAGTGGCCAATGGCTATTATCACGAGTAAAGACACCATCCTTGTTTGCCGCAATAGCCAGGGTACGGAATTCCACGCCACCTTGCTTCGGCTCACCCGCTATACGGTGGTTTTTGAAGTCTATAACCCTTACAGCATTGTCCAATTATCCGAGGTCCTGACCGACTTCAGGATCATCATGAATGACCGGATGGTTTACTCGGGCCGGGCGGTGGTCAGTAACCTCGTCAATACCGGGATCCTTCTGATTTCCGAATGCACTTTGGAGGACAGCTGGCTGGATATCGACCTCTTTTCCTCTATCCACCAAAAGGACAGGCTAAAGGATGAGTTCTCCGCCTTCCTCAAGGAATGGGAAAAGATCCACCACGTTTCCGATCACTTGAAGGTCGTGATCGCGGATATGCAGACTTATCTAATGGACATGCGGCGCTGGCTGGAACAAGTGGAAATAGGCATCCAGTCGGAGCCATCCGCCGACCGATCCCTCATCGAAAAAGACGCGATCCTGGAATTAAAAGATTCGGTCGTGCCCGCGGTGGGGTCCCTGTTCGAGCGGTTCGAGCAGACCCTCTCCGCAATCCCGGCGGATCTCCACCTGATCCACCGCTCCTACAGCCGCCGTCAGATCCATCCCCTGGTCCTTTGCTCCCCCTTCGTCTACCGGAGTTTCCAGAAACCCCTGGGATACGCCGGGGATTATGAGATGGTGAACATGATGCTGCGGGAACCCTTTGAGGGATCGTCCCTCTTCGCGAAAATTTTAAATACCTTCTTCCTGAGCGCCCCGCCCTGCGAGGCCCACCGAAACCGCATCAAGCACTTAAAAAAGACCCTGACAGAAGAAACCGAAAGGTCGGTCCGTGAAAAAAGGAAGATCCGAATCCTGGATATGGGTTGCGGGCCGGCGAAGGAGATCCAGGAATTCATCGCTCTCTCCCCCCTGAGCGACCACGCGGAATTCGACCTGATGGATTTCAACGACGAGACACTGGAGCACACGAGCCGAAAGTTGGATGACCTGAAAACCCTGCACAAAAGGGAAACGTCGATCCGCCTCATCAAGAAATCGGTGAACCATATCCTCAAGGAATCCTTCAGCCCACCTCCCGGACTCCCGGGAAAAACCTACCACCTGATCTACTGCGCGGGATTGTTTGATTACCTGGAGGACCGGATTTGTAAACGGATGATGAATTATTTTTACGACAGGTTGGAACCCGGCGGCCTTTTGCTGGCGACCAATGTCACGCCCTCCAACCCCGTCCAAAACGTCATGGAAAGTTTCATGGAGTGGCATTTGATCTACCGGAATGGGGGCCAAATGGCCACCCTGAAGCCCGACGCGGCGCCCGCGGAATCCTGCGCCAGCATGACGGAAGCCACGGGCGTGAACGTCTTTCTCGAGGTGCGTAAGCCTCTCCAGGCCTGTGGAAAAGGGGGGGAGTGAGGATGGCGGACCCAAACGGCTATGACGCCATCATCATCGGCTCGGGCATGGGCGGGTTAACCGCGGCCTCGGCGCTGGCCCGGCTCAAGAACTACCGGGTTCTGGTTCTGGAGAGTCATTTCAAATTGGGAGGGTTCACCCATACTTTCGAGCGACCCGGCGGGTACCGATGGGACGTGGGGCTCCATTACGTGGGGGAAATGAACCCCGGTAGCCCCTTAAGGTCCGCCATGGATTTCATCACCGGAAACCAGGTGAAGTGGGCCAAGATGAGGGACCCTTTCGAGGCCGTCCTCTTTCCGGACATGCGGGTGGATATTCCTTCCGGCGCCCAGAATTTCCTTCAAAAGTTGAAAGGTCTTTTCCCCCCCGAATCGGAAAACCTTGAACTGTATTTCAGGGACATGGTTTTCACCGCCGAAAACCTGATCGGCCGCTATATTCCTTCCTCGAAAATGCTTGGAACGAATTTTTCCTACCAGAAATGCCGCGAGCTAGCCAGCCAGACCTTCGGGGATTACCTGAACGCCCATTTCCAGGATGAGAAATTGAAAGGCCTCCTGGCTTTCCAATGGGGAGATTACGGGTTGCCGCCGAAATTAGCCAGTTTCGGTGTGCATTCCGCCAACGCCAAACATTACCTGGAGGGAGGCTATTATCCCGTCGGATCCTCCCGCGTGATCGCGCAGGCGGTTGCCGGGTTGGTCCGGGAGAAGGGCGGTGAACTGAAAGTTCGCAACCGGGTAAGCCGCGTCTTGGTGGAAGGGGGCAGGGCCACCGGGGTCCAGGTGGAAAACAGGAAGGGTGTCGAAATCATCAGGGCCCCCGAAATCTATTCGAATATCGGCGCCGGGGCCACCTACCGCGACCTTCTCCCGGAGGGAACCCTGGCCCCGGAGGAATTGAGGGAAATAACCTTGGCGTCGCCCTTCAGCGTGGTGATCTTGTACCTGGGGTTGAAATCCGATTGCGCCCACCTGGGCGTACATGGGCAGAACTTCTGGATTTACGACGGGATCGACCAGGATTCCATATGGGACCGGAGGAATGAATTGGCGGAGGGTAAACCGTCTTTCTGCTACCTCTCCTTCCCCGGCCTGAAAGACCCCACGGCCCCAAAACCAACGGCTGAAATTATCACCGCGATGGACTATGAGGTTTTCGAGGAATGGAAAAAGGGAAGATGGATGAACCGGGGCCCCGGCTATGACGCGTTAAAGAAAACAATCGCCGAGAGCCTGTTGGATTTCGTGGAAAAGCGGATTCCCGGGTTCCGTTCGGAAGTGAAATACGCCGAGCTTTCCACACCCCTTTCCATCGAGCATTTCACCGGGCACCGGAAAGGCGGAATTTACGGTTTTCCAGCGGTCCCCCGCAGGTATGCTTTGAAATCCCTGGGGCCCAGGACCCCCGTGAAAGGCCTGGCTTTGGTTGGCACGGATGTTTACAACCACGGCATCACGGGGGCTCTCGTGGGTGGTATCCTGGGTGTGGCCGTCCATCATGGACTGGGAATTTTCCCGAAGGTCTTCACGGAAATGGACGAAAATCAAAATGGCTAAAACAATCCTACCCCCGGAAATTGAACGGGCCTTCGAGGTTTACAACAAGCGGGAAAGGATCCGCTTGAACAAAATAGCCTGTTGGTTCGTTTTCTTCGCCATGCCGGCGGGCGCCTTTTTAGACATCAACATTTATCCCCAGTGTTTTTCTTATTTTCTTAAACTGCGGCTTCTCTCCGCGCTTCTCGCCCTGGCCCTATTCGCCCTTTTTTACACCCGGTGGGGGGGCCAGTCCTACCGTCTGCTGATGCTCATTTTGCCTTTGATCCCCCAGGCGGTTTTTTCATGGATGATCTATTCCACCGACGGGTTCGTGTCGCCCTACTATGCCGGTTATAACCTGGTTTTACTGGCCATGTGCATCGCATTCCTTTGGACCTACCAGGAAACCATGATTGTTTCGGTCGTTTCGATTGCCTTTTACCTGGCTGCCTGCCTGTTCCATGGGAACATATCTCTCCTGGGCATCTTCTCCAATAACCTGTACTTTTTGTTTTCCACGGCCCTCTTCGCCACCTTCGCCAGTTATTTCACCAACAATATCCGGGTGCGGGAATTCGCGAACCGGTACGAATTGGATCAAAGCCAGAAACAATTGGAAGAATCCAACCGCAAGCTGATCGAACTGGACCAGATGAAAAGCCGGTTCTTCGCCAATATCAGCCACGAGCTACGGACTCCCCTGACCCTCCTGATTTCCCCCCTCCAGTCCCTGAGGCGACAGAAATCGCACCTGCTGGACGAGGAATCCCGGGACACCCTGGGGATCATGGAAAACAACGCCATGCGCCTTTTGAAACTCATCAACGACCTTTTGGACCTAGCCAAGCTGGAATCAGGCCGCATGGAAACCCACAAGGAGCCCCTGGCACTGGAATCCTTCGTGAAGGGCTTGGCCCAGTCCATTCAAGGCACGGCAAGGGACAAAAGGGTGGCCTTGACCGCCTGGGTCCAACCTCCGCTGGGTGTCGTGATGTTGGACCGGGGTAAGATGGAAAAGATCATCCTAAACCTACTCTTCAACGCCCTGAAGTTCACCCCGGCTGGGGGGAAGGTGGAATTGACCCTGGAACGGGAGGGGGCGAGGCTCCTGTTAAAGATCAAGGATACCGGCATGGGCATTTCCAAGGAGAACCTGCCGCTGATATTCGACCGCTTTTGGCAGGCCGATTCCTCGGCCCAGCGCAAGTACCAAGGTACGGGGATCGGATTGGCGCTCGTCAAGGAGCTGACCGAGGCCCAGGGCGGGAAGGTCACCGCCGAGAGCGAGATCGGGGTGGGCACCCTCATGACGGTGGACCTGCCTTATGAGGAAGCAAAGGAATCGCCTCTCCCAGCGGAATTGGCGAAAATTCCAGCAGGCCCCGATCCGGAAGAAGAACAGGAAGAATGGCTGACCAAGCTTTACCGCCGGGCCGAGCTTTTCCCAACCCTGAACCCCTTGTCCGAAACCCTCCGTCCGGATGTTTTCGGGAAGCGGGGCAAAAAGAAAATACTGGTGGCGGACGATGAGCCGGATATGCTGCGTTTTCTCAAGGCCCAGCTTTCCAAGCAATACGAGGTGCTGGAGGCGGTGAACGGCAACCAGGCGGTGGAAAAGGGGCGCCAGTATCTTCCCGACCTAGTCCTCCTGGACATGATGATGCCCGAAAAAGACGGCATCGAAGCCTGCCGCGAATTAAAGGGCCAGGTCTCTACCCAGTCCATCCCGGTGGTTCTCCTCACGGCCCGGGCCGACGAGGAAACCAAATACGCCGCCCTGGACGCCGGAGCGAACGACTTTCTCACCAAACCCTTCTCCACTTCCGAACTGCATGTGCGTGTCAAGAACCTGATCGAATCCCACCAATATCAGCGCGACCTCGCTCTCCAAAAAAGTGCACTGGAAACGTCACTTGAGCAGTTGAAAGAAACGGAGGGACAACTGGTCCAAAATGAAAAGATGGCTTCCCTCGGCCGCCTCAGCGCCGGTATTATTCATGAGATCAACAATCCGCTCAATTATTCCCTCCAGGCCCTTTACCTCTTGAAGGGGAAAAAAGATCGCCTTCCGGAAGAGGACCGGGCCCCCTACTTGGAAACCCTGGCGGATATCACGGAGGGTCTTGGCCGGGTCCAGCGCATCGTGTCCGACCTGCGCACCTTCACCCATCCGTCCCATGGGGGGAGCGAGGATTGGATCGAGGTGGCGAAGGCGGTCTCCTTCGCCCTGAGGTTCGTCAGCCATGAGATCAAGGACGGGATCAAGGTCGAGATCGACCTGCCGGAAGGCCATCAGGTCCTCGCCGACCAGAACAAGCTGGTCCAGGTTTTCGTGAACCTGATCCAAAACTCCGCCGATGCCCTGCGGCAAAAGGTATTCCAGGGCGAGGAACCCCGGCTGGGGATCACGAGCCGCCAGGTGGACGGGAAGGTCCGGATCAGGGTTCGGGACAACGGCGTGGGGATCGCCCCGGCGGACCTGGACAAGATTTACGACCCTTTTTTCACAACGAAGGACGTGGGCAAAGGGATGGGATTGGGCTTGAGCATATGTTTCCGCATCCTGCAGGAACAGGGCGGGAGCATCAGGGTGGAGAGCGAAAAGGGGAAGTTTACCGAGTTTATCCTGGAGTTCCCCTCGAAAGAGGCGAAAGGGGCGGCCTATGTCGATTGACTACTACAATTACAAGAAGTTCTACATCCTCTACGTGGATGACGAGGAGAAATCGCTGAAATACTTCGGCCAGGCCTTCGGGGAAAAGTTCGCGGTCCTGACCGCCGCTAACGCCGAGGAGGGTTATTTCCTCCTGCGCAAGCACCGCGACCAGATCGCCATCCTGATGACGGACCAGCGGATGCCGGGGGAAAAGGGAATCCAGCTTTTGGAAAAAGCCCGCCTCTTGAAGCCCCAGATCGTGAGGATCCTGGTGACGGCCTACTCGGACCTGGAGATCGCGATCGAATCGGTTAATACCGGGGCCATCTACAAGTACATCAGCAAGCCCTGGGACATCCCCCTCTTGGAAGTGACCCTCAAGCGCGGATTGGAATTTTTCATGGTCCAAGCCGAGCGGGACCAGCTTTTGCGGGAAAAAATGTCGGTCTTACAGCAGGTCATGATCACGGACCGCATCCTCAGCCTGGGAATCCTGGCCGCCGGTTTGGGGCACCATATCCGTAATTCCATGGTGGCGGTTAAGACCTTCCTGGACCTCGCCCCACGGAAGCTGAGGGAGGAAAACCTGGACCTGGAACAGCTCCGCAACCCCGATTTTTGGAAGGAATATTACGTCAAGGTGCAGGGCCAGATGGACAAGGTCGTCAACCTCCTGAGTGACCTGGGGGAAAGCTCGGAAAAACCCTCCTTTCAATTCCCAAACCGGTTGAGGCCCAACGCGGTCGTGCAGGAAGCCTTCGGGAAATTAAAGGACGCATACGCCCAAAAGAAGATCAAGTTCGAGGACCATTTGCCGGATACCCTCCCCTTCCTGTACGTGGACGGCCCCAAGTTCCACAAGCTCTTTGAGATGCTGCTTCAGGAAGAACTGGCGAGCACGCCGACGGGCGGGGTGGTGACTATTGCGGGCCGGGCCCTAGGGGGAGGGGACCTGCCCCAGGAAGTGGAAATAACGGTATCGGATTCGGGACCGGGTATCCCTTCCGAAGCCCTTCGATCGGTCTTCGACCCCTTTTACGTCCGCAGTGGTAACCCCCATGAAGTGGGGTTGGCGCTGATGACCTGCTTCTTTATCACCTACCATCACGGGGGGAAGATCGAGGCGAGGACCAGTGGAAAGGGCGTCAGTTACATCCTGACCTTTCCGGTCCAGCCGGAAATCCTGAGCCCGAGTGAGAATGAGCGGGACTTGTTCAAACGGGTGCTGTTGAACGAGGCGATCTGGGAAAAACTGCTGTCGGGGGAATAGCCGAAATGAAAGGCAAGCCTCCCTGAAAAAATAAAACAAGACAAGCTGGGAAACGCTGAATATCCAATCCAACCACAGCTCGTTGTCTTTTGACTGAACCTCCATTAACCGATCCCGCGTCCGGGCCCCAACGGCCTGGAAAATACCATGGGGATTGCCAGGGCAAAGCTCAACAGGGCCAAGAACGCCCCCAAGCGGAATGAGGCAGGTTCATAACGGAAATCGACCCTATGTTCCCCTCCCAAGGGGATCGGAACGGCCATGAAAAGACCATAGGCCCGCAAGATGGGGTGGGGAATTCCGTCGATCCAGGTGCGCCATCCGGGGGCGTAGGTCTCGTTTAGAACCGCATAACCCGGCCCGGAAGACCGAACGCTTGAGGAGGATCGTGAAGCGATCCCACTGTTGCCGTCCTGGGAAGGGGGGCAAGCCAGGACGCGTTGGGACGGTGGAAGCTGGACATACCCCCCCCCGCCGTCCTTTTCCAGATCCACTTTTTCCTTCCAGGGGTTGTGGGGAAGGGCAAGCTGGTTTAAAAGCCGCGGGCGGTTATCCCATTCTCGTTTTCCCCCTACCCAACGGACATTCGGGGAGGCATCCGGGTTTTGGTACAGGTTGTGATCGGCCCCTTTTTCCAAAAGCTTATATTTCGTGGTGGGCAGGCCTTGAGGCGCTAATAAGAAACGGACACCCGCCACATCCAGCAGATCCCCCGCGAAGGGCCAACCCTTGAGTTCATAGCGTTTCAAGTTCGCGGCTCCTTCGACCTGAAGCGTTTGGTAGCCATCGGCGGAACGGAACCCCCAGGCCGCGTTGGAATTCACTGTAAATTGCCGGATCGGAGTCAAATAGGAATCCTCGTAGGCATTCGCCCCGTTGAAAAAAACGTCCCGGTTGGTACGGATCGTCAAGATCCGGGCATCACCCACTAAGTTCTTCATTCGGCGAGCCTCTTGCCCCATTTCCGCGTCCTGAAAGAGATTGGGTATCCGGTGCAACAGCGCAAAGGGGACGTGGCAAAGGTCACAAACCACCAAGAGGCTCGCCAGGGCAGCCCAAAGCTCACGGCGCTTTTGGACGGACGCTAAAAGAAAATCCAAGTTCAGGATCGCGCAAGTGATGGCGCAAAAGAGAAAGAGGCCCACCGCCTTGGAAGGTTCCAGGAACTCAAGCGCGCGGTCCGGGAGAAAATCCCAAATGAACCATGAGCGTCCCCCCATCCAAGCAAGGAAGAAAACGGCAGAAAGGGCCCAAAAAAGGGAATGGGCTCGGCGGGCCGTGAAAAAGGAGGCCAGGAAGAGCGCTAGGGGTATGAGGCCGAAGTAAAGGTTGAAAATCCCGTTGGCGAAGGTTCCCCGGTAATCGGCGGAGCCCAAGAACCCCAAAAGGTCGGGTTTGAGGAGGGTGGCGTATTCTAAAGGTTTCATGAAATAGGGATAGCTGGGCCAGGGATCGGTATGCCCGAAAGACAAAAAATCGAGAAAGGGCAGCCATTGGATGGAGGTCAGGCCGGCGCTCAGCAGGAGCGTCAACCCAAAGGTCGCACGGGATGCCCAAGAGGGCTTTTGGGCCTCGAACCAAATCGCCAGGAAGAGCAGGGTGTAAAAGAGGAAAAAGACGTAACCCGCCAAGGTCTGGCAGCTTAATACGATCCCCAGGACCATCCATCGGCGCCAATCGGGCCGATCCAAGGCCTTTCTCACCGCCCAAAAAACCCAAGGGATCCAGGCGGCGGTCGCGATAAAAGGCAGGTTATTCCAACAGCTGACCAAGTGACCCGAGCCTGCGAAGGCGAACGCGCCCAGGGCGCACCCCAAAGGAAGGAGGTTGAGGGTTCGCAGCCAGAGGTAAAAACCCAAAAAGGCCAAAGCGGCGTGAGCCAATACTATCCCCATGAACCCGTTGGGGAGGCCGATCCAGTTAAACAGCCAAAAGGGAGGATACAAACTCGCTGACACCCAGCTGGCCAACTGGGGGGTCCCGCAGGCAATGAGCCCGTTCCAAAGGGGGAGGGCGTGCCGGTGAAAGGATTCCAGGTTGACCGCGTGGTCCGGATAGGAGTAGCAATAGGCGTCAACATGGTAGGGAAGTTGGCCCCGCCAGAGAAAGCACCAAATCCCAAGAAGGAGGATAAAGGCGAGTATTACCCATTTCGTGAGAAGTGCCAAAGGTTAAACCTTCCGGGACCAGGCGCGATAGAGCCCTGAGGTATTCAGGAGACCGAATATCATTTTAGCCCTGTGGGTTGAGTTTGTCGGGATGAAAAGGCGGTGGAGAAAGGAGTGATCAATCAAACCAACAACAGCTCGTCGTCCTTCGACAGGAACCGCCACTTGCCCGATTCCACGTCCAAGTGTAATCCGCCCACCTGTACCCGCTTCAGGTCCAGCACTTTCAGGGGCGTTCCGAACTTGGGGTCTTTCATGGTGCCGAAGAGCCTGCGGATATGGCGGTTCTTGCCCTCGTCCAGCACCACTTCCAGCTTGGTCTTGGCCCCGCCCCCTCCCATGACGCGCACCTGGAAGGCCTTTAATAGCTCGCCCGAATTTTCCACGCCCTTCAAGGCCAGCTTCATGTGCTCGGAGGTCACGATGCCCCGCACGAAGACCTCATAGGTTTTCAAACAGCCTCCGGGAGTCGTGATTTTATTCGCCAGCTTGTCGTTCTTGGTGAAGAGAAGAAGCCCCTTGGAATCCAGGTCCAGCCGGCCCACAGGCTTCCAGTGATCGGTATAGGCCCATTCGGGAAGAAGTTCATAAACGATCTTTCGGTCTTTCTCGTCCGAACGGGTGACCACGTAGCCCTTGGGCTTGTTGAGCATGATGAGCTTGGGTTTGTTATCGCCCGAGGGTTTGGGAATAGCTGTGAGACTCGGTTTATTTTCCATAAAACCTCAATTATTTATTAACGGCCAAGCCAATGCAGACTTAGCCACGGATGCATTGGCTTTATTAAGATGAAAGAAATTATGTGATGCTTAGTAATCGAAAGATTTAAAGGCTCTTTTTTAAAAATCAAATAAGGTTTACTTCCCCTGCATCTGTGGTGAAATTCATTACATTGCTTCCTTAAAGACTTTTCCAAGCCGCTGGATACCTTCTTTAATTTTTTCCTCGTGGGCGGTGCAATAGGTCAGGCGCAGGGTGTTGAGGCCCTGTCCTTCCTTCGTGTAAAAGGCCGTACCCACCACATAAGCCACCTTGGCGGCAATCGCCTTCTCGAAGAGGGTGACGGCATTAAGCCCCTCGGGAAGTTCGGCCCAGACGAAGAACCCTCCCAGGGGATGGTTGCTGCGGACCCCTTTAGGAAAATGGGCCTCGATCGCCGAGAGCATGGCGTCCCTCCGGCTTTTGTAAGTGCCGATGAGTTTTTCGAGGTGGTCCCGCAAATGCCCGCCCTTGAAAAATTCCGCCGCGATGACCTGTGATAGCACGTCGGTGCAGACGTCGGCCGTCTCCTTCGCGAGGGTCATCTTGGCGATGAGCTCAGGGTCGGCGCAGACCCAGCCTAAGCGCATGCCGGGCGATGCGATCTTGCTGAAGCTTCCCAAGTAAATGACCCGGCCGTCTTTGTCGAAGGACTTGATGGACCGGATGGTTTTGCCGGTGAAGTTCAACTCGCCGTAGGGGTTGTCCTCGATCACGATCAGGTCATGTTTTCGGGCCACCTCCAGCAGCTTTTCTCTTTGGGATTCGGGCAGGGTGGAACCGGCGGGATTTTGGAAGGTGGGGATAGTGTAGAGAATCTTCGGTTTGGGCGAGGCTTGGGTGACGGCCTCGTCCACCCTTGCGGGGTCCAAACCGTTTTCGCCGATATGTACCGGTAAAAAGTTGGCGGCGAAGTTTTGGAAAGCCAGCAGGCCGCCCAGGTAGCTGGGTTCCTCCACGACCAGGGTATCGCCCGGGTTCAACAAGGCCAGCCCGGACAGGTACACCCCCTGCTGGCTGCCCGTAGTGATGAGGATGTTCTCGTAAGTGCAGTCGATGCCCTGGGCTTGCAGATAAAGGGCAATCTGTTCCCGGAAGGGCTTCCAGCCGATGGTCTCGCCGTATTGCAGGGCCACCTTGCCCTGCCCGCGGATGGCCTTGGTGGCGATGTCCGCCAAAAGGTCCCGGGGGAAAAGCTCGGCGTCGGGGGTGCCCCCCGCGAAGGAGATGATGTCCGGCTGCTGGGTCAGCTTAAGGAGCGCGCGAATGACGGAGGGTTTCATCCGGTTCGAGCTTTGGGAGAAGAAATGGGAATAGTCCATGGCGCCCTCCTTAAGAGGTAAAAGTAATGGAAGGTTTTACCACATACATGGCCCCCGGCAAAAGAAAACACCAAAATATTTACCGCGAAGACGCGAAGGGCATAAAGACTTTTTTGATTAACAACTCGGAATTTTTGGGATGGTAAATAATCTTACGCGTTTTTAGGTGTTCTTCGCGTTTTCGCGGTGAAAATGAAGTTATAGAAAAGGGCTTGGGTTTGGCCCCGAACACTGAAGCCGGATGGCTCGATCCGCCCAAGCAGGTTAAGATAGTCTTTTCGGAGGAGCGGCTTTTGAACGTCCGCATGAGCCTTTGCGCTCTAATCCTTACCTGTTGCGCCACCTCCCAGTCTCTTTTGGCGGAAGCCCTATCTTCAACTGGGAAAGAACCCATGACGACCTACCAAAATCCCATCCTCGCCGGTTTCCACCCCGATCCCAGCGTTTGCCGGGTGGGAGATGATTATTACCTCACCAACTCCACCTTCGAGTTCTTTCCGGGGCTTCCCATCTACCACAGCCGTGACCTGGCCCATTGGGAACTGGTCGGAAACGCGCTTTACCGGCCCAGCCAGCTTCCCTTGAAGGGGGCGTCCGATTCGGGCGGCCTTTACGCGCCCACTCTGCGCTACTGGAAGGGGACCTTCTACCTTATCTGCGACAACGTGAGCGGGGGAGGGAACTTCATCGTCACCGCCAAGGACCCGGCGGGCCCCTGGTCGGAGCCTGTCTGGCTTAAGGATTACGGCATCGACGGCTCCCTCTTCTTCGACGACGACGGCAAGATCTATTACCACCGGGCCGGCGCGGACAATGGGAATGGCATTTCCCAGGGGGAACTGGACCCCTCGACCCTGCAACTCAAGGCGCCCTTGAAAAAGATTTGGGAATACAAAGGGGAGTGGAACGAGGGCCCTCATCTTTATAAGGTTCAGGGGATCTATTTCCTCATCGCCGCCACGGGCGGAACGGAAAGCCACCACCAGGAAGTCGTAGCACGGTCCAAGAGCCCCTGGGGGCCTTTCGAATCATCCCCCGCCAATCCCATGCTGACTGAACGCGACGACCCCCAAAGCCCCATCCAATGCGCGGGCCACGCAGACCTGGTGGAAGCCTCGGATGGGACCTGGTGGGCGGTCTTCTTAGGCACCCGGCCCCACAAGGGCATGTCCGCCCTGGGCCGGGAAACCTTCCTGGCGCCGGTGACCTGGACCCAGGAGGGTTGGCCTATCGTTGGCAAGGCGCACCATGTGGCCCTGGAAATGGAAGCGCCCAAGCTCAAACCCTTTGAGGTCATGGCCATTGAGCCCAAGACCGTTTTTAAAGGTCCTGCCTTGGGGCCCCAGTGGCTCCATATCCGCAATGTCGACCCCAAGAATTTTTCGTTTGATGAACGGCCCGATCACCTTCGCCTGAGGGCGGCCAAGGATGGACTCAATAGCCGGTGGGAAGAACCGGTTTTTGTCGGACAGCGCCAGCCGGATTTTCGTTTCACTGTCAGCACCGAGATGGAATTCAAGCCGGACCAAGAGGGGGACGAAGCGGGCCTTTGTGTGCGAGCTAATGAGGGCAACCATTACGAGGTCGGCATTGGGCGGTTCGGAGGCCAGGCCCAACTGTTTGTGCGAAACCGAGTGCTCAACCGGGATTATTTGGTGACCCAAGAACTGGCCCCTTCGGGTCCGGTGCGATTACAAATTTCCGGGTCCGAAGAAAAATATCTATTCTCCTGGTCGGTTAACGGAACGGCCTGGAAAACCCTGGCGGTTTGCCCTTCCGAAGACCTTTCCCGGGAAAAGGCGGGGGGGTTTACCGGCACCGTCCTCGGCCTCTACGCTACCGCCAACGGAAAAGATAACCGCTCCTACGCGGATTTTGGTTGGTTTGAGCTCGTTCCTAAGAAAGTCCCCGAAATGGGAGCCCTGTCACATCGCCCTGAGCCGATCCCCTTAATCCCAACGGATCATTGGCGAATTATCACCAATCGGGAAGACTACAAGGACAAGACTGGTTTCGATTGGTCCTGGGATGTGGGTTATTCCGGTGGGGAGGTTTCCCGCTGTTGGGAGGGCATCGCCGGTACGACCGAACCTGAGCTTTTTCAGCACGAGCGACATGGGAAAGATTTCAGCTATACGCTTCCCGTATTGCCTGGTAAATACCAGGTTCGCCTCAAATTCGCTGAAACGTCTATGAGAAATAAAGGAGAAAGAGTCTTTGACCTCTTGATCAACGGCAAAAAGGTCCTGGCCGGGTTCGACATTTTCCAAGAGGCGGGTGGGTTCGCCAAGGCCCTGGAAAAAATATTCACAGATATTGTCCCCGACGCCCAGGGCCAGATCACTCTTCGGTTTATGGCTTCCGTCCAGGATGCTAAGGTTTGTGCGATTGAGATTAAGCGGCAATAGGCTTATTAGTTGCCATACTTGAGATCATAATTTGTGTCCCCAAGGTAGGGCAGATTCCGTTATCCGCCTCGCCTTAACGTCTTTAAGAGACTCCCGAAAGTGTTGAATGTTCGGGCTGTTACCCAAACCCCTCTGAGAGTTTACCAGCCGCCAACGGGTAAAAGATTGGATCTTCGCTAAAAGCTTTCTATAAAGTTCGATCTATTCCTCAAAAACCCCCTCAAGAGGGTGCCCGACCGCCTTTGGACCCCGCCCATACCTCACCAGTTCCCCGATGTTTTGGATCACTGCGGTTAAATATTCTTGAATCCTTATCCGCCAGAGCCTTTCCCACCTCATACGAGCGAAGCAACCGCCTCCACCAGGCTGGAATCCATGAAGATTATTCGCCCATCAACTAATCCCGCTTGAACACATTGCCAGACGATTCGCTCGAAAAACCCCTTTAAAATCACCACCCCCAGCGTTTCCGAGCCTTGGAAAGGACGCTGTGGAACTTAGGGGCCAGGCCTACATATTACACTATACAGGGAGAAGGGAACGATTAAACTGTAGCCATGCCAAGACCAAAACGCATTCATTATGAAGGGGCGGTGTACCACGTCACTTCTCGTGGGGTTTTCGGCGGTGGGGAACCAATGGGCGAGGATCAAGGCAAAGATGGCGAAGGACCGGGCGTTCACCAAAAGGGCTGTAAGATGTAAAATGTAGGCCTGGCCCTTATGTTTTCTAACTGAGCTATGGCTCTCTCGGAAAGGTCCAAAATTCCCTTATTTTCAAGTGCACCATTGGTGCACAGTAAATCCTTGGTTTTTTGACCTATGTATCTGTGGCTAATTTATCTTTTGGATTTTGTAATCAGCGATTATCTTTTGCGCCGCGGCCTCGCCCGTGGACACGCAATCGGGGATGCCGCTGCCCGATAAGCCGTTCCCGCCTAAATAGAGCCCCGAGGTTTCCTCCGCCTTTTCCAAGAGCCTTTTGGCCAGGCTTAAATGGCCGGGACGGTAATAAGACTGGGATTGGGTATAGACTGCCAGGTGCCGGAACAGGGGTTGGCTTTTCAGTTGAAGAATGGGGGTGAGTTCATCGAGGACGGCTTCCAACATGGGATCGGGTCCCTGGCTTTTCAAAAGGTCGACCGCCGCCTGGCCCAGGAAAACCCGGATGAGCACACTGCCCTCGGGCGCCCGTCCCGCGAACTTTTGGCTGACAAAGGAAGCCCCCACGCAGAGTCTTTTCTCGACGGTGGGAACCACATAGCCGAAACCGTCCAGCGGATGGCCTACGTCCTCCCGGCGGAAGCCCAGGTTCAAGGTCGCGGAATCGTGGGCGGGGACTCCGGCTAAGAGTTTTTCCCATTCCTTATCCAAGGGCGTCAGAAGGGGCGACATCTTGTTGGGTTGGAGGGCGAGGACGACCGCGTCGGCCTCGAAGGAACGGTCCTTGCTTGCGACTTCCCATCCACCCCCATCCCTGGATTTCAGGGAATGGACCGGATGGTCCACCCAGAAGGATTCGGACGGTATTTTAGAAACCAAGGCGTCCACCAGGGTTTGCAGCCCTTCGGGGAAGGTAGCGAAAAGGGAATAGCGGGCGCCGGAGACGCGTTTTTGTGAACTCATCCGGCGGGCCGCCATGGCCTTCAAGAGGGAACCGTATTTCATCTCCATCTGCTTGAACTGCGGGGTGCAGGCCGAGAGGCTTAACTCGAAGGGATCGGCGTTATAGACCCCCCCCACCAGGGGTTGGGCCAGGTAATCGAGCGCTTCGCGTCCCAGGCGCCGGGTCACGAAATCGCCGATGCTCTCGTCCTGGACGTCCTTGCGGGCGGGTTTAAACGGCTCCAAGGCGGCCCGCAATTTACCCAAGGGGGAAAGCAGGGGCGTGGTGAGGAGGGGCATGATCCGGGAGGGGGCCATCATGTAAAAACCCTCGGGGATGGGATGGAGGCGGCTGCCTTTTAGGATAAAAGATTGGTGAATGTCGGGGTTGGTGCCGATCATCTGGCCTTCCAGTCCCAGCTTTTTTACCAGGGCGACGCCGGAGGGTTTTTCGGTGAGGAAGCAGTCGGGACCCTCCTCGATGAGGAAACCGTTGAGCTTGACGGTGGAGGTGACCCCTCCGGGCTTGGGCCCTGCGTCCAGGAGGGTCAGGTCGAGAGGAATATCATTTTCCCTGGAAAGTTCTTCCAGACGGTAGGCGCAAGAAAGGCCACTGACGCCGGTTCCGATGATGACGACCCTTAAGTGATCCATAGATTCCATTTCTAACGGTATCCGCAAAGCCCGTGAAAAAATAAGAGCTTTGAATTATAAATGATTCAAGGCGCGGCTTTGTGTTTTCCTTTTTTCATGCCATCGTGAATAATTTCGTATTCATTTAGCTTGTCCCACCTTCCTTGCGCAGACCACCAGGCCTGTGGACCAGGTTAACTTAGTAACTTGAAAGTCATCCAAGGCCGCCAATTTCGCGAGGAGCGCGTCCACCGATTTCTGGTGCCTTTCGGGCCAGCTCGGTTGTGGAAGCATATCGTCAATAACATACAGGCCACCCGGCGCCACGAGGTCGAGCATCTTTTCCAAATTTTCATATTTGCCCGGCCAGGAGTCAGCAAACACGAGGTTGAAGGACCGCTTTTTAGCGGTGGCGATGAAGTCATTTCCATCCCCGAGTACTAGGGTCAATCGGGGATCATTCCCCAAGACCTTTCTCGGGATCTCCAAACAAACCGGGTCATTATCCACTGAGACAAGTGTGGATTTGAAATCCATGCCGTTCAATATCCAACATGCGGCCAGCCCAGTTCCAGAACCCATCTCCAGGAAATGGCCGCTCGGTTTAGACGCGGCGAGCATCCTTAAAAAATTGCCCGTTAAAACATCCGAACCCATCGCAAAACCCATGGCCTTGGTTTCAGCCAGGATTTGTTCGTAACTCGGGGGAGAAGATATATTTCGCTCATCGTTCAGCATTTTTCCGCCTCCCCATCACGGGCAATTAATTCCTTTTAAACCGTTTCCAGCTCGTGAAATAACCCGTTGAAATCAGGCAAGATCCGTTCAGCGCCCGCATCCCTTAAGGCCTGGACATTCTCCCCTGTACCGATTCCAATAAATTTCCAATCCAAAGCCTTGGCGGCCATTACGTCCCAGGTCCAATCCCCGACGTAAACAATCTTGTCGAAATCCTGGATTTCATATTGCTTGGAAGCGCGATGTTTGGAAGCCCGCAGTACCTGTTCCCGGGCTTCTCCATCATCCGCAGAGGCCATTGGCACATAAATAGGGTCGAACTTCGCGCTTTCCAGTTTGAAGCGCCCCGCGAAATCCCAATTTCCCGTCGCGATCGCCATCTTCCATCGCGAATGGATGGAAATTTGATCCCAAAGGGCGTGGGCACCCGGCATCGGAAGGAAAGGATCGTCCCCATACTCCTTTTCCAAAAAACGGGCCATGGTTTTCTTGAAGAGCGAGATTTCCTGCCGGGTCAGGTTCCTGGCTTTAGTCCGCCTCACCCATTCCCTCAAAATGCCCGAGTCGGTCGAACTGGCGAAACCGGACCAGCTGTCGGCGCTGTCCTCGATCCTGGTCCCGAACACCTCAGCCATCGCCCGAACATAGGCCCGGTCGTTGCGCTTCGCGTGGTATTGAATCAGGGTCCCGTCGATATCGAACACGGCTAAATTCATTGGCAATCCAACCTTTGATGGACCTTAATAGGCGACCCGGGTTTCTTCCACCAGGGAAGCCAGCATGGCGATGAAGGCGGGGTGAGTTCCCACGGTCTTGGCGCGGACCATGTGGAGGGATTTCCACTTGGCCTTTTCCTGGGCCAGGACGTCAATGTCGTAAAGCACTTCGACGTGATCCACCAAAAATCCGACAGGGGCTACTACGCAGGCCGAGAGGGTCTCGTAGGTGCGGCGCTCGATAAAGGCACCCAGGTCGGGTTCCAGCCAAGGGTCGGTGGGCCGCCCGGACCGGCTGGTATAGGCGGTCTGGTAATAGGGTATCCCCACCTTATGGGTGACCAGCATGGCGGTTTCCTCGAATTGCCCGGAGTAGGGGGAGTTATTGGCCATGGCCCGGGGAATGCTGTGGGTGGTGAAGATCAGCTCCGCCCGGTGGCGGGCCTTTTCCTCCGCGGAGAGTTGTTTGTAAGCTTCCTTCACGTGGTCGGCCATGGCTTGGATGAAGCCGGGCCGATTATGCCAGAGGGGGGCATAGGTGATTTGAAGAGAGGGCAGGGTGGGCAGGGCCTCGGTCACCTTATCCACGTATTTATCGAAGGAGGCCTGGCAGCGGTGGGGCGCCATGACGATGGCAAAGACGCGGGTCTTTTTATTTTCGGCCAGATCGCGCAGGGAATCCGCGATGCGGGGGGAAGAATGGGCGAATCCCACCGCGACGGGAATATCCATTCCCCTGGCCTTCAAAAGCTTTTCGAGCGCCTGGGCCTGTTCCAAGGTAAGGCGGTTATAAGGAGAGGCGCCGCCTATTTTTTCGTATTGCTGGGCCACCAACCGCAAGCGCTCCTCGGGAATGTCCCGGCCCTTTGTGACGTCTTGCAGGAAGGGGACCACATCCTCAGGTTTTTCCGGGCCGCCGAAACCGATGAGCAGGACGGCGTCGTATTGGAAAGTATTCATTTAAACCTTTAATCCCAGGATTTAAGAAGAGTCAAAACCAAGATATTACTGCCGCCAGAACGCTTCGAATGAAGAAAGGCAAAACAGAATTTAGCCGCGGATGAATGGGAATCATAGGATGTAAAAAAATTTATTTTTCCGTTGGCCCATCCGTCGGCATCTAATGAATCCGTGGCTAAGACATGGTTTATTTCGTTACTGATTCCTATTTGTTTTTCCATTTCTTTACAGTCTCGATCATGGTCCGCACGTTTTCCATGGGGGTGTTCGGCAGGATGCCGTGGCCCAAGTTGAAAATATGGCCCGGCCGACCCTTGGCCCGCCGCAGGATATCCTCGGTTTGTATGCGCACATCGTTCGGGCTGCCTTCCAAAAGAATTTTGGGATCCAAATTGCCCTGGACGGCCACGTCTCCCAAAACTTTCCAGGCCTTGTCCAGGGGCATGGTTCCATCCACCCCAAAGACCGTTGCGCCGGTTTCCCTCAAAAACGGAAAGAAAGGGGAGGTGGCAACGCCGAAATAAATGACTGGAACTTTCGGGTCCAGCATGGAAGTGAGGCTTTTAACGTGAGGAAGCACGAAGCGTTTGTATTCGTCGGGTGTCAAGATGCCCACCCAGGAATCGAACAATTGGAGCGCCTGGGAGCCCGCCTGGACCTGGGCGTTCAGGTAGGCCGCCGTGGAGGCGACGACCTTTTTCATCAGGAGGTCCCAGCAGGCGGGGTCTTCCGCCAGGAGGGCCCGGGTGTGCATGAAGTCGCGGGAGGAACCGCCTTCCATCATATATGAAGCCAGGGTAAAGGGGGCTCCGGCAAAGCCGATCAGGGGGATGTCCGGCATCAGCCGGGAACGGATCAACCGGACCGCTTCCATCACGTAATCCAGTTCCTTCGGGTCCGCCTCGGAAACCCGGTTCAGATCCTCCGCCTGACGGAAGGGGTTGGCGATCTTGGGGCCGCCCTTGTCGGTAAACTCCAGCTCGAAACCCATGGGCTCGGTGATGAGCAGGATATCGGCGAATAGGATGGCGGCATCCACGCCCAAAACCTCCTGGGCAGATACGGTAGCCTCGCAGGCCAGTTCGGGCGTCTTGCAAAGCTCTAAAAAGGAAACCTTGGAGCGGATCTCCTGGTACTCGGGCAGGTATCGCCCGGCCTGACGCATGATCCACATGGGCGTGCGAGGAGTGGGTTCCCTCCGACAGGCCTTGAGGAAGAGGCTTTCCCGGAGCGCGTCGGCCCGGGGAGAGGGAAGCGTCACGCCGCCCATGAGTTTGGAGGGGATCACCCCCGCGGCCTTTTCCGCCGCTTCCTTGACCAGGAAACCCATCTTGGGATGCTCGGGTTCGAAATCCACCTGGATGTGCTGGCTTCGGACCGCCTCGCTGGTCACGCTTCCCACCGACCCGACGGCCATCATGGAGAATGCGGTGATGAGCCGGTGTTCCAGCCCCAATTCCCTGGCCACCGCCAGGGTGTTGTGGACCTGGGTGGCGCTGGTGAAGAGGGCGACCTGCACTTTCCCGTCCGTGATATCGGTGATGAGGTCCTTCAGGGGGTTCGTGTTCTGGGGCAGGGCCCAGCAATAGACGGGAACGGGGATGACTTCCAGCGCCCCCTCCTTCTTCAGCGCCTGGTAGAAGTCGTGGTTGGGGACGCCGTATTCCTGCACCGCGACCTTCTTATTCTTGAGGTTGCCCAGGGCTTCCAGCATTTCCCGCCAGGTATTGGGTTCCTCCGCGATGAGGGAGGCGCGGAAACCGAACTCGTTGAGGGCCTTCACCGACTTGGGGCCGCGCGCGGCCAGGGTTACGCGCTTGAAGGCCCGTTCCACCTGGCTCTTGGGGTACTTGCCCAGGAGGGCCTGGAACAAGGTGCGGGTGCCGATGCCGGTCATGAAAACGATCAGATCGATCGGGTTTTTCAAGGAGGCGCTCGTAAAAGGCGAAAGCGTCCACGTTTTGGGAGAGGGGAATTTCCCGCATGGAAGGCGCCACCCGGGGGATGCCCCCGTGGCGTGTGATGAGATCGGCCATTTCCTCGGCCATGCGGCTCTCGAAAGCCGCGACGGTAAGGCCGGAAAGACCGGTCAGTTCGGGGGGATTTGAAACCATGGGCCGTAGTATAAAATCGAAGGGAAGGCAATTACCATCCTCTTCGGTGGGCGGGTTGATACAATAAACCGCCGGGTCCGTCCATTCCTCGACCAAGGATTTGATTTGCCAGCCACCCCTTCCACTGCTCAACCCCGCCGTTTAGGTGTTTGGTTTTTTTTTAGCTGGCTGGTGGCGGTGCATGCCGCCCTCTCTTATTTTCCCATCCCCTTGGACGTTAAACTTTGGCTGGTGATAGTCGGTTGGCTTTTACCTCTTGTTATTTTCTTTCGGCGGTTCCTGGCCCTGGGGGAGGGGAAAGCGACTGGGGAGGAAGGACTCCCTGCCTGGATGTTTTGGGCAATCCTGACGGTCTCGGTTCTGCTCCGTCTGGCCTGGTTCGGAGATTTCCCTAATTGGCCCATCTACGACGAGATGATCAACGGCTATTTCGCCATGAAGCTCAACCAGCATTGGGACTGGCGCGCTTACTTTTTCTGGACCCAGCTTCCCCCCTTCCTCATCTGGATGCTGGCCCTCCTATTTAAGATTTTGCCTTCCACCCTCTTTTCGATCCGCCTGCTCCCCATCCTGATCTCGATGGGAATCCTGCCCGTGGCTTATGGAGCCATCCGCCAATTTTTCCCCCCCCAACCTCCCGGCTATACCTGGCGGTGATTGGGACCGGGTTTAGCTTCCTTTATTTTGGCCATATCGGCCACCAGGGTTTGTTGTTGGTTTTTTGGGAATTTTTGGCTTTTTATTGCCTGGGCCGGTTCATGAACTCAGCCGCCCCGAGGGAGAAAGCGGTTTGGTTGGCCTTAAGCGGGCTCACCGTAGGCTCGGGCTTTTACACTTATTTTTCCTGGCCGGTGGTGGCAATCATGATGGTGGTTCCGGTGG
The DNA here is from genome assembly GCA_963771075.1 of candidate division FCPU426 bacterium. Classification (GTDB taxonomy): domain Bacteria; phylum Oederibacteriota; class Muellerivitia; order Muellerivitales; family Muellerivitaceae; genus CAVTWJ01. Next base: position 12,753 of record CAVYSE010000016.1, on the reverse strand, counting down.
CTTGGAAAACATTTAAAACCCCTTCCCCGTCTGAAAAAAGAATGATGCTTCTGGCCTATTTCATCCCCATGTTTGTAGCCATGGCCCCGATGATCTGCGCCTTCCTGAACCGAAGTTTCGGCACCTACTATTCCTTCATGATGAACGTGGGACGCCACGAACCCTTTTTCGATTATTTCGGCAGGGTGGCTCGAATCCTGGCGGGCTTTTTATGGGGTTACAAAATTTCCATTTATAGTTATGGCCCGGTCTGGGGCGGTTTTTTCAACCCCCTCACCGGAACCTTGATGGTAATCGGGTTTTTGGTTTTACCCAAACGCACGGCCTCCGTTCAATGGGCTTGGGTTTACGCGGCGGCCCTGGTCTTTTTCTCGCCCGATTTGTTGAGCGCCCCGCCTTTAAGTGAGATGCGGGTGATCCAAATATTGCCCCTCTTTTCATTCGCGGCGGTTCAGGGATTGGAGTGGCTGTTGGAATTACTTTCGAGGAGGTCGAGAACGGCTTTCCTCGCTGCGATCCTATTGGTTTCCACGGGGCTTGATACGATTCATCTTCAAAAATCCCGGGAGGTGATGAATAACTATTGGGATTTCCTCAAGACAAAGGAAAACGCCGTGGCCTTTCCCATCCTGGAAAAACAATCTCGGGAACAGGGGCCGGGATTGATTCTCACCGAATTGAACCTTTCGGTTTTCCACGATTACTCCCTCCGGATCGCTTGTTTCCCTTTTAACGCGGACGATCATCCTGAATGGCCTTCGGACAAGGCGCATTGGGCCGCCCTGGTCGTGAACATCCATTACCAGCCCTTCCTGGCGAAGGCCTTCCCGGACGGCAGTTGGTTCTGGCTTTCCAAAGACGTCGAACCGGCCCAGAACGATTATGACGGTGGTTTGATGCTGGGGATTCTGCCCGTGAACGGCCGGACGAGGAGGAGGATTGAGGATTGGCGGAAGGCCAACCGACAACTCGACGAGGTCCTCAAGCAATTCGTGAGGCTTCCCATCGACCCGGCCCGTAAAAATTCCATCCGGATGATGGACGAGTTGGAACCCCTGTTGAGCCATGATCCGCTTGTGCGGGCCTGTTATTGGGATATCCAGTTCAGCCTGCACAATTGGGACAACATGTTCGGGCATCCCTCCCCTGAAAATTTCCGGGCCTCCTTCAAGGCGATGCGGATGGCGGTTCAAGAGGGATACCCCGCCGCGCATTTTTATAACGAGTTGGCTGGGTTTTACATTCTCGAGAATAAATACAACCTGGCCGAAAGGGCGTATCAAAGCGCTCTCCACGCGCCACTGGACCTGACTCCTGCGAAGGAGAACTTGGCGGCATTGAAGAGGAAGGAACAAAGCCAGGAAGACCGAATAAAATAAGGATCAGATTTTGCGAAAGTGGTTGCTGCGCTGTAGGGATTTAGCTCTCAGGATCCGGCTGATCCTAAGGTCCGCCAGGTTCTTCATGAATAACCAATAAGACCAAAATAAAACTAGTTGGATGCGAAGGTATTGAAAGCTCCAGTGTCCCAAAGGGCCCATGTCACGCCCCCACCGTCTCGGCCGGGGTTAGGTTTTCGATATTCACCTTATAGGTCAAATTCGACAGGACCTCGGACCCGCGGTAGGTTCCGGTAACGGCCGCCGCCTCGGCGGCGCCGGGCCCGGAAGCCAGGGCGACATGGGTGTCGGCTACCGCCAGCCCCAGGGAGGGGTCGTAGCCCCGCCAGCCCGCCCCCGGCAAGAAGACTTCCGCCCAAGCGTGAAGCTCGAAACTATCCTTCGCCCCGGGGTCGTACTTGTAGCCGCTCACGAATCGGGCGGCGATCCCCAGGGAACGGCACAGGTCGATGAAGAGGACCGCCAGGTCGCGGCAGGCCCCTTCTTTTCTCCTAAGGGTCTTTCCGGGCGGGAGTGGCTCTCCCGTAAGGCGCACCACCTGCTGGAAATCCCGGTGCAGGGTGTCCGTCATGTGGTAAAGGAAACTCAAGGTATTGTCATCGCTTTCCGCCAGCAGCCTTTCAGCCAGCTGGTCCACCCCGCCGTCCGGCTCAGGACGGAAAAGATAGGGCGCCATGGCCTGACGGTTTTCCTTGCTATAGCGGGCGGGGAGTTTCAAGACCTGTGGATCGGTGATGAGGTAATTGAAGGGGTTGTTGAGAAGTGACTCGATGGTGAAGGAAGTGGTCGCTTCCCATCGGGAGAGATGGGCGGTGTGCCAGAAAAGGGTCACCGGGTTGTTGTAGAGGTCGAGCCCCTCGGACCGCCCCGCCGAGGAGGGGTTGAGTTGGAGCTGGTAATTCTCGAGCCTTTGGCTGAAATCATCCCGGGGCTTCAGCCGCAGGATGGTCGGTTCCACAAACACTTCCTTGCTGTAGACGTATTGGATTTGATGGGTGATGTGGAATTTCATGGACGCTCCCCGTAAAACCAAAAAAAGATTTTTTCAACGCGAAGACGCGAAGAAAAGCATGGTTTTGTTACGGCTTCTAAGATCGAAGGTTTTAACTTCGTTTAAATTAATTTCCTCTGTTGCTTGTATTAGCGAACTTCGCACCCTTAGTGTTCCTTTTTGTCTGCGTATTTTCCTTTACGCGCCCGAATCGACCGCTTTGAGGTTCGATTTTTTTTCCAGGGCGGCCTGGGCCCAATCGGAAGGGCACAATTCCACCGTTTCCCGCACCCGTTGCTTCCACCAGTCGGAAACCTTCACCATGTCCTTCTGGTCGATAGCGGATCTCGTCCATCATGAAGGACCCCTTGTGGTAGATCACCACGTCGATGGGGAAGTCCACGTCCGTGGCGCTGGAACGGGTGGCCTCGAAGGCCAGGTAGCCCACCTTCAGGGCCAGCTCCATCGAACTGTCGAAATAAAGCGCTCGGTCAAGCAGGGGCTTGCCGTAGCTGGACTCCCCGATGGCGTAATAGGGCGTGCTTTCGGTGACCTCCACCCAGTTGCCTTGCGGATAGATCAGGTAAAGCTTGTGCTCCGCGTCGCCCGCCATTTGCCCGCCCATGATGGAAAAGAGGTTGAAGGGGTAACCGCTGGTTTCCAGGGCCTCCTTGTCCTCCTTGGCGACCCGCCGTAGCTGCTCGGCGAAGGCGTTGACGGCCTTGTAGAGCTTGTCAAAGCGGCTGTCCGGCCCGTCCAAGACTTCCTGGAAATAGGTGAGCGCCTTGTCCCGCGCGGAACGGAGCCCAGACGTCATCAGGAAGATGGGATGATTGCCGTTGGGATGCACGGTCACCTTTTTCCCCGTGATGTGCTCGGTGCCGCTGGTGATTCGTGTGTCGGCCAGGGCCACCAGGCCGTCCTTCACTTTCATTGCGATGCAGAAGGTCATTGTTGTTGGGTCTCCATCTTGTGAATTTTCGGTTTCGGGGCGTGTTCCGGCAGGGGTCGGAAGGCAAGGAAAACCGAATACAGCGCGTCTCCCACCTTGTTCAGCTTGGCCTCAAAGTTGTCGAGGTACTCGTGTAATCCGTCCTTGATGATCTCGTCCGTATCGGCGTAATCCAGCTCCGCCCGAAGCAGTCCCAGCTGTTTTTCCGCGTTGTTGGAATAGGTCCCGGGCGGGGTGTTGGCGATGGCCCGGAGCGATTTTTCGGCGTTCACCAGGCAATAGCGCATGGAACGGGGGAAGTCGGGGTCGATCATCAAGAATTCCGCCACCCTGGCGGGTTGGATGAGGCTGTGCTTCTTTCGATACATCTCGCTGGCGGAAGCGGATTTGAGGAGCGCGGTCCAGAGGATGATGTCGTAGGGGGTGCCGATATCCTCTACCTTGGGTAAAAGGATAAAATATTTCACGTCCAGGATGCGGGCGGTCTTGTCCGCGCGCTCGAAGAGCCGCCCTAAACGTAAAAAGTGCCATGCCTCGGTGTGGGACATGGTGTCGTCACTGAGGCCCGAGAAAAGGTGGCTGTTGAAGCGGATCGAGCGGCAGAAATGGTAGAGAAAGTCGTCGTTGGGGGGGTTATTCAGCGCCCCGCTGACCTGGTGGTAGAAGATGTTCACGTGCTCCCACATTTCGGAGGAGATCACTTCCCGGCTAGTGCGAGCGTTTTCGCGTGCTTTTTGCAGACAGGACAAGACGGAGTTGGGGTTGAGGGTGTCGTACATCAGGAAGCGGATCACGTTCTCGCGAGTGGGTTCACCGTAGCTTTTTACGAAGGCCGCGTAATCCCCGGTGGTGACGGCGAGGGGCCGCCATTGTTGGGATTTTTCCATGGGCAGGTCCAGCATCAGGTTCAGGTTGACGCCGATGAAGCGGGCCACATTTTCGGCACGTTCCACGTAGCGCCCCAGCCAGAAGAGGGAATCGGCCAATCGGCTTAACATGGGAACACCTCAAGGCTTTCACCACAGAGGCACAGAGGCACAGGGAAAGGCACACTTGGTGAAATGCATGAAAATCGGGAATAGTCAATCACGAATAATTTCTTTATAAGAAAAAGTATGAGGGGCACCTCAAAAAATTGCTTTAGGGGAGTTGCCGATATCAAGAAATAAGCCTTCCTTTGCGTCTCCGTTTCTCCGGGGTGAATAGTTTGTTGTGTGTTCACTTGCGCCCTCCTGCTAATGCGGGGACGGGGACTTGTCCAACACCCAGGTGTCCTTACTGCCACCGCCTTGGGAGGAGTTCACCACCAGAGAACCTTTTTTCAGGGCCACCCGGGTGAGGCCTCCCGGGATGATATAGGGCGCCTTGCCGTAAAGGATGTAGGGGCGAAGGTCCACGTGCCGGCCTTCGAAATGGTCGTCCACAATGATGGGCACACGCGAAAGGGAGAGGGTGGGCTGGGCGATGTAATCCCTCGGGTTTTTCTGGATCAGCTCGGCGAATTTTTTTTGTTCCTTGGCGGTGGAGTGGGGGCCGACCAGCATGCCGTAACCCCCCGACTGGTTGACGGCCTTCACGACTAGGCTGCCCAGATTATCCAGGACGTATTTTTTCTGGGCGGGTTCCCAACAAACGTAGGAGGGCACGTTGGGCAGGATGGGTTCCTCGTTCAGGTAGTATCGGATCATGTCGGGTACATAGGTATAGATGGCCTTGTCATCCGCCACGCCGGTGCCCGGCGCGTTGGCCAAGGTCAGGCGGCCCTTGCGGTAAACTTCCATTAATCCGTGCACGCCCAGCTGGGAATCCTTGTTGAAGACGAGAGGATCGATGAAGTCGTCATCCACCCGGCGGTAAATGACATCCACCCGCTCGAAACCCTTGGTGGTGCGGGCCATAACATAGCCATCCAGCACGACCAGGTCTCGTCCCTCGACCAGTTCCACACCCATTTGCTGGGCCAGGAAGGCGTGCTCGAAATAGGCCGAGTTATAGGGACCGGGGGTGAGGACCACGACCTTAGGCCTCCCCTTTGCACTCGCGGGCGCGGTTTGGCAGAGGGTGTCAAGTAGGCGGTGGGGATAATCGTCCACGGGCCGAACCGACATATCCTCGAAAACCTGGGGCAGGGTTCGCTTGAGCACCGAGCGGTTTTCCAACACGTAGGAAACGCCGGAAGGGCACCTTAAATTATCCTCCAGAACGTAGTAGTTACCATCGCGGTTGCGCACCAGGTCGGTTCCGGTGATGTGGATCCAGATCCCGCCCGGCGGGTTGAGCCCAATACACTCGGGTTTGAAACCGGAGGAGGTTCGCAACATCTCGGCGGGAATGATGTTGTCCTTGAGGATCTTTTGGCCATGGTATATATCGTCGATAAAAAGATTTAGGGCGCGGATCCGTTGGGTCAGGCCCGCCTCGATATGCGTCCATTCCTCGTAGTTCACGATGCGGGGAATGATGTCGAAAGGGAATATTTTTTCGGTTCCCGCCTTGTCGCCGTAAACCGTGAAAGTGATTCCCAACTGGTGGAATTCGGTCTCGGCGGCCTTTTGCTGGCGGATCAAGTCCGCAGGGCTCATGGATTTCAAACGCTTGATCAGGGGCGCGGCGCTCGCCCGGGGTTCGCCGTTTCGCTCGAAAAGTTCATCGTAAAAAATGTCGGTTTCGTAGTTTTCGAAAGCCATGGATATACCCTTCATTTGTTATTTGATGAAAAGGTGAAAAGCATAAAGAGGGCCAATTTGTTAGGTGTTTAACGAAGGAAATGATAGGGTTCAAGAAGGGCGAGCAGTACAGTTTTGTGGATATTCTCCCTTTATGTCCATGGCTGTAAGACAATTACTTTCGCATCTTTAAAATACGAAACGTCATGTTTAAGGAGGCGTTGTTGCGTCCGTTCATTAAAATCTTTGTCCAGGCTTTAACCTTAGGCATTGCCGTAGGCTTGTGCCTTGGGGGAGGGCTAGCTCTCCTTTACAGTGCAATTCATCCGGGTTCGGGGTCAGGACCGAGATTCCCATATATCTACATGTATCTGGTGGGTGGGGTAATGGGGCTTTTGGCGGGTTGGGCAATTGCCCTCCAAAGGGTTCTCGATCATCTTTTAACCCTGTTGTTCCAAACTGCGGCACAACTGGTCCCCGTGACGGCTAATTCTATCGGACGGGAGTGGACCGAGAAGATACAGGTTTTCTTTCGGGAGGTACTCAAGCCCTTTCCAAGTTTCTTTCAATGGATCATGACCCGCTTCTTTATCAGCCGTTTCAAGGACCCTAATCGCTTGAATAGGGCATTGAGTAAGGCTCAAAAACAATCAACCACAGGCTTGCATTCGGTGGAGGGTATGGCCCGGGCTACTCTGCATTACTTTTTGGAGCCTCTGCACATCGTCTTCTTCACCTTCTATGTTATTCTTTTCATTCTCACGGTCATATTTTGGGTTATTCCTTTTATTGGATAAACCTTAACGACTCACCAAATCCAACGCATGCTACCTTCCATTAAACAAATTTTTTGGGGGGTGTAGTCCTTTATTCTATGGCTCCTTGAGTTAAAGGGGAAAAGGCGCCAAAACTTAAAAAACCATGTTTTTTTGAAGTTGGGGAAGTAAAAGGTAATTTTGAAGGGAATTCTCAATGGATAATCCAACCTACTCGAAGTGGAAACAACTGCAATCTAATTGGGATGATGATGCATTCCTCAAGTCCCTGACCTCGCTTATGAGACTTAGATATCGGCGGTTGGATGAAAAAGTTGACGCGATACTGAGCGAAAACTTCGAATCATCTGGAGTTAAATCCTTGAAACCCCTACTCGTGGATCTGGGCGCGGGGCGGGGTGAATTCGCTCTCTTTCTTCAAGAGAAGGGAAGAGAGAATGTATGGAACTATCTAGGTGTCGAGCCCTCGGCGGAACAATTGAAACAAAGAGACATTCCGACTTTTGGGTTGGGTTTCATCCAAGGACTGGCCGAGCAGGTTCCCCTCCCTGACATGGCGGCGCAGGGAGTGGTGGTGAAAGAGGTGATTGACCATTGTTTCGACCCGACAAAGGTCTTTGCCGAGGCGAGAAGGCTTTTAAAGCCCGGCGGGGTGCTGGTGGTTTCGGTGACGAACGACCGGTCCTACTTCAAACGCTTGTTACCTTTCATTAACCGGTCCCACAAGGCGAAGCAAACGGATCATTTGTTCTTTTTCGGGCCGGACGATCTGGAGAAACTGGCACGGGAGGCCCGGTTTGACAGGGTGGAAGTGCAAACCTATAATTACTTGAAATTACCCAGGATTTTTGAGCGAATCCTCTCCCTTTTGGGTGATTCGACGTGCCGGAGCTTCCTGACCTTGACAGATTCCATCGGAAAAGTTTTTCTTCCCGGTATGGGTGGGGGAATCCTTCTTAGGGCTACTACGAAAAAATCTTAATTAAAAGAGGAACCAGTGATTTCACCCGATCTTTTGAACATCATGATTTGTCCTGCCTGCGGGTCGGCGGTTCGGGAAGTGAACGAATCCATTGTTTGCACCGAGTGCCGAAACCAATACCCGATTGAAAACGGAATACCTGTCCTCCTCGTGGACCGTGCCAAGAAAGCCAAATCCTAAAGCCCTGAAAATCGGGATCGACGCCCGCCTGGCCTACCGCCGGGGCGTCGGTACCTATACGGCTAACCTGATCCTGGCCCTTTCCCGCGTTGACCGGTTGAACCAATACACCCTTTTTAACGCTCCTGAAAATCTTCGGTCCCAAATCAAAAACAACCGTTTTGAGTGCGTCGACCTTCCCTACGGCAACCCCGCCCAATACGAGCAATGGCTATTGCCCAAGGCCGCCAGGACACAGGGCCTCGACTTTCTTCATTATGTGGATAATTCAGGCACAACCTTCACCGGCTTTCCCTATGTCTTGACCCTGCACGACGCCATGCATGTACGCCCCCTCTCCCAAGTAAGACCCCGGCCCAGCTTATGGTATCGGTTGGTCTATACCTATAAGCAGTGGGTGGTACCCAAATCGGCCCATAAAGCCACGGAAATACTCACCGTAAGCGAATTCTCCAAAAAGGAAATCGTCCGGACCACGGGAGTCACCGAGGACAAGATCACCGTCACCCTGGAAGGGGTAGACCCCAAGGCCTTTGCCCGGAAAAAGCGAAAGCCTTCGAAGCTTTTCAAAATCCTGGTGCATGGGGCGGCGGATGAACGCAAAAACCTTTCCAACATCCTGAAGGCCGCACAAGTTTGGAAAAACCACAACATTCCCTTTCAGGTTTTGATCGTGGGGATGGATGAGGCCGAATTGAACAGCACCCGCTACCTCCAAGAGGCCATCGACCTGGACCTGGGGAGCCATCTGGAGTGGGTCGGGAACGTGTCCCACGAGATCCTCCGGGCCATTTATACCGAAGTGGATCTTTTCCTTTACCCTTCCCGATTGGAGGGATTTGGCCTGCCCGTTTTGGAGGCCTTCGCCTCGGGCGTGCCGGTCGTGACTTCAAGCACTACGTCCCTACCGGAGGTGGCGGGCGAATCGGCGGCACTGGTGGACCCCGAAAAACCGGAAGACATCGCCCGAGTCGTTGAAGCTCTCTATAACGAGCCCGCCGCCCGCCAGGTCCTCGTGAAAAAGGGATTGGCCCGGGCCAAGCAATTCACCTGGGATAGGACCGCCCGCTTGACCCTGCCAGTTTATGGGCGCATGGGACGGAGGCTGGGGAAGGATCCAATGAGTTGAAATCCAATCCATATCTACCCTATGTCCATTTAGCTTTGATCGCAGGAATCGCTTCATCCTTGTTTTTTTTCAAAACGGCCGCGATAAAGGCATTGACCAGTTCGCCGGAATCCTCAATCCCGTTTGGGAAGATATTGTTCGGTATTTTAATCATTGCCTTCCTGTTCGAGATTTTGCTTGCGACCCGTCTGACGAATTTTTCTGCGGAATCTTTTTTTACACCCATTCTATTGACCCACTTACCCTGGATACTCAGCCTGGCCCTTCCGTGGGCCCTCCACCTAACCCTGCCCGATCCGCATAATTTCGTTTTTCGGAAAATCCAGATCCTCTTCGGCGTCATGTGGACCGCCCATTTGTTCCTTTTCGCCGGATGGTTACTGGCGCGGATTGGAAAAGAGGAAAATCTGTTTACTCAAGATCATGACGATTTCCCTTCAGGAACAAACTTGCATCCCACCCAGGCACTAAATAAGGTCCATATGGAAAAGCAAAACAAAAAGTTAGAACATTCCAGGATTTCCTACTCGGGTAAGTTGGGTTGGGTGGCTTTTTTTTTCTTTTTAGGCATGACCCTTTGGACGACCCAATGCGACCTGAGCGGGGATGAACCCCACTATTTATTGATGGACTACAGCCTTTTGCATGACGGAGACCTGGACCTGGCCAACAATTACCTGAACCAGGATTATTTCCACTTTTACCACCGGGGTCGGATGGACCCTCAGGGTTTGGATCATTTCATGAATGGGAAAGTTTACAGCTACCACCCGCTAGGCCCGGTTCTATTGGTTTTTATGGGTTTTGCCATGCTGGGGCGGTTGGGCGCGGCATTGACCATGGCGATTGTGGCGGCCCTGGCCCTTTTCCTGACCTTGAAGGTAATGGAGGGGACAGGCGCGGCCGGATGGGCCTTGAGGGCGGTGGGCTGGATCGGTTTGTTCTCTAGCCCCCTGCTATTGTTCTCGGGGTTGATCTATCCCGAAATACCCACGGCCCTCTTGGTGGCCTTGGCCCTCTGGTTGTTCCTAAAAAAAAGGTGGTTGCTCTTGGGCCTGGATTTGAGCGCTATGCTTTGGATGCATAACCGAAATGTCTTGTTGGTCCTGCCACTCTTTTTCCTGCTTGTTTTCGAGACGGCATCCTTGGGGAAAGACCGTTGGAAAGCATTGGGCAGGGGAGCCGCAGGTTTCCTGGCCCCCACGCTTTTGCTTGCGCTTTATTTCCTGCATGTCTACGGGGTTTTCACCCCGCTGGGGGCGCACCATGAGGCTTTCGCCTCGCTTTTTCCAATAAGCCGGTTCTTCATCGGGTTCTTCGGCTTGATCCTGGACCAGGAATGCGGGCTTTGGTTCCATTTCCCCGTCTTTGCCCTGATGGCCGCGGGAGCCTTCCTGCTTTGGTTTTCGCCGAATCCCCTGCGACGCTTGGTGCTGGGAACCTTCGGTTTTTTTTATCTCTTTATGTGTTTTTACGAGAACTTGGGGCTAACCCCCGCCGCCCGTTATATGGTGGGGATTACGCCGCTCTTGTTGATCCTGCTTTACCCGGTTTTGGAAAGGTTGCGCCAAGGGAGTGGGTGGTTCAAACTCGTCGTTGTCCTTTTTGGGATCGGGGCCGCCGTGAATTGGGTTCTGGCTGCCGTGCCCTGGATGAGGTACAACCGCCTTCAAGGTGAGAATTGGATATTGAAAATCCTGGGCGACCGGCTGGGGCTCCCTTTCACCCAGTTGGAGCCGGCATTCCACGCCGTGCCGGTGGAAACAAAAACCTTTCTATTGAGTGTTTTTTGGGTAGCCCTTTGTCTGGTGCTTACGGTATGGTTCTTGTCAGGTAAAGGGAGCGCTCAAAAAGAACGCAACTAACCAGACAAAATCCTGAAGGCGAATATAATTAAATTCAGAGTCTTTTTGGTTAAAAAAGGAAAGCAAAACCACGATTTTCCGCGGATTCATAGGATGCGATTCCCAAACACGTATACAACGGAGAAAAAACTTCTGAAGTTTGTCTTTTGAAATTCTAATGAATCCCATGCATCTGTGACGAAAAATTTTTGGCCTTAGGTTTTGGTTTTTTCCAACGGACTGGTTTTTTGGTATTTGCATCAGATGCGTTATTCTTTAGATTGAACTGGTACGAAGGAAAAAACCCCATGAACATCCTGGTCCTGACCCCCCTTGTCCCCTTCCCCCCCACGACGGTGACAAACTTCGGCTTTTTCATTTTCTTTCATATTTAAAACGAAGACGCCATCAGGTGGATCTGATGTGTCTGACCCGCGTTCAAGCGGATTTGGACCAGGCCGGGGCCCTGAGGCCCCTTTGCCGAAGCCTCTATATTGAGCATTTGAGCGATTGGGATCTGTTGATGAATCTTTTTGGGGGCTTGTTGCTGAATCGGTCATTGAACGTGTCGAGTTATCATTCCCCGAAATTCATGGATGTTTTGAAATCCTATTGGCAAACCCATGAGGGGAGATCGGTGGACGTAGTATTGGCCCACCGGCTTCGCATGGCCCCCATGGCCTTCGCCTACAATCCCGGCAAACCGGTCATTTTGGAATTGACCGATTCCATGGCCGGATATACAGGAAAATTGAAAGACCTGCGGGGCGCGCCCTGGAAACAGAAGATCGCCGCCAAATGGGATTACTGGTTCCTGAAAAGGGAGGAGGTGGATTGGGTTCGCCGGGCCGCCCAAAGCACGGTCATTTCAGACCAGGATGAGAATGTTCTTTTGGAAAATGGAGCACCCCTCGATAGGGTGCAGGTGGTGCCCAATGGGGTATCTATTAAGTCTTATCGGACATCTAAGGGGAAGCTTTATCCGCCGGGCCGACCTGTGGTTTGTTTTGTCGGAAATATGGGATACACGCCCAATGAGGATGGAGCCCTTTGGTTTTTGGACAAGGTTTGGCCAAGAGTATTGTCCCAAGTGCCCAATGCTGTGTTCGCCGCGGTGGGGGGGAACCCCAGGGAGCGGTTAAAAAAATATCATGATGGGAAAAGCATCCTGGTAACGGGTTGGGTGCCAAGGGTAGAACCCTATTTCATCCAATCCACCCTTTCCATCGCTCCCCTGCGGATCGCCTCGGGCATGCAAAACAAGGTGGCCCAGGCCTTGAGCCTGGGTGTGCCGGTGGTGGCCACGCCCCAGGCGGTAGCGTGGATGGGCCCCAAAGGTAAGACTTTCGTGGATGAGGCTGATGGGGAAGGGGCCTTTTGCCCAAAAGGTGGTGGAGATTTTGAAAAACCCTCGAAAGGCCGGGCTGAAAGCGGCCAAGGGAAAAAGGTATATCTTAAAATCCTACCGCTGGGAAAATTCTGGGCGTTCATTGGAAAAAATCCTTTTACAGGCCTGTAATTAGCAAAAATTTTAGAAAACAATCATTTCAATTCAGCCCATCCATCAACTCCTTTTCACGGAATTTTCAACCTTTAAGAAAATTCAGGGCGTATGCTGGAGAAGATTCTTTAAGGCGACCAACCATTAAGGGATAACTGTACTTGATTAGATGGTTTCTTGAGAGATAAAGCAAAAATAATAAGCCTTCAACTGCGTTGGCAAGGCTGTGGTTAACAAAGGTGTTCCACATATGGTTAATGCGCTTGTCCTTGATGGGTCCAATTAACAGTGTAATCTTTTGGTTTCATCACTAGTGAATGGGTTTTCACATG
>CAVYSE010000015.1:0-53239 GCA_963771075.1 candidate division FCPU426 bacterium | reverse complement strand
CCCCAAGCGCGGGCACATCGCTGAATTTGAACGTGTTGTTAATGGGCTCAAAGATAGCCTCGGAAAGGTCCTTCCCCACCTTGTTGGAATCCACATCAAAAGCGCAGGAAAATTCGATGTCGCCCACATGATATGAGCCTAAGCGCACATGCATCAGACCCGGAACGAAACTCTCTTCATCGGCATTCCGGTAAAAACGCACACCTTGAACCAAGGAAGAGGCACAGCAACCCACTCCTACCACAGCCACGCGAACCTTAGGCATAGTCGTCGAGCTCCTGAAAAAATGAATCCTTTTATCGGCCCCGAGGGGCCTTTTGATGAACCCAAAAGACACGCTGTATAACCGTCACCAGAGTTAAGGTCCCCACCCCAAGCAGGCTTGCTGTCGGTAGGCCGGCCAAAAAACCGAAAGCCAAAATTAATACCCTTCCTGGCCTGGGCAAAATTCCCACTTCGCAATTAATTCCCAGCCCCTCTGCCCGGGCACGGCAATAGGAAACCAAAAGTGACAGAATCGAAATCGCGAAAGCGGCCATCAATAGAACCGGTTCCTGATGCTGGTAATAATACAGTAGAAAACCGGCAAAAACTAAGGATTCGGAAACCCTGTCCAGGGTAGAATCCCAAAAGGCTCCAAAAACGGATTGAGCTTTGATATTGCGGGCGAGTGAACCATCCAGCAAATCGAAAAAACCCGCCGCTAATTGCCATAATCCCGCTCCCAGCCAATCACCCCTAACCATCTGAATGGGAACCATTGCGGTTACAAGCACCCCCACGAATGTCATCGTATTGGGACCGACATGAAGGGTGATTAGGACCGGGCTTAAATGGTCCAGGGTTTGATCGACCCACAGTTTCAAGCCATTTTTCTTTTGAAACGATTTATTAATGGGTAGCTACCTTAAGGAATTTTAAAGAGAAAACCTTTCGCCCAAATATATTTCCTTGGCTTTCTTATTGGAGGCTAACTTGGAAGCTGTGCCCGAAAGAAGGATTTTCCCCTCAAACATGATATAGGCACGATCCACGATGGAAAGGGTTTCCCGAACGTTATGGTCCGTGATGAGAATACCGATTTTTTTCTTCTTCAAGAACCGGATGATACCCTGAATATCCTGGACTGCGATGGGATCAATTCCGACGAAGGGCTCATCCAATAGGATAAAATGGGGTTGTAGCACTAAAGCCCGCGCAATTTCCACCCGGCGCCTTTCCCCGCCCGAAAGGGTATAAGCCTTTTGCTTGGCCAGGTGGGTAACTTTGAGTTCCTCTAAAAGTTCCTCCAGTTTTTTCTCGCGATCCGCTGGGGATTGGGGGGTCAATTCGAGGATGGCCATTAGGTTTTCCTCGACCGTCAGTTTGCGAAAAATGGACGCTTCCTGGGGCAGGTAGGCGATACCCATCCTCGCCCGTTTGTACATGGGCAAGTGGGTGATGTCATGAACCTTTCCTTCCTCATCGAAGAAAACCCTCCCATCATTGGGCGCGATGAACCCGGTCGTCATATAAAAGGTGGTTGTTTTACCCGCTCCATTGGGGCCCAAGAGTCCAACCACTTCCCCCTGGCGCACCTCGATGGAGACGCGATCCACCACTTTTTTTTTGCTGTAAAGCTTGACGAGATTGTCCGTTCGAAGAATTTTCACATCATTCCTTTAACGATTGAAGGTCCCTATCGATTGCATCTTTATAACACGCCACCCCAACCTTCCCCAAGGGGGATTGGGTCACCTTGGACTTGGCCTCATGCCATTGGAGTTTCCCGGACCTGCCAACGTTGTGCCTTCACCTGAAACGGGTTGGGACCCCGGCCCTGACGGGCTGGACGAATTAACAGTGTATTTAGAGGAAGTCCCGTTCGAGGTATTGGAAAGGGAGGAAACCAAGGAGCTTCCGGCTGAAGTTCCGCTCACCGGGGAAGACGACGCGGATTTTCCTTGTGGATAAAAATTCGCCTCGGCCATTCCCTCGCAAATAATAGTTCGATCCTCGCCAAAGCCGGAGACAATCCTTCGACCGGACATGTCCCCGCCTTTCAATTGAACTTTGGGGTCATCCTCCAAGATGAGTTTATCCTCGGCGGATACATAGGTCGCCTTTTGCGCCTCGGCTTTGCCATCCGCCTGAAGGATGCTGACATCCTGGTTGATTTGGACCGTTTTTTTCTCCGAATCCAAGACCATTTGCCTTCCCATGATCGTAATAGGAAGCCCCTTTTCATCCGGGGCCGTCATAAGGGGATGGTCATGGGCGGTCATCAGGTCCATTAGGTCTTGGTATTCCAGGTTGCCGCAGGTGAGGGTCATCCCTGTGCTGGAATCCACGACAAGAATATGCCCCAGAGCGGTCGCCTCATGGTTGTCCGAGACCGCCCGCAACTCATCCGAGTTTAGGGTTACCTTGTCATGGAGGGCCTTTACCTTGCCCTTGAAGATCGTCAGGCTTTTTAACCGGTCAAAGGTCAACTGATTTGCGTTAATGCTCACCGGCTTCCGGGAATTGACATTCCGGTGCTCCTGAATTTCGTAGCAAAGACCCCGTACCGCCCAAAATGCCACCCCGGCCAGGACGAGGATGGGCCAGGGTGATGGCTTAAAAAGCTTTCGGATCGCTGAAAGTTTCAATTTCATGGGTATCCCTGACTTGAGTATGGACGTCCTTCATAAAGTGGACGTTATTGAGTTCTGTATCCGCCGTCAATCCGATGGCTGTTATCTCATCCCCGCCCTTATAAATTCGGACCGGCTCACCGGTTTTGATCTGGTCCGTGTCCGGGTCCCAATCGAGCTTATCGGTCAAAAGTTTGGACCCGTTCTCCACCACCAGTTCCACGTGGCCTTGGGCCTGGGTCGCATTGGTCTCGGTGTTGATGATGGCCTGGTCGGCGGTGAGGGTGGACACGATCTTGCCTTTCTTGAAATATTGGGCGTCAATGTTCGCAGCAAGGGCATTCTTCTGGTTTTGGTAGAGCTTAGCCTGGTCGGAATAGAGCTCCCAATGTTTCTCCCCTTTCACGGTGGATATTAGATGAAATTTCTCAATCACCGCGTCGGGCGAGTTATTACTTTGGGTAAAGGCGTCCACGGTGGGAGCTTGTGATTTCCCGCGATTGAGTAAAAAGTATGCTCCTCCCGCCAAAACGGAAAGGACAACCAGGACGAACAAAGCGCGGCGGCTCTTGGGCGGGTTGGTTTCGCTCGTTCCTTCCAACTGGGTTTCTTCATTCACGAAGATTTCCACGGCTTTTTTCGGCAACTCGTTCCTCCCGCATCCATTTAGACGTTCATCAACAGCCCGGTAGACTTCCATTAGTTTAAATCCGAGGCTCTCCAGCCGCGAAAAAAACGTTTCGGAACCATTAAAACAAGGAAATTGAAGGGATAACCCCGGCGTCCCGCCTAACCCCGTTCCCCTTCCGGTCTTGTTTTCCATCTTTCATGCATCCACATCCACTGGTCCGGATAGGCTTGAACGTAGGTCTGCACCACTTCGGTATAGCGACGAACCGTTTCGATAACATCCTTCTCATCATCCCCGGTCCGGGGCACCTCGATTTCCTTGTCCACATGCGCCTCAAAACGGCCATCCGCGCCCCGTACCACGAAGGCCGGGACCAGAGCCGCGCCCGTTTTCAGGGCAATACGGGCCGAACCGGACTGGGTCCAGGCAGGCTTATTAAAGAAGGGAACAAAAACGCCATCCTTGCCCGTGTCCTGATCCACCACGGCGATACAGATAAAATTCTTTTTAAGGGATTCCAGGATGGCCCTCAACGCGATCCCCCTTTTGATCATCTTGACCTTGATGGTGTTCTCGCGCAAACCAGTCATCAAGGAATCAAAACGTGAATCGTAAAGATTCTGGGCCACGGCGGTGGTCGTGTGCCGGTTGGAAAGCCAGGCGCCCAAAAGCTCCCAATTCCCCAGGTGGGCGGTTAATACCATGACGCCCTTGCCCTTCTGAATGGCTTGTTCCAAGTTTTCCACGCCCTCTTGCCTCACCACCATGGAAACCAGGCGTTCATGCGTAAAAGACCGCCATTGGACAACCTCGAAAAGGTTTCGCCCTACACCCATCCAAACCAAGCGGGCTAATCTTTCGATTTCCTGCTTTGAAATTGGTTCGGGATATGCGACCCGAAGGCTCGCGAGGGTCTTTCTCCGTTCTCCTCCCGCCAGGCAAAAAACGAAAAATCCGAATAATCGGCCGATGGGCTTCATCCAGGTAAAAGGGAGTATACCCAGGAAGGCGATCAAGACCCGGGCGGAATAATAAATGAGGTCATGTTTGATTTTCTTCAGGGGGCGGTCCATTGGATCTTATGTGCCCGGGGCAGTCGTCAAGGGGGCAAGGCGGTTATTTCCCTGATGGAAGACCTCAAGGGTCTTGGCCCAATTCCCCTGGGCTTTGAGGATTCGCTCCACGGCTTCCCGAAAAGCCCCATCGCCGGCATGGGCCCGGGTCACGAAATGCACGATCTTCTTTACCTCCGGCCGCCCGTAAGGAACGGTCGCAGACCAACCCACTTGGGCCAGGAGCGGCAGATCAATCAAGTCATCGCCCAAATAGGCGGCCTCCGAGAGGGTCAGATTCATTTTCTTGCAAAGATTTTTGGCAACCGTGAGTTTATCCAATTTACCCTGGTAAAGATAAGGTACCTTTAACTTGCGCGCCCGGGCCTCCACCGCCTTGGACTGGCGGCCCGTCAACCAACCCACTGTCAGTCCGCCATAAGCCGCCAAACGTTGGCCGATTCCATCCTGGATGTCAAACTGGACCCATTCCTCATGTTCCCCATAAATCACCTTCCCATTCGTCAGGATCCCGTCCACGTCGGTCAGTAAAAGTTTTATTTTTTTAATGGTCATTCCCTCATCCTTTGTAAGGAAAAACGGAAAGAGTGGTTAAGAATTTCGAACAAAATCAAAGTTGAATCACAGGTTTCTACAGGACCCCATGTCGACTTTCCATAAAGATTGTATGAAAGTCAGAATGTGCGCCACCGAAGACAGTCTGTGGTTAAAGACTTTTTTGTCAGAACCTCTAAATCACGCTGATTCTGCCCCGGCCAAGCAAGTCATGAAGGTGCAACAGGCCCAGGGGTTTTTTGTTCTCGTCCACCACGATTAACTGGAAGATGGCTTTTTCTTCCATCAATTGGAGGCAGTGGCCCAGGGAAAGGGTCGGAGGAATGGTCGTCGGCTTCGGAGTGCGAAGACTCTTCGCTCCCCACTTTTGAATATCCGGGTCTTTCAAGAGGGCTCTTCGCAAGTCGCCATCCACGATGATTCCCGTCAGGAGACCCCGGGGATTCACGACCAAAGTACAGCCAACCCGCTTCGCGTTGATTTCCCGCACCACATCCTTGAACCCCGCCGAAAGCGGGACGAGGGGCATTTGCTTGCCCTTGCGCATGATTTCCGAAACCCTCATCTGGAGCCGACGGCCCAGGTCGCCTCCGGGGTGGAACTGCGCGAAATCTTTTTCAGTGAACCCGTTTTTCTCCAAAAGCGCGATGGCCAAGGCATCTCCCATGGCGAGGGCTGCGGTAGTGGATGCGGTCGGTGAAAGATTTAAGGGACAGGCTTCCTTCTTAACCCCCACATCCAATATGACTTTCGCCCATTGGGCGAGGCTGGATGCGGGCTTTCCCGTGAAGAGGATGATCTGGCATCCCATTTTTTTTAAGGCGGGGAGTAGGGCCTTTAGTTCGTCGGTCTCACCGCTGTTGGAAAGGGCCAGGACCACATCGCCCTTGGCCGCGGTTCCCATGTCGCCGTGAAGGGCCTCTGCGGGATTGAGGAAGTGGGAAGGTGTACCGGTCGAGGAAAGGGTCGCCGCGATTTTTCGGCCCACCAGCCCTGATTTTCCCATTCCGGTCACCACCACTCGGCCCCGGCTTTTTAGGATCAGGTTTACGGCCCGATCGAATTCCCTTCCCGTTCGGCGGATCAGTGAAAGGATTCCTTCCGCCTCGGTCTTCAAAACTCTTTTTGCCGTCGCCACGCTCATTTTTAATCCTTGCGGTAAAGATATCGCCCGCAAGTACAACGTTGGATGGACAAATTGCGGTTGATCTCATTGAGGATCTGGGGGGCTACTCTCATCCGGCAGCCGCTGCAGGTCTCGTCCTCCAAAACTTGAGCAAGGGCGATCTTCTTCCCGTTTTGCCGCAAGGCCTCGTAACCCTGGGCGAATTCGGGATCCAACAGGGCCAGCTTGGCTTGTCGGTCCGTTTTCTTGTCCAGGGCCGCTTTCCCGCAATCCGCTATTTTAATTTCCAGGGCCTTTTTTTCCTCTGCCGCCTTTATTTCAGTGCGGGAAAGCTCCTCGGTTACCGCCTGGATCTTTTTCTTCTGTTCGTCCTCCTGGAAAAGAATATCCAGTTCCTTTTCCTCCGCTTGGGCCTTTTCCTGCTTGGCCTTCTCGATCTCGGCCTTCAAGGCGGCGAATTGCTCGTTACTTTTGACCTCGCCTTCTTGGCCCTGGTATTTCTCGATCTTGCTGGTAAGGGTGCCAGCCTCCATCTCCAAGGCTTTCCGGCCCTTGGCCAGTTCTTCCTGCTTTTTTTTCTCAGCCTGAAGACGGGTTTTGCATTCAACGGCGGCCGTTTCCAAGGATGTGATCTCGGCCCGGAAATGCTTTGTCAGTTTATCCAATTCGTCCAGGCCCGAATCCACCGCCTGTAAGTCGATTAGTTTTTGGAGGTTTTCAGCGAAGTCCAAGGGTTTCCCTTCAATAATCAGTGGGATTAAAATGCTCGAATGGCCTTGAAGTTTAACACGCCCCTACGGCCCTTTTCTCCATAAATATCCAGGCTTTTCCCCCGGCCCAAAGCCCTCTCCATATTGATTAAAAATGCGAATCCCTAAAGAATACCTCAAGTGAAAGATCGCAAGGTATCCCCCACTAAGAGGTTCTCATGAATGAAACCGCAAAGAAAACTCTGTTACAAATGATCCCGGACGCCCTTTACGTCCTGACTTCCCAGGCTGGCGGGCAAACCGCAGCCACGACCATCACCTGGCTTACGCAGGCTTCCTTCAAGCCTCCCCTGGTCGTGACCGCCATCAAGAAGGATTCCCATACCTTGAAGATCGTCCGGGAGGCCGGAAGCTTTGTCCTGAACTACCTTGGGGAAGGCCAAAAAGAATTGGCGCAAAAGTTCTTCAAGCATGTCGAGCCTGCGGAAGGCCGCCTAGCGGGAGAAAAATACACCGCGAGCCCATCCTTGGGTTTTCCGGTCTTTCCGGGAATGGCGGGGTTCTTGGAATGCAAGACCACCGATGTGATCGACCGTGGAGATCATTCGGTCGTGGTGGCGGAAGTGATCGAAGCTGATCTTGGACCCGCTCCCGGACCCCTTCTCTTGTCCTCCACCGGATGGAAATACGGGGGATAAAAGGTTCTGACTCCAGTAAAATACCGGTTCCATTCAACTTCGCCGGAAGGAAACGCATGCCAACCAAACCGAGAATGATCCCCTGCCCGGCATGTCGATCCGAAAAAAGTTTTTCCGACTATTCGCCCGCTTCCTTCTTGCGGGGAGACCAACGCACGATCAAGGAATGCGGTCTATGTGGCCTATCCATCCTGTGGCCCCTACCCACCCTTAAAGAGCTGAACACCTATTACAACCAGGGTTACTACAATTTCAATCGGCATAGCGAGGAAGGAAAGGGTTTTTACTGGTCCCGATTGTTAAGCCGAATTCAGCCCAAGGGAAGGATTTTAGATATCGGCTGTGCCACGGGCTTTTTCTTAAGCGGCATCCGTCAGCATTGCGATTGGGAAGTTCACGGACAGGAAATGGGAAAAGCGGCGGCCGTCTATGCCAGAAAAACACTGGGAATTCCCGTGAAGGATGTTCCCTTGGAAAAGGCCCGCTATCCGAAGAACTATTTCGATTTTATCCATTTCAATAACGTCCTGGAACACGTGACCCACCCGGACTTGGTCATGGCCGAAGTTGGCCGCATCCTCAAACCGGGGGGGCGCCTTTACTTGGCGGTCCCGAACGGAGGGGTGGACCGGCATGGTTATAAGGATTATTACCGCCGGATCGGCGATCTGGCAGCCAGTATGGACGGACATCTCTATTTCTATAGTCCCAAATCCCTTTCGCTCCTGGCTCAAAATTCCGGTTTACAGATAGACCGTTTCTACAGCACCGGCCTCAAAAGAGCTATGAGGGTCCTTGGCTTTTGGCCCCGTAAAAAAGGCTGGGAAAAAGCCTATCAAGGCCGGGAACCGGGCCAGAGCACCGTGGAGAAAGCGGTTGAGACCGGCCGTGCATACCCCAAGGCTTATTTCCTTTGGAAACACGGCATGGAACAACTATGGCGTTTCCCCTTCTATGCCCGCTGGACCTACGACTTCAACCTTTACCTGACGAAAAAAATGCACCCTGGAAAAGCTGAATGAAAAAACCTTCCCTTTCGGTCTTTATCATCACCTTAAACGAAGAACGAAATATTACCCGTTGCCTGAAAAGCCTGGCCTTCTCCAAGAAAACCTTCAGCCCCGTTGAAATCATCCTTGTGGACGCGAAAAGCTCCGACCGCACCCTAAAGCTAGCCAAATCCCTCGGGGCGAAAACCTATTCCCGCCCCTGGAAAGGCTACGCTGACCAAAAAAGCTGGGCCATGGGCCGCTGTAGGGGCGACTGGATCCTTTCCCTGGACGCAGATGAGGAATTAACGCCCGAACTCATCGCCGAAATCGAGCGAAAGGTTCCATCCACCCCTCCCGAAGTAGATGGTTTCTTGTTCAAGCGGAAGGCTTTTTTTCTGGGGAAATGGATCAGGCATGGAAGCTGGTGGCCTGATTGCCAACTAAGGCTCATTCGCAAGGGAATGGGCACCTATACAAAGGAGCCGGTTCATGAGGGTTTGGTTGTGAAGGGCTCTATCTTGGAATTTGACGAGCCCATGAACCATTACACTTACGACAACATCCGCCAATACCTTGAAAAGATGAACCACTACACGAACCTGGAAGTTTCGGTTTCTTCCCCCAAGAAAATTAAATATTGGTGGTATTACATGACCCTGGCACCGGTCTTCACCTTTGTCCGGTCATATTTCTCTAGGAAAGGTTACCGGGATGGCTGGCACGGCTTGGTCGTCTGTGGGCTTTCGGCTTTTCAGGATTTCGTCAAATACGCCAAGTTGTGGGAAAAAGAAGTCTTAAAAAGAAGTTGAAGCCGAAAAACACAAGGGTGAAAACCGTATATTAAATTCTCGCTAAAAGCTCTGTAACGGACAAGATCTTCTCGATTTCCACTTCGAACGAGACCAGTTTCCGGGAATCCATCTCGGGAACCAGCTTCACCGGCGAGTCCGTTAGCGAGGCGAGCAAAGGGCGGATAATCTCTTCCAACTCCGAAAAACCGCGGTTATCGCCAATCTTCCCCAGCCGGTCGTTCACAAAGATCCGCATGCGGGATGGGTTGAATTTCAACCCAGCCTTCAGGTCCGGTTCCTTTTCCAAAAGGTCGCAGGCCATAAGGGCACGGCGCAAGGAATTTTTCAGATTCTCCTTCCCGCCGATGGACTCGGATCTCTTCTGGTTGTAGAGCATTCCCCTTTTGCCATCGGTCTCGTCCAGGCTGTAATTGCCCTCATGGGCGATCAAAAGCACGCCCGGGCCGTGATGTACATGGGTATATTCGGCCACATCGATCAGCATTCCCTCCAAGAGGTTTTTTTGGATATAGCGGTGAAAAACGGGGATCAATTGCCTTAAAGGGAGTTCATCCCCCTTCCCAAGGTAGACCTTGATGTTGATTTTTCGAAAGTCCATTTGATTCCTTAAATTAACAAATCACTTTTCACCACAAAGTACACATAGTCAGCAATGATAACGAAGTTAAATCTTATGGTTTTTTAATTTTCTGGCCTTTACTTTGTGCCCTTCGTAGCGGGAGTTCAGGTTTTTTATACAGCGGCTATTTCCCCGGAATCGGCGCGGGGGAGGGGGCGGCGTTCGCGACATAGCTGTGCACCGCTTCCAAGAACAATTGGGCTTCTTCTACCTGCCGGTGGGTTTCATCTTTCCCCCAGCCCATGGAGGCTTGGTTCTTGAGGTTAGCATGGGCCTTGAACAAAAAGGCTGCGAACTGGGTGTTGTTCACATGCTTGACGAACTCGCCCGTGTCAAAGAACCATTTTTTGAACTCGTCCACGGTGGTCTCCGCGTCGCCCGTGTATTCGCGGTTGCGGGTTCTCAAGACCCCCTCGGCTGCATGGATCATGGACCCATAAGCGAGTTTGTTGGCGGCCTTTAGGTCGTTTTGCTCCAGGTTCACCTGGGCCTCAAAGGACTCACTTTCCGCCGAAGTCAGTGAAAACTCGTAGGGCGCCACCACTTCCCCGGCGCACTCCCCCACGCCAATATCGGCGATAGTGTATTCGCGCGGGTCGCCCCAATCGCTGAATATCTGGGGTTCCGCGTCATGGGAAGGAATGACCATGAGGTCTTGGAGCAGGTTGCGGATTTCCACCTTGCCAATACGCTGGATAAAGGCCTGGAATGCTTCTTGGGGTTTCCGTTCCTTTACGTACTTTTCGGTCAAGCGCTTGATGGTCTCCGGGATTCGTTTGGAAGGAACGGCGGCAACCGCCAATCCGTAGGAACCGCCGTTGTTTTTCCATTGGCCCCCCAGGACCAGCTGGAAATGGGGCACCGTATAGGAACCCGCCTTGCGGGAAACCCCGTAAAAACCCATGTCCGCGATATGGTGTTGGGAACAGGAATTGGGGCAGCCGCTCACCTTGATCTTGAGCTTTTTGACCTCCTCGGGCATCTCATCCAATTGGGCCTGCAGTTGTTCTGAAATGACACGGGTCAATCCCCGGGACGCCGAAATGCCCAGCTTGCAAGTATCCGTCCCCGGGCAAGAGGTGATGTCAGCGATGGTGTCCGCACCCGCTTGGGCGAGCCCGATAGACTGAAGGTCATTGTAAAAATCGGGCAGGTCCGATTCGCTGATCCATCGATAGAGGAGGTTTTGTTCAACCGAGGTACGGACGGTTTCGCTGACGTACTTACGGGCCATATCGGCCAGGACCCTTAGTTGGGCCGAGGTCAAATCGCCCAGGGGTACCTTGGTGGTCACGGTCACATAACCATATTGGGGTTGGGCGTAAACATTGCTTTTGCGCCAGCCGATAAACCCCGCCGGGAAAGCGCCGGACTTCAACTGGTCCGCCTTTTTCAGCGGCCTTTCAATTTGTTTGACGAATTGAGCGATGAGGCTTTTCCAGCGGGAATCCGGAGTGAGCTTCGCCCTTTCTTCCGTGACCAACTTGCGGAATTCTTCGATGCCCAGCTTGGCAACCAAATACTTGATACGGGCCATGCCTCGGATCTTCTTTTCTCCCAAGCGGCCGTAAACCCGGGCCACGGATTGGGTGATCGGGAGCAGTTCATCCACCGGCAAGTTTTCGTAAAGCTTTTTGGCGTTATAGGGCACGGGACCCAACCCACCACCCACGAACACGTCGAAAGCCGGGGCCTTGGAACCGGGAATCAGCTTGGCCACAAAACCCATGTCGTGCATGTTCACCAAACCGCAGGCCTCGCCTTCGCAACCCGAGAAGGCGATCTTGAATTTACGGCCGAAGTCTTGGGCGTCCGGATGGCCCAGCATGAACCGGAATATGGCCTTGGCGTAGGGGGTGACGTCGAAGGCCTCGGTCCGGCAAACCCCGGCAATGGGGCAGGCCGTAACGTTGCGCACCGAATTGCCGCAGGCTTCCCGGGTGGTGATGCCCACCGCGGCGAGGCGGCGCATAATGTCGGGAGTATCCTCAATGTGGACATAATGAAGCTGGATGTCCTGGCGGGTGGTGATATGGGCAATGCCGTCGGAATATTCCTCCACAAGGTCGGCGATGATATCCAATTGTTCGGCGGTCATGCCGCCCCAGGGGAACTTAATGCGGAGCATTCCGGGGGCATCCCAATAGGTATCCGGGCCCTTCCAGACGCCGGGGTTGGGATAGTTCAATTTGCGGATCTGAAGCCCGTCGTTGCGCTGGCCATTGTCATAGCGCTGGCCATAGGCTCCACGTCGTAAACGGGTCTCCGCGAAGACCCGGGGTTCGATCTTGCCCTGCTTGTTGAGGGCGATCTGGGCCTCATATTCGTCAATTTCCTTGGCCCAATCCTCGGGCATCTCATCTTTTAGGATGTCTTTCCAGCTGGAGGGACCTTGGGTCATCGCGGTGTTTCCCCTTTGAACGGCTTCGAAATGAGGGTCAGTTTTACACCATGGAAGGATTCGAAATCAACGTTAGGCTATTGTTAAACTGGATGGGTTAATAAACCTCAAACATTATTCACCACGGAGGCACGGAGTTATTTTTTTGTTTTTTCAAGCTTAAACGTCGTCTCTGCAACTCTGCTTCTACGTGGTAGTTGCTGGGTTTTTATTGGGAAACTCTCTTTTCGACCGTTTCGACAAAGAGTTGGCAGTTATCAACGATATCTGGACCGTTTTTGATCAGGTCCCCACCGACCAAAAGGATCACATCCTTGCCGTAAAACTCCAACAGTTCAGGGATTCGTTTTAGGCTCATCCCTCCCCCCGGAGTGGGAAAGATCGGCTTCAGGTTTCCCATTGAAATGGAAGAGCCCACCATGATCTCCCGACATTCATCCAAAGTAAAACCGAACCGGCCTCCAAAGTGAGGATAAATGGTGGCATCCGCGCCCGCGAGACGCATGATCTGTCCAAAAAGGGCGAAGGGGGAAATGCCGTTATCCGAACTGGTCACAAAACTTCCCAAAAAGGCGGGATGAGCCAGGATCGGCAGGTTTATTTCATCGTCCTCCGCTAGGGCCCGCATGGCGTCAAACCCGCTCAAACCCGGGCAGACCAATAGGGCGCCCGCGCCTTTGCGTTTGGCGTACCAGGCCCGGTGTTCCAACTCGCCCGCTGGAGCGGTGATGTTGGGGGCGTATAGGATTTTCCGCCCAAGCCGTTGGCTTCCCTTCTCGACCGCCTCCGCGCAAAGTTCCACCCTTTCCGAAAAAAGCGCGAAGGGTTGATTGGTCAGCCCATGGTCGTCCTTGATGATGTCGATGCCACCCAAGGCGAACTTATAAGCTAGTTCAGCCAGGGCGGAAGCGGACAGGCCCAGGGGTTTGATGGCGGTGCAGAGCATGGGCCGGTGGTAAATCCCTAGGAGTTCCCGGAAACCCGGCTCCCCAAACCGGGGGCCCTTGAACTTGTTCCAAAGATTGAAGCAATCCTTGATCCTTTCCAGGCGGAAACCTTTTTTAAGGCTGATGTTTCCGTACAGGACGTTCAAGAGCTGGGTAAGTTCCATTGCGGTGTCGTCATTCAGGAAGGTGATCAGGGCCCGCCATTCCAGACCGTTTGATCCCTCGACGGGAACAAAATCCGCGACTTGACCCACGACCTGGTCCTGGATGAACCCAGGAGGGACAATTTCGGCCGGGAACTCAACGGTCTGCTCCAGGCAGATATCCTTGGCCTTGGCCCGGGCCTCCTCCAAAGGACCGCTCAAACGATACCAGGCCCCAAAGCGGTCGCAATCCCGGCAGAACTCATGACGGCACGGATGGGGTTCGCCCATTAAAGCGCCTCCGCCTTCGATTCACTATGGACCGGCGTCAAATGGAGCGAGCCCAATTCGTTTTCCGTAACGCCGAAATTTTTCTTTGTCAGTTTCTCGATTTCAGCCACCAGGGACATTCCATCCATCCGGTTTTCTTTCGCCAGGGTGGGCCGGCTTGCCCCATGAAGGAACTTATCCTGGATTCCCATCCGTACCAGACGGCAGCCGATTCCAACTTCGGCGATCATTTCCGCCACCGCCGTTCCCAAGCCCCCGAGGACCGAATGGTTCTCCAGTGTGATCGCTCCGTAGCGGGACTTTTTCAGCGCCGCCAACACCTGGCGGTCGGTGAAGGGCTTCAGGGTGGAAACATGCAGGTGCTCGATGGATAAGCCTTTCTCTTTCAGGACCTCCACCACCTTGCGGGCTTCCTCGGTACAGATGCCGGAAGTGAAAAGGGCCAGGTCTTCGCCCCGGCTCAGCAGGCGGGCTTGGTTGAACACCATGGGTTCGGTCTTGTCGAAAAGTCGGGGCAATTCCCCCCGCAGGGTCCTCACGTAAACCGGCCCGGGCACTTTGTAGGCCACGTCCAGAACCGATTCCGCGTCCGTGGCGTCGCCGACCTCCAAAACCGTCATGTTGGGCAAGGATCGCATGACCGAGATATCTTCGATGGCCTGGTGGGTGGCCCCGCCGGGCGTGAGAATCCCGGGAAGAAACCCGAACATCTTGACCGGCAGGTTGGGATAAGCCACCGACATGGCAATCTGGTCGTAAGCCCGGCGGTAAATAAAGACCGCAAAGGTGTGGATGAAGGGAACGTATCCTTCTCTTGCCATCCCCCCCGCGAAACTAAGCATGTTTTGCTCCGCGATGCCCATGGAGAAAAAACGCTGGGGGTAGGCCTTCTGGAATAGGTCCGCTTCGGTGGACCCGGTCAAGTCCGCCGAAAGCACTACCACCTCGGGCTTGTTAATGGCCCAATCCGTCAGCTTACGGGCATGAACCTTGGTTAATATTTCCATGAAGCACCCCATCCAACGCCAAGACTCCAAAGCGCCAAGAACTGCACTTTTTGATGCTTTACAGCAAAAAAGGCCTTCCCCAATCTCATTTTATTTCGCCCTTCTTAGCCCCCGCCCATCGGTGCGTTGCGATGGGCATTGCGCCTTCGCTGAATAAATTTGTTTAAAGTGTCTTAAGGAAATCTTCGTAAATTTTCTTTTCGGCGTCGTTGTTGAACCGTAGGTAATGAAACTTGGGCGCCCGGGACTTCAGGGGGTCCATGCCCATCCAGGGGCATGTATCGCACAGGACCACCAGGGGTTTTCCCATCGGGGTGCCGAGGGCCGGGGCCAGCCAGGGCTTGGGGATCATGGCCATTCACCCGGATAAACCTCGCAGCCGAAAGCCTTGAACCGATCCTGGAGGGGTTCGATGCCCATGACATTGGAGGTTTTTCCGTCACATTGGTAGCCGTTTACGTCCACGTAGATACCCATGTTGTCCAGCTTATAAAAGGCCATGCATTGAAGGGCTTCCCAAACCTGGCCCGGCTGAAGTTCCCCGTCAGACATGAAAACCCAGACCTTTCCCTTCTCGCCCTTGAGCTTGCGGGCCAGGGCGATCCCCGCCGCTTGGCTGATCCCCTGCCCCAGGGAACCGGTCATCACTTCCATGCCGGGGGAATGCTCGGCCCCGATCATTTCCAGGATGCCGCCGTCCTTGTTGAAATCGTCAAAACCATCCGGGTCCATCCGGCGGGTCTCCACCAGGCAGGCGTAGAGAACCAGGGAATAATGGGTGGGGGAAAGGATGAAACGGTCGAAATCCGAACCCTTGGGTCCGTTATAAAAATCACCCCGGTGATATTGGGGAATCTCCTCTCCGGGAACACCCGGCAAAGGGGGCGGGTTTGATGGGATTTGGAACGGGCCCCAGATTCATGATGCGGCTAGTAGAGGGTGGCGAGAATTTCGGCGCTGGAACAGGCCTGACTGAGATAACCCCCGTTGTGCTTGAGGGTATGTTCGAGAACCCGGCGGCGGATGCCGTAGGCCACCCGTGAGACTTCGCCGCGTTAATAGGTTTCAGTGTCGTTCAAACCAAGCATACGTCCTCCCCTGGACTTGGAGGTCAAAAATAACCGATGGGACAAAATGTGAGGATGACTGGGATCATAATGTCACAAACAGGAAAACAAGTTTCTTAGAGGACCGCTTGGGGCGCCAGGTTCAGAGCGCTGGCGGGGTTCAACCGGGGGTCGCCGTCCTTTTCCAGGTTGGTGATCTCGTTCCCCAGCCGCTGGAGTACGTAATGCCGGAAATCATTGAAGTGAAGGTAGAGGGCCATCACGGAAACCATGTTTCGGAAAGCGCCCGGATTTTTCAAAAGGCAGTTGAACAGCACTTTCCAATAATAGCGCCGGGTGGACTTCCAGGTTCCCAGCCTCAGGCTGAGCCTGAAGAAGGATCTCAAGTCCCTCAGGTGGTGCCTCAAGGGCGCCCTCATCTTGGCCTGGGAACAATCCATGACCATGGACAGCCTCAAGACCCTGCCGAAGTATTTCTCGGGGGACATGGCTTCCTTCACGATGCGGTTGAAGTCGCTCAAGATTTCCC
Organism: candidate division FCPU426 bacterium; assembly: GCA_963771075.1. GTDB lineage: Bacteria > Oederibacteriota > Muellerivitia > Muellerivitales > Muellerivitaceae > CAVTWJ01. The sequence continues at coordinate 37,023 of CAVYSE010000015.1, read as the reverse complement.
AGCGGGGGCGCAGGGTGGTGAAATTCAGGCCCGCCACGCATTGGCAGGCCGTGTCCGCGGGGGGAATCTCGAAGGAAGCGTCCAGGCGGTTTTCCCGCTTGAGCCGCTTCGTCAACTGGGTGTTGGGCAGGGCGAAGAGCAGGCCCACCATATTGACCGGAATGGCGGTTTCCTCGATGCAGTCCAGGATGGATTGGGCCACTTGGCTGCCCTCGTTGTCGAAACCCACGATATAGCCCGCGTTCACGATCATGCCGTGCTTTTGGATCTTGTGGATGCTTTCCGCGATGGAGCGGTGGGTGTTTTGCCGCTTTTGGGTGGCCATCAGGGTGTCCTCGTTGGGGTTCTCAATCCCCACGAAGATCCAGGTGAAGCCGGCTTCCTGCATGAGCTTCATCAAGGGCTCGTCATCCGCCAGGTTCATGGAAGCTTCGGTCGAGAACTCGAAGGGTAGCGGTGCTCCTTGTTCCATTGGATGAGGATGGGCAACAATTCCTTGACGGCCTTCTTGTTGCCGATGAAGTTGTCGTCCACGATATCCACGTGGCCCCGGTATCCCAGGTCGTAAAGACTTTGCAACTCGGCCAGAACCTGCTGGGAACTTTTTCCCCGGGGCACCCGGCCGAAGAGCTCGATGATGTCGCAGAATTCGCACATGAAGGGGCAGCCCCGGTTCCATTGGATGCCCACGTGAAGGTAATTGTCGAACTTCAAGAGGTCAAAACGGGGTAGCGGGCTGGTTGCCATGTCCGCCTTGCGGTCGCCGGCCGCGTAGATGTGCTTGGCCTTTCCCTGGATGAAATTCGGCCAGGAACTCGGGCATGGTGATTTCGGCCTCGCCCAGAATCAGGTGGTCGGCTTTGTCGTAGAGGTGGGGGCTGGAGGTCGCGTCCGGGCCTCCCACGATGACCTTCTTACCTAATCTTCTTGAATTGATCGATCAGCCGCAGGTGGTCCGGCTGCTGGGAAATCATGCCGCCCATGAAAATAATTTCTGACCATTGGACGTCCTATGTCGCTTAAATCCTGGGCATTCAGGTCGTTCAAGCGGACTTCCCAGTCGGGGGGGAGTAAGCCCGCCACGGTAATGAGCCCCAAGGGGGCGGCGGGGTATTTGGCCCCAACCACCTCGCAGGTGGCCCGATAATTCCAAAATGATTGGGATGAAAACCGAGGATAAACTAAAAGGCAACGAGGAGGCCGTCCGGCCATGGAAAATCCTTTCATGCATCAAGAAAAGGGACGAAGGGAGACGGAGGTAAAAATCATGCATGAAAATGGAAATCATCCATGAGATGACACTCGAATCCGGACGGTCTACTCTAGGGGTTTAACGATGCTATTACCAGTTAAAAACCCTATTAGACCCGACTTTTACCGGCCGGTAACAAGTCACTTTTGGTAATGAATCGGTCAAATCGATTGAATTCACTATATATTTCAAGGCAATCGCACACCCTTGCCGGTCTACGCTTTTTTGCTCGTTACAATTGTTATGTCTCATTTTCCAAAAGATTTATCCACAGGACCCCGATTCATCCTTCACGAGCCTTTTTCCAAAGCTGATGGCCCCTGTATTCTGGACATACTCCAATTTCTCGTAAAAAACCCTGACCGCCTCGTTGCTGACCCGCACATAGAGGTTGATTTTGGGGCAACCCAACCGGGCCAGCTTTTTTTCTACGGCCTCCATCAGTAACCAGCCAATGCCCTGGCGCTGACAGGCCGGTGCCACCGCGAAATAATTGACCGCCCCCCGGTGACCATCATAGCCGCCCATGAGGGCGCCCACTAACTCCTTCCCCCTAAGCGCCACCAGGAACAGCTCCGGGTGTTCTTTCCTTTTACGTTTGATGTCCTTCAAGGGATCGTTCTCAGTCACCACCAAACCGCAAATCTTCCAGAGTTGGATCACAGCCTTTGTGTCGGTGGATCGAAAGGGCCTTATTTTGACTTTCATTTCATCCTCCCGGTTGGGAACCTCAGTTCGTCCGCTCCAGGGTCAGGCAATAATCCTTAAACCCCAGGGCTTTCCAAAACCTAATACCGATTTTATTCCCAACCAACACCTCCATGCGGAGAAGGGAGACATTTTTCCAGGCCATCTTGCGAAGGAGGTTGAAAGCCCCGTAGCCCAAACCTTGCTTTCGATAGGCCCGCTCGATGAAAAACTGGCGGATGTATAAAAATTCTTTTTCTTTTCGGTAAAGGCAATAACCGATGGGTTCTTTCCTGATTTTAATAAGATAAGCCGTATATTCACCCGCCAGCCATTTTTTCATCCTCCGGGCGAGCTGGGCCCGGTTCATCGGATTGCGATGACCCGAATCACAGATGAGCTGATGATTCATTTGGGCGAGTATCGGACAATCGCGGAATTGGGCTTTTTGAATCTCCATGGCCTAACGATCCAGCTTTTCCCGGATCAGGCGAATCCGCTCAGACCTTTCCTGTTCTTGGGTCGGAAAGGTGTCAAACTGATTCGAGTTTTTCCATGGGTTGCTTAAATGATCCGGGTCGGATTCATAGCGGGGAAATAGATGCCAATGGACGTGGGGAACTTGGTTTCCGTAACAGGAATAATTCATTTTCCAGGGTTGAAATGTCTCGTAAACCGCCTTGCCCGCGGTCATCAACTCCCGGAAAAGATCCTGATGAAGATCCGGCGGCAGTTCGTGTAATTCCCTGACATGCGATTTCAACAACAACACACAATAGCCCTTGAAGTATTGGTGGTCGCCTAGGACTAATAAAGAATTCTTGAACTCATGGATCAAAAAGGGATTAACACCTTCTTGGGCCGATTTCACTCTCTCGCAAATCAAACAATTGCTCATTCATTTCCCTCCAAGGATTCAAGGGTCTAACCACAAAAGCATGGCTTAGGCTAGCCACAGTTGCATGAAATGCGCAAGATGGAAAATGATAAGGTCTAGCCTTCAGGTTTTCGCATCCATTCAATCTGTGGTTAATATTTATTTCGGATAAACGTGCTTGAGGGAATAAAAAAAGGCGCGGAACCCGGTACCTCCGAGTATCGCGCCTTTATACCCTTCCGGAGGGTTTAGGCTAAAGCGTCCAGCCCCGTGCTTGAGTCGGCGGAATTGCCGAAGTTGGCCAAGCTCTGGTTTTCCAACATCTGGGCTTCCAACCCCAAAGCGGCGTTCATGTTGGTCGGCGTTTGAGGAGTAGTAGTCGGGGTAGGGGTCATGCCCAATTCCTGTTCCAATTGGCTCACCTGCCCCGCGACCGAGCCCAGGTCCATGGCCAGGGAGTTGGTAGAGCTTAAAAGTGAATCCGTCGAATCATTTCCCGAAACAGCGTTATACAGGGTATTCATATCGTCATATTGAACCGCCAAAAGGGCGTCCTGTAACTTCGCGGCCGGGGTCGTGGCCTGGTTCATGGCCTGTGTAAAAATATTATCAAAAGTGGACGAGCCGCCGCCCAAGGCGTTTAAAATCGAATTGGTTTCATTAGCCGATAATTGCAAATTGTTGTTGTTAATGGAATTGGCACCGCTGATCATGCGCGTCCTCCTTCTTTCTTCTTCTACCTTATCTAACGGTTCTTTTTAAGTTTTCTGAAGGGGGAAAAAGAGCTTCAAGAAAGTTCGTTGGTTATATCAACGTTCCTTGTGTCTTTTGGGCCTGAACTGGCCCCCCTGGGGGTGAAAACCGCCCTTTGAAAAGGAGGGTTTTCCGAAGGGCCTGGGTGGCTGGTTCGAATCAAAAGAGGGTTTAGCGCCCTTGGGTCTATACCGGTCGTCCTTGGGAAAAGGGGCGCCGTCCGGGCCTTCCGGCCGCCGAGGTTTGAATCCTTGGTTTCGGCTATCGCCCCATTGTTTACCCATGAAATTACTTTTCGGCTTCTCCCTAAAACCCCTCGATGCATGGCCTTCCGCGGCCCCGGGTTTATTCCAATTCTTTTCAACCTGATCCTGCTCCCCGCCGGGTGCTGGGGAAAATCCGTGGCTTTTCGGCGTTTCCCCGGGACCGGATGTATTCCGACGCTGGTGTTCTTCCGACCTTTTTTGATGACGGCCGTCGGGATGGCGGTTCTTCTTATGGGCACCTTCCTCAAAGCGTGGCTTCTCGAAACGTTGTTCCCCCTCGGGTCGTTGGAAAGGTTGTTTGTCGGATACTCGACCTTCGGCTTTATGGATGTTCTGCCAAACGCCCTTTTGGGGCGGGTCGGAGGCCTGCCTCACCCTGGGCCAGGGGCCTTTCGCCTTCTGTTCGTTCGACCGTTGGCTATTCATCCAAGGCCGGTTGGGCCTTTGGCTCCCGGGTCGGTGACCCTCGGGTCGATGGCCCTCGGGCCGTTGGCCCTCATGCCGGGGCCGTTCAACCTGGAATTCTTCCGAGGTGTATCCACGCGAGGGATGGCCATGCCCGACCGGGGGCCGGTTCTTTTGAAATCCGCCCGAAGGGCGGTATTTGTTTCCCTGGAAATTCGATCTGTCCCCGGGTTTGGAAGAGAAGGAATGGGGCCGTGAACCCCGGCGTTCCTGGCCCGAGCGTGTTTGGCTTGAATGGGAATGGGCCGGATGACCCTGGGGTGAACGGCCCGGTTTGGGGGTCATATCCCCGAAACGGGACGGCCGGGTGGTGATGGTGTTTCGAGCGGGGCCCATCAATCCGAGGATTCTTTGCCAAAGGGCGGTATTCTCGGATGTCAAAAAGCAAAGGGAGTTCCCCTCGGCTCCGGCCCGGGCCGTGCGGCCCACGCGGTGGATATAGTCCTCCGGGTTCCTCGGCAGGTCGTAATTGATCACATGGGCGATATGGTGGATATCCAGCCCCCGGGCCGCGATATCGGTGGCCACCAGGATTCGGTAATCTCCGGAGCGGAAATGCTCGATGGCCTGCTTGCGCTGGCCCTGGGTGCGACCCCCGTGGATGCGGGTGGCCTTGAATCCCTTTTCCTTCAACCGGTCCGCGATGCGGTCCACCCGGTGCTGGGTGCGGGCGAAGACCAAAACCGAACCCTGGCGGGAGTTCAATTCCCCCTCCAGTTCCTCCGGCTTATGGAACTCGGTGGTGTGGATGACCTGCTGGTCGATTTTTTCCACGGGCTGGGTCTGGGCCCCGACGGCGATCCGCACCGGGTTCTTGAGGTACTTGGCGGCCATCTGCTGGATATCGGGGGGAATCGTGGCGGAAAACAAAAGGGTCTGGCGCGGGGCGGTCAAGCGGGCTCGGATCTCATCCAATTGCGGGGCGAAACCCATGTCCAGCATCCGGTCCGCCTCGTCCAGAACGAGAAACTCGGTCTTGTCCAGCTTGAGCGACTTCCGGGTCAAGTGGTCGATCACCCGCCCCGGGGTGCCGATGAACAGCCTGGGCTTTTTGGACAGCGCGGTCAATTGGGGCCCCATGGGCGCCCCGCCGATCAGCAGCACGGAACCACCCAGGTAATGCTGGCCGTTGAGCTTGCGCAAGACCTCCAGCACCTGCATGGCCAATTCCCGGGTGGGGGTCAGGATCATGGCCGTTTGGTCCTTGTGGTTTTCCAAAAACACCAGCAGGGGAATGCCAAAAGCCGCGGTCTTGCCCGTCCCGGTCTGGGCTGAGGCGATGATATCCTTCCCTTCCAAAGCGGGCGGAATGGCCTGGGCCTGCACCTCGGTGGGCTTGATGAAGTTCATCTGCTTGAGGTTATGCCCCAAAAAGGCGGGTAAGCTCAATTCTTGAAAACTTTCCATGAAAATCCTTTTTGCCAGGTGTTAGAAAGCGGAGCCTATCGGCTCAGGGAGGGAATCGAGGATAGACTAACCGACCTTCCCGAATAAAACAAAGGACGATCCTGGAATATAAGGGACCCCTCAATAAAAAAGGAGCCGGACACCCCCTATCGCCGAAGGAGAGGAGGGTCGAGCCCCTTTTTCGAGGCACGAGCCGGGTGGATAATTTGTTAAATCCTCCGGAATTGAACGCTTCCCGCCATGGCGGGCCGCCGAAGGCTTAGATGCACCGTTTCCCCCACTTTGCGCGTGGAGAGGCTCCATTCCTTGACGGGATTTTCCCGGTCATTCGCGCTCGAGAAGAAGGCCGTGACCTTCTTCAGGGGATTCCCCGTCCTGAGCGTATTGGTTACGGTGTTGCGGATTGCGCATTTCAGGCAATTGGCCGTAAGGCCGCAACCCCCGCCCGAAGAGGAATTCCGGCAGTGCATAAAATCCCCGGAGAGAAGGCCGAGGGGCCGGATACCGGTGGTATCCACTTCCTCACGCCCTTTTTTATTGCAGGCAACGACTCGCATTTCCTCATTGAGTACCATCAGGGGTTCTTCAAAACGATCCAGGTATTCGCTGAGGGAAACGCCCCCATATTCGGCGATGAAAGCGTCGCCACAGTCGGGGCAAAGGACCGGTCCCAGGTCAGGATCGGTGTGATGCTCTTGGGTTCCAACAACCTTACGGCACTTCGAACAGAGGATTTGCATAGGGGACTCCCTTTGATTGAGAATCTCCCCTTATCTCCCCTATTTCTTTTTTATTATCCCTCAATTTTCCCTTTCCTGCAAAAGGACTTTTAATCGCCATGTCGATTATTCAACGTTACAATTTCGAGCGAAAACACGGGCCCTATCTCGTTTGTCTTGGTTTCTATCTCGCTTTATTAAAACTTTATCGGGCCTCGGCTTATTTCACAGCCAAACCCATTTTTTTCTTATTCCGCGTCATTCGGTCCGTGTAAGCGTGATATATCTTTTTTGACCGGCCGGGATGCTTCATCAACATACTGTCGAATTCGGTTTTGCTGAGCACCAATAACTCGCTAATTTCCTCCGAGGTGACCGTGGCATTGCGTGGCTTTTGGGCGATGAGGGCCATTTCCCCGAAAAAATCCCCCTGTTGCAGTTCCTCCACCTTGAGGGTTTTGGATCCCTTCCTGATCTTGACCGAAACCCGGCCTGATAAAATCACGTAAAAAGAATCCCAGGAATCCCCTTGCCGGATGATCTCAAAATTCTTTTGGGTGCGGATCATTCGCATGGTGAGGATCAGTTGATCCATTTCGAGGGGGGTAAAATCCCGGAAAAGATCGATCTCCCGGAGGATGGCAAGCAGCCCGGAATGCAATTCATCGTCGTTTGGCATGGCAGCCCCCTTACGGCTTGGATTTTAACCTACTCCCGAATTCCGGCCGGAAACTATTTTGGCTTCGCATTTTACGCCCTTGATTTGTTATCCATGTTCGCGTCGGCCTTCTTGGAGGGGTTTCAACGAAGGAATCTCCGATAACACACGGGGATCAAGCGGTCTATGGTTCAATTCCGGGTTTTAAGGTAAAGTAAAAAACCATGATTCGGAAAGGAACAACGCCATGACCTCCTGGGTCCCATCCCCGTCCTCGTCCATCCTGGTGATTTTCGTGCTGACCTACGCCGGAATCGCCTTGGGCCGCATCCCGGGGCTTAAATTGAACCGGGCCGGGATCGCGCTGTTGGGGGCTATCGGCATGATGGTGGTGGGCCGGGTGACGACGAAGGATGTCATCGCCATTGTCAATTGGCCTACGGTATTCCTGCTTTTCGGGTTTTTGTTCATTTCGGCCCAGCTCATGCTTTCGGGCTTTTACGACCGGGCGGCCTCGGTCATCTCCTCCCGAATGGGCCATCCCGCGGCTTTTCTTTTGGTCCTGATGACCGCCACGGCGGGCCTATCCGCCTTTCTCAACCACGACATCGTTTGCCTGGCCTTCACGCCGATCGTCACGGCCGCCCTATTAAAGAACAAATACAATCCGGTCCCTTTCTTGGTGGCGATGGCCCTGGCCAGCAATATCGGGGCGGCGGGCACCCTCATCGGCAACCCGCAGGATATGTTGATCGGTGAAATGGCCCGTTTGGGATTCGGCGAGTACCTGCTATGGAGCCTGACCCCCGTCATCGTTTCATTGGGATTCGCTTACGGGATCACCTGGTTCATGTCCCGGAAAAGATTGACTTTGAACCCTTCCCTTTTGGGACAGGGGCGTCCATTCCAAACCTATCCCTATAACTCAATCCATACGGTCAAGGGGTTAGTCATCCTCGCGGTCACCGTGGGATTATTCTTCACCCCTCTGCCCAAGGAAATTTCCGTTTTGGGCGCGGTCGGCATCCACCTGGCGAGCCGGACATTCCGGACGGAAGACCTGTTGGGCCTGGTGGATTGGCAGATCTTGATCCTCTTCATGGGTCTCTTCACGGTGACCGGGGCTTTCCAATCGACGGGATATGGGGACGCCGCCATCCATTACCTTTCGCGAAGCGGGTTTGACTTGAACCACACCGGCAACCTGATCCTGGCGACCGCCGGCCTTTCCAACTTGATCAGCAACTCGGCCGCGGTCATGTTTTTGCTTAAGATCCTGGACCTGTCCCACCCCACCACCGCCTATCTGTTGGCCCTGTCCAATAGTTTCGGCGGGAGTCTTTTCATCATCGGGAGCATCGCCAACTTGATCGTGGCCCAGCAGGCCCGGGACATGGGAGTAACCATCTCCTTCAAGGATTTCGCGCGGTTGGGCGTCCCCGTCACCCTGGCTTCCTTGGGCACGCTTTGGATCTGGGCTGCTTATGCGGGTTGAGGGGAATTTCAGCCTTAGTTCTTCAGGTTGGACAGGATGGCCGGGCCATTGACCTCGTCGATCAGGATAAACCGGCCATCCCGGGGGTCGGCGTAATAGACATCGGTATTCTGGATATCAAACCAAAGGCCATGCAGGGCCAGGTCCCCCTCTTTTTCCAACCGGACCACTTCCGGATAGCTTCTCAAATGCTCGATTTGAAGCAGGACGTTCTGGCGGGAAACCTCATTGATTTCCTCCGCGTCGTTCAAATTTTGTCCGCTATCCCTTACCCTTTCCAACGCGGCTTCGCCGTGCCGAAGCCAGGATTTTAAGTAAGGCAGGTCCAGGTTGTCCCTGCCGCGACAGATGGCCTTCATGGCCCCGCAGTCCGAATGCCCGCATACGATGATGTGTTTCACGCCCAGGCTGTTCAAGGCGAATTCGATCGCGGCCACTTCCGATTCGTCGGAGGAGGACGTGATCAAGGGCGTGACCAGGTTTCCGGCGTTGCGCACGACAAAAAGGTCGCCGGGATCGGTGGAGGCGAAGACATTCACCGCGACGCGGGAATCCGAGCAGGCGATGAAAAGGGCGTCCGGTTTCTGCCCCAAGGCCAGCTTGGCGAACGTGGTTTTGACCGAGTCGCGGCGTTTTTGGTGGAACTCGACAATGCCCTTGATCAGTTTTCTCAATGAATTCCCCGGGAAGGATCCGCCTGGAAGGGCCGGGCGGTGTTCCTTTCGAACTATTCTCCCAACACAACCTCGACCTTCACCGACTTTGTACCCTTCGCCGGGAGTGGAATCAAGTTGCCTTCCACTTTTTTTCCGTCCACCTTCATGCTTTTCACGCCTTGACTCAGCCCTTTGGGGTTCTTGACCATGATGTCATAGGCCACGCCCCGGTATTCCCGGGTGACTTGGAAGTAATCCCATTTGGTTGGTACGCAGGGGTCCATTCGAAGGCCTTCATAATCGGGTTTCACCCCCAAAATGCCCTGCGCGACGCTCACGAAGGTCCAGGCGGCCGTTCCGGTCAACCAGGAGTTCTTGGCCTCACCCGTCGTCTCCGCGTCCCGGCCCGCGATCATCTGGGCGTAGACGTAGGGCTCGCTCCGGTAAGTCTCGATCTGTTCTTCCTTCGCCGAGGGGCAGATGGAAAGGTAATATTCCATCGCCCGATCGCCCTCGCCCATCAGGCACCAGGCCAGGTGGATCCAGGTGTTGTTGTGGCAGAAGATCCCGGCGTTCTCCTTATAACCGGGAGGGTAGCTGGATACCTCGCCCAGTTCCAGGTGATAACGGCTGTAGGCCGGTTGCTGCAGGATGATGCCGTTTGGGGTGTAGAGAAGGCGATGGACGCTTTCCAGGGCTAAACGGGCCCGGCCGTTCTCACGGCCCGCCCCACCCAGCACGCACCAACCCTGGCTTTCGATGAAGATCTTCCCTTCCTCGCAAACTTTGGATCCCACCGGGTTGCCCTTGGCGTCGAAAGCCCGGGTGTACCAGTTCCCGTCCCAGGCTTGCTCCTCCACCGCCTTGAGCATTTCAGCATAGGATTGGGAAACGCGTTTTTCATCCGCCGGACGTTTCATGAAACGGTAGAGGCCTTCCATCTCGCGGGCGGCGTAAAGGAAAAGCCCCGCGATCATGACCGATTCCGCCTTGGAACCCCTCACGTCCCCCGCCGTTTGGAAGCTCTCGTTGGGCTCCGTGGAGAAACAATTGAGGTTCAAGCAGTCGTTCCAATCGGCGTGTCCGATCAAGGGAAGGCCGTGGTCTCCCCTGTTTTTCAGGGTATAGGCTAGGCTGGTTTCCAGGTGGTGGAGTAGATTTTGCCTGCTTCCCGGCTTATCGGCGTATCCCACGGGTTCCTCCAGGATGGAGAGGTCCCCCGTTTCCTTGATATAGGCGCAGGTCGAAAGCACCAGCCAAAGATGGTCGTCGTAAAAATCGCCCCCGATCTCGGCGTTCCCCTTTTTCGTCAGGGGTTGGTATTGGTGGTAGCAGGTACCGTCCGAAAGCTGGGTGGCCGCCAGGTCCAGGATACGCTGGCGGGCGCGCTCCGGGATCAGGTGCACGAAGCCCAGCAGGTCCTGGTTGGAATCCCGGAAACCCATGCCCCGGCCGATTCCCGTCTCGTAAAGGCTGGCGGACCGGGAAAGGTTGAAGGTGGCCATGCACTGGTACTGGTTCCAGGTATTGAGCATGCGCCGAGCGTGCGGATTGGGGCAATAGGTTTGGAACTTCGCGAGAAGTCCCGTCCAGAGCGCTTGGAGGGAAGCAAAGGCCTCATCGACCGCGCCTGGTCGTTGGTAATTCGCCAGGAGTTCCCGGCCCTTGTCTTTATTCATCACGAAGGGCTTGTCGAACTTGGGTCCGTTCCCCTGGTCCAGGTACCCCAGCAGGAAGGAAAAACTTTCCGACTGTCCGGGCTTCAAGCGCAGGTTGACCTGGTGGGAACCGATGGGGTTCCAGCCGTGGGCCGCGCTTTTTCTCGATTGCCCGGCAAAGGGCACCGAAGCCTCATGCAGGCCGTTATGGACCCCCACGAAAACATCCCGGGAGGTGTCGAACCCCGCCGTTTCCCGGGTACAGGCGAATAGGCCGTAGTGGGAACGCCGTTCCCGGTATTCGGTTTTATGGTAGATCGCCGTCCCTTCCACCTCCACCTCGCCGATGGAGTAGGTCCTTTGGTAATTGGTCATGTCGTTGAGGGCCTCGAAAAGGCAGAACTCCACGTAGGAGAACAGCTTGAGGTCCTTCTCGGTCTTTCCCGTGTTGGTCACGGTGGTTTTCCATATTTCCAGGTTTTCGCCGGGCGGCACGAAGAAGAGCATCTCCACCTCGACCCCATTCTTGGCGCCGATGATCCGGGTGTAGCCGAGGCCGTGGCGGCATTCGTAGCGGTCCAGGGCGGCCTTGACGGGTTTCCAGCCCGGGTTCCAAACATCGCCCCCGTCGTTGACGTAGAGATAGCGCCCTCCCAGGTCCATGGGAACGTTGTTGTAGCGGTAGCGGGTCAAACGGCGCAGTTTGGCGTCTTTCCAGAAGGTATAGCCCCCGGCGGTGTTGGTGCAGAGGCCGAAAAATTCATCCTGGCCCAGGTAGTTCAGCCAGGGCAGGGGCGTGTCAGGCCGGGTGATCACATACTCACGGTTCGGATCATCAAAATGGCCGTAGGGATTTTTCACTCAAGCTCCTCGAAAGGGAATTTGGATCGTGAATTTTAACGATTTTGTAACAAGGGAGCCAGAGCAAATTGATTAACAAACCGTCACGGGGCGGGCAGCCAACGAAGAAGAAGCGTTCGAAGTCGGGTTCCGTTTTTCGATAAAACAGCGGGATAAAGTCCGGGACCCGCCCCTTTTCCCCAAAGGTTCGTTCCGTCCCAAGAGGCCCACGACTCTCCCCCGCTCGTGACGGGAGCATCCAATAACGTTTTTAATAAACGTCCCTGGGCGTCCTGCACCGTTAATTGATAACGTCCCATTCCATCCGCGAACCGGACATAAATATTCACCGGCGGCGCGGAAAATACCAGGGTCGCGGGGCCGCTTGGGTTTTCTTTTGGATTCCCCCCTCCGGTCGGCCCCGGGTTGAGGGTGGATTGGAAAGGGGATTTCAATACCGGGGTTTTCGCGGCGGAAACATCGAGGAAACCTGCCTTGACCGTCGAGCGGACGGTTCCCGTCGGGCGGACGGTTCCCGTCATCCGGCCTTCCTTGGGCAAGGGCATCCGCGAGCCGCAGTTACAATCCCATCCCCCCAGCCATTGGGCCGCGGCCCGGAAAAAAGCGAGGGTGATCCGTTTGGGTTCGTACGTGTCCTGGCGGTCCTGGGGGCTTGAAAAATCCGGGCTCCAAAGGGACCACATGGTGGCGTCCCAAACCAGGAACAGCTTTCCCTTGCCGCAATGGGGCCCGGCCAATCCCTTCAATTGATCCGCGTCCCAACCGCTGGCGATGGAACGGTCCACCCGGTCGTTATCCTGCCAATCCTCCTTCGTTTGGACAAAGCTGGTCCCGGTCAAGGTATCGAGCGGAATTCCCCCCACTTCGTCCCCCCAAAAAAGGGAGGGGCCCAATCCGTTCATCACCTTGTAGGTTTCCGGGCCAAGGGTGTTGCTGTTCCCTTGCCGGGAAGGAGGGCAGGAGGAAAAGCCCGGAAGCACCGCGCCCGTTTGTTTCAGGAAGGCGTAAATCCCCTCGTCGCGGTCGGTTAACATGTAGTTTTCCCCGCCCACGAATAATTTCCCGCAATGGGCCAGGTAATCCGCGGACTTTTCACGCCAGGCCCCCCAAAAGTAATCCGCGGACTTCGGATCCCCGCTGCCGCACCGTTCCTTGTTCTCATCCACATACCGCATGTCCCAGACCTGGTCATAGGCCCCCCAATCGTCCATCCAAGGGTCGCGGGGTTCCCCCCCCACATCCACCGCCCGGACGTCATGGCCCGCGTCCCGCAAGGCGTTGACACAGTGGAGAAAACCCCCGTGGGTTCCGTCCAAACGGTTGTAATAAAAGAGAATTCGATAGGCGGATAGGGGCGGGGCGCAGGCGAATAATACGAGGAGCAACCCGCTAAAAACAAAAAACCTTTCCGCTTTTCGGGGGAAAGGTTTTTTACGGTCAGTTGGATTCATGGAAACTAAACCGGGCACCCGGGCCCATTCAAAGCGCCGAGCGACCCTCAATAATAAAAGTCGCCCTGGCTTTGGAACTTGGACCCGTCCCATTTATAGACGGTCAGGGTCTTGCGGGTGAAACCGGCCTGGCCGTTCTCGTCCTGCCCGTAGGTTTCCTTTAGCTTGGCTTTCAAGTCTTCCGGCAGGTCCACACGCGTGACATTGACAAGCGACAGGAGGCCGCTCTTATCCACGTCCTTGTAAAGCAGGTATCCCTCGAGGGTCGAGGTCAGCTGCAACTGCTGCTTGACGTAATTGGAGGTTTTGACAGCCCGGATGTCGTCGTAAATGTCCTGGGACAGCTTCTGGAGGGCGTCCGTATCGAAGGTATAGAGGGTTTTAACGACCTGGCTGCCGCCGTCATAAGTGCCGACCTCGATAAAGAAGGGGGCGTCCTGGCCCAGGGTGATCACTCGGGCGGAGTTGGGAAACCCCTCGCCGTGGAAGAGCGGTTTGAATTCCAGGCCGATTTTCATGTAGATATCGGTCGTAGAAAGAAGGGCGTCGTACTCGTCGGTGTAATCCGCCACCAGAAGGGTCTGCCCCAAAACTTTCAGCTCGTATAGGCCGGTGATGGGGGTGGGATCGCCGTTATCATGCTTAGCTTCCGAAGGAACGCCCAAAGCCTCGGCCCGGGATAACAGGAGGGGCTTCATCTTCACCACCTTCCGGTGGAGGGAGGACAGGGCAAAATAAGGTTTGTTGGGGTTGATCTTTTTGGCGTAGCCCTGGGTATCGGGGTCCAATTTATCGTTATGCTGGGCGACCCACACGCGGGCCACGGCTTCCCGCTGGACATCCGTCACCGCCCCCCAGGCGGCTCCCAGGCCTGCCAGTAGGGTGAGGATACCGATCGTAGGGGTTTTCAGCATCTCAGGGCCTCCATCAATAGGGTGAAGAAAGAAAGTGGAAAACCCCGACAGCTTAGCATAAGGCGCCCCCCGGCTCAAAAGCCTTTCCGGGGGGCCCGTGACCGACCCTATTCGATTTGCCAAAAAAACCGGGTGGAAATAACGGCCTTACCGATGGTCTTACCTTTCGATGGCCAATTCCCCCAATTGAAACACATGGTCCCCATTCGCGTGGGGGGCGATATTGAAAGTCTCGATATGGGACAGGTCCTGGGGCAGGTCTTTCTTGGCCTCGGGGGGTTGGTAAAACTCATTCAGGTCGAATTTTTCGAAGGGGATCGAAAGGGTTTCCCATCCCTTGCCGTGGGTTTGGGGGAAATGGGCGACATAGGCGTTCTGGTTGGCGTCATTGAACCCGAACTCGATGTACAGGGGCTCCGTGCTATAAACCTTGCAGGTCAGCCGCTTGGCTCCGGTCCAATCCTGGCCGCCCCAACGGTCCCCAGCCCTCATCCACAAACCGCACCATCCGTTAGGCATCATGCTGTATTTGATTTGAGCCGCCCTGCCCGAGGGTGCCCCTCCGTCCTTTTCAATGGAAAGATTGATCTTGGAGCCGTTAACGTCCGCGAAGGAGCCATAGGCGTCCTTATCCAGCATCGAGAAATCCTGGACCAGGACCTTCTTGTCGTCCGGGCTCGGTAGGCCGGTGACCGCCTTGACCTTTCCTGATTCACCCGACAACGGACCCACCGATACCTCGAGGGCCCCCCGGTTTTGGGGTTGTAACGTCACACCGTCGATCTTGGCGAGGTGAAGGGACGCGTCTTTCGGGGCGTCCGCCTGCGGCCAGGGGGTCTTTTGGAAAACGGAAAGCGGAACAACAAATTCGGACCAATCGGCCGAAGTGATTTTGACATAAGCGATGAACTGGACCTTTTGATCGTCATTCAGGCCCACCATCAAGTAGGTGGGAGCGGAGCTCTTGGCCTTGAACTTGAGGGCCTTCACCTTGGAGAGATCTTTTCCCAGGATGGCCCATACCCCGCCCCATTCGGACAGGTTGGTGTTGATCTGAATGGCTTTCTGTCCCCCACTGGGTCCAGGCACCAGTGAAAAACTGACCTTGGAGCCCTTGGAATCCGTGAAGGTTCCCGCGTCCTTGGAAGGGTCCAGCGTGGACCAATCCTGAAGGACGGCCGCGGATAAGACCGCTCCCATTCCCCAAAACATTAAAGTTGCAAACAAAAGTTTTCTCATGATCGGCTCCTTCTATCGACTTTTTATTTCAACGGCATGGATTAGACGGCATGGATTAAAAAAGTGTCGGGCTTAACGTCCCTCCGGCGCCAAGGCGATGGCGGTCGGGTTCGAATCCAGGCTCCAAAGAAAACGGTCCATTTGCCCGTGGATCCGGTCGTGGATGGTCATATAGGCGTCGGTTTGGCTGTCGTTGAGAACCCCTCCGATGGCATCCTCGCCCTGGCGGTCCAAGGTGAAGACCTGGAACCGCCACTGCCTGCGGAGGGCTTCCATGCGGCTTTTTTGGTCCCTCAGTATTACCGCGACCTTGGATTGCTGTTCCGGGTTCAGTTTCAAATCCTCGCTTAATTGCAGGAGGTACCTTTGCGAGGTATTCCAATGACCCAGGGTTTGGTCAAAATAAAGACGCATGCCCCAGGCCCCCAACATGGCCCCTAGCAGCAACCCGGTCCAGGCATAGGTTATCGGCTTACTCATGGTGGTTCCCTCCCGCAAGAAAACGGGTGATCATCAATGGATTTTGATTTATTCCGAAGGACGCGAAGGCCCGGTCGTCCCTGACCCATGATTTCTCGGGATGCCAGAAAGCGGCCACCAGCAAGGCCGCCGCGACCGCCCATCCGGTTCGGATCATCCAGCTAGAAGTTTCTTTTTCTCCCGGGGCGGGTATTCTCGTCATCACCCGGGCCGAAAAACCTGCCGGAACTTCCTCGTCCCTCCACCGTTCGGCGATTTCTCGGCAGGAACCACAGGATGCCCGATGGGCTTCCCAATCGGCCCGAGCGGACGGAGCCAGGGTTGCTTCCCGGTAATCCGTTATATTGGCAAGAAATTCCTCATGTCGCATAACCTTCTCCTTCATGGCCGGGTTTCCGGCCCCATTACGTTCGCTTCCCTTCCTGTTCCACCCATTGATGCAGCTTGATCCTCGCCCTTTTCAGGCGCCCCTTGACGCCGTCCAGGGTGAGCCCCAATTCCCGGCCCATCTCCTCATAACTGATCCGGCCCTCCCGGTCGCGCAGCAACTCAATGATTTTCCGCTCCCCCTCGCTTAAGGTTCCCAGCATCTCGGCGGTTAAAAGGGGCAGTGGTGCGATCGGCTCGGCTGTCTTTCCTTCCAAGGCTTCCGGGATCGCCTGGCCCTCTTCCAACATTCTTTCCAGGGAAAGGAACCGCCTACGTTTTTTCAACCTCAAGACATCCCGGCAATGGTTCAAACCGATCCGGGTGAGCCAGGTTCGGAAACTCGACTGGCCCTTAAAGGCCCCGAGTGCCCGATAGGCCTTGATGAAAGCCACCTGGGCCGCATCCTCCCCCTCGTGGGGGTCGCCGAGGATGGTCAGGCAGAGCTGGTACAGGTTTCGTTGGTGCCTTTCCACCAGCTGGGCGTAAAGGTCCCGGTCCCCGGCCAGGATTTTCAGGATCAATTCCCTTTCTTCGATGGCCGGCCTCCGGAAAATGACAAATGGGGACACCAACCCCCTTGTCCCCTCAAACAACACCCTCAAGTATAGCTTCCTAAGCCTTTCTCCCTATAAGTCGGCATTGGAATTCAGTAATTGGACGTAATGAAGGTGGAAAGTGTCGAAACCAGGGAAGGAATAAGGAAAAAACAGGGTCGAAGCGAAATGGCATCCCAAAATCAATGGGGCACCGGTCCGCCGGTAAACATCCGGCAAGCTAATTTACTTATAACAATCCATATAGGAAGTCGGGTCCAGGTGCTCATGGGAACAGCTGAAAAATTCCCAATTACCCATATTGGCGGGAGGATCGTCGGTGGAGGAAACACAGATGTACTTGATGAACTTTTCACGTACCACCGGATCGTTTTCGATGCCATCCGAGAGCTTCTTGAGGTTGGCGAAGTCATAACCGTTCGCCCCGTAGGCCTGGTCGAAATCATACTCCAGGGCCCACTGCGCGTTTTTCCGGTCCAAGGGGAGGTAATAGGTGGCCATGTCCTTAAAGGCCCCCGAGGTTCGGTCGTAAAGCATGACCTGGAATCCGGGGTTGTTGAAACGAACCGGGCTAACCGCCGGGGCGACATGGGTGAAAAAGACCGGTTTGCCCTTCCGGTCCTCGACCAGGCGAAAATCGTCCATGTGGGTGTGGCCCGAAAATTCGGCGTCGACCAGGTCCCGGCAGGGCGCCAGGATGTTCAGGAAGGGCCATAGGAAGGAAGTATCATAAAAAAGGTGCTGGGCGGTATCGCGCTTGGGGTGCTCGGAGGCATTGCGGGCGTGGATGCCGGGGGGCATGTGGGTGAGTATCCAAACCTTTTCGTTGTTCTTCTTCGCGTCTGCCATGACCCCCTTCAGCCATTTCATCTCATCCTTCGGAAGGGTTCCGGGGGCGTCGCACTGGGGCTTGTACTTCTTCGACCAGGACACGTCGTTTAAGACCACCATTTCCCGCCCCTTGAGGGTCGGGTGCGGCAGGGTGTAATAACCCCCGCTTAAGAAAGTGCTCACCGCCTGGGAATCGGAGGCGAGGGTGCCCCATTCCTTGACCAGGGTGGTCAGGAAGGGCGAATTGGCGGTGAGGCCGCCGTAATCGTCGCAATCGGAGTCGTTGTTGCCGAGGCAGAAGTAGGCGGGCTTGCCCGGGAAGGCCTGCTGGATCTCTCGGCTCACGAAGATCATGGTCTTCAGCACGAAATCCTGGTAGGCCTTTTCGTCGCCCTTGACCGAGTTGGAAAAAGACTTGTGGAACTCGTGGGAAAGGTAGTCGCCGTTGACGAGAATGAAGTCGCTGTTCCCCGATACGGATACGGCTTCCGCCAGGGCGGACTTGAGAAGCGGATAGTTGGTGTCCTTGCCGTAGGCGCTGTAATCGGTGAGTTTGGAGGTCTCGAAGGTGGCCTGCCATTGGTCCACGGGTTCGGCCGCCAACTGGTTGACCAGGGAGGGATCGGCGTAGGGGTCGAAGTGGAGATCGGCCATGATGAGGAAGGTGCCCTGGCCCGGGGCCGACCAGGTGGAAGGGTCCGCCCCCGAGGCTTTCCCCAAGGCGACATGGCCTAACAGAATGAGCGACAGGAACGCTTTTTTCACGATGCTCCCCCTTTAAGGATAAAAAAAATCCCGGGTGTCTCCACCCGGGATTGGTAGGACAAACTCTGAATTTCTATCCGATCAATAGGTCTGCGAATCGTTGATTGTAATGGTCCCCGCGTTGTTGGCCGTGGAAGTGATATTGAAGTTGGGAATCCAGACATAGGGATCGCCCGGCTGAATGGTCTTCCCGTTACCGGTTCCCGGTACCGCCTGGAAGAAAGCCAGGATGTTGACCGTGCCCGTCGAGCAGGGCCCGGTGAACCCGGAGGCGCCGAAGGGGATCATATCCGCGTGGGCCCCGTTGCTGTTGTAGCTGTTGTCGTCCAGATCGTTACAACCTGAGCAGGTCACGCTGCCGGTCGTGCCCGTCAAGCTGGTGCCGGTCGGCCACATCTCCACAACGATGCTGTGGCAACCGTCCACCCCCGCCAAGCTTCCGGTATAGGTGACCGTACCGGATAGCCCCGCAGCCTGATAGCTGCTGGTAATATCGCCGAAGGTCATGTTGATGCCTGTCTGCCCCGTCGCGAGTTGGGACCAGGTGGAAATGTCGCAAGTGGAGGTATCGGTCGAGCTGTAAGCGTAAACCGAATCACCCACATGGGGCATATTGGTGGTCGTACCGTCCCCGTAAGCGTTGTACCAGCTGATAATGAAATACTGGTTCGACGCATTCAGTCCGTCGATCGAGTAATCGAAGATCGTCGAAGCGGAGGAAAAGGTGGAGGAAGGCTGGCCATTATTGCCTCCAGGGGAGACGAACAAGACCCCCAGCGGGTGGCTGGCGTCTACCGTACCCGCACCCGAGTAGGTCACCGCGCCGCTGAAGGTGGCGCCGTTGGGCATGGGCGTATTGGTGTTGGTCTGCGTGGGGCAGAGAGTCGCGGTGTAGGTGAGGGTGGTCGTGGAAGTAACGGTAGGTGTTGAGCTTGGAACGGGCGTGGCTTCGGACGCGATGCTCAACCAACCGCCATTGCCCGTGGTACAGGCAGTGGTTCCCACGCCCGCCGGGAACGGGACATGGGCCGTCTTCCCTCCATCCAACGACAGGGATCCGGTGGCCACGTTGCCGTCCGCCCCCCAATTGGTGGAGGTATTGATGCCGGACGCCGTGTTCAAGCAGAACAACAAAAGGGTGTTGATATTGTTGCTCGTGCTGTATTGGTTAAGATTGTCCGAGTTCCATAAACCGGAAAGATCGACCGCATTGACACCGCTGGTCAGGTTGGAAGGCAGGTAGGAATCCCAGAAATAAGGGATCGTATTGCTGCTAATGACCGTGGAACCGATGGAACCTGTGGACTGCCAGGTATCAGGACCGAAAATGAGCCCTGCGATGTACTGGGTTACGCCCCCGCTGACCGTGAAGGCCAAAACCTTGTCACCCGTCCCGTTGTGGTTCAGGATCAAACCAGCCCAGTTGGAAGTAACGGTCGTCGTCGCATTGTAGACGGTCCCGCTTCCGGAGTTGTTAAGCCCCGCCACGCTGACCGCCGACCCGCCTTGCTGTTGGGGAATGTCATTACCCTGCTTGCTGAGAACGACCTGATTCCCGAGGGTCAACCCGCCGCTTCCCACCGTGTATGCGATGATCCCCTCGCTAACGGTTGTGGGGTTCGAGCTCCCTCCGGAGATCACCACGTTATTCCCTTGGGCGGAGGTAAAAGTTACGGATGAAGCGGTGCTCGGATAATTGAGATTCTCGGTCACCAAACCGCCTTGGGTCGGATCATAGCTATCGTTGGTGAAATAAATGACCTGGCCGGCGGCGAGGTTCTTGGTGGAGATAAAGCTGAACTCGCTGCTCCCGTTCTGCACGAATCCCGTGAAGGAGATGTCACCCGGGTTCAGGTTGGGAAGGGGGGTCGGCGAGACGGTGGATGTGGTGGTTGGGGTGACCGTGGGGCTGTTGGTGTAGGTGCCGGTGAATGTGGGGCTATTAGGGATCGTGGGGGAACCCGTCGGGGTGGAGGTCACGGCGGGCGTATCCGTGATCGTGTCCGTGTTAGCGGGCGTATCCGTGACGGTGCTGGTGGAAGTCGCGGTCGACGTCGACGTATCGCTCGGATCAGGCGTAATCGTCAGCGTGGAAGACGGGGTATCCGTGGCACCCCCGGTCGAGGTGAAGGTGGGAGTCGAGGTTGGGCTATCCGAGGGGTCCGGTGTTGGCGTGAAGCTGGTCGTATCCGTTTCGCCGGGCGTAGCCGTTCCCGTAGCCGTGGCGGTGGATAATGACCATGTGGAACTGCTAAACAGGGTGACACCGAGGGTATTTCCCGGGTTGATCCCGGTAATGTCGGTGGTTTGGGGATTCACGGGGCCAATGATGGTGTAAGGGTCCCCGGTTTGGATGGGCGCAAAGGCAGGTGGACTCGCGACATTGTTCGCGGTGGGATCCAGGTATTCCAGGATATAGACGGAAGAAGAAGCCGTCAGATCCTTCAAGCAGGATAGGGTCATGTTCGAACTTACCTTGGTTCCCCAATCATTCGCCGGGGTCTGGTTACCGGGACCGGTACCGAACGTTCCAGGATTATTCAGATAAACCGCGGCGTAGCACCAATATTTTGTGGAGTTGGAGAGGGTCACGCTTTGGTCGCTCGCGAAGGCTTCGTTCGTACCGCCATTGTTGAATACCGGCCCACCCGAGAAGCCCAAGTTCGGTAAATAAGTGTCGGCGAAAGATAGGGTGACCGACATGGCAGCGCCGGTGTAAGTGATTGGGGTGGCCGAATTACCGCCCACATCCGGCCAGCCGTAATTGATCGAGGAATTGTAATAGTTGTTGACGATCCCATTAAAGGCCGCGTAGGGAGATCCCAAAACAGGATTGTTGGACGGGAGCGGGAACTGCTTGCCGGCCCCGGTCTCATTGAGTTCCGCGCCGACATAATAGGTGCCGGCTGACAGGGCGAGCGTGATCGAGGCCGAAAAGGGCGGTGCACCGGCGACGGCGGCACCCACGTTGGCGTCGGTGACGGGACTGCTCGCAAAATTCGGATCGGTGGAGACTTCGACCGCGAATCGGGAAGTCCCGACCGTATAGGTTGAGCCGGTGTAGTTGCACTGGATCGTCAGTCCGGACGGAATGGTTGGAGTGGTCGTGACCGTGAGTGTATTGGTGATGGTTGCCGTCGAAGTAGCGGACAAGGTCGGGGTGGCCGTCGACGTGGACGTAAGGGTCGGGGTCAGGGTGATGGTATTGGTCACCGTGAGGGTGTTGGTGGAAGTGGTGGACAAGGTGGGCGTAGGACTATCGACCGCCGTTGCGGTGGAGGTATCCGCGGGGGTATGGGTGGGCGACGAGGTATTCGTTTGGGTGGGAGCGGTTGTCAATGTGCTGGTGACCGTCGGGGTCGAGGAAGGGATGGGGGTGGAGGTCAAGGTGGCGGTTCCCGTTAAAACCGGCGTAAGGCTGGATGTGGGCGTGGAAGTCAAGGTCTTGGTGGTCGTTGAGGTAAGGGTCGGACTAGCGGTGTTTGGCAGGGGGGAGGTGGGGGTGGCTGTATTGGTATCGGTCGCGCTTAAGGCGAAAGTCGGCGTAATAGTGAATGTATTGGTGTTGGAAGGACTCGAGGGGGAGGTGGGGCTGCTACTCTTGGGCCCGCAAGAGGTGAATAGCGGAGAAAGGAAGCCCAAAAGAACCGCCACCCCGAGTATGCCCGCGCCTAAATAGTTTTTTCTCATCATCCCACCTCTTTCAAGTCTAAGTAAAAACGGCTCAATTCCCTCAAAACCGGTCTCCCGGGAGGACGATTCCCCCCAGGTCCTCATAAAAATCCCCCGCAGTTAGGGGAGCTGGTAGGTGGTCACGGCCCCCGAGGGAGTCCATCCAAGGGCGGGGCAAGCCGTGGCGTTCCCGGCCGGCAAGCCGAAATTTTTACGGCTGGCCACGGTCCCGATCCAGTTGGTGTTGGGGCTCACCTCACCCCACAAGGTCGTCAAGTTTGTGCTGGTGCCTTGGCAGGCCAGGGCCGCGCACTGGTTGGTGTTGGCGGTGTTGAAATAGCCCGAGTCGGCGTTGAACAATTGGGAGAGATCCGTGGCGTAAGTCACCCCGGTGCCTTGAAGGTCCTGGGGCAGGCAGGAGTCGTAGTAATTTTGGGCGCCGATAGGGCCGCTCATCCAGGAGTCCGGGCCCCAGATGATGCCGGCCAGGAAGGTGACAGGACCCGTGACCACCCCGGAGCTGTTCACGTTAGCGGCCGTGAAGGCGAACAGCTTGTCCCCGGTGGCGTTGGTGGAATCCAAAAGGAAACTCGTCCCCCCGCTGGCGGCACCCGGGCCCAACGACGTGAAGACATCGCCCGACTGGAGCTGGCCCGCGCCCAGGTTGCCCGATTTGGCCTGGCAGCTGAAGACAGTGGTGAATGGCGCGATCTGCCCGCCCGTGACGTACTGGAGGAAATACTCGGGGTTATAGGTGGTTCCGGAGGTGCTGTTGCCTCCGGTATAGCTGCTCACGAAATTCCCGGTTTCCCCGCTATAGGTCGTCAGACCGGTCAGGGTATTGTCCCAGGCCTCGTTGGTGAGGTAGATCGTCGTGCCCGCGGCCAGGGTGACGGCTGCGGTGAAGGCCTGCTGGGCGTTCCCGTTCGTAATGAAGCCCGTGAAGAAGACCTGGCCCGGAAGCAGGCCCGAAGGGATGTTGGTGGGAGTCGGGGTCACCGTAGGTGAAGCGGTTGCGGTCACGGTGGGCGTGATGGTGGGCGTATTGGTGATTGTCGGGCTGTCAGTGATGGTCGGCGTGGTCGTGATGGTATAACTCAAGACGGGGGTCAGGGTGATGGTGGGGCTGTTGGTCACGGTGCCGGTGTTCGTGGGAGTACTGGACTGGGTGGCCGTATTGGTTAACGTGGAGGTGAATTGGGGCGTCAAGGTGATCGTGGGCGTTCGGGTGATGGTGGGTGTGAAGGTGGGGGTATTGGAGGCGGTGGGAATCGTCTGGGATTTGCAGGAAACCAGGATGACCGCGCCGAGGAAGGCGAAGGCCCCTAAACCCGCCACGACCCTAAAATTGCGGCTGATGCTTTTCAAGTCTCTCATTTTTTGCTCCTTAAAATGCAACCCCAAAGCGGTTGCGCCTATCCGCCCGGGCCGTTCGGCCGGGGCGAATTACATGGTGAGCGCCGCCCGCGCCACTAGAATTTGCTCCGGCAGGACAACCGCGTTACCACCCGAGAAATCCGTTTCTTCGCCGTCGCACATGAATTTGAAATGCTCGTCCAGCCACCAATTGAATCCCACTCCATAGGAGGTGGCCACCTGGGCCCCCACTCCCAGGGATGAGGAAGGCGCGTAATAGAATCCATAACCGTGGGTAAAGGACTGCACATCGACGAAAACGCCGTGCAGTCGGGCGACCAATTCCAGGGCCCCCCATTGGCCCTTGGAGGGGTCGAAGGGATGGTCCACGATGGCGCCCTCAAAACCCGCCTTGCCCCCGAAGACCCATTGCGCTTCCATCAGGAAGGCCTGGTTGTCCAGTTGAACAGGCACCGCCTTGCTTTGGCTGCTTAAAACCGTTTGGATGGAATCGACATGTTCCGCCAAAAAGCCGAAAGAATGGTTGTAGTAATAAGCTTGTTCATCCGCGTGGTAATAGGGACCTTTCGGCGAAATACCGGTGTAGGTCATGAAGGAGTTTCCGCCGAGGGCCGTCTCCAATTTCGTCCAGGCGTTGGGGTCCTCGTCGGTCTCGTTGTCCAGCGATCCCCCGCCCCCGAACCCCAATCCTTCGAGCCATTCGTCCCCCGATTTTTCCCAGGGGGTGAAGAAGACACGGCCGGTTAGGTCCTTGAAATCGCCCGCAGGCTTGCCGGGCCCGGTGGCGGAGGACTCGTTGTCCTGGGCCCCGTTGTCGACCACGAACTGGTACTCGAAGGTGTGCTCCACCTTGCCTTCCGCCATGATTCCGATGACCTTGTTCACGGTCAGGTCGGCCATCATGGAAGCTTCCACGAACGGCAGGTCGGCGGCGGGCTGGTCCCCCTCCAGGCTAAGGGGGTTGGTCATCTTTCCGCCTTCGAGGCCGAAAGCCTTGTCGAATTTCGCGTAAAAGTAGGCGTGGTATAAACCCAAGCTGACCCCGGTGGACTTGTCGCTCTCAATGCCGATGGCGGCGCCGACGAACTTATCGAAGGTCGCCCGGAAATCCAGGTGGGCCTTTCGTTCTTCGAAACCGTTTATGTTGTTGGTGGGGTTGTTCAGGTAGGAATATTGGGTAACTCCATGGTTGACAATGGAGGACTGGTTGTTGATATCCAGGTCCAACCAATCGTAACCGCCAATGCGGAATTCGGTATCGCCCGCGCGGTTCGAAAAACTCAGGTAACGGGATTCGGAATAAATAATTTCGTTCCCCGACTCATAGGGGATGTAGGTGTCATGAACCCCGGCGCCCGTGGACATCGCCGAGGCATCGGGGCCCACCATGTCCTGGTCTTGCGGGTTCGGGGTGGCAACCGCCGTTGGAACGGTCGGGGGGGCGCCGACTTTAAGTTCTGCACCTGGTCTTCCAGGGTTTTGAGGCGGGTTTCCAAATCTTGGTTTTTTTCCTGCAGATTTTTCACTTCTTCCCGGACCCCGAGTGGTTTGGTTACGGGTGTTGCGGAGGGATTCTCAGGGGTTGCTACCGCGGATGGGACGGGGGGAACAGGTGTGGAATTTTCGGCCTGGGCCCAGTTCAGGGCGGGCAATAAAAATAAAACCGAAAATACAAATACAAGAAAACCCATTTGGGTTCGCATGCTCTCCCCCCTTTGACGTCTGGTTTTTGCACAATGACCGTCCAAAAGGAATGATTCACATGGTCATAGGAAAAAGTGGCGAGAGATTAAACGACGCCTTGTCGGAATATGTTTCTTCAAAATTAAATCGTTGTTAAAAAAAATTTAAGGCGACAAAAATGTAGGGAGAGTGTTTGCTTGGCTTGAATCGTTGAGGTTAAAAAGCCTTTTGAAACGCGCGAATGATTGATATGGCAATCATTTAATAAAGGCGACGCCTCAATCCTAATTATTGGATCAAGGAGTATCCATTAAATGGTTTGAATCCGAATCCTTTGTATCCATGGCGGTCAAGTAGGCGAGGATCGAATCGCGTTTGGCATCATCGATTTTCGCCTTCACCTGCATCCTAACCATGATTTTTCTCCAACCCCGGGTGGTGAGCTCGCTGGGCATATGCAGGGCATGGCAGCTGGCGCAGGTGGTGGCATACTGCCTGCGTCCTAAATCCAGGTCATGGAGTGTCATCGCGGGCTGTTCCGATTGCGCCCTCAAGAGCCCCTCCCCCGTTGGATAGGGGAGGAGGGGCGCGCAAGCCCACGAAAGAGTGAGAAAAAACACGGCACCGGCGCAGGTTTTCATTGCCCTTTTCATGTTCTATTCCCTTCAGGTTTTTGGATCACCAAGTTGAAAAGCCTCACAGGTCGAAGGAAGTCGCGAAGGCGATCTGGTCCCGCTGGCTGTCGGTGAAATCGAGCGCGGTATTTCCAATATTGGACAACTGGGGCATGAAACACAGCTCCGCCCACCAATTCTTGCCCGAGTACTGGATACAGGGACCCATGGAAAAGACGGAGCGCATGGGCTGGTCGTCGTAAAAGTTCTCGTCCATCGCCTCAAAGCCGATAAAGACGCTGTTGGTTAGGAATAAACCCGCGCCCAGCGAAGGCCGGATCAATAGGGATTCGTTGGTGTCCGCATAATCAAAAGCGGGCGCCGCCAGGAGGTTGAAGGTCCAAAGCCAGGAACCCATGTTTTTGTCCACAATGACCTTGGTCTCGAGCTCAAAATCATCCGGCTCGAACTCCGGCTCCAGGTACAGCCCCAATCCGAATGCGTCCGCGGAACTGTCCATCAATTTGAACTTCCATTCATTGGAGATGCCGTCCAGCACCGGCCCCGTCGTATCGAGTTGGGTCCCGTTTCCCTGGTCGGCGAACACCTGGGTGAAATTGACGTAAAGGGAGCTCTGTACCCCTTCGTCCAACCCCGCCTCGAACTCGATGCTTTGGTTCATCGCCGAATAGAAGCGGTCGCGCCCGAAGAGGTACCAGGTATAGGTTTCCAGGTCCCTTTCCCCGGCTCCCAGGTTGTTGGACTCGTAGTTATAAATGAAATGCCGGTCGGCCCCCAAAACCAGGCCGGGCGGCAGGCACAACATCAAAGCTAAGGCGTATTTTTTGAACCGCATTTTCTTCCTCCTTGAAATGATCCCTGAAATAAAAAAAGCCAGGGAGATGTCACTCTCGCCTGGCTGGCTTATCCCTATCGGGAAATCGGCTGGCTGGGTCCCGCTTTATTTCGTCAAAATCAGTTTTCCGCTCTTCGTGAGCTGGAGCCTGTAGTTTTCGTGGCCGTGGAGGATCCAAAGTTCCTTTTCCCCGGGCGGAAGCAGTTCCCCGCTGTGCACCTGTCGGCGGGGCCTGGGTTTCTCCAAGGATGTTGGAACGTGGGTCTGTGCCATAAAAAAGCCTCGAAACCTAATTGATAATGATTATCAATAAGATATTCGACCCTCAATCCCTTGTCAATCGGCCATCTGAATTTTTTTTAGGTGGGGAGTGCCCTGGAAAGGAGGTTAAGAACCTATAAAAAACTACAGAACTATGCACTTGGCATAACTTAAAAACAAACCCTCTCCCCTTGAGGGAGAGGGCAGGGTGTACCGATCATCAATTAACAAATGATCGGTACTATACCGACCTCTTTTTATATCTTATGGAAGGTCGGCATGAGGGGTGCTTTACCACGGTGTTCCCCCTCATGCCGACATTCCATAAAACTTTTAAAGATGTCGGTATCGTACCGATCACCTTGATTTAATGAATAGGGGATCGGCCCATCCCATCCTTCTCCCTCCAGGGGAGAAGGTGAAAACCACAACAACTAAACCTTTTTTGAATGACTTATGTCAAAGCCATAGTTCCGAAAAACTAAAATAAAAAGTTTGGTTTTACGACGTCTTCCAACCCTCGGCTTAGTGAAGTTCTTGGTGCCTTGGTGGTTAATTAAGAGGGTTTTGTTTGAGTCTCTAAGGCTTGGGATTTGGGGGGAGCGGTTGAGAAATCTTATCCAGATGGATATCAATGGCGGACAGGGTTTCCTCCGGTTTGGCATCGGGCGTATCGTCCTGCGGCCAGGGGAAACAATCGGGGGCCATGCTGTCTTCCATGCATTCATCGGCTGGCATTTCCGGGCCGCCCCCCAAGGGATCGGCTGAACTCGTTTCCATCAATCACCTCAATGAGCTGAACCCATTTTACGGCGCATGGCCTTTCGAACAAGGGAGAACCCGGATCCCAGGCCATGTAACATTTACGTTAAAGGAAACCCCTTTTTCCATTCCCCCGAAAAAGTTTGGATATGATAAAACCCCTCAAATCCAGTTCTGGAGAAATCAATGATCGGCAAAAGCTTCCTGAATAAATTCATGGTGAAACCGGGCAAATCCATTTCCTTCAAGGACCTCGACCCGGGTTGGGCTGCCCATAAGGATTTACTGGACCGTTTCGGGGAGGAAAGGGTCAAAAAAATCGCGAAAAAGATTCTCGACCGCAACCTGGCCAACCTGGCCGAGGCCCAAAACCTGCTTTGGGCCAGCGATACCCATGGCATCCTGGTGATCTTGCAGGCCATGGACGCGGCGGGCAAGGACGGCATCATCCGCCACGTCATGTCAGGGCTCAACCCGCAAGGCTGCCAAGTGGCCAACTTCAAGAAACCCAGCGCCGACGAGATGGACCACAACTTCCTGTGGCGCTACATGAAGGCCCTGCCGACCCGGGGGCGCATCGGGATCTTCAACCGCTCCTATTACGAGGACGTGCTGGTGGTGAAGGTCCACCCCGAGATCTTGGAGAACCAGAAGCTCCCCCCGGCGTGAAGGGGGAAAATATATGGAAACACCGCTACAGCGACATCAACCACTTCGAGAAACACCTGACCCGCAACGGCATCATCGTGCTGAAATTCTACCTATATATATCGAAGGATGAGCAGAAGCGGCGCTTTTTGGACCGCCTGAACAACCCGGCCAAGCATTGGAAATTTTCCGAGAACGACCTGCCCGAACGCGCCTATTGGGATGACTATATGGAGGCCTATGAGCAGGCCCTGGCTGCCACCTCCACCGAATGGGCCCCCTGGTACGTGATCCCCGCCAACCACAAATGGGCCTCACGCACCCTGGTGGCGGATATCTTGACGGGGACTATCCAATCCCTGGGCCTGAAGTTCCCCGAGATGACCCCCGATCGGGAAAGACGCTTGGAGCAGGCCCGGATCCAACTCGAGAACGAGGACCTGGAAGCGGAAGGCACGATGTCGGCCTAAAACCAACTTCCAACGCTAAGCCGCCAAGACGCCAAGAAAGTCACACTTTTAGATAAAAAGCCAACTCCAAAAGAATTCTTAGGATTAAGACATTATCCAAAATATTTGGTTTTACTTCGCGGCTTGGCGTCTTTGTCCCCATTTGCGCCCTTGGTGCAAATGAATGCGGGACTATACCGACCTCATTAAAAGCTTTCAAAGAAGGTCTGCATGCGTTGGCTGTTGGTGTTATACGTTGGTGTTGGCCGTGGGTGATCCCACATTTCAAGATTTGGCCTTTCTTCGTGGCTTTGTGGCTTCGTGTTGGATGTTGGTGTTGTCTACCGGGGGATTTTGGTTTAATCCAGCCCATCGACGTATTTCATCCCCGTATGCAGGGCCGACACCTTCCTTTTCAAATGGGCGTTTAATTCCCTGCAACAGGTGATATAGCGCAGCACGTGGGGGCCTTCCGATACCGAATGGTGGGAATCGAAGGATGGGTGAAGGTCATCGACGGGGCATTTGACGGACTCGATGAATTTACGTAATCCGTCCGTGCTTTCCGAATGGAAATGGAATTCCAGGTACAAGAATCCTCCCGGGGATGAAGAACATCTTCATTATATCCCCAGTAACTGATCAGGTTTTTAACGGAAAAATCGAAAACCAACTTCCAACGCCAAGCCGCAAAGGCGCCAAGAAAGGCTTATTTGGGGCTTAAGGTGTGATACAAAAACCTAAAGATTTTATATCTTTAACAAAATATTGTTTTACTTTGCGGCTTGGCGGCTTGGCGTTGGCTTTTGGTGTTAAACGTTGCTGTTGGATGTTGGTGTTGGCTGTGGGTGTTGCCGGTTATAAACAACTCCGCAGGATCGCCTCGACATCCTTCTCGTTAAGCCTTTTATAGGCGCCGATGGGGCCGTTGCGGACGGACTTCTTGGCCATCTCAGAAATCCGCTTATCGTCGATCCCCGCGTCCTTGAGGCTGACCGGGGCGCCGATGGACTTGAAGAAGGCCTTGGTCTTTTGGATTCCCTCCAACGCCACCTCTTTTTCCGTTTTTCCCTTGGAGTTGACTCCCCAAACCCTTTCCGCGAATTGGCGGAATTTGGCGGGCCCCGCGTCCACCACGAAGCTCATCCATTGGGGGGACAGGATGGCCAGCCCCGCGCCATGGGCGATATCGTAGGCCGCCGATAGCTCGTGCTCCATGCCGTGCGTCGCCCAGTCGCCCTGCTTTCCCAAACCCACGATATTGTTCAGGGCCATGGTTCCGCACCAGAGGATATTGGCCCTGACATGGTAATTCTTCGGGTCTTGGATCACCTTCGGGGCGTTCTCGATCATGGTCAATAAAATGGACTCGGCCAAACGGTCCTGGAGGGGCACATCCTCGATCTGGCTGAAATACTGCTCAAAGACATGGACCATGATGTCCACACAGCCGTTGGCCGTCTGGTCCGGGGGTACCGAGTAGGTCGATTGGGGGTCCAGGATGGAGAACATGGGTTGCAGAACCAGGGGCGTCACCAGCCCCAGCTTTTCGCCCCTCTCTAAATTCGACACCACCGAATTGCCGTTCATTTCGGTACCGGTCGCGGCCAGGGTCAGGATACAGCCGATGGGCAAGGCTTTTTCAGTCGGGGCCTTATAGAGGTAAAGGTCCCACACGTCGCCGTCATAGAGGGCGCCCGCCGCCATGCCCTTGGCCGCGTCAATCACGCTTCCCCCGCCCACGCCCAGCACCAAATCGATCTTTTCTTTTTTGCAGAGGGCCACCCCTTCCCGCACGCTATCCACGCGGGGGTTGGGCTTGACGCCCTTGACCTCGAAAACCGTCTTTCCGGATTCCTTCAAATATTTCATCACCCGGTCATAAAGCCCGGACGCGTGGACGCTTTTCCCCCCCGTGACGAGGAGCACTTTCGGGCCGTACTTGGCCAGCTCCAGGGGCAGTTTGGACAGGGCATCCTTACCGAACAGCATCCGGGTTTGGGTTTGGAACTCGAAATCCAGCATTGCGGCCTCCGGTAGTTTGGGTTTTGCGAATGGTTTTGATGCTATCACTGTTTCTTAATTTCAAGCTATCTATAACCTGAGTGATAAGAAATAATTAACTTTAAAGAGGAAGCGCTTTCGGAGATACCCATTTCCCGGTGGTTCTTTAATAGGGCACTAAAAAAAACGTAACTACGCATTTGGCAACCTCCACAAAACAGACCCTCTCCCCTTGAGGGAGAGGGTAGGGTGAGGGGTGCAAGACTACAGTAATTTCCCCCCCTCATCCCGGCCTTCTCCATCAAGGAGAGAAGGTGTAACCAACCGGCAATCTTCTTTTTTGTGTAGGTTTGCCCTCTTTGCGTCTTTGTCCCCCTTTGCTCCAATGGAGCAAAGGAACGCGGGACTATACCGACCTCATTAAAGGCCGTTAATGAGGGTCGGCATGCGTTGGCTTTTGGTGTTATACGTTGGTGTTGGCTGTGGTTTATCGGCGAAATCGGTTATGTTAGATGTTCTATGTTTTGGAAAAAACCCATGCTGAATAAAATTAACCCGGCTTCCCATTACCGCAGAACCTCACTCCGGGAAACCACGGACCGGCTGGCCCGCAGAACGCTCTTCGCCTTCCTGGTGATGTTCCTGCTCGCGCGCATCGACGTGTTCCTCATCATGTCCGACCTCATCCCCAACATGTACCTGTTCATGAAGGGCACCCATGTCCACCACCTCAATTACGGCATATTCCTGCTCTCGGCGGTGTGCGGTTACAGCGTGTTCCGCCGGCCGACGGGAAAGCCGGCCGAGTGGACCGCCTTGTTATACGGCGCGGCCCTGGCCCTCACCTTCGACGAGTTCGGAATGTGGCTTCACCTGGGGGGCAGTTATTGGCAAAGGGTGAGCGTGGACGCGGTCATCGTGATCGCCGCCTTGATCGCCTTCGTGGCCTTCCACCGCAACATCAAGCGCTTCGAATCCCGGCACCTCTGGACCTTCCTCACCCTGGCGCTGGTCGTGGTGATATTTGGCGCGGTCCTGCTGGAAGCCGGCGGAAAGATCGGGGACAACTTTGGCCCGAAGCTCCAAGCGCTGGAAGAGTCTTCATCCCCCTGACAGCTCTTCATTGACGAGTTCAACAAAACAGACAACGAACACCCACTTCCAACACATGCCGACCTTCTATGAAAGCTTTTAATGAGGTCGGTATAGTCCCGCATTCATTTGCACCAAGGGAGCAAATGGGGACAAAGCCAGAAAGCCACTAAGAACAGCTAAGTTTTTTTAAACCCAAACAAATAACGAACCCAAGATTTTGTTGTTGCTCAAAATCCTTTGGTTTTCTTTGTGTCTTCGTGGCTTCGTGTTGGCTGTGAATTATTTTTTCGTTTCGGGCATGGCATTTCTCCCGGCATTTATGGCGTAATAACTCAAATAATCAACAAGGGGAGAAAAATGAAGAAAATTCTGTTTGGCCTACTGCTGTGTTTGGCCGCTTCTTACAGTTGGGCTGACGATCCAACCACCGTTTACGGATTCAAGGCCCTGACGATCGATAACCAGCCCGCTACCCTTTCTTCCTATAAGGGTAAGGTCCTCTTGATCGTCAACGTCGCCAGCAAGTGCGGGTTCACGCCCCAGTACGCTGGGTTGGAAAAACTCTACGAGAAATACAAGGGCCAGGGTTTAGTGATTTTGGGCTTTCCCTGCAACCAGTTCCGCAGCCAGGAACCTGGCACGGCAAGCGAGATCAAGACCTTCTGCAGTACCAAATACAATGTCACCTTTCCCCTCTTCGCGAAAATCGAGGTCAACGGGGACAATGCCCATCCCTTGTACCAATTCCTGAAAAAGGCGGAGCCCGACCCGGACGGCAAGACGGACATCGGCTGGAACTTCACCAAGTTCCTCATCGACCGCAATGGACACCCGCTGAAGCGGTTCGTCTCAAAGCAAAAGCCCGAGGATATCGAAGCCCAAATCCAGGCCGAGCTCGCGAAATATCTTTGAGATCTCGAATGTCTTCCTGACCCCAACCGCTGACGGATTTCGGGGAACTCGCGAAATAAGGCGCGCTTTTAAGCCAACCCGTTTGTGATAAGGAATTTTATTACGGCTTTGCCACAAACCAAGAAAAGCAAGATAGCCAAATAATTTAAAGTAAGGTGCAACCGGCCCACGGTTGCACTCCAAATAATCCGCAAATTGGATACTATTGGCCAGACACTTTTTTTATTAACCGCCCGCCTTGCGCTCATGTGCCATTTGGTCTATTATTATAGCCATATGGCACGTACTTCCGGAGGCTTACGATGGAACTTCAACCCACCCTGGAATTTTTAGGCGGTAAAAAAACCCTCAAGAAGGATGTCCGCGACATCTACCAACTTGAAGATATCGTTCAAAGCGGATTTACCTTTCAAGTGGTGGAATCTGTCAGCCACCGGCTTGGCGTCACCCCGAAAATCCTGATCGAAAAAATAGCCCTATCCCCCCGGACCGCCGTTCGCCGCCTCGCTGGCAGGCGTAAACTCAGGGCGGATGAGTCGGACAGGCTCATGCGAATTGTCCGTATCGCGCAAAAAGCCAGGACCGTTTTTGGCTCGGCTGAAAAGGCCAGTAAATGGCTTCAGGTTCCCTTGGCCGCCATCGGGGGAAAAACGCCCTTTTCTGCCATGGACACCGACTTGGGCGCCTCCCAAGCCCAAGAAGTTCTTCAACGGATTGAGGAAGGCGTCATCTCATAAAAGGAAATAGCAATTGCGGGTTTGGAGAAGCTGTAAAAAAGCGCGGATTCACGACCTGAGCGGGACGGGGGCGAAAAACGCCGGGGGACGCTGGAACCCCGTCGGAGTCGCCGTCGTTTATACTTCCGAAAGCAATTCCCTTTCCATCCTTGAGGCCTTGGTTCATTTTGAGAAAAACAACATTCCGAAAGATTACTTTTTGGTGGAAATCGACGTACCTGACAGCCTCAAAAAACAAAAAGTCGGGATCGACGGCCTCCCGCCTCATTGGCGGGATTACCCGGGGCCCGATAGCCTGAAAAAGATCGGCCGGGAGTGGGTGGATTCCCTCGAAACCCCAATCTTAACCGTTCCATCCGCCGTCAACATTTACGGTCAAAATTTCATTTTAAACCCAGCTCACCCCGATTTTGGCCAAATTCAAGTGGTTAACCACTTCCCATTTCCCTTCGACAGACGTTTGGATAAATAACTCACGGTCTTTTCACGTGGTCCCGATTTAGACGGGAAGAACTTTGCCACAAACCAAGAAAAGCAAGATAACCAAATAATTTAAAGTAAGGCGCAACTGGGCCACGGTTGCACACCCAATAATCCAAAAAGCGGAAAATAGTGACCTTTCGCTTCCCGCCGCAGAGCGCGGAGCAGGTAGTCAGGCCTTTTTTCAGCGCTAACCCCAGGGAATGGATTATCTATCGTGTAATTTGTAGGCCTGGCCCCTTTTTTCGCTGCACATGCCTGTCGCAAAAAGGATAGTGTGCAACTTTAATTCATGCATTATTGCGGGTGCCCGATGGTTTAAAGCGGGAGCCCGCGTCAGGGGAAATGTTATGAGGCCGCAAGTATGGATGGCCGTGTGTCAGAAAGGGGTCAGTCATCATTTATTAATATTCTAAGTGTCGCGCCCATCGAAACCACTTCTCCTTTTCCCCGGGCTGTTCTTTCCACTTCATCTCCAAACGCCTAATGGCCTGGCTGACTGCGCTTTGATTTTTCCCAAAATATACCCCTATCTCTCTTTGGCTTATCCCACACCCCTCAAACGCTAGATAGGCCGCTTCTTCCATTAAACGGCTTCGGCGATGGCCTGTCGGATCTTCACTATGCCCTTCCCGTTTCAAAAGTACTTTCCATATTTCAGGTAATGTTTTCTTCACCTTCAAACTCGCACCTGACAGCGGACGTTGGGCCTTTTGATGCGCTTTTTGTTCGAATTCCTGGTCCCCTAAAATATGTCCCTGCCGGACATCATACAAATCCTCCCGATGGCCTTCCCCCATGCCTTCCTTTACGAACCTCAAATAGGCCTTTTGGGCTTCTTTCTTCCTTTTGCTGAAAAGAGCCAAAACTGGTTCAACTTCCACTTTCGCCAATGGCTTATTCTCTCGGCCCAAATATTGTTGGTGGCTGGTCCAGGGATATATTCCCGGCTTTTCCTCCAATTTCGCCCTGAACGGATTCAACCCAATGTATCGAACCAATTCCAACAGATATGAATCCTTGTCCACCAATATGGCCTTGTACCGACCCTGAAAAAGATGGCCTACTTTCTTATGGGTCCGGTTGAAGAATTGGGTATAAGCCGTTTGGAGCCGATGCATATACCGGGACAAGGGATAATCACCGGCTTGTTCTACCAACAGATGAACATGGTTGGGCATCAGGCAATAGGCATAAAGCCTTATTTCACGCGTTTCCAAATGCTCGCCTAATAGTTCCAGATATTTAACAAAATCAACCTTGACCAAAAATGTTTTTTGACGTTGATTTCCCCTGGCAATCACGTGGTACAAGCCGCCGAGATAAAGAAGTCTAGGTTTTCTCATAGCCCCGACAAGCTAACCGATTGCCTCCAACTTGTAAATATTAATAATTGATGACTGACCCCTTTTACTTTGGTTTCCAATAATTGACGGCGTAATTCAGCTTCGGACGAACGAGCATCTGGAGCACCACCAGCCATAACAAAACCAGCGCGCCCTTTTTCATTAAGCGCAGAATAAAAAAGTTGTATCCAAAGGTAATTAGCATTATCTGCTTTGGGCAACCCAAAAGGATAACGGCGACCCTTTCCCACGCTATCGGCCAGACGGTCCTTATCCACTGCGTCCACGTTGAAAGGTGGATTGGCGAGGACGAAATCAAACTTGCCGGTGAGCTTATGAGGGTCGTCGTAATAACTAATAGCTTCCCGAATGTCACCTTCCAAACCGTGCATGGCAAGGTTCATACGGCTTAAGGAAACGGTAGCTCCCACTTTTTCTTGGCCGAAAATGGAAAGTTCTGAAGCAGGGTTCTTGCGGTGTTCTTGAACAAACCGAGCGCTTTGAACAAACATACCCCCAGAACCACAGGCCGGATCAAGAATTTGGCCATGAAAAGGTTCGATTACTTCCACTAAAAGCCGGACGATGCTTGAAGGAGTGTAAAATTCCCCGCCCATGGAACCTTCGTTACTGGCAAATTCGCCCAAGAAGTATTCATAGATACGACCAAAAGCGTCGTATTCGAGCGAAGCTGGAATTTCAGAGATTTTTTTCAGTAATTCCTTGAGAAGCGGCCCAGTGAATCTTTGATAGGTTTTTGGCAATACCCCGGCCAGTTGAGGATTGTCTTTCTCGATGGCGGACATTGCCTCATTAACTTTGCCGCCAACGTTTGCACCCTCGGGCAAATTGAGCAGGTAATCGAACCGGGCTTTAGGGCTTAAGAAAATCACCCCTTCAGCCTGATAAGCTTTGGGGTCGTCCACTTGATTGCCGCGTCGAGAAGAAGCCTTGGTCTTTTCCAATTCCGCTTTGCGTTTTAGAAACCGTACTTCCGCGAATCTTAGGAAAATGATCCCCAAAACCGGGGTAGAGTATTCCTGAGACGTAAGTCCTGAATTTGCTCGAAGTTGGTCGGCGGCAGCCCAAAGCTTTTTCTCAAGGGTCTCGTTAGCAGTGTCTTTTTCGGTCGGTGCAATCCATTGCATGATTCGGAACCTCGGGATTTATTTTCCTGCCGCTGTAAATAACTCTTCAAAAGTAAAGGACTTGGAACCCATTGGCCCAAATTGATTCAATTTAGATTTTTCGACGGGTTTCAAAAACACCTGGAAGGGTTCGCCTAAAAGCATTACGATCAATTCATTTTCGCTGTGACGTGTTTGTTTCTTAAATTCTCTGGCCGCTTCTTTAAAATTCTCCCATTTGTTTATTTTTAAAAACTTGAGGATGTTTTTCTTTTTAATTACCTCGACATGTTTTACGGCCGCAACCCAAGTTATGCCTTTTTTCCCTTTGATTGATTGTTCTTCAAAATAATGGTGCGCCTTCCCCGTGAAGTAAGGGGCAAAATATAAATTACCGTTAGCTGACCTAAAAAATCTTTTCTGGCATTTATAAATATGGTATTTAAAAAATAAATTTATCGAATCACCGCTCATGTCCCTTACATATATTTCTTTCTGATTTATTTCAGCCATCCCATTCACCTCCATGAACCTTCTTAAATCTTTAGATATTGCCCACCCTATTGGCTCTCGTTTTTTATTC
>CAVYSE010000014.1:0-96225 GCA_963771075.1 candidate division FCPU426 bacterium | reverse complement strand
CCAAACCTACACCCCGACCCATACATTAACGTCCACTATTACTCCTACAAGAACGCAAACCAAAACCCCGACCTCAACCGCGACGACGACCCCACGCTGCGGGATCAGCTTGGCGGGCTTGCAATTGGAGGAAAAAACCACTTGTGGAACAAACCAAGCTAACCAGTCTTTCGAGGTTATTAATACAGGCTCCACAGGCATCAACCTGAATCAGATCACCATCAAGTTCTGGGTGGATGACACGAACATCACCGGCAATCCAGCCAATACGGTCATCGGGGCCGTCAATTGGGGAGGGAATTACGGCACCACCGGCATAGCAGTGTCGGGTGTGGCGATTTCAACGATTAACTTCTTCCCGCCTTGCGGGCCCGATGCCACTCACCAAGCCAACTGGGAAATCACGGTATCCAATACCGATGCGGCGGTACTGCCTGCCGGAGCAACCTGGTCGGATATCCAGACGGCCATCCATGTCGGGCCGGATTACGTTAATTTCGTTCCAGGTACGGCTGATTGGTACAGCCCCTGCGGGGTAGGGGGAGGGAGCATTTATACCAACGACCTGCATTATGCGGTTTATTATCAGGGAAACCTTGTCTCTGCATCCGGTGGGATAGCACCCGCCTGCCGCCCGGTTCCCGCCTGCGTCTCGAATACACCCACCGTCACGGATACTCGGACAACGACTGAGACACCTACCGAGACGGCCACCAGAACCGTTACCTATACTCCTACCCTCACGAGAACCCGCACGTTCACGGTCACCCCAACCACCACCCACTCGGTCACTAACACGCCTACCGTGACGTTAACTCCAAATGTTACCCTTACGCCAACCAATACGATAACTTACACAGTTACCGATACCCCATCCATAACAGTAACAGCGACGGTAACATCCACTGCCACAAATTCATTCACTCTTACAGTAACCTCGACTGGGACATTAACTTCAACCCCTTGCACGGGATATCAATTAATCAATACCTTTACTATGCCTGGGTCGGGTATCGCGCCCTTGGATGTGGCGGTCGATCCTACTCTCAATTATGTTTATATCGCTGCTTCAATCCCGGGTGGGACTCAATTGACCCGGTGGAAATACCCCCTTGGATCAATAGCAACGGCTGGTTGGACGGTGAATATGACTTCGACGGGTTCCTTGCACTTGGCGGTGGACAATAATGGCAACATTTTCGTGGCTAATGAAGCTGCAAACGAAGTTCAGGAATACTTTTCTAATGGCGTGCCGGGGCCGGTTTGGGGTCCCGCTATCGGTGCTTTGGGACAATTCAATAAGCCTTGGGGCATTGCCACGGACCCTTCGGGTAATGTTTACGTTTCGGATTCGGGCAACAACCGGGTGGTTAAACTCACGGCGTCCACGGGTTATGCTCCTAGTGTGATCATTCAAGGCTATGGCACTTCCAACCCGGGAGACTTTAGCAATCCACAAGGCTTGGCGGTAGACAGTGCGGGTAATATTTACGTGGGCGATTCCGCCAATAAAAGATGGGAAAAGTTCCTCTACTCCGGCCAATTCAGTTATCCGGTCGGGGGCCTAGCTCCGCGGCTTGCTGACATAGTCGTGGATGCTTGCGGGAATGTGTATGTGGATGATGCTTTCGATAATTCGATAGGTATTTATAATTCATCCGGACATAATTTCACTTCGATAATCCCAACCGGTTTATTCCAAATGCCCATTGTTTCAGGTTTGGGTATGGACACCCAAAATAACTTGTATGTTCCTTTAACCAACGGTCAAGTTCAGATTTATGCCCCTTGCACCGTTTGTCAGGCTTCAACCACACCGTTCGTGCCTTTGACTCAAGTCCCTACCGCAACACAACCGGTTCTTCCCACGGCGACCCTCACGCCAACAGGTACGGTTTGCGCTGAATTTCAACCACTGGCAGAATTTGGACAGGACCTAGCAACTAGTATTGGGACAGGTCCTGGGAACCTTTCTACAGCGTTGGACACTGTCGTGGATTCACAAGGATATATTTATACTTCCGATAATTATGGGCAATACATTTTCAAATATGACCCATACTATAACTTTATCGGAATTGGAACGTGGTCAACCGATAGCTCCAGTGCCCGCCTTGCGTTGGATGGTTCGGGACATTTGTGGGAAACAATGAATAATGAAATTCTGGAGTTCAACACTTCCAATCTTCAAGTTACCTCCTATTCGCTCCCTTCAGGATCCTCTAATGCCTGGGGAATTGCGGTTACGTTTAGTTCCGCCGGAACGACGGTTTGCGTGGTCTCAGGTGGATCGATTCTAGGATTTAATCCTTCTTCATCGACATGGAGTACTATTGTTTCAGGAGGGGGAGTGAACAGCTTTTTTAATGCGACGGGGTTGGCCATCGACGGATCGGGAGATTTTTACGTGGCAGATCAATATCTTGACCGCGTCCAAAAATATAACCAGGGGAGTGGCACATGGAGCACCATTGTTTCAAATTCAACATCCAACGTGCAAACTGGAGGTGTTATTAATGAGGGTCTTCTACAAAACTTGTGGGTAAAAATCCGGGTTAAAAGACCAAAACACCAATTGGCATAATGTTTTTATAGTCTTGAAGGTCTCAAAAAACTTGTCATGCTTTGGGCATGAAAAATTTCAAATGTCTGTATGACGCCTATCGGTTCCCCGGTTTCATTCCCCGAATCATGCTCAAGGGGTTGTTTGGTGATCCGTACGCACGGATCATTCGGCTCCAACGCAGGGGAAAAAAACAGTTTGTGGAGCCTGTGGAAAAGTTTCTCGCACATTCTACGACCGAAAAACAAGACTGGTCCGAGACAAGCCCTGCGGGGATCTGCGGGTCTATCTGGAAGTGGAAGTCCGCAGGGTTGATTGTAAGGACTGCGGAGCCGTGAAGGCAGAAAGCCTTTCCTGGATCGGGAACAACTCTTTTTACACGAAACGGTTTGCCTACTATGTCGGGAAAAGGTGTCAGAACACTACGATCCGGGAAGTGGCCAACGAGCTTCATTTGGATTGGCGAACCGCCAAGACCATGGAAATGGACTACATGCGGGAGAAATTGAGACGGGTGGGCAATCCGGCACCCAGAGTGATAGGAATAGATGAAATCTCGATTCGGAAGGGGCATAACTATCGGATCGTAGTGAGCGATCTTGAGCGTAAGCGACCGATTTGGTTTGGCGGAAAAGACCGCACGGAAGAAAGCCTGGACCTGTTTTGGGAGGAATTGGGGCAAAAAAAGGCTGAAAAGGTTCGGCTGGCCGTAATGGACATGTGGGAAGCATTTGAAAATTCCACCGTCAAGAATGCACCTCAGGCGGCCATTCTCTACGACAAGTTCCATGTGATGCGAAAGTTGGGAGAGGCCATGGATGAGGTGCGGCGTTCCGAATACAAGAACCTTCCAGAAGAAGAACGGGAGTACATCAAGGGAAACCGATACATCCTGCTGTCCCACCAGCAGAACCTAGACCTAAAGGGTCGAAAAAGGTTGAAG
Organism: candidate division FCPU426 bacterium; assembly: GCA_963771075.1. Taxonomy (GTDB): domain Bacteria; phylum Oederibacteriota; class Muellerivitia; order Muellerivitales; family Muellerivitaceae; genus CAVTWJ01. The sequence continues at coordinate 92,719 of CAVYSE010000014.1, read as the reverse complement.
GCGTTGCTAATGGCCAACAAACGCTTGAACACAGCCTATGTCCTGAAGGAATCGTTTGGGCAGCTTTGGGATTATCAGTATCCGGCGTGTGCTCAAAAATTTTTAGACAACTGGAAGTCATCTTTGAAAGGGCAAGAATTGGGATCGTATGAGAAGTTTGCTCGGACAGTGGAAAGGCATTGGGAAGGAATCGTGGCGCACTGCAAACCAGAGAACAAGGTATCCCTGGGGTTCGTGGAAGGGCTGAATAACAAAATTCGTGTCATTCAGCGGCGGGCTTACGGTCTGCGGGACCAGGAATATCTGCGACTGAAGGTGCTAACTTGCACCTTGGAAGACTTCTAAAATGCCTCTAAACTACCCACAACTTTTGCAGAAGAGCCATTAATGATTTGGCGGTTGACTCTAATGGCCAGTTATATGTCGATGATTCAACCAACGATCGGGTATTGGTTTTTGATTGCAATGGCAACTATTTATCGAACGCGACCATTTCTTGGACCACGGGGGGGGTAGTTTACGGACTTGGAGTTGATCCTAATAATAATATTTACCTAACTCAATCCTATGATGTACTTGTTTACTCGCCCGGGTCATGTATTGGAGGATGTGGTACTAGCTCACTCATCTCTAAAGCGGCCAAAGCTATTTTGCGTTCGAAAGATGCACTTTCGTTCACACCCACACCTTCGTTGACTACCACAACCACCCCGATGCCCACAGTCAACCCGGAACTTTTGACCCAGTCAGTCGTGGCTGCGCCGAATATTTCCAAGAATGGTGAACCGGTCGATTTACGTGTGACCTTGGGACATCCGGGCCAGGTTCGCCTAAGCGTTTATAACCTTGTCGGGGAGATGGTCTATCAAACCACGGTTGAGGGGACGACAGGGGTGAACGACTTGTTGTGGCAGGTCGAGAACCAAGCTCACACACCCGTGGCCAGCGGCCTGTATATTTATATTCTTCAGGTGGATGATACAAAAATCCGACAGAATTACACCGGCAAGATAGCTGTTATCCGATAACCCTCAAACCCTATCCGGGACTCTAAGAATTTCTACCGCGTTTAACGGCATTTGTCACAGGCTTTCCGGTCTTTTGTCACTGGTTTATAATCCCTTGTCACAGGCTTTCAGCCTCTTGTCACCGGCTTTTAGCCCTTTATCACTGGTTTCAGGATACTGTTCACTGAAAAATCGCTTTAATTCACTAGGTTGGCATACGTTGTTTATCAGGTTGTTACTCAGGTTCACGGGCGTAGTTACTCAGCTTCCAGGCCTTGTTACTCAGGTTCATGGGTGCCGTTACCTAGCTTACTGGCCTGTTACCTGGGTTCGTCGAGCCGTTACTTGCCTTCCCCCGGTCTGTTACTTGGGTTTGCTGATACCGTTACCTGGTTTCCAGTCCTTGTTACACGGGTTGACCGGTACTGTTACTCGGCTTCCCTTTTGTTACTCAGTTTCGTAGGAGCTCTAGATCTTTTGGCTTAAAACTGACAACATTTAATAGTTTTTGATGACTTTTAAACAAATCATGCAATTAAACAAGATTTCAACAAATATCACTAGTTGCTTTTCCGTGAAACTCCGATAGTTTTGTTATGATTTCCGTTATTACTTATCGAAAAAAAGGTATGGAAAATGTAATTGATAAAGCGCTTCCAGGCCAGTTTAATAACCGCCGGTTATTTATAAGATTAAGGTTTGAGAAATCTATGAAATTAGAAAGCATCAAAAACATCCTATCGTCCGTTATTCAGACCAGTGTTGGTTTGAGCTTGTTTTTGAGGTTTTTTGTAGGTGTCGCTTTTGGCCAAACTTTTACCCCAGCTTCTTTGACCATCAGTCCTCCAAATCCGGTACCCGGAGAGACGGTGACGATCAATCTTAATTATTGTTCCACCAATCAATACAACTCGACGGTAGTATTGTTGGCCGTCAACGACAACGGAGTGGCGGGTCTGGAAAGTTGCCAAGTGGGAACAGCAGGGCAATGTTTTTTGGCTGATGTCAACGGCATTAATAACAATTGTGTGGATCAGGCTTTAGGTTTTAACCAGGCTGGATATACATATCCTGCAGATGGAAACCAGACAACTTGTGTGAACGTTACCAGAACCTACTATTATCAATTGCCGGCTGACACTTATGGGGTTACCTACTGTTTTACGGCATTAGTGAGTCCTAATAACTATTTTTGCGGTAATGCAGCCAGTGTGACAGAAACTAACTGCCTAACTGTTCCCGAGGCCACGAGTTCAACCGGCTCTGGCGTAAAGACGGTGAATGGTGATATTGCCAATGGGGCCAGCGCTGCGGACGGCGACTACATTCTCTTCTCCATCAATTACGATTTCAGCCATACAACATCAGCGAGTACCATTAGCGACCCGATCCCCGCGAATACAACGTTGGTATCGGAAGGCCCTCCTGGATACGTGACCTCCACAGGGGGGCCTGTGGTATGGACGATCCCCGCCAATGCGGGAAACCAAACGGGTCAGGTATGGATGCTGGTGAAGGTAAATGCTGGTACGGCCAACAACACGGTGATTCCCAACCAGGCGACCATCAACCCTGGCGGGGGGACATCTTCCAGCACGAACACGGTTACTGCCACGGTGAACGGTGGCGGGTTCAATTTAGTAAAAACCCAATCGGCCGCCGTCCTGGCACCGGGACAGACGGAAACCTACACCTTAAGCTACAACATTAACGGGGAAAGCCTTCAATGGTACGATTCTTATGACAATAATACGGCGGGTACTTCGAACGGCAACATTCTGGATATGGGAGGGGTTGCCTATAAGTATACGGCTTGTGGTGTCAACGGGTGCGTTTGCTCTGCGGATCCTTCTGGATCCGGCATTACGGTAGTTCAAGGGCCGGATGGAAATAACTATCTCTCAGGCAATATGCCTATTGCGTGTTATTCCACGAACGGGACGGATTTTCCCCTGCTTATCAGGAATAGCGGGGGGGTCAGCATGTGCGATGGAACAGCCTTCACTGTTCAAGGGGACTTGGAAGAACCGGCTGCCTGCGCGGGATGCACTGGCACGAGCGCGGGGGGGGACGCTACCATGGTGGTCGCCTACAATACGAGTAGCGGGGTAACTTATTCCCTGATGGCGGGATTGTCCCTGGACCCCAACCCGGGCTATATCTACATGCAATACGGAACGGGAAGCGGGACACCGTCTTATATTTGTAAATCGATTACGGGTACCGCGCCCATTGCCGGCCAATGGTACACCATGGTCGCCACCGTACAGTGGGTTTCTGGAACAAACTACAACGTGACCTTGGATCTTTATGAAAAGGGTACCAAAACCATCATTCAGAGCACCACTTGTACTGGGGTCACTGGCCCTCCTTGTGCGGGGGGAAGTCTTTGGTATCAAGGATGGCAATTGGATTCCACGGCTGGGCAGAATAATTTCGGAAATTTGATGCTTTTCACTGATGATTCGGTCTCAAACACCGTCCTTACCGATGTGGTACCTGCCAACATGACTTATGTCGGATGCAATACGGCCAACGCGGGTGTGGCGGGCGTGGCTTGCCCTGCGGCGGGTTCTGGTACTCTTAACTGGACCATCCCCGGACCTGTTTATAATTTGGGGGGCGCCATTACCTGGTGGGGTACGGTCGCTTGCGGTGCGCAAAGTTCAGTAACTTACATCAATCAATCGGTTATTTCCGCCACCGGAGATGCGGCGGTGACTTCTAACGCCGTGACGGCGGTGTTGTTTTGCAGTACCAATACCTTCACCCCCACCGTAACTCAGACCAATACGCCAACCGTTACTTCGACGCCTACAATCACACCCACTAAGACGGCTACACCCACTCCCAGTAATACGAATACCATTACTCCTACCTATACCCCCACTAGAACTCCAACATTGACGCAAACCTATACGCCCACCTATACGCCAACCATAACACCGACCCGCACCAATACCGTAACTCCCACTAATACGAATACAGTAACGCCCACCTATACCCCTACGGTGACACCAACGAAAACGAATACGGTAACACCGACCAATACCTTTACACAAAGCGTAACGCCCACCAACACCAATACCGTCACTCCTACCTACACCCCCACGGTGACACCGACGAAAACCAACACATTCACTCCCACCAACACGAATACGGTGACACCGACAGTCACCCCCACGAACACCTTGACGGTGACTCGTACCAATACCCCGACCGTCACCCCCACCCAAACGAATACTGTCACGCCGACCAATACCTACACGTCCACGGTGACCCCCACGAAAACCAACACGGTGACTCCGACTAATACCTATACGGTGTCCAATACCTTTACGCCCACGGTGACTCCTACCAATACCTATACCGTGACGCCGACCAACACCCCCACGGCGACCCTCACCCGCACCAATACCTACACGGTGACCCCCACCGTCACACCGACGAATACCTACACCCCGACCAGTACCATGACGCCCACCCACACCAATACGCCCACAGTCACTCCGACTATCACGATAACGCCGACGATCACCATCACTCCCATCATCACCTTCACGATCACCCTGACGCCGACGGTGACGGCCACGAATACGGTGACCTATACCGTGACCCGCACCAATACCTATACGGTCACCCCGACCAATACCTCCACCAGCACCCCCACCCCCACGGTGACCCCCACGAATACCAACACGGTCACTCCCACCAGTACCTTTACGCCAACCACCACTCCGACGGCCACCATGACCCGCACCAATACCGCTACCGTGACACCGACCAATACGCCTTCCAATACCCCGACCCCCACGGTGACCCCCACCCAAACCTACACGGCCACGCCGACCTATAGCCCGACCAACACGGCCACTCCCACCCAAACCAATAGTCCGACCGTGACCCCAACCATCACCATCACGCCGACCTGGACTATCACCCCCCTCCTGACCTTCACCATCACCAATAGCCCCACGGTGACCGCTACCTCCACCCCGACGAGTACCATGACCCGTACCAATACCGCTACCGTGACTCCCACCAATACCGATACGGCGACTTATACCGTGACGTCGTTAAACACCCCAACCAATACCTTCACGCCATCCAGTACCTTCACATCCACATCCACCCTGACGACGACGAACACCCCGACGGTCACCGAAACCCAGACACCGACGGTCACGTCCACCTGGACCAATACCTTTCCCTTCTCTCCCACGGTGACCAATACCCTGACCGAGACATCCACCCCGACCCAGACCAATACGGATACGGAAACCAACACGCCCACCGAGACGGTGACCCCCACCAATACCCTGACCTCGACTAATACCTTTACTTCCACCTACACCCCAACTTCGACCGATACCCTTACCCCCACCAACAGCCCGACTTTTACGGCAACGCCTCCTTTTACCTACACCGAAACCTATACCCCGACTGCGTCCGATACCTGGACCGCGACCAATACCTTTACCGCCACGAATACGCCCACCTCGACTTTCACCGCCACCGACACCGCCACCCCGACGGATACGCCAACCGCGACCTCCACCCGCACCTATACCGCGACCCCGACTTCGACCCTGACCAGCACCCTGACTTTCACCCCCACCGTGACCCCAACCGCCACCTTCACCCTGACCAGCACCGCCACCTTTACCTTCACCCCCCCCCTATCAGTGTCGCTCAATAAGCAGGTGTCCACTTCCGTGGCGAGCGCGGGACAGGCGTTGATCTATACTCTGACCCTGAATGTTTCAAGCGGCGGCGTGATGAACATGGTGGTGACGGACCCGCTTCCGGCCAACCTGACCTTCTCATCCTTCGGGAGCGAGCCGTCGGGAATCACCCCGTCCTACAACGCCGCGACCTCGGTGATGAGCTGGCCGATGCCCTCGCCCCTGTCCCCGGGGGTATACGCGATGACCTACCAGGCGACGGTGAACAACCTGATCGCGGGAGGCGTCACGATCCCGAATTGCGCGACGGCCAGTTTCGCGGGAGGATCCGCCACAGCCTGCGTGAACGTGCTGACCACGGGCCAGTACACGGTGAAGATCGGGCTCTATAACTCGGCTGGGGAACTGATTATGTCCCTGCCGGTGAGCCAGTATTCGCAGGCGATCAGCGGCTTTAACCTGAGTTCGGGTGCGATCACGGCGGTGAGCGGGACGGGAAGCTCAACGACGATTTATTTTTCCGGTGTACCCATCGGGACCTGGAACGGGATGGATTCCTCGGGCAATCCGGTGGTGAACGGGGAGTACTACGTGAAGGTGGACAGTATCAGCAACATGGGGGCGGACACGAGCGTGACCCAGCCGATCATCGTGAACCGGTCGTTGTACAAGGTGGCGGTGAAGATCTACAACGAGGCCGGGGAGGTGGTCAAGAACCTCTACGTGTACACGAGCAACCCCAGCACGGTGAATACCACGCAATTACAGCTTTCTACGACGAATTTTGACCCGACGAGCGGACCGGTGACGGGGGCCATTCCGACGCAATTGACGATTACGCTCAACAACGGGACGGTGATCGTGTGGGACGGGACGGGGGACAATGGGACGGTGGTGGTGTCGGGGCAATATTACATCGAGGTATCGGCGCAGGATGGTCAGGGCGGGGAGACGGTCTTGACGGGTCACGTGATGGTGCTGTCGGATACGGCGAACGCGGGGATGGGGAACATCACGGCGAGGCCGAACCTGATGAATCCAACGACGGGGTATAGCGTCCAGTTCACCTCGGACTCGTCCCAGAGCCTGACGCTGGCCTACCGGGTGTATGACGCGGCGGGTGAGTTGGTGACGCGCAAGGTGACGGGCACGGCGGGTGCCAATACCGCTTCCTGGGACGCGTCGGGAGTGGCGAGCGGGTTATATTTCGCGGTGGTGGAAGCCACCAACGCCCAGGGCGGACTCATCGGCCACCAGAACCTGAAATTGGTCGTGGTTCGGTAAAGCCTTTTTCAAATTTCAATAAAAACTAAACCCTTTTTAATGGCAAATGGATATTTTGTTGTCTAAGGGTTGAAAATTTATTCAAAAGCCACCAATAGGGGTTCCATTCCCAAATCCCGAATCATCTGGTGGTCGGCGGATTCACCTTGTCCAGGGGTCGTAAGGTAACCGTTCGTGAAGATGGAATTGGCTGGAAATAACACGAATGGTTGAAGAGAACGAAATGTCGCTTCTCTCCCGCCGGCCGCCCGCACATCCGCATCGGGGTGAACAAAACGGAAAAGGCAAAGAACCTGGAGGGCGAATAAGGGTTCCACCCTCGGGTGATCAGCCAAGGGCGTACCCGGCCGGGGATCCAGGAAATTCACGGGTATCGATGCGGCGCCTATCTTCTTCAGGTTATAACAAAGTTCCAATATGTCGTCAATTTCCTCACCCAAACCAATGATGCCACCCGAGCAAACCTCCATTCCGGCCTGCTTGGCGAACTGGGCGGTCTCAATCCGGTCATCGTAGGTATGGGTTGAGACGATCTTGGAATAGAGACGGCGGGAAGTTTCCAGGTTATGGTTGAAACGGTCAATGCCGGCTTCCGCGAGACGGGATGCCTTTTCAGGGGTCAAAAGCCCCAAGGAAGCGCAAAGGGTTAGCCCTCCCTGGGCCTTGATCCGTCGGGCGGCCTCACAAATGACGTCCAGATCCCGATTACTCGGTCCCCGGGTGGCCGTCACCATACAGTATTTCCAGGCACCGGCATTTCGGGCTTTCCTCGCCCCTTCGACAAGTTCCTCGACGTTCATCAAGGGATATTTATTGGCCGGGGTTTCATATTTGGATGATTGGGAACAAAATCCGCAATCTTCCGAGCAGGTCCCTGATTTTGCGTTTTGCAACACATGGATCTTCACTTTATTGCCGTGAAAGTGGTGGCGTACCTTGTAAGCGGCTTTGAGAAGGGAAAGCGTTTCCATAGGTGCGGCTTCGAGTATTTTTTTCGCGTCTGAAATGGAAGGCGCAATATTTTTTATGGATTGTTCGGCTAATTGTTCCCAAAGGTTTGAGGCATGACCTGAAATGGACATCACTCTTTCCTCACTTGTTTACTTAAGTTGTCTACTCCAAAAAGCTCGAAAGTATATCACGGTTACCAAACGGAACCAGATGTTGATACTTCCGAATTGATTAACTAGAGGGTGAGTAATAAGAATATCCATACGGTTTAATCCAGGTTAGATCGGGGATAGTGGATATAAGTAACGGATGGGTTGCGAATTAAAAGTCCAGGTCCGTTTAGCTTGGAAGCAGAATATTTACACAAAATGTGTAACCTTTTTGTCGTTTTTGAGATGGGGAAGTTAATAAAAACTTTGAATAAATGACCAAGTTATTGCCAAATAATGAGAAAGAGCCTTAAAAAGCGCTTTCTTTTAACGTTATTTAAAGGGGTTTAAGTTAAATTTTCTCCAGAATAAGAAAAAAATTGGTAAAATTTATATGAGGTTTAACGAAAAACCTATGAGGGTTTTTCGATTACTTCAAGATCTGAAAAATATTTTAGGCCGGAAAAATTATGAGGATTCAAACAAAAGGTCCACCTAAAAATCGATCACACCGCATTCTGAACAACTGGTTCGGATTAATGGTGCTTGTACTTTGTGGTTTCTTTGAATTATTTCCTGAATCTGTTTTGGCGGGTAGTTTAACAACGAATCTAACTCTTTCCTCGTCAAGCATTCCGGCTGGAAATTCGGTTAATGTCACAATCATTTGGGCGGATAGCAACAATACATACCAAGATGAGTTTTTTACGCTTGCTACCGAATCCAGCACAAATACGACTATTCAGTCTTGTGGGACAGCAAACCAATATTTTTTACTCGACAGTACAACCCCTAGACCTGGAACAACGATACAAAATGCGCCGCAAGCGCCATTCACAACCACTTATGCGGATACAAACCCTACAGGAGGATGGGACTCAAATACTCAAACTACGGTCCTGGGTACACCAGTAACCCAAGTTGTCACGGTGGAGATTCCGGCTTCGTTAACACCAGGAAATTATAATTTGGTCGTGGTGATGGGTGAAAACTATATGAATATGTGCCCGGTCGGGACTAATTCAATGACTACCAGCTATGTTTCTTTCAACATTCCCGGAGGTAATACCTCAACGCCAACGCCTACTGGCACGAATACCTTAACACGAACAATAACTCTAACTCCCACCATTACCGGCACTAATACAAAAACTCCCGCCACTTCATTTACACCGACATTAACCCCAACCATAACACTCACTCTTACGAACACAGTTACACTTACCCCGACCATAACAAATACGAATACCCTTACACCGACCAAAACAAGCACATTTACCCAAACGCCGACTTTAACAATAACTCCAACCATTACTTTGACCAATACCCCGACGCGTACTCCACTCCTGACATTTACAATTACGTTGACCCCGACGATTACTGTTACACAAACAAACACTAGTCTTCTAACCGCAACTCCGACCAACACACTTCAATGCGGAACATACAGTGGAGCGGGTACACCGGCTATGCTTAATTTACAGGTGCAATGCCAGCAACAAGGAACGAATGCCCAATCGGCTCATTATGACGTAAAAGTCACCAATTATGGGAGTTCGGCGGTTTCGATCACTGATATCTGTTTCGTTTTGTGGGCTTATGGGCCGGGTGGTTGTTCTGCTGCAAGTTTTGCTGATCCATACACCAAATGGGGGGGAGGAACCGGAACGGTCTATTACTCAGGAGGAATTTCACAAGTAGGCAATGCGAATTCGAACGCCACGGTCAGCGTCGGCGCGATACCGGCTTGCACCCCGAGCCAGCTTGATTCGTATGGGACGAACCACTGGGCCAACTTTGCGGTTACTTATTGCATTACAAGTTCAGCGTGGACCACGGGTGGCGGAGCCTTCATACCGCCAAATGGAGGATATTGGGTTGGTCAAAACGACCAATTATATCTTGGCACTGGGACAAACTGCGCTTCAAACCCCGCCAATTATTACTCGCATCTGTTTGACGGAAGCAGCGGAACAAATGGGTGTTTAGACACAAATTGGCACGACAGTCCCTATTTCGCGATTCTGTACCAAGGGTCGTTAGTTCAGGAAATTACAGATACTGCCGGGGACTGGGATCCTAGTACGGGGATTCCGCCTTGTTCGACACCAACAGTTGTTTGTACCTATACACCCACTCAGACGGGAACAGCCACCGCGACCTCAACTCCCACCCCAACCCAGACACTTACAATTTCTCAGACTCCGACGATCACTTTGACATCGACGATAACCCGTTCACCAACCATCACAAACACCATTACCCTAACTCCGTCTATTACCAATACGGTCACGTTGACGCCGACCATTACGAACACCATTACTCTAACAAGTACTTATACCAACACCATTACGCTTACTCCTACAGTAACGAACACCTACACAAACACGATTACGCTAACACCAACGGTGACAAACACAAGAACCAACACCATTACGCTTACACCTACAGTGACCAATACTTATACGAATACCATCACCCTCACGCCGACTGTTACCAATACTTACACCAATACGATTACTCTCACTCCTACGGTAACGAACACCTATACCAACACTATTACGCTGACACCCACGGTGACAAACACAAAAACCAACACCATTACGCTTACACCTACAGTGACCAATACTTATACGAATACCATCACCCTCACGCCGACTGTTACCAATACTTACACCAATACGATTACTCTCACTCCTACGGTAACGAACACCTACACAAACACGATTACGCTAACACCAACGGTGACAAACACAAGAACCAACACCATTACGCTTACACCTACAGTGACCAATACTTATACGAATACCATCACCCTCACGCCGACTGTTACCAATACTTACACCAATACGATTACTCTCACTCCTACGGTAACGAACACTTACACGAACACGATTACCCTTACCCCGACGGTGACAAACACCTATACCAACACCATTACGCTAACACCCACGGTGACAAATACAAGAACCAACACCATTACGCTTACGCCTACGGTGACCAATACCTACACCAATACGATTACCTTAACCCCAACAGTGACCAATACCTACACGAATACCATCACCCTGACGCCCACAGTCACGAACACCTACACCAATACGATTACTCTCACTCCTACGGTAACGAACACTTACACGAACACGATTACCTTAACCCCGACTGTGACAAACACTTATACCAACACCATTACGCTTACGCCTACGGTGACCAATACCAACACGAATACCATCACCCTGACGCCCACAGTCACAAATACATACACCAATACGATTACTCTCACTCCTACGGTAACGAACACTTACACGAACACGATTACCTTAACCCCGACTGTGACAAACACTTATACCAACACCATTACGCTTACGCCTACGGTGACCAATACCTTCACGAATACCATCACCCTCACGCCCACTGTGACGAACACCTACACCAATACGATTACTCTCACTCCTACGGTAACGAACACTTACACGAACACGATTACCTTAACCCCGACTGTGACAAACACTTATACCAACACCATTACGCTTACGCCTACGGTGACCAATACCTTCACGAATACCATCACCCTCACGCCCACTGTGACGAACACCTACACCAATACGATTACTCTCACTCCTACGGTAACGAACACTTACACGAACACGATTACCTTAACCCCGACTGTGACAAACACTTATACCAACACCATTACGCTTACGCCTACGGTGACCAATACCTACACGAATACCATCACTCTTACGCCCACAGTCACAAATACATACACCAATACGATTACTCTCACTCCTACGGTAACGAACACTTACACGAACACGATTACCCTTACCCCGACTGTGACAAACACCTATACCAACACCATTACACTTACGCCTACGGTGACCAATACCAACACGAATACCATCACCCTGACGCCCACAGTCACGAATACCTACACCAATACAATTACTCTCACTCCTACGGTAACGAACACTTACACGAACACGATTACCCTTACCCCGACTGTGACAAACACCTATACCAACACCATTACACTTACTCCAACTGTGACCAATACCAACACGAATACCATAACCCTTACGCCCACAGTCACGAACACATACACCAATACGATTACGCTCACTCCTACGGTAACGAACACTTACACGAACACGATTACCTTAACCCCGACTGTGACAAACACTTATACCAACACCATTACGCTTACGCCTACGGTGACCAATACCTACACGAATACCATCACTCTTACGCCCACAGTCACAAATACATACACCAATACGATTACTCTCACTCCTACGGTAACGAACACTTACACGAACACGATTACCCTTACCCCGACGGTGACAAACACCTATACCAACACGATTACGCTAACTCCCACAGTGACCAATACCTACACGAATACCATCACCTTGACTCCCACAGTCACGAACACCTACACCAATACGATTACTCTCACTCCTACAGTAACGAACACTTACACGAACACGATTACCTTAACCCCGACGGTGACAAACACTTATACCAACACCATTACGCTTACGCCTACGGTGACCAATACCTACACGAATACAATCACTCTTACGCCCACAGTCACAAATACATACACCAATACGATTACTCTCACTCCTACGGTAACGAACACTTACACGAACACGATTACCCTTACCCCGACGGTGACAAACACTTATACCAACACCATTACGCTTACGCCTTCGGTGACCAATACCTACACGAATACCATCACCCTCACGCCCACGGTGACGAACACCTACACCAATACGATTACTCTCACTCCTACAGTAACGAACACTTACACGAACACCATTACCCTTACCCCAACGGTGACAAACACCTATACCTACACGATTACCCTAACTCCCACGGTGACGAACACTTTTACAAATACGATTACATTGACCCCGACTGTATCGGATACTTTTACGAATACCATCACCCTCACGCCCACAGTCACGAACACCTACACCAATACGATTACTCTCACTCCTACAGTAACGAACACTTACACGAACACGATTACCCTTACCCCGACGGTGACAAACACCTATACCAACACGATTACGCTAACTCCCACGGTGACGAACACTTATACAAATACGATTACATTGACCCCGACTGTATCGAATACTTTCACGAATACCATCACCCTCACGCCCACAGTCACGAACACCTACACCAATACGATTACTCTCACTCCTACAGTAACGAACACTTACACAAACACGATTACCCTTACCCCAACGGTGACAAACACCTATACCAACACGATTACGCTAACTCCCACAGTGACGAACACTTATACAAATACGATTACATTGACCCCGACTGTATCGGATACTTTTACGAATACCATCACCCTTACACCGACGGTGACAAACACCTATACAAATACGATTACATTGACACCGACCGTTTCGGATACTTTCACGAATACCATCACCCTTACTCCGACGGTGACAAATACCTATACCAGCACGATTACTTTAACGCCGACCGTAACAACCACTTACACGAATACCATTACCCTGACGCCAACCGTGACGACTACCTACACCAACACGATCACGCTTACACCCACGGTAACAAACACCTATACAAATACGATTACATTGACCCCGACCGTATCGGATACTTTCACGAATACCATCACCCTTACTCCGACGGTGACGAATACCTATACCAGCACTATAACTTTGACGCCAACACCCTCTTATACAGCCACAGATACCCCAACCTCCTCATTTACGCCCACTTCCACATCGACATTTACACCCAGTTCAACAACAACTAACACAGTGTCGGATACTCCAACGAATACCCTTACCAACACCATGACATCTACCCTGACCTACACCTTTACCGATACACCCACTTCTTCCTTTACGTTTACTTCGACCTCTACATTCACTCCCACTTCAACGGTAACGAACACCGTTTCGGATACCCCAACGAACACCCAGACCGAAACCATGACTTTCAGTCCGACCTTTAGCTCCACTTATACCCCTACATCGACAAATACCTTTACCTCGACGTCGACTCTGACCTATACCGTTTCGGATACACCCACCTATACATCTACTTCCACGAGCACCCCGACCTTTACTTATACAATCACGGATACCCCCACTTCTTCCTTTACGTTTACTTCGACATCTACCTTCACTCCCACTACAACAGTAACGAACACTGTTTCGGATACCCCGGCGAATACCCAGACCGAAACCATGACCTCCACCCCGACCTTTACCTCTACAGATACACCTACGTCTTCCTCTACACCCACGTCGACTAATACCTTTACCTCGACGTCGACTCCGACCGATACCGTTTCGGATACACCCACGAATACACCTACTTCAACAAATACAGAGACCTTTACTTATACAATCACGGATACCCCCACTTCTTCCTTTACGTTTACTTCGACCTCGACATTCACTCCCACTTCAACGGTAACGAACACCGTTTCGGATACCCCAACGAATACCCAGACCGAAACCATGACCTCCACCCCGACCTTTAGCTCTACAAATACACCTACGTCCTCTTATACACCCACGTCGACTGATACCTTTACCTCGACGTCGACTCCGACCAATACCGTTTCGGATACACCCACCTATACATCTACTTCCACGAGCACCCCGACCTTTACTTATACAATCACGGATACCCCCACTTCTTCCTTTACGTTTACTTCGACATCTACCTTCACTCCCACTTCAACAGTAACGAACACCGTTTCGGATACCCCAACGAATACCCAGACCGAAACCATGACCTCCACTCCGACCTTTAGCTCTACAAATACACCTACGTCCTCTTATACACCCACTTCGACTAATACCTTTACCTCGACGTCAACTCCGACCGATACCGTTTCGGATACGCCCACATATACCTCTACTCCCACGAGCACCCCGACCTTTACCTATACGATTACTGACACATTTACCATTACATTCACGTCCACAGAGACTTCGACTCCCACGCCAACAGCAACCGCAACCTACACTGAGTCGGATACACCCACGGGTACCCAAACCGACACGATGACGCCCACCTCGACAGATACAGCGACGAACACACCTACCGAAACCTTTACTTTCACTGGGACTTCTTCACCGACTCCCACCCAGACGCCAACCTTTACTGAAACGGATACGCCCACGGGAACGCAAACCAACACCATGACGGCCACCTTGACGGAAACGGCCACAAACACTCCGACGGAAACCATGACGCCGACGGAATCTATAACACCCACGCCTTCTTCAACGCCGACCTTCACTGAAACGGATACACCGACCGGTACCCAGACCAACACGATGACAGCCACCTCAACGGATACGGCTTCGAGTACCCCGACAGAAACCTATACGCTAACGATGACTTCATCGCCTACACCCACCTCGACACCAACCTTTACTGAAACGGATACGCCCACGGGTACCCAGACCAACACCATGACGGCCACCTTAACCTTTACCTCGACAAACACACCGTCCGAAACCTTTACGCCTACCAATACATCCACCCCGACCTTTACATCCTCCAATACGCCTACGAATACACCTACAGAAACTATGACAGCTACTTGGACGAGTACGGCTACATTTACTTCGACTCAAACCTTAACCTTTACCCAGACGGCCACTCCCACACCTTCTTCGACTCCGACCTTCACCATGTCTTATACCCCGACGAACACGTCGACCAGTACCTTTACACCCACCCCAACCCCAACGGTTACCAATACGCTAACAAACACCCCGACACCCACTTCCACGTTGACCTATACCGTAACGAATACTCCCTCGCCATCCTTTACATTTACCCAAACATTTACATTTACTTCGACCTCATCCTTCACACCCACCTTTACGCCCACTCCAACGGCCACTCCCACATCCACCTTTACCTATACCTTCACGCCAACTCATACACCCACATCGACATGGACCTTTACGCCAACCAGCACCTTTACCTATACCTCGACGTCCACTTCGACCCTGACACCCACCAACAGCCGAACATTTACACCGACCATGACTTCGACCTTCACGGCGACTTCGACACCCACGTTGACCCCGACCGCAACCCCCACGGCCACTCCTTACCTCAACCTAGTGAAGAGTTCAAATAAAACCACGGCTAAGGCAAATGACACCTTGGTTTATACCCTCCAATACCAAAACCCGGGGGCAACTGCCGCGATGAACGTGACGATTGTGGACAATCTACCGGCCACGATCGCAATGAAATATTTGCTCGGGTCGGCAACCGATGGTGGAATTTATAATTCTTCCTCGAATACCTTGACTTGGGTATTCCCTGTGGTGCCCGCGGGTTCCAATCTGCAAGTGACTTACCAAAGCATAGTTCAAATTCTTGGCGGCCAGAACAGCCCAGTTCTTAATTGCGCTAAACTCAGCTTTGGAAGCGGCACGATGACATCCTGTAATGCCGTGAGTGTCATTGGAAGCTATGTTGTGCAAATGTCCATCTATAACAGCGCCGGGGAAATTGTTAAGACCTATACGACCTTTGAAACCAGTTCTCCCATTTCGTCCCTGAATCTTTCCGCAAGTGGTTTAACGAACCCAGGGCAAATACTCCAGATTTCCACAAATGGCGAGAGCCTCGGAACCTGGGATGGTACCAACGACAACGGCCAATTAGTCTCGAATGGTAGCTATTTCATCAAAGTCACTACCACGAGTCCCTTTGGAGCCACCACTTCTGTAAGCCAAACAGTTTCCGTGAACCTCAGTAGTAGCACCCTGACGGCCTTGGTCTTCAATTCGGCGGGTGAAATTGTGAAACATATCTCCGAGGCTGATATTATCGCTATGATGGGAGTGAGCGGACTAACCGCTTCCGATTTAAACGTCTCCCAAATCCAAATTTCCTCAAGTGTCCTCGTTCCCAATTACTCGGGAACCGGTGGGAACAACAGTGTCTTGACTATTACCTTGGGTTCGGGAAAGAGCTTTACTTGGAACGGTACGGGAGATGACGGTGTCATTCTTACCCCGGGAACTTATTACCTGCAGATACAATCTACCGTTCAAAGCTCTCATTCGAATCAAGAGATTACGAAAGTGTTGCATATCGAGGGTTCGTCCGAAGCTATTAATGGTGTGGTTTTATTGCCAAATCCGGTTCGGCTGAATCAAACTTCTATGGCCCAATTCGTCGTCGATACTGACGCGGCCCAAGTCACATCGGTTGACGTGAAGATTTATACCTTGGCCGGAGAATTGGTGAAGCCGCTTCTTTATAACCAACCTGGAAACTTGGGAATCGTCTACTGGAATGTGGGCCAAACGAATCTGGCCAGCGGTACCTATATCGCGGTTGTGGAACTTAATACAGCCAATGGAATAATCGGACACAAGATCCTTAAGGTGGTTGTCATACGTTAATTCCCGGGTTTAAAAAAAAGATTTAACCTCGGGCGACTTTTGTCTATCCTTAGACTGCATGACTACTCCTTCCAAAGTTTTTACTGCCTTGAAGCCTTTTATTTTTATTACCCATTACGCCCTTGGATTTATTCACTGGCTGGCCGGGGCACATTGTTGGAAAGAGGATTCAAAAGGGCATCTACGACTGAATTATTCCAGTGCCTTACGGCATTTTTCCAAGGTTTTTCTTTGGTCCTTGGAAGTCTACTTGCTGTTCAACTTGTTTGGCGCCTATCGCGACTGGTTAATGAAGGCGGTCCCGTCTGAAATTGCCATGGCATTTTTAGTGAAGTCGGTTGTCTTTCTTTATTTAAAGGTTTTTTGGCCCGGTATATTTCCCGAGATTTTGCCAGGTATGCATCGTTTCTTTTGTCCTCAGTGTTATCGACGTCAATCTTTTCGGTTTTTCCCCATTTCAATCAAATTGGGGAATTATGTCACTTATCTCTGCGGCCATTGCCGTTGCATCGTGGATGGATGGGGGAATCAAATTTTTTATCCTGCGAGAAGAGTATTGGGGCATTCATGGTTCAAATTCTCGCAATCGTTGGTTTTATCTCTAACCTTTGCGGCGCTGGGGTTTTGCGCGGGCATGTGGGTTTGGAGTTTGTTTTAAAAAGGGAAAATGCGGTTTTTCTCGGCAAGAGGAAGGAAATCAAACTTCAAACATCAAGCGGATCTATTTTTTTGGAAATATCTGAACCAAAATATCGGAAAGCCGTTTAGAAAATTCGAACTTTTTAGGATCTTCGGCGTTGAAGGGCACGTCATAAAGGGCGTAAACCTTGGTGAAGCCCTCTTCCGTTAACCAAGCGGGTGAAGCTTGGTTGCATCCTACGATCCCCAAACATTTGATTCCAAGCTTTTTAGCCAAGCGGGCGACAGCCACCGGGGCTTTGCCTTCCCGGCTCGTGTCATCCAGCTTTCCCTCGCCGGTGATGATTAAATCGCAGCCAGCCATGTTTTCCTCTAACTTGAGGGTTTGGGCGACAAAATCAAACCCCCTTTCCAATTGACCGCCCAAGGCCAAAATCGACATTCCGAGGCCTCCCGCCGCTCCGGCTCCTGGATGGTTTTTCAGCACGCGACCCACCGCGTTGGAAAGTAGATTGTCGAAATGAAATAATCCTTTTTCCAGGGTTTCAATCATTTCAGGGGTAGCTCCTTTGGACGGACCGAAAAATCTCGCGGCGCCATGGTCGCCCAAAAGAGGAACTTGGACATCGACCAAACCCGAAAGGACTATACCCCGCAATTTGTGAAGAACGGGCTCAAGATCAACGGATGTTATGGATAAAAGATGTTGGCCCGAAAGACCCGCGGGGGGGATGGTTGTCCTGGATTTGAATATGGCTCCCAATGCCTGAAGAAAACCAATTCCTCCGTCCACTGTGGCACTTCCGCCCAAGGCTATCTTGATGAATTTCGCGTTATTACGAAGTGCTTCTGAAACCAAATCCCCGGTTCCGTAGCTCGTGGTCAATAGGGGATTATATTCTTGTGGTGTGAGTCTAAGAAGCCCGGAAGCCTGGGACATTTCAAGGATGGCTGTTTCTTTATCTGGTAATTGGGCCCAGCCCCATTGGGCTTCTTTTTCCCTCATCAGTGGGTCATGGACGAAGACTGTTTGAATCTTGCCCTGAAGAAGATAAATAATCGAAATAAGGGTTCCTTCACCTCCGTCGGCAATTGGAAAAAGCCTGATTTGGGCCTGAGGAAGGAGTTTTTGAAGATTATTCCTAAGATTTTCGGCGACTTCTTGGGCCGTGCAGATTCCCTTGAATTTGTCCGGTGCGAGCAGGATTTTCATGGGACTCCTAAAAGTTTACTGCGATTAGGATGCCAACCCCAAGGAGCTGGTAAATAAGTAATTCAGTGTGACAAGATTACTACATGAAATGGAATTATAAAGAATAAAAAGATACTAAAACAAATGGAAGACCTTATTTTGGGGGACTAACAATGGTATTTTTCCGTGCTTGAATTGGGATTTATATTAGTTTTCAAATTAACAGGGAAATTTTGAGCAATTCTTTGCATAAATGAAGCTTTTTACTTCTTCGCTCGGCAATTTTATAGCGTAACCAACCTGCCCTTTGGGACGTCTAATATAATGAGAGTAATGACAAAAGGTTGAAAAATTGATCGGCCCAAACCATGAGGTGGTAATCATGATGAAACAAACATTTGTTGTTATAGCGGTTTTGGTATTTTTCCCTGCCTTTTCAGCTTTGGCTGATCGAGGTGGGGAAGGCTGGGACAGGGGTGGTGGGGGGGCCGACCGAACGGGAGGGGTTCAATCGAACCAAGGAGGGGGCGGAAAGGTCAACCCAGGTTCATCTTCCGGAGTGGTTAAACCGAGATCCCGGGCTAATAAGCAAGGAGTGGGCAAGGGAAATTCCTCCGGACGTCGTTTCAATAGTTCTAGGAACGTAAACCGTAATCAAACCTTCAATCATCAAAGTTCCTCCGCCCAAGTAGGGCAAAATCAAACCGTTCATCATTTCGGAGGGGCAAATAAAAATACATCGGCGGCATTTCATAGCAATCCGGCAGGTAACCCCGGCAGACATTCTTATGCGGTATCACCCCAGGCCCAATCCAGGGGAGTGAACCGTGTTACCAAAGCATTTACCAATTCACACCAATTAATGCCGACGGACCGGACCCGTTTGGCTGTTCCCCAACCCGCTTCAGGGCCCCAAGGTTCCGCAATCCACGCCTCAGTGATATCCCGCACCGCCATGAATGGGGCGGTGGTTCGCTCCCAAATGGCCGTCGTAGGGCGGCCCCAAGTGACGGCTCAAATTAACATTTATAATCGCTCAGAGGTTGTGCCGAATCATTATTATTGGCATACCTATAACGGTTGGAACTATTGCCACTATTATGATCCCTATGGTTACCATTGGTACGGTTGGTACATGGGCAGTTCTTGTTTTTGGTCACGTTATTGGGCTGGAAATTGGTGGTGGTGGGATCCGGTCTATTATCATTGGTGCTATTGGAACGACGGCTGGTGGTGGTGGCAGGATCCGGCCAATGTGAGCGTGGTTTACGTTTACGACAATGGCTCATATGTAAATGCAGCGAGCGTTGGGGAAACACCAAGTGCTTCGGCTCCCTCCGAATCCCCTTCGGGCGTGGGCATGGAGGCGACCTCACCTTCCGCCTCCTCGGATTCGACAGCATCCAATATGACGACGAAGCCCCTACCTCCTGTTTCGGTAGACAAGGTTCTCAACAGCAAGGATGGAACCCGGCAGGTTAAAATCGTGGGGGGTGACGCTTTCCTGTACGACAAGGTCGCGGCCGACAACGACAGCAAGCCGGTATTTCTTTCGGATAACGTGCAAGATGTGAAATTCGTCCCCGGAACCGCGGGCGCCGCACCGCGCGTCCTGGTCACGCTCACCGACGGGACGGTTCAGACTTACGATTCGGACGGGAACCTGGTGCAGGATAAGGGACAAAG
The DNA here is from genome assembly GCA_963771075.1 of candidate division FCPU426 bacterium. Taxonomy (GTDB): domain Bacteria; phylum Oederibacteriota; class Muellerivitia; order Muellerivitales; family Muellerivitaceae; genus CAVTWJ01. The sequence goes on along the minus strand of CAVYSE010000014.1, from coordinate 71,674 downwards.
CTAAATCCACGTTGGTCTTATTCGCTTCCGCCCATGAGCTGAAACACTTAAAGCCCCGGGATATCCCGGGGCTTTTCTTTTAAATAGTCCCGGCGGTTTTTCGGGGGATCGTTTCGCGAGTGTAAATAACCGTTTTCGCACCGTTGACAAACCCTAAGCCTAGACCTACACTTTTACCCAGTTGCAAACGCGAGGCGTTAAGGTCCAACTTGCCCCGGCGTTCCTGAAGATAAGGTAAACAGGGAGCTAAAGCGGCGAAAGTTTAAGGGAAACTCCTAAACCCGAGCCGCTTCAAAAGCGACTTGGGTTTTTTTGTTTGGGGAGCCCGCGGAAATCAGGCGTTCGAGGACGATTTCCAAGGGAAAAATTGGCAATTCCGGCGAGGCTTTAATCAGTACCAACTTGCCCCGGCCGGTCCCGTTTTTCGAAGTTTGAAAGCGGGAAAAACAGGGCGCTAAAGCGGTGAGAGATCATGAGTCCCCTCATCATCCCAACCCGCTAAAAACGGGTTCGGGTTTTTCCCGAACCTTTTCAAATTAAAAATTGGAAAGGAATCAGACATGTCACAAATCGACTCGAAGTTGAAGGTTGAATCGCTGGCTGTTCATGGGGGGCAGGTGCCCGATCCTACTACGGGAGCCTGTGCCGTCCCTATTTACCAAACGGCTTCCTATCAGTTCAAGAGCACGGACCACGCGGCCAATTTGTTCGGATTGAAGGAATTTGGCAATATTTATACCAGGCTCATGAACCCCACCACCGACGTGCTCGAAAAGCGAATCACGGCCATCGATGGGGGAGTGGGGGCCCTGGCGGTAGCCAGCGGTTCGTCCGCAGTTACCCTGGCGCTGTTGAACATCGCCCAGGCGGGGGACGAAATTGTTTCCGCGGATAACCTTTACGGAGGCACCTACAACCTTTTCCACTACACCTTTGCGAAGTTTGGAATCAAGGTCCATTTCGTCGATTCGGAAAATCTGGAAGCCTTCAAGAAAGCCATCACTCCGAAGACCAAGGCTATCTATGCCGAGTCCATCGGAAACCCCAAGAATAACGTGGCCGATCTGGAGGGTCTTTCCAAGCTGGCGCACGCCAACGGTATTCCCCTGATCCTGGACAACACGGTTTCGCCTTATCTATTAAGGCCCTTTGACCACGGGGTGGACATCACCGTTTATTCGGCCACCAAGTTCATCGGGGGCCACGGCACCTCGCTTGGAGGGCTGATTGTGGATTCGGGAAAGTTCGATTGGACCAACGGCAAATTCCCCTTAATCGCGGACCCGGACCCGAGCTACCACGGCATCAATTTCGTGGAAGCGTTGAAGTCCATGGGCAACATCGCCTACATCATCAAGGCGCGGGTGATACTGCTCCGGGACCTGGGACCGGCCCTCTCGCCCTTCAACGCTTTCCAGCTGCTTCAGGGCCTGGAGACTCTCCACTTGCGCCTGCCGCGCCACGCGGAGAACGCACTTGCCGTGGCCCAATATCTCAAAAAACACCCGAAGGTTAGCTGGGTGAGCTATCCGGGCCTGGAGGACAGTCCCTACAAGGACAAGGCCCAAAAGTACCTGCCCAAGGGCGCCGGCGCCATACTCGGTTTCGGTATCAAGGGCGGGGCTGAAGCGGGGAAGAAATTCATCAACTCCATCCAGCTCATTACCCACCTTGCCAACGTGGGTGACGCCAAGACCCTGGCCATCCACCCGGCCACCACCACCCACCAGCAGTTGTCCGAAAAAGAACAGCTAGCCACGGGCGTCACCCCGGACTATATCCGCCTTTCCATTGGGATCGAGCATATCGATGACATCCTGGCGGATATCGAGCAAGCGCTCGGGAAAGCCTGAGGGATCACCATGGCGAGAATTTATTCCGATGTCACGAAACTGATCGGGCGCACCCCCCTGGTGCGCCTGAACCGGATCACCGAGGGGGCCGGGGCCACCGTGCTGGCAAAGCTGGAATCCATGAATCCCCTGGGAAGCGTGAAAGACCGCATCGGGGTGGCCATGATCGACGAGGCCGAGAGGCGGGGGTTGATCCATCAGGATACCCAGATCATCGAGCCCACCAGCGGCAACACCGGGGTGGCGCTGGCATTCACCTGCGCCTCCCGTGGTTACAAACTCACCCTGGTCATGCCCGAGACCATGAGCCTGGAGCGGCGCCAGCTAATGCGCATCTTCGGGGCAGAATTGGTCCTCACGGAGGGGGCGAAGGGAATGAAGGGGGCGGTGGATAAGGCCGAGGAAATGGCCAAGGCCAATCCCAACAGCTTCATTCCCCAGCAGTTCAACAACTCGGCCAACCCGGAAATCCACCGGCGTACGACCGCCGAGGAGATCTGGCAGGACACGGACGGAGCGGTCGATATCCTGGTGGCTGGCGTGGGAACGGGCGGGACCATCACCGGGGTGGCCGAGGTCATAAAAAAGTTGAAACCTTCGTTTAAGGCCATCGCGGTGGAACCGGACGCATCCCCCATCCTTTCCGGTGGCACTCCAGCCGCCCACAAGATCCAGGGCATCGGCGCGAACTTTGTTCCCGTTATCCTGAACCTTAAAATCCTTGACGAGGTGATCCGCGTCACCAACGAGGACGCAGGCGCGACGGCCCGGAAGTTGGCCAAAACCGAGGGTATTCTGGCGGGTATTTCCTGCGGGGCGGCGCTTTGGGCGGCCCTCAAGGTGGCCCACCGGCCCGAGAACAAGGGCAAAACTATCGTCGTTGTATTGCCCGACACGGGCGAAAGATATCTTTCCACCTGGCTTTACGAGGAGGCAAAAGGGTGACCGGAACGGCGGACCAGGAAGCTAACAGGGAAGAAACGGACTCTCACCATCATGAAAAGCATGAACTGGGCCTGGTCGAAACCAAGTTTTATACCTTCGACGGGCTGACCCTGGAAAGCGGCGATTGGCTGGGGCCCATCACCCTCGCCTATGAGACTTACGGCGATCTCAACAACGATAAGTCCAACGCCATCCTGGTCTGCCACGCTTTTTCCGGGGATGCCCATGCGGCCGGCTGGCATGAAGGGGATAAGGATCCGGGTTGGTGGAACGAACTGATCGGACCGGGAAAAGCATTTGATACGGACCATTATTTCGTTATTTGCTGTAATGTGATAGGTGGATGTAAGGGTTCGACGGGTCCGTCCAGTTTGAACCCTGATACGGGGCGCCCTTTCGGACTCGATTTTCCCTTGATCACCATCGGCGACATGATCGAATGTCAGATGAGGCTTGTGACGCGACACCTAGGAATCCAACAGCTTCTATCGGTCTCCGGAGGTTCCATGGGGGGGATGCAAGTGCTTTCCTGGATGGCCCGTCATCCGGGACGTCTTAAAAGCGCTATTCCCATCGCTACCGCGATCAAGCATACACCTCAGCAAATCGCCTTTGATGAAGTGGGCCGCCAAGCCATCATGGCCGACCCGGATTGGAAGGAAGGGAACTATTACGGGGGGGACCCTCCGGCCAAGGGCCTCTCAGTAGCTCGCATGGTGGGCCACATCACCTACATGAGCGACACCTCCATGGCGGAAAAATTTGGGCGCCAGAAGAAGGCCCATACGGGCGCGGAAAAATTCACCGCCGACTTCGAGGTGGAGGGCTACCTGCGCTACCGGGGCGACAACTTCGTGAAGCGCTTTGACGCCAACTCCTACCTGTACATAACCAAGGCCATGGATAATTTTGACGCTGCCCAAGGAAAACCCTTCCAAGACGCCCTTCGGGGCCGGGACCTGAACGTGCTGGTCATCGGTTTCAAGTCCGACTGGCTTTACCCCCTTTACCAATCCCAGGAAATCGTCAAGGCCTGCAAACTGGCGGGGGTTGAAGCCACTTATTGCGAGATCGAATCCACCTACGGTCATGACGCATTTCTTTTGGAAATCGATGAGGAAACGCACCTGATCAAGCATTTCCTGAAAAAGGCTTATCATGGATATGAGGTCGCCGATGAGTCTTGATTTGAAAGCCATGAAATCGGATCACCGTATTATTTTAAATTGGATCGAGCCGGGGTCGGGCGTATTGGATTTAGGCTGTGGTGATGGTGACCTTTTATACCTGCTCGTCAAGGAAAAAGGCGTCAAAGGGCAGGGAGTAGAGATTGACGAACAAGCCATCTATCGCTGCGTAGCCAAAGGTCTTAACGTTTTTCATGACGACATAGAGGGAGGGTTGACCGATTACGAAAATGGGGCATTTGATTACGCGGTATTGGATCAAACCTTTCAGCAAATTCAACATGTGGACCGGGCTTTAGAAAGCGCGCTTCGTGTCGGTAAGAAGGTGATCGTGGGTTTTCCAAACTTCGCATACTTTAAATCACGGTTTCAAACCTTTTTTTCGGGACGAACCCCCGTTACCGAAGCGCTTCCCTATATGTGGTACGAAACCCCAAATTTACATTCAGTTTCTATCCTTGATTTTGTCGATTATTGCCAAAATAGGAAGATTCAGGTTCATCGGAAAGCATTTCTCAACGGGAACCGTTCTGTTTATTTTTTTCCGAATTTCTTCGCCCAAATAGCTTTATTTGAAATTTCTAAAACTTAATTAAAACCTTTTGTTAACTCCATTTTATTAGGTGGATGAGGGATAGGGATAACGATGCCTTCTTGTTTAAATTGCGGGAATGTTATGAAAGAAATAAATCGTAAATCCGTGAAATCCTCCGGCCTAACCCCCAAATTGTTCAAAGTTGCATTTGAGTGCCGAAACAAGGATTGTAATTCAAAGGGGATCAAACAATATTTCCTCGATGACGGAATGATGGTCATTCCGACATCAGAATAGCCTTAGGTTCTTGAAGGTCATTTATTTGGCGGGGATTGATAATTCTGAACCAAATCATTGGCAGAGTCTTTGGTTTCGAAAAACAGGTGGCCTTTGGGTGGAACACGCCAATTGGGGACATCCCCAAGCTTCGGATTGGATTGACGATGTTTCAAGGGTAGCGCATGAGAATCCAGAACCGAAAGTGTTTGTGGCTCATAGTTTGGGTTGTTTATTGGTGGTCCAGGGATTTTCAAATATGAATGCCTTAAATATCTTGGGCGGTTTTCTAGTGGCGCTTCCCGATCCTAAAGCGGCCGCATTTCCCAAAACCGCAAATGGATTTTTGACCCCCCAATTCATGAAACCTTCATTTAGAACATGGATTTTAGCAAGCCGAAATGATCCCTATGCGAGTTTGGAATTTTCGAAACTCCTCGCGTTCCATTGGAACTCCCGGTTTATTGATGTCGGCGAAAAGGGGCATATCAACCTCGGATCAAATTTGGGTTTTTGGGATCAAGGTTGGGATTATTTCAAAGAGTTTTTAACATCGTTAAATACTTGATCCGCCGTCGCTGTATAAGAATTTAAGCACCAAGTTTGTCCACGCCCAGATAAGGAACTTAGACGGTTGCGTGTGGGGTGTAAGGAAATTAAAAAAATAGTAGAAAGTTTCACTAATGGACAATTTAACGGGAAACCTTGATTGGACTGTAACCGGTACAAGCCTGGCGAATGTGGATGGTTATCGATAAACGTATAATTCATTGCAGGGCATAAAAATTGCATTTATTACTAAAAGGTTTTAGTAATATGCTGGTTCATAACTGAAATTATGATCTGCTTGTTGGGGAGCCGCAATCATGCCGACTAAAACATTATCGGATGGGAAGGTTTTTTCTGCCTTCGGTTTTTTCTTTTACACTTTTTTTATTTTCATCTCTTCTCTGGAAGCGGCGCCTCCGCTCTTGAAGGTTTCGGGTAACCAGATCGTGACTGCTAGCGGGGGATGCACCGTGCGGCTGACCGGGGTGAACCTGGATTCTTTGGAATGGGAAGCCCAGCCGGGGGACGGTCCCTCCGGCGGCAACGGGGTGATGACGCAGCTGCAGGAAGCGGTGAAATATTGGAACGTCAATTGCGTCCGCATTCCCCTGGACCAGGACTGGTGGGACGGTAACGCCCAATCCACTCCCAACAACCGGGGTTCCACCAGCCAATCGGCCTACCAAAGCTTCGTAGATTCCCTCGTGGCCTACTGCAATACCAACAACATCTACTGCGACATCGACCTTCAATGGTCCGGAAGCGGGTCCACGGGTTCGGCCACCGAACAATATTCCATGCCCGACGAGAACAGCCTGGTCTTCTGGGCCAGCGTGGCCGCCCGTTACGCCAATAACCCATCCGTTCTCTTCGACACCTTCAACGAGCCCTATCCGACTTCCTGGACTGTCTGGCTGAACGGGGGCACGACCTCCGAAGGTTTCACCACCCCTGGCCTTCAATCGATCGTGAATACCATTCGAGCAACCAAGAGCGGGGGTGGAACTTACGCCAGTGGCACCAACGCGGAGAATATCTGCATCGTCGGAGGCCAGGGCTATTCGTGGGATTACCAAGGTATGAGTCCGGTGGCGGATGTCTCGGGCGGTAACGGAATCGTCTATTCGGCGCACATCTACAACAACAAGGGTGGTTGTAATTGCAACACCCTTTGGCAAACGAACATTGACCCCGCCCTCGCCTACGGCCCAGTGTTCGTCGAGGAATTCGGGAATTCGCAAAATACCACCGACGGCGGTTCTTTCGTGAGCAGCGTGATCACCTGGATGAACGGCACCAACGACAAGAATTACGTCTATGGTGGCATGTGCTGGGACATGGATATCCAGGCGTCGCCCATGTTGCTTGCAGACTGGTCCTCGACCTTGTCCGCCCCGGTTTCCACAGGCTCCACCGGCTGGGTGCTGACCTCCTATGAAGGGGAGACGGTCTATCCCTGGTTGATGGGATTGACCCATCCCGCCTGCACCTCAGGTGGTACTACTTCGACTTTTACCCCGACGTCTACATTTACTTCCACAGCGACTAGGACTCCTACCTTCTCTCCCACCCGGACAACCACGGAAACGGCCACTTCAACTTTGACGCCGACAAAAACCTATACATTAATAGTAACTTCCACCCCTACCTTAACCTTAACACAGACGATTACCCGAACCAATACCCCCACCCAGTCCATGACGCCATCCCCAACGGCGACCTATTCAAGAACGGCCACGCCGACTTTGACGAACACGGTGGCGAATTCTTCCACCGTGACCCCAACCTTGACCCTGACGCGGACCAACACCGCCTCGAATACCCCCACGAATTCCTCCACCGCCACACCCACCTTGACCAATACCCGGACGCCTACCGCGACTTCAACCAATACGGTGATGAATACCTCCACGGCCACATGGACGGTCACTGGGACCGCTACCTCAACATCCACCTTTACCCCAACTCCGACGCGGACCTTCACGAATACGGCGACCGCCACCGCCACCAATACCCCCCCGAATACAACCACCCTGACCCCGACGATTACTTTGACAAGCACCTCGACCGCGACGCGCACCTCGACTGTGACCTCCACTTCCACGGTTACCTCAACCGCTACGAACACATCGGTGAATACCAGCACGCTCACACCCACCCGTACGGTGACATCGACCTATACTTCGAGCTCTTCTCCCACCGCCACCCGCACTTCAACCGCGTCATCGACCTCCACAACCACGGGCACTTCTACCGTAACGCCCTTGTTTACGGCCTCTAGTAGCACCACGCCATCCGTCACCCTCTCTTGGACGGCAACAAACACCCCCACCGCCTCCGGGACATGGACCCGAACCTTCACAACCACCTCTACCCCGACTCTTACCTCGACCCATACCAATACGATCACATCCAGCCCGACCGCCACGGGAACACCGACCCAGACTCCGACCGCGACGGCCACTTTGCAGTTGAGCGCGACGAATACGCTTTCGCCAACGGTTACGTTGACCTCTACGGAGACCAACACCTTTAGCTCAACGAGGACCTGGACGACGACGATCACCCCGACCTCGACCTTTACCGCGACTTCATCGGCGTCTACGACCCCGACTACGACGGCAAGCTCCACGAGGACTTCAACCGCGACTTCTACCTCGACGGCCTCGGGCACTCCCACCCTTACGGAAACAGCCACATCCACCTTCCCGCTGAGCCCGACCATTACCTTGACCCCGACCCTCACCCTTTCATCGACCGCGACGCAGACCCACCCCCCCACGGATACCTCGACTCAAACCTTGACGGCTACTTTGACCTCCACCCTGACCCCAACCCGTACCCCGACGTCGACCTATACGACAACCGATACGGCCACGGGAACACCCACCCCAACCGGAACGCTGACGGCCACGATTCCCTTTAGTCCGACCGTGACGGCATCCCCCACGGTCACTTCGAGCTCAACCATGACATCCACGACGACAGCGACCCTTACGTCGACATGGACGCCGACTTGGACGGTGACCAACAGTTCCACCGCCACAAGTTCGGTGACGAATACCCCGACGCTTTCCTATACCCCGGTTTTTACGAATACCCATACCTTTACGGCGGTTCCGCCGACCAGCACACTGAGCATTACCCCCACGGCGACTCCAACCCAAACCGCGAGTTCGACCCCAACCGCCAGTTCCACGCCCACTTCGGCGACCCTGAACATGACTTCGTCCACATCCACTTTGAGTACTCTTTCGGGAACCGCCGGTGTCACGGCAGTATCCGCGAACCTCAGCGATCCAAGCGCATTAGGGGTCAACCTCACGAATATCACGGTCAGCGACCTGGGCGGCAACGCAGCGAATGTCACATCCATCAGTGTTTATTTGAATGGAATACTGCAGGCTTCTGTTCCGGGATTCACCGGCAATACGGCCACGCTGAGCCTGAACAACGACTTGATCACGTCTACCTCCAACAGCCTGCAGGTCCTGGTGGACTTCTCGGGTACGGCGGTTGGGACCTATGAGTTCTCGATTAGCGGCCTGACGGGAACCAGTACGAATAACGGGGGACAGCCGGTGTCGATCACGGGACTGCCGGTTTCAGGCAATACGGTGAACTGCCAGCAAGCCACGTTCACGCCCACCCAAACTTCCACACCCACCCACACCTACACCTATACCGCCACACCGACGCTGACCCCCTCGGTGACATGGACCGCGACCTCCACCTGGACGATCTCGGCCACTACGACCGGAACGATCACCCCGACCTTTACGAAAACGCCGGTACCCCAAAAGATACCGATCCTTTATCCCAATCCGGTGACTGGACCGACGGTGAATGTGCTTCCGCCCAGTTACACGGGAATCTCGACGGTGAGGGTGGAGATCTTCACGGTGAATTATCGAAAGGTAGTGGATGAGACCTTCTATTCGGTGCCCTCGGGAACGAGCGTTAACGTCAACCTGACGGGCCGGGGAGGGAATCCACTGGCTAATGGTCTTTACTATGCGGTGGTGACAGTCAACGGCGCCAAGACAATCGGTAAACTTCTCGTCATTCGTTAACCTTCTTTAAGAAACATCAATTAATCCAGACAAACCAAATTGCTTTGATTTGTGAAAATATTATTCAAATAGTTAGAAGTTTTACTAAAAGTTAATTTAATGAGAATCATTGAATGGTGTAACCGGTACCAAAATCGTTAAAATATTGGGTTTTTCTTCATTTTAAATGTAACAAAGGGCATAAAAATTGCTCTTTTATAGGATAAGTTACATTTTAAACTCATAATTGAAGTTATGAATAACCGCAGGGGCATCATGAGAACTACTTTTAAAACGTTTTTAGCGAATTTTGTATTTTTAATTCTTTTTTATTTTAATTTTGGATTTGGAAACCCACTTAAAGCTACTTCTCCTCAACTTAAAGTCTCGGGAAATCAAATCGTGAACGCTAGCAGCGGTTGTTCAATCCGGCTGAAAGGCGTCGATTTTTCCGGTATGGAATACAGCCCGACGGGAGATGGGGATGGGGCTCCCACGACCACCATTAATGGGACCAGCATGACGGATTACGTCGCGCTCACCACCGAGGCGGTCAACGTTTGGCATTGCAACCTGGTGCGCCTTCCGATCAACCAGGATTTCTGGTTCGGCGGTTGTGGCAATTCCAAGGCTTCAGGCGAAAACCAGGCGGCATACCAGGCTATGGTCTTGGCGGTGGCGAATTATTGCGAGAACAACAATGTCTACCTGGACCTGGACCTTCATTGGTCCGGGACCTCGAGCAGTGCTGTTAGCACCGCCTCCTGCAGCAGTGGGAATGGTTGGGGAACCGCGACGGCCCAACAGCCCATGCCGGACATGAATTCCGAAACATTTTGGGCTGCAGTGGCCGGTACGTCCGGAATCCAAAATAATCCCGCAGTGATGTTCGACCTTTACAACGAACCCTATGACCCGGCTGGAAATGACACTACTTTCTGGGCCACCTGGAGAAACGGTGGTTCGACAGGGTCCACGCCCGCTTATACACCAGGGCTTCAGGGCCTGTTGACAGTCGTCCGCAACGCGGGGGCGAATAATATTTGTTTGGTCGGCGGACTGCAATGGGCTTACGATTTGAAGGGGGTAGTGGGTCAAGAAACGGGAAGTACGACAGCCTACAATTTGACCGATACGGGTTCGGGTTATGGTGTCATGTACACGGCTCATGTTTACAGTAACAAGGGAACCGCGAGTGAGACGACCTGGGATCCGTACGTGACGGTGATCACTTCAACATATCCTGTTGACGTCGAGGAATTCGGACCGCCCTCTAGCACGGACACCACGGGGTGGGATAACACCTTCATCGGTTGGCTCGACGGGGCGAATAATAAAAGTTATGTTTACAACGCTACAGCCTGGGCCTTTAGCCCGGATGACGGACCTCAGCTTTTGAGCAGTTATACAGGTTTTGCCCCTTCCTCCGGGCATGGCGTTCCGGTTTCGACCTGGTTGAACGATCTTTATCAAACTCCCACGCCCAATTGTTCGGGCGGAGGTGGTACACCGACTTTCACCTTGACCCCTACGCGTACATTCACAAGTACCCCGACTCCGACATTCACCCCGACAAAGACTAACACGATAACGAATACATCCAGCCCTACCCCCACAACTACAATGACGGTAACGCGAACCCTTACTTCCACCAATACAAGCACTTTGACGTCTACCCGCACCTTGAGCCCGACCGTTACGATTACCTTGACCCCCACCGGCACCTTTACTTCCACTACGACAATGACCGCCACGCGCACCTGGACACCGTCCAATTCGTCAACCCCGACCCCGACGGTCACGAGTACGCCCACTGCCTCCTCGACCTTGACGGCGACTTCCACCCTAACCCGAACCTTTACCTCGACCGTGACCTCAACACCTACCCCTACCGCGACGATGACATCCACTTCGACCCGTACGATGACCTTGACCAGTACCCTAACCGTAACGGGATCACCCACCGCCACATCCCCCTTCACCCTTACTTTGACCTTCTCGCCAACATCTTCCTCGTCGCCGACGGCTACCCTGACCGCTACACCGACGGCAACACGAACCGCCAACGGTACGGCCACTTCCACTATGACCTCCACTGTCTCGGTGACCGCAACCGCGACCCTTCCATTAACTTCGACGAATACCTTGTCTCCAACGACAACCCGTACCTCTACGGGAACCTCGACCTTTACGGTCACTGCCACAGCCACCCGCACCGTGACTCCCACGAGCACCCCAACCTATACCGTCACGGAAACCTCGACCCAAACCGGAACCTCGACGGCAACCTTCCCCTTGAGCCCGACGATCACCTTGTCCCCGACCGTGACTCTATCTCCAACAGCCACTGTGAGTACGACGGCTACGGTAACCCATACGTTTACCTATTCATCCACTACAACCTCAACGGCAACCTTATCCCCGACCTTCTCCAGCACAGCCACATTTACCCGCACCTCGACCTTTACCCAGACAGCCACCCATACTGGAACTTTGACCTCCACGGCTTCCCCGACTTCGACCCAAACCCTGACCTTCACCGCTTCTACAACTTCCACGCATACCGGGACGTCAACTTTGACCGGAACGCCAACTCAAAGCGGAACACCGACGGCGACTTTCCCCTTGAGCCCCACGATCACTTTATCCCCGACTGAAACCTTGTCACCCACCATTACGCATACGGGAACCTCAACCGCTACCGTCACTTCGACCGCTACGGCCACCCTGACCTATAGCTCGACGGAAACCTTGACGGAAACCCCCACAAGAACGCCAACCCATACTCCTACCTCTACCTTCAGCAACACGATTACCGCGACTCCCACCTCGACGAGTTCATTCACTCCCACTGCCACACCCACTTCCTCCGGCACCTTTACGATCACCCTGAGCCCCACCGGTACAAGCACGATGACGAATACCCCGACGCTTTCCTATACCCCGGTTTTCACTAATACCCATACCTTTACGGCGGTTCCGCCGACCAGCACACTGACCGTTACCCCTACGGCCACTCCGACCCCGACCGCGAGTTCGACCCCAACTGCCAGCTCTACGCCCACCTCGGCCATTGTGAATATCAGCTCGACCTCGTCCACCTTCAATACTCTTTCCGGGTCCGCCGGTGTCACGGCAGTATCCGCGAACCTCAGCGATCCAAGCGCATTAGGTGTCAACCTCACGAATATCACGGTCAGCGACCTGGGCGGCAACGCGGCGAATGTCACATCCATCAGTGTTTATTTGAACGGAATACTGCAGTCTACCGTCTCCGGGTTCACCGGCAATACGGCCACGCTCAGCCTGGGTAATTTCCTGGTTTCGTCTTCGCCGGTCAATGTACAGGTATTGGTGAACTTCTCACCCTCCGCCTTTGGCACCTATGATTTCTCCGTCAGTGGGTTGACGGGAACCAGTACGAATAATGGAGGACAGCCGGTGTCGATCACGGGATTGCCGGTTTCGGGCAACACCGTGAACTGCCAGCAAGCCACGTCCACGCCCACCCAAACCTCCACACCTACCAACACCTATACCTATACCGCCACACCGACGTTGACCCCCTCGGTGACATGGACCGCGACCTCCACCTGGACGATCTCGGCCACCACGACTAGAACGATTACCCCGACCTTTACGCAAACGCCGGTACCCCAGAAGATACCAATCCTTTATCCCAACCCGGTGACGGGACCGACGGTAAATGTGCTTCCGCCCAGTTACACGGGAATCTCGACGGTGAGGGTGGAGATCTTCACGGTGAATTATCGAAAGGTAGTGGATGAGACCTTCTATTCCATACCCTCGGGAACGAGCGTTAACGTCAACCTGACGGGCCGGGGAGGGAATCCGCTGGCCAATGGTCTTTACTATGCGGTGGTGACAGTCAACGGCGCCAAGACAATCGGTAAACTTCTCGTCATTCGTTGATCAATCCAAAAACCTTGGTTGTTTTGTTGTTTTATAATGAACGACCATAAGATGAATTTCTTGGTAAATCGCTAAAGAGAAGTGGGAATGAAGCCCCGCGTTTTAGCGCGGGACCCATTTTCAGGCAATGAGGGAAAGGGCCAAGTTGGTACGTCGTAACCGGTTGGAGAGGGATAAAATCAGAGACTTCATGATCAGGTAAGCGGAGCTGGGGTTTTTCTTGAGGAAAGCGTCAAAATCCGAACCCCTTATGATGTGTACATCGCAATCTTCAAGTGCTCGAACCGTTGCGGAAGCAGGAGCCCCGTCGAATATGCTCATCTCCCCGATGACCGAACCGCGGTTGAGTTTCGCTAAGGCTTTTTTCTGGGGTTTCCCTTTGTGCGAAATTAGAACCTCTGCTTTTCCGGTAATGAGGATATAAAGACATCCGCTGGGTTGTTCTTCCCGAACGATCAAATCGCCTTTTTTGAAATTCTGAACCATGCCGATTTTAAATATCTCGTTGATGACTTTGCTTTCCAATCCATCAAATAAATTGACTTCCTTCAAAAAAGTAGAAACTTTCGCTTCTTTCCGAATAGCCATGGATTCCTCCCCGGCGATGAGATATTGTTCGATTCCCCAGTGCAAAAACTAAAAAATGGTTGTCAACATAAAACGCTCTTGTTCCCCCCTTTGAACCTCAAAGAAGGCCAAGAGGAATCACCCCTATGATACCCCCGCTGACCCGGACTGTCAGCTTTCTCATGAGAAATTACAAAGGTTGTGCGATTGGCGCGGGCCGTCCTCAACCATGAAACTTGAAGATTATCCATCTCGAAAGTAAATCCGAACCTTGTTTTTTGAGGGGAGACTCCCATATATAAGGTGCATCTCAAATTAGGAAGGAATAAGAATGAAAATTAAATTTGTGGTTTTGAGTTGGTTGCTGCTGATGACGGGTTGTCCCGTCCTAGCCAAATTGAATACCCAAACCGTGGAATATAAAGATGGCGACGCCGCTTTGGAAGGTTACCTTGCCTACGATGATTCCTTTCAGGGGAAAAGACCAGGAATCCTTGTGGTTCATGAATGGACTGGGTTGGGAAAATTCGCGAAGTCAAAGGCCGACCATTTGGCCCAATTGGGTTACGTGGCTTTCGCGGCGGATATATATGGCAAGGATATAAGACCCGAAAAGGTTGAGGATTGTACGGCGACCTCCGGGATCTATTATAAAAACAGGAAGCTTTTTCGCGAACGTGTCAATGCCGGGCTCGCCCAGCTTCAAAACAACACAATGGTAGATCAGGACAAGTTGGGGGCTATCGGTTATTGTTTTGGCGGGGCCGCGGTCCTTGAGCTGGGCCGAAGCGGGGCCCCTGTTAAGGGGATTGTGACTTTTCATGGAGGATTGGATAACCCTTCGCCACTGGACACAAAAAACATCAAAGCGAAGGTGCTCATCAACCAGGGCGGGGCGGATAGCTTCACCCTATCCTCGGTTCCGGCTTTTGAGAAAGAAATGAAGGCCGCAGGAGTGGATTATCAAATCATTACCTATCCTGGAGCCCAGCATAGCTTTACCAATCCGGACGCTAAGGGTCAATTGAAGGGAGCGCTTTATAACCCTTCGGCTGATGAGAAGTCCTGGAAGGCGATGAAGGAATTTTTCGAAAAGTTGTTCAGGAACCGGTAACTCAATCCCAAACTTTCATCGCGAAGAGACGAAGACCGGGGGAGGAAAGCAAAGTTGTTTTACAAATGCTAAATCTTTAGTATCGGGAGCTTTTGGGTTTTGGCCCATTCCCTCAGTTTATTTTGGGCGCTTGCGAAGGGAAGTCCGACCAATTGACGATAGGAAACCCAAATCGCTCTTTTGGCCGTTGGGGCTCCGGCGGTTTGGGCCTGATAAAGCCTTAGCTTGATCTTATGATGGGTAATTTGATGCCTTACTTCTTTTAAAACCTTTCGGCGGGCCTTGACCTTCCATTGTTTTTCCAATTTCCGAAGGGCGTCCTCGAAGTTTTTGCCCTCGCTTGATGGAAATTCCCACATTCCCTGCATCCATCTTTCCGATTCATCCCTTTTCCGAGTGAGCCATTTATTGCCTTTTAAAACTAAAATGACCGCCATTTGAATTTCGACGGTCTTTCGGGTTTTCTCCGGTTGGGGCAGTAGGTTTTGTATCCCGTGCCGGGCCGCCTCGCAAAGGGAACGAACTGGGCAACGCAGGCATAGAGGTTCTTCGGGGTGGCAAAGGGTGGCTCCGAGTTCCATTAGTGCTTGGTTATAATCGCCGGGTCTTTTGGCAGGAACCATTACTTTCGCCAATTCCCAGACCTTTTTTGACCCGAGGCCTGATTTAAGGTTCCCTTTTAACAAGAACAACCTGGAAAAGACCCTTATCACGTTTCCATCCACCACTGGAAGGGGTTTTTGAAAAGCAATGGATAGGATGGCACCGGCGCTATAGGGACCCACTCCAGGCAGACCAAGAATGTCGTTCATTTGTTGGGGCAATCGTCCATCAAACTCCAAAACCACCCTCTTGGCCGCGGCTCTCAAATTTTTGGCCCGACGGTAATATCCCAAACCTTCCCAAAGTTTGAGTACCCTCTCCTCGGAGGTTGTTGCCAAGGCATTCCAATTCGGCAATTCCCGAATGAACCTTTCGAAAAAGGGGATGACGGTCTTCACTTGAGTTTGCTGGAGCATCATTTCGGAGACGAAGGTATGGTAAGGATTTTTTGTTTTTCTCCAGGGAAGATCTCTCCGGTTTCGGTCGTACCACTGGAGCAATTTTTGGTGAAAGGAATGTTTCGAATGGATGGGCCGGTCGGTGGACATGGGTTCCTTGTTGTACTTGGAAATGGAATTTGAAACCGTTGAAACGAAAACTATGTTTTGGGTGAGGCGGCGGTGATTTGGAACGGAGCCAATTCACCCAATTCCCCGCTTTTGAAACTGGGAAGGGGTGAAGTGGAAAAAGGATCGTGGACTTTCCGGCTAAAATCGCTGGAGGCCAGGATTTGCCGGGAGTCGGCATGTTTAGCGAGTTCTTGGGCGATCTCGACAGAACGTCCGATTACCGAATAACCATAAAAGCGGTCTGATCCGATGTTTCCGGCAACGACGGGGCCATAATGAAGCCCAATGGAAAGTTCAATCCTAGGTTCATTTCTGGAAATTTTTTCAATGTTGAGGGAAGTCAAGTGCTCCATGATCTCGGTGGCGCAACTGCATGCCTTTCCAACCATATCTTCCAACGCGAAGGGAACCCCCCAAGCCGCGTGCGCTTGGTTTCCCAAAAAATAATCCATTAATCCCTCGTGGCGGGCAACGGACTCATGGATCAGCGTGAAATACTCATTGAGCGTTTCCAACCAAACCTTGGGAGGGGTGGTGAATTCCAGGGATTCGAGCTGCCGAAGGACAACCGCCATCAAGACGCATCCGCGGGTCTCCCCCTCCAAGGCAAAAAAGTTTTTTTCCACCAAGAGCTTTTTGGCGACGTCGGGAGCCATGTATTTTCCCAAAATGAGTGAAACTCGCTCTTTTTCCTTGAAACGATCCCGCATTTCCTGGAGGGAACGCGCCATCCGGCCCCATTCGTCGATTCGATTGACAGGAAGGCCCGTGTTAGACGAGCCGTATTTGATACCCGCGATGGAAACCAAGGCTTGTTTCATGGAATAGGTATAGCCCCAGCCCACTGCCAATAAAAAAACCGCCATCAAGGCCAGGCAGATCAGACCGAGACGCAATAGGTCGGATCGGGGGTCGCCCAATACGGTTACCGTTTTTCGTACCGGCTGAAACAATGCGATGGTGCCGAATGATTTTCCGTCGATACCTGGTATTTCAATCCCATCGACCAAATAAGACTGGTCGTCCCAATCGACTTGGAGCCTTTTTTCAGGGTGGCTGGAAGGCGCGACCAGTTTTGCCGGGTTTAAAGCCGGGGCGGTGCATTGGCAAGTGACCATGGTCTGTGCTTGGGAATAAAAAATAAGGTCGTTCAATGTTTCCCGGGAAAGTTGTTTGAGCCAAGCGTTATCGAGGGGAAACGCCAAAACAAGAACCTTAAGGTTTTGTTTGGCTTGGGTCAGGGGAAAATAGATCCCCCAATAGGCTTGCCCGTTTCTCTGGAAGGCACCCTGTATCGGGAAGCCTTGTAAGGCTTTATCCATCCCCGGCCAGTCAAGGATGGAGGGATAGGCGGGTTCTGCCGGCCTAGGCGAATGGGTGGATTTTCTTTTCTTATCCGGGAGTAGGGTTGGCGGGGGAAGGGGTAAAGCCATCCCCAAATTGTTAAAAAGCGCGTTTCCTTTTGCGTCCGACAGGACTAATTGAGTCTTGTTGGGAGGTTCCAGCGCATCTCCCAGGGCAGACTTGATATCCTCGAATTTTGGTTTAGCCTTGCCCAGGGCTTTGCGCAGGGGTTCCAAGGAGGCGATCCGCATGGCCTTGAGGTTGATTTCGCTTTGAAACCGCATTTGGGTATTGGTAAGCGCGGCTAAACTTTGGGAAAGGCTGTTTTGGGGGTCGTTCGAAACGATGGTTTGAAAATGTCTTTCCAAGACCTTGGGCGAATTCCAAAGAAAAAAAGCGAAAGGGAAAACACCCGCCAAGAAGAACAAGACCGGAAAAAGGTGAATTTTTCGCATGAAAGCCTTTCGTCTTTCGCTTTAAAGCCGCCTTACTATAACGGCCACATTGCTAAAAGGGAACGGAGCTAGACGCTGGAAAATTCGGATTCTACTGGGATTTTTGGTTAGAAGGGAAGGGTTATATCCCGCAACAAAGCCATTGGGTTGGGATTATTCATAGCGGAGCGCAAGGATGGGGCTAAGACGGGAGGCTTTATAGGCGGGCCAGATCCCGAAAACAATCCCAACGATGGCGGAAAAAAAGGAAGCCAACAAAATGGAAGTAGCTGTCACGATGGTTGCCCATCCCGCGAACAGAGAAATAAGAATTGTCGCGAGCCAACCGCATACAATCCCCATCAGGCCGCCGGTAAAACTTATGGCCACTGATTCGATTAAGAATTGGGAAAGAATATCAAAGCGCCGCGCGCCCAAAGCCTTACGGAGGCCTATCTCCCGAGTACGCTCGGTCACTGAAACTAACATGATATTCATGATACCGATCCCACCCACCAACAATGAAATGGCGGCGATGCAAGATAACAGGACCGTCATGATCTGAGTCGAGGCGCTCAGGGTTGCTTGGATGTCCGCCATATTTCGGACCTGGAAAGCGTCTTGATTGCCCGGCAAGTTGGGCACATGTTTCAACTTCATAATAAAAGCTTTAACGGCTTCCGCGGCGGGAACGGTGTCCTGAGGACTATCGGCCTCAATGTCTACCAAGTTCATGTATTCCTTGCCAAAGAGCCGGTACATGGCGGTGGTAACAGGAACGACGATGGCATCATCCTGATCCTGAAAGCCATTGGCTCCCTTGACGGGCAAAACGCCGATCACTTGAAAATTAACGCGATTGATCTTTATATCCTGGCCGATGGGATTTCCGTTGTCCCCGAAGAGGTTTTTAATGACCGTTAAACCCAGGAGACAAACCCGGTTTCGCTTTTTAATGTCATCCTCTGTGAAAAAGTGCCCATAAATCGGTTGAGCGGCCCGCATGGATGCGTAATTAGGGGTGGTGCCAGTCACTTGGGTATTCCAGTTTTTATCCGCGTAGGTGGCCTGGACGCGTCCGGATATTTCCGGCGCGATCTTTTTGACCATGGGAACCTTGGCGATCGCCTCGGCGTCCTGGAGCATGATCCGGCTCGTTCCCCCCAAGCCCTGCTGGACCCCACCTACCGCGACCGAGCCTGGCCTTAACATTAAAAGATTGGTTCCCAAGGAGGCCAGCTGTTTTTCAAGGGATTTTTGAGCGCCCGTGCCAACCGCCAACATCGCGATAACGGCTGCCACCCCGATCCAGATGCCCAATACCGACAAAAAAGAACGAACCTTGTTAGCCATGAGGGAGCGAAAGGCCTGCCGAAAATAATCCCGGACCTGTTTGAAATTAAACGAGGAGTGGTGGGTGGATATATCCTTGGGGTCGGCTAATTGAATGGTCCGTGGAGGAGCAAGATGGGATTGGGGATTTAACTGATCGGATAGAATTTTTCCATCCTTCATGGTGATGATCCGCCGGGCGTGAGCGGCGATATCCGGTTCGTGGGTCACCAAGACAACGGTAATGCCGCTTTCATTCATTTTGCCTAGAAATTCAATAATCTCTTCCGAGCTTTTGGAATCCAAGTTTCCGGTGGGTTCATCGGCAAGGATCACCCTCGGCTGGTTGCTGAGCGCCCGGGCGATGGCCACGCGTTGCTGTTGTCCGCCGGAAAGCTCATTGGGTTTGTGGTCTAATCGTTCCCCTAATCCCACCATTTCCAAGAGCTTTTTAGGGTCGCCATGGGCGGCATCGGGGTCCGAGTAAAGAAGGGGTAGGGATACCTGATCCAGGGATGTGGTACGGGCCAGGAGATTGAACATTTGAAATATAAAACCGAGGGTTTGGCTTCGAATGGCCGCCAATTCGTCTTCTTTAAGGGAAGAAACTTCTTTACCCAATAATTTATAGGAGCCTGAATCGGGCGTATCGAGGAGCCCCAATATTTGAAGCATGGTGGACTTCCCGCTTCCGGAAGCGCCCATGATCGCGACGAATTCTCCTGTTCCAATAGTAAGGGACACGCCGTTCAGGGCGCGGACTTCCGTGTCGCCCATTTTATAAATTTTGTAAATATCATTAATTTCGATGACGTTCAAATCATGCTCCCATAAGTTGACGGAACCCATCCTTTGGTTCACACACTAAATTTCAATCAAAACGGCCCAATCGGTTCATGCCAGGATGGTTTGGCTATTTTCCTCCGCCCCCGCCGGCGGCGGGTCGGGATCCGCTTCCGTTCGCCCCAGGCCGGCCGGGCATGAAGGGGTTGGTTCCCGAATTTTGCGCGGAAAGTTGGCCCGCCGAGAAGGTCTTAACTAGAACCTTATCTCCCTCGTTCAAGCCGGAAAGAACTTCTGTTTGCTTGCCGTCGGTGATGCCGGTTTGGATGGTTACGGTTTGGGGCTTGTCATTCCTAGAAGCGCCCGATTTCAGGACGAAGGACTGCCCATCCATGGTTTGCTGGATGACCTCGCTTGGAATCAAAAGGATATTGTCTTTTTCACTGACATTGAAAACCACGTTCGCGGTCATGCCGCTTCGCATGAATGCGGGAACTTCATCCGGCCAAACATCCACTTCATAGGTTGTGACGTTATTGACCAATGTGGATTGGTATGAAATACGCCGTACTTTACCACTGATCGGCTTGTCAGAATAAGCGTCCAACGTGATCGTGGCTACCTGATTCATTTTTACTTGAGCCAAATCGGTTTCATCCACCTGGGTATTGACGATTAAATGGTCTGACATGACCATCAATTCGGTACCGGTGGTTAGAATTTGTCCTTGAACCGTCGGAAGATAGACAACTTGGCCCGTTTCCGGGGAAAGAAGGGGTGTTTCCTCATATAGTTTTTGCCAATGAGCCAAAACGGCCGGGCCCTGGGCGGCAGCCTCATCCAATAAAGTGGCCCGTTCGGTTGAACTTAATTCCATGAGCTTTTGCCCATTTTGAACAATATCCCCCTCTCGAACCAATATCTTTTCAATGCGCCCCGAGATGGGGGGGTAAATGACCAATTGATTATTGGGTTGGACATTGCCCGTGGCCAAAACGGTTATTTGCAGGTCATCGCGGACCACTGGTACGGGCCGGTAGGCGGCACCCTGTCCTTTTTTATTTCCCGAACATCCGCAAAGCGTGATAAAAATCGAAGTCGTCAGGATGATGAGAAGGATAGTCGAATATTTTTTCATGGAATCACTCCCTTTCCTTGCGCCAGCTCCCAATTGGCTTCAGCTGTCTTTTCGCTTAAGAGGCCTGAAAGTTCCGCTTTTTGCTGGTTCGTCAGGTTGTCCTCGATTTGGTTCCAGTTTACGAATATCAAGAGGCCGTTTAGATACTCCGCTTTGGCGATTTCTTCCTGGGTTTGAACGGCTTTAAGCTGGGATTCCAATACATGGATTTGTTCGATGGCGTTGGCGAAGGAAGCGTAACCACTTTCCAACAAACTTTCCGTTTTTAAATCCTGGCTTTGAAGGCTATCCCGTGTTGCTTGGAGGGTTTCCCCGGCCGCGATCCAGTTGAAGAGGTCTTTGCCTCCCGTGAAAAGTGGCATGCTCAGTTCCAAACCCGCCGACCACCCCGGCTGGCCCTGGTCAAAATTCCAGCCGCTCCGGAAAAGGGACGCATTGGCGGAAAGGGTCGGCAGCAAAGCGCCCCGCGCGGTGGTGTCCTGCCCCTCCGACATGTGGAGTTGGGCCACGGCTTGCAAATGGGCGGGGGAACCGACGGTCAATTGGGCGAAATCGGGAGTCCCCCCGGGAAGGGCCGGGGTTTCGAAATTGCCCTGAACTTCGATTTTCTCCATGGGACTCCGGCCTAAAACTTGGTCCAACTGCTTTTGGGAAACCCTTAAGCTTCGCTGAGCTTGGTCCACCTCGAAGATCGCCTCCTGATAATCCGCTTGGGCCTGGAGAAAAGAGCCTTTGTTATCCGTCCCGCCCTTAAAGTTCATTTCCACAAGATCCATATTCGCCTTTTGTCTTTGAACGATTGTCTTTAAGAGGTTGATTTGTTTTTGGGAGTAGAGCAATTGATAGAAATCGTTTTTTAAATCGTGCGATACCTGGGCCTTGGCTTGGGCGAGTTGGGCCCGGGCCAAATCCAATTGGGCGTTGGCCTCGTCCACCGCCGCGAAATCCTTAAAACCTGAGAAGATGTTCTGCGTGGCGTTCAGGGAGAGGCTGGAATTTTGCCCGAAATCGGGGTTGTTGAATGTGTCGGTCAGGCCCCCCGGGCCCGAGCGGTTTATGGATGCGTTGAAGCTAATTTGAGGAAAAAACTGGCCCAAGCTCGCGGTGTGGGAAGCCTCGTCGGCTTTAACCGTTTGCTCGGCCGTCAAAAGATCCAAATTATGGGTGGCTGCTTCCGTGACGCATTCTTGGAAGGTCATGGCTTTTTGACCCAGTGCGGGCAAGGTTATTAAACAGGAAAGGATTAAAAGGGAGAGTTGTTTTTGGATCACGATGGGCCTTTATATCATGAAAAAAAAGGTTACGCGAATAACCGTTGAAATTAAGACGGTTTTATTGGAGGGAAAGTGTTCGAGAATCAAAGATATTCGCTATGATTGACAAATATGTAGAATTATGCACAAATGATTAAGCTTATCTATTTTGTAATATCGATCGAAATGGGAAAAGATGAACGACCTCAACAAGGAAAACCAAAAAAAGCTTTTGCGGAAAATTCAGGAACTGACGGCCCTCTATGAGATCACCCATCTGATGGCCTCGACCCTGGACTTCAAGAACAGCCTCAATGGGATTTTGGACGTCCTCTCACGGCACCTGGACATGAACCGTGGGACGGTGACTTTGTTGGATCCCAAAACCAACCAACTCTCTATCGTGTCGGCCCACGGGCTCACCCGGGACGAGATCGAGCGGGGGAAATACAAGATCGGGGAAGGAGTTACCGGCAAGGTGGTGGAAAAGGGGGAGGCCATGTTTATCCCCGATATCGGCAAAGAACCCCTGTTTTTGAACCGCACCCGTTCCCGCGGCGATTTCAAAAGACAGAATATCTCCTTTTTCTGCGTGCCCATCAAGATCAAGGGCGAAACGCTGGGGGTCCTCTCGGTGGATCGCCTGTTCAAGGACGCGGACATTTCCTTCGGCGAAGATGTGCGTCTCCTGACAATCGTGGCATCGCTCATCGGGCAGAATTTGAAACTGCACCAGATGATTGAGAAGGACAAAGAGACGCTGATTCAGGAAAAGTTAGAGCTTCAAACCGAGCTCAAGAGCCGTTTTCGATTGGAGAATATCGTCGGCGAGTCCAAGTCGATGGTGGATATCTATAAAAGCGTTTTGAAAGTGGCCCCCACCCGTTCCACGGTCATTATTCGGGGGGAGTCGGGCACGGGCAAAGAGCTCATCGCCCGGGCCATCCATTACAACAGCCCGCGTTCGGATAAACCCTTCATCAAGGTTTCCTGCGCGGCCTTGCCGGAAAACCTCCTGGAGAGCGAACTGTTCGGCCATGAGAAGGGAAGTTATACCGGGGCGACCGAGATGGTAAAAGGGCGGTTTGAGCTGGCGGATCAGGGAACGCTTTTTCTCGATGAGATCGGGGATATTTCCCTCGCCACCCAAGTCAAGTTGTTGCGGGTCCTGCAGGAAAGAAAGTTTGAACGGGTGGGCGGGACCCGGACCCTTTCCGTCGATGTCCGAGTCATCGCCGCGACCAACCGCAACCTGGAAAAAGCAATCGGGGAAGGGAAATTCCGGGAGGACCTTTATTATCGGCTGAATGTGGTTCCTGTTTTTCTCCCCCCCTTGCGTCAGCGGAAGGAGGATGTGCCCCTGCTGCTCAATTTTTTCCTTGCCAAATACAACCGGGAAAATCAAACCCGTTACCGCATGCATCCCGAAACCACCCAAACCTTGATCAATCATTCCTGGCCGGGCAACGTCAGGGAATTGGAAAATACAATCGAAAGGCTGGCGGTGATGGCCAAAGGAAACGAATTGACCTTGGATGGGGTTCCCTTGACCTTGGGCGAAATCCACCGAAATGCGGCGGGAGAATTCAACGCCGAGGGTGAAGGTCATTACTTAAGGACCAGTGACAACATGACCTTAACGGACCTGGAAAAGCGCAAGGTCATGGAGGCGATGGAAAAAAGCGGGGGGATTCAAAGCCGGGCTTGCAAGCTCTTAGGCATCACTCCCCGGCAATTGGGTTATAAATTAAAAAAATACAAAATTGGCTATAAGCCTACTTTTTTGTCGTAAACCTCTCTATCGCTAAGGTTTTTTTCATCGTGGTTATTTAAAAGGCCAGTGATGAAAACCCACAAAATAATAACGGAAAAAGTGTTTTTTTAAACATAAACGAAACGGTAAAGTTGATTCCCCTTACTCTGGCAGGACTTTTGCTCTAAATAACGGCGCAATGGAGTGTTGGGGATGGACTCGGAATGGTAGACTGCTCGCGTTTTCGTGTCCCAATGATCAACGCTTTTCCACGCTTTCCCACCCACGCTCTCAATTTCGATAGGAGGAAACAATATGACTCCCAAGGAAGTCATGGATTTGATCAAACAGAAGGACGTGAAATACGTCGATTTCCGTTTCATGGACCTTCCCGGTATTTGGCAGCACACCACCTCGCCCGTGAAATTTTTTGACGAGGACGTTTTCAAGGATGGGAAGGGTTTTGATGGTTCCTCCATCCGCGGGTTCCAGGCCATTAACGAGTCCGATATGCTCTTGATTCCTGATCCTAATTCCGCTTTCATCGATCCCTTCTTTGAGGCAACCACTTTGGTCCTGACCTGTAACGCGATCGATCCCGTCACCCGTGAATCCTACTCCCGCGACCCCCGGTATGTGGCGCAAAAAGCCGAAAATTACCTGAAGTCCACCGGCATCGCCGACATCTCCTACTGGGGCCCGGAAGCCGAATTCTTTATTTTCAACGACATGAAGTTCGACCAGACCATGAACGGCGGCTTCTATTCCGTGGATTCCACGGAAGGCTTGTGGAACACCGGCCGTGACGAGTATCCCAACCTGGCCTACAAGGTTCGCAATAAGGAAGGTTACTTCCCCGTTCCGCCGACCGACAGCCAGATGGACATCCGCTCCGAGATGACCACCCTCATGCAGGAGATCGGCATCCAGATCGAGACTCACCATCACGAGGTCGCCACCGGCGGACAGGCCGAAATCGACATGGTGTTCGACACCCTGGTGACCATGGCCGACAAGCTCATGAAGTACAAGTATGTGGTCAAGAACGTGGCCCGCCGCCACAACATGGTGGCCACCTTCATGCCCAAGCCCCTCTTCGGGGACAACGGCTCGGGCATGCATGTCCACCAGTCTCTGTGGAAGGGCAGCACCAACATCATGTTCGACGAGAAGGGCTACGGCGGATTGTCACAGAATGCCCTCTATTACATCGGTGGTTTGTTGAAGCACGCGCCGTCGCTTTGCGCGATCATCACCCCCACGGTGAACAGCTACAAGCGTTTGACCCCCGGCTTTGAGGCTCCGGTGAACCTGGTGTACAGCCAGCGAAACCGCTCGGCCTGCTGCCGTATCCCGCTCTACTCCAAGAGCGCGAAGGCCAAGCGCGTCGAGTTCCGCACGCCAGACCCGTCCTGCAACCCCTACCTGGCCTTCTCCGCAATGTTGATGGCGGGCTTGGATGGGATCCAGAACAAGATCGATCCGGGCAAGCCGCATGACATGAACCTTTACGAGCTGGAAGGACGCGAACTCAAGAAGATCAAGAGCGTTCCCTCCTCCTTGCCGGAGGCATTGGAAGCCCTGGAAGACGACCACGAGTACCTGTTGAAGGGCGGGGTCTTCACCGAGGACTTGATCGAGGAATGGATCAACTACAAGCGGACGAAGGAAGTGGATGCCATTCGCTTGCGTCCGCACCCCTACGAGTTCGTGCTTTATCACGATATTTAAGGTTTTAGGTCCAAAAGCCCCGCCCGAAAGGACGGGGCTTTTTTGTTTTTGGGGGAAGGTCATTTAACCAACGTCTCTGCGTTATAATCCTTGAAATTTATATGACGCCAATGAAACCGTCCCCGCTTAAAAGGGAAAATCTCCCAATGGTTTGTTTCACTATCCTGCCTGGGCCTTTCCGGCCTCGCCCGCTGGTGGGATGGATATTGTTTCTCATGTTGGCCTTGCCCGGGAGCCTGTGGGCTTGGACGAACGCGGGTTTTGAGACTGGGAATACAGCGGGTTGGACGACCGCATCCAACTGTGTCTCGTGCATATCTCCGCCTTCTATTAATGTCGTCCAGCCGGGAGCTGCGTCGGATACCGTTGGGACTTCATTCGGAAACCCAAGCTTATGCCAGTCCCCGGCGACCATTTGCCTTAACGAGGTCGATGCAGGAGGTTATTCGGCCCAGGTTTATTCGGGATGGTGGGATATAAATCATGGTGATTGGGCTAGCATCTCTCAATCCGACACTGTTCCTATCGCCCAACCAGTTTTAACCGTTAATCTCGCGGCGGTTATTGAAGGTTTCCATTATATGTATAGCGTAACTATTCTTTCGCCGGATGTTTCATACGATGCTTATGTTCAATTCAATATCCAGGTGGGAGGCCAAACTGTTTATTCCCAGCCATTTAGTTGGTATGAGGATTTTCCCCCTCCTAATGTGACCGGGCTCAATGTTCCTCCCCTTAACCCACCCATATATCCCGTAACTTTGATTTATGACGGTACGGTCATAGAATATTCCGAGACAAGTAATTACCCCATAACCTATGCCCATATGCCCTGGACTCAATTCGCCTATGATTTAAGCGCTTATGTCGGACAGCAAGTCACAATCAACTATACGGCTTATGATTGCGACGGGGGCGGGCATTTTTGCTATGGATACATTGATAAAGTGGCCTGGAATAGCTCGGGATCGGTATCCAACGTTACCCCCGTTCCATGTTTTAGCGGGGGAGGCCTTACCTGTACCCCCACGGTAACACCCACCATCACTTATACTCCCACGCCTTGTGGTTGGCCGGGAGATACCTGCACACCCACTCAAACCCCCACGATCACCCAAACCTATACACCTACCCAAACCTACACCCCGACCCAAACCTTTACCGTCACCCTATCCCCCACTTGGACCTTGTCACCCACCCCCACCTGCGTGATCAACCTCTGGCCCGACCCCTATAACCCCGTTTTTGCCTATAACGGAACCCTCAAAATCAGCTGTATACCTCAAGGTGGGCAGGTTTCGATCTATACCGTTTCGGGGGAATTGGTCCAGCGAGTTAACGAAATAGGAGGGTTGGCCCAGTGGAATGGAAGGAACCGATTTGGATTACCCGTCTCTAGCGGTATCTATTTCTATACTGTTCAATCCGCTAACCAGGTTCTCCAGGCGGGAAAGTTCCTGGTCTCATCGAGTCATTGAGACAATCTGGTTTTCTTGAAAGCGTTTATTTCTAATGACTTTTGCCTGATAAAAAATCCATGCTTTCGTAAACTTTTCGTAAAATCATGTTAGAATTTGCTTATGCTTTTTGCTTTAACCCTAAAGTAAATCGATTTTAAACAGGTTGGGCATGCCCCTTTTAGCCTATAAATCAATAAAATCCATTTCCTCTTATCCGCTTTTCTTTATGGTTCTTGTGATATTTTCGTTCAACCAAAAGGTTTGGGCAGACCCCCAAGATCTCGCCATCTTAGGAATCTCAAATTCGAATCCCTCTCCGGGAACCAGCATGTCAGTAACAGTGACTTTTTGCGATGATACAACTTGGGCTTCCAATAGGGTCGAATTAATGGCCGCAATTATTGGGGGCACGCAAACCAATATAACGAGTTGTAATACGACCCCCAATCAATATTTCGTCGTGGATTCTGCCATTACGGTTTCCGGGGGAATCGCGACAGGTCCCGGTACCTATGATTTGGGGAGTGGAAGCCCACAAGGGGTTAAAGGCCCGCCCATTTATCCAACCTATTCGAATAATGGCACGCCTGCCTGTCCGACGGATGCAGTCACTGCGGTATGGAATATTTATATCGATGGCAATTACCTCAGTCCTGGCACCTATAGTTTGGTTGTAATCGCAAGAGAAGATTACGTAACTTGTGGGCTAAGTTTTTCCCAGGCTTCCATTACCTTTACGGTACCTCTGCCTCCACCTAGTTTCACCGTATCGAAGTCGATTGAAACCTTGACCGCAGCACCCGATGGACTCGCGCTTTTTGACATTCAATATTATTTTGTCAACAGTACCAATTGCACTCTCACTGATCAATTACCCCCCAATCTAACCTACGAAGGGGCCAGCAATAGTCCTCTCGGCACCACTGCCGTGGGTAATCTGGTGACTTGGAATTTCGGCTCTGTTTCAACACCTATAAGTGGAACCGTTTGGGTTTTGGCTTCGGTCAATACTGGAACCGTAAATGGTACCGCCGTCATCAATACGGCGACTGGAAGTACCAATGAGAGTGGTTCGCAAGTTTCCAATCCGGTCACCTTGACGGTACAAGTTCCGCAATTAACTCTCCTAAAGAGCGAATCCGCCTCCTCGTTAGCTTCTGGGAGTGCGGTGACTTATGTTCTCGATTGGACGGCTTCCGGACAAAATCTCCAGTTGTATGACACCTACGATTATATTTCCTCGGGAACCAATGTCCCGTTTGCCTCTGGCCCAACTACGGTCGCTTGGGGGTTCGATGGGACGGATTATGTTACTGGATCGGGTATTGTGCCTTCCGATTTTGGGTCTTGGACCATAGGGTCTGACAGTCTTGGAAATCATTACATCATGGCATCCACTAACCTAACCGTTTGCAACGGGGGTGTAGGCCATTATCCGGTTCTTATTCGCAATGCCCCGGGTTTTGATATCTGCAGTGATGTGACGGTCGAAGGTGACTTACAAATACCATCATCAAACACTTGTACTGGTGCGGATGCCCATATGATCATGGCCTCCAACCCAGCCCAGGGAATTACTTTTAAAGGCGGAATTTCACTCGACACCGACCCTGGAAAATTATTTGTTCAATTTAATAATGAT
This sequence comes from candidate division FCPU426 bacterium, assembly GCA_963771075.1. Lineage (GTDB taxonomy): Bacteria > Oederibacteriota > Muellerivitia > Muellerivitales > Muellerivitaceae > CAVTWJ01. Next base: position 42,621 of record CAVYSE010000014.1, on the reverse strand, counting down.
TATAAAAACGGGTATTGGCCTAGCATCTCGGACAACAGCCTCACGTTTCCTGTAACCCAGGGTGGCTGGTATACGATGAAAACCCAAGTTGTGTTTTCTCCCGGGGCCAGCGCAGTCTCATTTATAGTTTCTCTTTGGCCTAAAAACAGTCCGGCTAGCGTGAATACGGTCACCTTCTATGATAGTCCGGCTGTTGATCCGGGTTTTGTAATGCCAACTTGTTCGGGTGGTTGGAGGGCTGGCTGGCAGGCCGACGAAACAGCTGGAACGGATTGGTATTCGAATTTGAAGATCTTCGGTCCCGGCCCGGTGGTCGATGCTGCCGTGACCGATGTGGTCCCGCAATATGTCAGTTATGTGGGATCGAATTTGACAGATACCGTCGCCGGTTCCAGTCCCCAAACCCTTGTTTGGAGTTCCTCGAGTGTTCCGCCCGCGTTCGCGGCCACGATGTTTTCATTTGACACGCCCATCCAATGGTGGGGGACCGTTTCCTGCCCGGGTCCAGTTGTGAACCAGTTCTCAATGGGTTCGCCTTCTATTCCGGTGACTACTTCTAATCAGGTCACGTTGAGCATTAGCGGACCTTGCGGCCCCACCAATACCCCGACCCAGACGGCTTCCCCCACGGCCACGAGTACCTCCACCCAAACATCGACCATTACACCCACGCTTACACCTACTCCCCTGTTTTGTTATTCCGGACAATGGGGAGGCCCTGGAACGAACAACGGCCAGTTCCAACATTTGGTCGGTATAGCGGTGGATTCGATCAATAGTTGGGTCTATGTTTCGGATTATACGAACAACCGACTACAGAAATTCGATTTACTAGGAAACTGGTTGGCCACCTGGGGCGGACTTGCCGCCGGGGCGGGAGCGGGTCAGTTTGATGCTCCTAACGATGTGGCTGTGGATTCAAACGGAAATATTTATGTGGCTGATCAACTCAATAACCGGGTGGTCGTGTTGAATTCATCAGGGAATACGGTTCTGACTTTCGGGACTTCCGGTGTCAGTAACGGCCAATTCAACAAGCCGGAAGGGCTCGCGTTGGATTCGCAAGGAAACATTTATGCGGCGGATACCTTTAACAACCGGATCCAGGTGTTTAATTCCAGCGGGACTTGGTTGGCCACTTGGGGTGGGACTGGTTCCGGAACCGGGAACGGACAGTTCAGCGATCCAGCTCAAGTTGCTGTGGATGGCGCGGGAAATGTTTACGTTGCTGATTTAGGCAACCACCGGATTCAAAAATTAAGCCCTAGCGGCACTTACCTGACCCAATGGGGAACTCAAGGGGGCGGGCCAGGACAATTCGAGAATCCCGATGGAGTGGCTGTGGGACCTTGTGGATGGGTTTACGTTTCGGACCAGACACTGAATACGATTCAGGTTTTTGATTCAAACGGAGTTTACCAGGGTTCGATTGGAGGCACGGGTAACGGCAATGGGCAGTTCGAAGAACTACAGCGAGTGGCTTTTGACAGTACCGGAAACATGTATGCAAGCGATGCTTCTCTGAATACAGTACAAAAATTCGCGCCTTGTGGGTTGACTTGCGCCACTCCAACACCAGCGCCAACCCGCACCATGACTTTCACGCCTACCTACAGCTTGACACCCACGACTAGCCCAACACCTACTCACACCCCTACTGTCACGTTCACCCTTTCGGCAACTAATACTCCTACAATTACTTACACCCCCACGAACACATTTACTCCCACCTCCACCCCCGTTGGGTTGCACTTGTGGCCCAATCCTTTTAATCCAAAGTACGCTCATGCCGGGACCCTCAAGGTTTACCAAACCCCTCTGGGGGCGGATTTATCGATTTACACCGTGTCCGGAGAGCTTGTTGTGGCCGTGCCGGCGGACAATAACGGTTTGATCCAATGGTACGGGCAAAATAAATATGGTGCCATTGTCTCCGGGGGCATTTATTATTATGTGGTCAGTAAAGGGGATACGACATTACTGAGTGGCGCGCTTTTAGTCATCCGAAATTAATGGAATGGGCGCTAAAGGATATTTAAAGTGACTTTAGAAATTTTTCCCCAAGGTATGAAGCCTTTTTTAAGCCGCATTTTTCTTTTAATCCTCGTTCTGAGTCCTATTCCCTCATTACTTACGGCTCAAACCACGGGAGCTGGCTCCACCAGCACCAATTTCCAAAAGATTCCCATGGGCGCCCGTGCGGTCGGGATGGGTGAATCCTTCACGGCCGTAGCCGACGATCCCACGGCTCTCTATTGGAATCCCGCCGGGCTCATTCGGGCCCGCGGCACCGAATTCAACCTGACACATGGCGTTTGGTTGCAGGGCGTGGACAGCGAGTATTTCGCCTTTACCCAAAATCTCGACACCGATGGCGCCATTGGCGGAAGCCTCAATTACCTGGGAACCGGAAGCTTTGACGGGGCCCTGGAAACAGCCAACGGGGATTATGGCGGGGTAGGACCTTCCATCAGCGCCTATGAATATGAGGGGAGCATTGCCTACGCCCAAAAGCTTGGAAATTGGATCCCGGGGGGAGGTTTCTTTGACCACTTGATGGTCGGGTTGGAGGGGTCGGTGGTGGGCCAAAGCCTGGTGAATATCAGCACGGCGGGCGCGAACTTCAACATGGGCCTCCTTTACGAGGCGAAAGCCAAGACCTGTTACGTGGGTGTGGTGATTTATAACGTCGGCACCAACCTGCAAGACTTCGCCCAGCCCGTCATCTTCAAGGTGGCCGGGTCCTATTGGCTGAAAAGCCTCTTTTTGAAGAAAGACAGGATGATCATTGCCTCCGATTTTAACGTCAACGACGATACCGGGGCCCGGATCAGCCTGGGAGACGAATACCGGATGAGGTTCGGGAGCAATGATGTTTTCATCCGTGCGGGTTACCGGACAGGAAGCCAGGATGGCACCGACACGGGACCGGACCTGGGCGCGGGTATTGCCCACCAGTTTGACGACGTGGAGGCGGATGTGGATTACGCCTTCGTGCCTTACGGCATCTTGGGGGATACGCACCGCATCTCGGTCAACCTGATCATCGGCAAAGCGCCCGTGCTTTTGACGGCCGATATCACGGCCACCTCCTCATTCGTCCTGGGCGAGCAGTCCGCGACTTCCCGAATGACCACCCGAAGCGAGGAGCCGCTGGATAAATGGCGCATCGCCATTTTGGATTCGGACGGCATGCTGGTAAGGTCCCTGATTGGAAACGGCACGCCCCCTCCCGAGTTTATTTGGGATGGGACCAACCAAGCCGGGGAATTGGTTCCCCATGGGCAATATACGGTTCATCTGCAATTGTCCGATACCGAGGGCAACACCACGGAAGCCCAACCGAAACCCATCTTGGCCCGTTGGGTGCCCAAGAAAGTTCCTTATCAATACAGTTTCCAGGTGGCGGGCGACCTCTTATTCGACTCCGGTCAGGATGTGCTCCAACAGAGGGGTTATTCCATCCTCGAACAAACGGTCCAGAGCATCCGCCAAAAGTATGAGGATTGCCAGATCACCATCGCCGGGCATACCGACAACCAGCACCTGGCCGCCGGGGCCAAATTCGCCTCGAACGATGTCCTGTCCCTGGCCCGCGCGAACGCGGTCAAGAATTACCTGGTCACACGGGGCATGGACGCTTCCCATCTCTCGACGGTGGGGTATGGGGAAACCAAGCCCGTGGCCACGAACGATACCCCTGAGGGTAGGGCGAAAAACCGCCGGGTGGAGCTGATCGTAACGGGGGTCAAGGTCGAAACCGCGCCCGAGATGGTTGCGGAGGGCATGCCCTTCTACAACCAAAAGAATTTTAAAGAGGCCCTGAGCCGGTTCTTGACGGCCACCGAAGCGGACGAGCGGTACGCGCAGGCTTACCGATTGGCGGGTGACTGCTACTTGAGCCTGGGCGATAAAGACAAGGCCATCTTGGCTTACCGCAAGGCCGTCAAATACAATCCCGCGGATACGACTCTCAAGGCTTGGTTGGATCAATACGACAATCAAAAACCGGCGCCTTCCTCCGGGATGCCATCCCTTCCCGCGCCGGGGTCTAATTAATTATTTCGGAAAATCATTGAGTTTTCCCGGCGGCAGTTTCTTTCCGGGATTCAAGAACATTTAGGCTTTCCTGGGCGTCGGTCAAATTGAGCCGACAAGCCACGGCGGCCTTGAAATTCTTTTCCGCCTCATCCTTGTTTCCCGCTTTCCATTCAAGCTTTCCCAATTCGTCGTAAAGTTGGGCTTGGGGCACGCCTTTCGCCAAGGCCTCTTGGTAGTCTTCCGTGGCGGCCGCCCAATTTCCCCCTGCCAGGTGATGGAGAGCTCTTATGCGCCAATAACGTGATTCCAAGAGTGGATCCCCTTGGAAAATGGGATAAACCTTGTCCATGAGATGAAGTAAAGGGTTTTGGTCCGATACCACACCCCTGTCCATCATGGAATAGGTCAGTTCGCTGAAACCTTGGTTTGCTATCTTCCAGCGATTCAGGATCGCGCGGTTGGAGGAAGTCAGGGGCAGGGTTTCCAGCATGAAGCCGCCATCGGACCGATTGAGCCCTTGGGAAAGCCAAGTCCATTGGCCCTCGGGAAACATTCGCTTGAGGGAAGGTTGTTCGTGAATATTCGTTAGGATTGCGGCCCATTGGGACCGGGAGGGATCCAAACCTGGGTTTTCCGCCGAGTTGAATTGGAAAGATGTCACGAAAAGCGTTTGGTCATAAGGATCGGGATTGAAATTTAAAAGTATCCAACCGGGACCCTTTAGGTTGGAAATAGGTTTCAAGAGGTTGTAGGCCCGGTAAAATTCAGGCGTTTTTTGGTCCCCATAATAAGCAGGATGTTCTGCCCAATAAGGGGGATAGATCTGGAACAAGTGGTGCGCGTCCACCGAGCATGAGCAGCTTAAAAAAACGAGTAATACCCACACTCGGGTTCCCTTTGGAATCAAGCCCAGGAGAATTGAAGCTCCTTGCGCGCAAACGAGGACTAGGAGAGGCAGGAGCGGGGCCAATCGGGTCAACTCGAAATTATTGGTGAGGAAGGCGGGAAGAAAGAAAATGAAAAGAGACAAAAGGACCCAAGATTGCAAGGGCTTGAGTTGGGAGCCCAATAATCCGATTAAGCCCCATATGAAACAGGTTGTCATCAAGGGGTTTAAAAGTCCTCCCCAGAGGGGCCCATGGGAAAAGTTAGAGGCATCCTGTCCCCAAAATATGGATTTGAGGTAAGCCCAAGGCAGGCCTAATTTTTCCAACCAGCCAACTTGGCTGGACGGAAACCAAAGATGGGCGAAGTAGTCGGCGTGGCCATTCCAGTAAACCAGGGCCAGGGTAGACACCAGGACCAATTGAACGAGAATGAATAGGGTGAGATTTCGGGAACGTTGTATCTTTTCCGCCCCGGTTTGAAACAACAAGGCGACGAAGACCATGAAAGCCACCAGTGGCCAGGCGAGGTAGATATAAAACCCAAGGGCGGTGAAGATGGATAGTAAAAGGATCGGAAGCAAGGAATGGGGCTTGGGGTTTAGGAACACTTGGGCTAAAAGCCAAAAGACAAGCCATTCCCAGGGAACCATCAAGGCGCTTTGAACCGAGATGCGGCCCAAGTAGAGAGGCCAATAACCCAAACCCATAAAGCAAAAAACAAGGAATGCAAGGGAGGAACCCTTGGTTTTGCTGACCGCGCCCCAGGCCAGGGGAAGGGCCAGCGCCGAACAAATAGCCGGGAAAAGCCAAATGGAAAAGAGGGAGTTGCCGAAAACTTTGAAAAAAAGGAACTGGCCCCAGGTATAGAGGACGGGTTCTTGGGCGTAACCATGGGTCAACTGCCAATCCCATTTTCGTTCAAGAAGGGTGGCGAAATAACCAAAGACCCCCTCGTCCACGATGGGCCAAGTGGAAAGGCTGGTTAAGCGGTAAAGACGGAAGAAAAGAAAAGCCGAAATAGCCGCCATATAGAACCAGCCCGGTATTGAAAATAGGTTTTTTTCGTTCGCTTCTTTCAGGTTGAGGTTTGCCGCGAGAAGAACGGGGATTACCAGTCCAAAGCACAGGATCAAGATGTCAATGGAAAGGGAAAGGCGGAAATAAGAAAGAAGCGCGTTCGATAGGGTCATGACCAGGAAACAAAGAAGCGGAACCCAAGGTGAATCCATTGAGCGTGAGCGGGGGGTGGCGCGGGGCAGGGAAGATTCGAATGGATGGGTCATAATATGGTGGAATTATAACCCTCGTTCAGGGGGCAAGGTATAAATCCGGGTTGGTTGTTAAGAGGCGCTTTTTCCTTGTAGGGCCGGTCCGCTTCTTTGTAGCATAATCACTGCCATTTTCCCTTAATAAGTTTTTAGATGAGAAATTGGCTTGCCCATCTATCCACTAAGAATTTCTAACAAAACCCGATATTTACCACAGAGACACGGAGACACAGAGTAACCCCGGACAATTGGTTTAAGATTCCTTGAATTAAGAAAGGTTTTTTCTGTGCCTCTGTGACCGCCAAAGGCGGCCTGTGGTGAAATTAGGTTTTGTTATAGTCTTTAAATAAGTTCGAAGTGAATCCATGAAGGGCAGCCGATCGAAAGCGGCGCTCCACGAAAGGTGATCCCATGCGAAAAGTTCTCGTCATTCACGGCCCTAATCTGAACCTCTTGGGCGAACGTGAACCCCAGGTTTACGGTGCTTTCACCTTGGAAGAAATCAATAAGGAAATGGTTGAAAAAGCCAAGGGATTGGAGCTTGAGTTAAAGATTGTCCAATCCAACCACGAGGGCGAGATCGTGGACGCCATCCAAACGGGCCGTACCTGGGCCGATGTCATCATCATCAACCCGGCCGCCTATACCCATACTTCAGTGGCCATCCGGGACGCGATTTCAGCGGTCAAGCTTCCGGCGATCGAGGTACATCTGTCCAATATTCACGCCCGCGAGGGGTTCCGCCAATCCTCCCACATCTCCCCGGTTTCGGTGGGGCAGGTAGTTGGTTTCGGTAAAAACAGCTACCTTTTGGCCCTTCAGGCCGCCGCCCTGGTGGTAGTAAAAGAAAAGTAATATTTCGTGCCTATGCACAAAGCACCTGCGATTTACTCAGGTTTGGTAAGTGCTTATCTGATTCTATGTTTGCAAAGTTATCCCCCCCTTTGAAAAAGGGGGATTAGGGGGGTATTAGCTTTTGTTGTGTAACACCCAGAGGCTAACTCCCCCTTTATCCCCCTCTTTCAGAGGGGGAAGATTAAAAAATCAATAAACCGCAGGTGCATTGCGCATAAGCATGTAATATTTAGTCCGAGAGTCAAAACCGGGAAAACCATCCCATTTGTGATTTATTTCGCGCCGGGATTGATGACGGAATGAATCATTCGTTCGAAATCCTCGAGCTTGTAGGGCTTTTGCAGAAAGCCCGCGATTTCTTGTTGATTGACCCGGTCCTTGGAACTCTGCTCGCTGTAGCCGCTGGTCAGGATGACGGGCACCGAGGGATCGATTTTCTTGAGTTCCCGCAAGGTTTCCGACCCGTCCATATCGGGCATGGTCAGGTCGAGGATGACGCATGAAATTTCCCTGTGGTGTTTCTGAAATAATTCCAAGGCCCCCTTTCCGCTTTCGGCGGAGAGGGATTTAAAACCGATCATTTCCGTGATGCTTTCGACCGTCATGAGGACCGACTTGTCATCATCCACCAGGAGAACCGTCGCTTGGGGGCCGGGTTGAACCGGGGGTTGGGACTTAACGGCATCGGATTTGGCCGGTTTATCATCCGTCGTTGGGAAGAGAACCATGACTTGGGTACCGCGGCCAGGTTCACTATTAATTTTGATGGCACCCTGATGGCCCTTGATGATCCCAAAAACCGCCGCCATCCCCAGGCCCCTGCCGGTGAATTTAGTCGAGAAAAAAGGCTCGAAAACACGGGAAATGGTCTCCGAATCCATGCCGGAACCGTTATCGGTAATTTCCAGGCAGGCAAAGGACCCCGAAGACAGGTTCGAATCACCATGGAAATCTTTCAACTCATCGCGGGAGAAGGATTCCGCCTTGGCGGAAAGAGTGATCAATCCGGGCCGGTCCCCGATAGCCTCCACGGAATTCGTGATGAGGTTCATGACCACTTGCCGGATTTGGGTCGCGTCGGCAAGCACATAGGGAAGATGGGGATCGAATCGCAAGTTGAGCTGGATGTTCTTGGGGATGGATACCTCCAAAATCCGGGTGATGTCCTCGACCGCGTCTCTTAGGCTGAGGGCCTCTACGACAAAACTACCTTTGCCCGAATAGGCGAGTAATTGCCTGCAAAGAGCGGAAGCCCTTTGGGTGGCGTTGATCAGGTGTTCCAATTGGGCTTGGGAGGAAGCGCCGTCCGGAAGGGATTTTTGGATCAAAACCGCGTTTCCCAGGATGGTCGTCAAAAGATTGTTGAAATCATGCGCCACGCTTCCCGAAAGAAGGCCCAGGCTTTCCAACTTTTGAGCCTGAAACATTTGCTTTTCCAAGGCTGATTTTTCATCCAGGGCTTTTATCCGGTCCTCGATATTCCTTACGACCGCCATGACCACGGACCGGCCGTCGATGACGGCGTGTCGAAGGGCCACCTCGGTATGGAAAAGCTGGCCGTTGTCAACGCGGCGGGAGAGCCACTCGAAAACCTGGGGTTTGCCCTCAGCGGCGGATCGAATAAGGCCAACCGCGTCTTCCGACCGGTAGGGAGCCACTTCCGCCGACAGGCGGGAAATGTCGCCCGTCATCAATTCTTGGCGGGTTGCGCCGAACATTCTCGCGGTGGTTTCATTGACATCCAGGATTTTTCCCGTTTTCGCGTCATGGACAAAGATGGCGTCGCTAACCGTATGGAAAAGATTCCGGTAATTTCCCTCGGCGTGCATGCGGCGTGTATTCAACCACCCTCCCACCAAAAGCACGAAATTAAAGATGGCGAAATCCTCGATGTACATATTTTGGATGAGGTTGGCGTCCACCAAGATGTCGTTGCCGAAAGCGACCAGGCCAAAACCATATGAAAGGAATAGGGGGGTGGTTCGGCCCTTCCCGCCGGAACGGTAAAGATGCATGCCCGCGCGGAAAGCGAAATAGAACAAACCGACATAAACAGCGTAAAGCAAATAGGTGAGGGGAGAGATATCGCATATGACGGTGGTCAGGTGTTCGCCCCAGGGAGTCGTGAGATATCCCATACCCCTAATGTTGGGATAAAGCGTCGCGACGGGGAGGAGTAATTTGCAAATCGCCAAAAAGAGGGCGAGTAACGAAAGAACGGAGAGAAGCATTTTAGGAATGTAGTCCGTATAGGCGCCGATGAACCACATCAGGATCATCATGATCAATCGAGCGAGGACATACCGATATTTGGCGGCCTCGAGTTGGGAAGCGACATCAACCGCGTGATAACTAGAGACGGTGACGACCGCATAGGCCGCGCTGAGTAAACAGAGCCATCCGAATAGAACGAAAATATAATCTTTCTGGTACCCGCGGATATAGAGAAGGTAATTGAGGCCGGTATACAAGAATATCCCGGCAAACATATAAAGAAGGATCGAAGAGATGTAGATCAAAATGACCGCCTTCGGGCAGGTTGAAATTGAGACCTCTGAAAAACTTGAAAAAAGCGACAACCAGAGGTCTCGACCCCAAAGATTTCCGCAGGAAATCGTGGGGTTACCATGAATGTTTTATTGAAAATGGCGGCAAAGCCGACTTTTTCAGGTTACAAATTTAAATTGGAAAGCCGGTCTCAAAGCTTCCGGCAACTATTCTATTAAAGATAGCATGTCACTAGTGTCCGGTTAACGATTTTCAAGAACCTCGAAAAGCCTTTATCTACAGTCTTTTCAGGGTCAAACGATCTTTTCCGATTTAAAACACCTGGGTCTGTTTCACCATCCTTTCAATCCAGTAGTGGGTCAGTTTGAGGGCGGGCGTTCTTTTCCCCCTCTGTGCTAAAGCACTATACTGTTCTCATTAACTAAAATTTATATGAGGAACAGCATGAAAGAGGGGGATGAAGGGGGAGTTAGCCTTGTCGTTAAAGTCTAATACCCCCCTGCCCCCCTTTTTCACCCCCATTTCTTCATTTGGAAACATACGAAATGAAAATGGGGACGTCCCCATGCCCCGTATCATTTTTCTCAATAGGGGCATGGGGGAAGTGGGGAATTATTCAAAATGAACCACGTAGATAAAGAAAGTTATTTGAAGGAATTGTGCCGGTATGTGGTCTTAAACCCCATAAGGGCCAAAATGGTGAAGCATCCTAAAGAATGGAAATGGAGCAGTTATCGGGCTACGGTTGGAATGGAAAAAGCCCCCATCCTGGTTGGAAACGAAGTGGTTATTAGGATTATTTGATAAAAGGTTAGGTTCAGCGCAAAAGGCCTATCAAGGGTTCGTGGACGATGGGCTCCAAGCGGGAACCAGCCCTTGGGATGAGTTGAGGCATCAGGTTTATTTGGGGAAAGATGAATTTTTGGAAAAGATGAAGGGCTTGATATCAGGCAAAGAAAACCTGGATATGACGAAATACCAAAAGAAAATCATGCATCCTCCGGTGGAAAAAGTGCTGGCGAAGGTAGCGGAAGTTTACGGGGTGAAGAAGGAAGAAATCGTAAAAAGCCGAAAGAAGGAAAATGAAGCCAAGGATGTGGCGATTTATTTGTTAAAGAAAACGGCCGGAATAAGCTCAAGAGAAACGGCAAAAGTGTTGGGGGTGAGTCCATCGGCGATTGGGAATCGATGGGCGGTGATAAAAATACGCATGGAAAAAGACCGGCGATTGGAAAAGATGGTCCATAAGTGTCTAGTGTTGTCCTGACCCCCCATTTTCTGCGAGCCGCCTTGGATGAAAAAGGGATGGGGAAGGCCCGAGAAGCAAAGGACCACCTAAAGGAAGCTGAAACAACTTTGAGGGCGGTTTTAGGAAATGCACTCCCGTTAATAGGAATGAATAACGCTTTAGGGAACCAACAGTATCAGGGGCCTGGATAACGGTTGAAATATACGCTGAAGCGCTGGCGGTTAAACGTGCGGGTGAGTTGGAATGAGTGGTAATAAATAAGCCTTTTTACCCTAAAATAAACCCATGAAATCCATCTTAGGCAAGGCCATTTCCGCCTCTTTCATTTGGCAAGGCGGGGTCTGCTTATTCATTTCATTTCTCATCTTTAACCCGCCCTTATCCCATCCCCAATCCCTTGCCATCGCCTTGGGCGGGGGCCTCCTGATTTCGTTATTCAGCCGTTTTGATTCGGATCAAATACCATCCTTGGGAATTTGGGCTTGGGTTTTTCTGGGTTACTCGTTGTTTTCCGTATTTTGGTCCTGCCAGCCGGGAATAAGCCTCGTTACTGCCGGAATCTTATTTCTCTCGGTTTTGTTGTTCCTCTCCCAGGCCGGATGGGGGGCGAAGGTTCAAACGAACGTGGAATGGGTGGGCATGCTTCTCGCGGGGATCGCCGCGGGGATGGCCTTGGAGCAAAGATTCATAGGCATCCCTTCCTTGAGCCGGATCTTGCCCAACCTTTCTGGACAAGAATTGGAAATGGTGAGAGCTGCCATCCATAACCAAAGGGCTTTTGGGCCCTTGGTGACATCAGGTGCCTTGGCGGCATTGTTTATTTTTTTCATACCTCAAGCTTTCATTCGTTGCTTGATTTCGACGGGATTCAAGAAATATTTCCTGGGCGGAGGGGTGGTTCTCCTGCTCGCGGGTCTTTGGGCCACTCAAAGCGTGGGCGCTTTATCATCCCTTGCCGTAGCGGTTCTCGTGATATTGGCGATGAGACGTTCTTACAGAACCCTGGTGCTGGTGCTCTTGCTCGGCGGGGGAGGCGTCTTATACCTGATCGCCCAAAGGGGGCTTGCCAGTTGGCATTTGGCGGCCTATTCGATGAGGCTTGAACTTTGGGAAAAAGCCATGACCCTTTTTTGGATGAAACCATGGCTAGGCTGGGGTTTGGGGTGTTTCGGGGAGGCCTATCAGAATATGGGCTTTGACCCCAACACAGGCTCCCGTTTCGCCCATGACCTTCCCCTGCAGGTTTTGGTGGAACTGGGGATTCCCGGCCTGGTGTTGCTTTTCCTGGCCGTGGTTTCAATCATCCGCCGGGTAAAAGTCCAAGGCCGTTGGGAAGCCTGGGGAGTGGGAACGGGATTCTTGTCAGTTCTCTTTTTTTCCTTTGTCGATCTGCCTTTCCAAATGCCTGAGCTGGCCTTGCTCTTCGCCGCGATTGCCGGACGGATCGAGTTAAGGAGATCGGAGCGTAAGGAAATAAATATTTCCAGGATTTGGCAAACGAACCGATTTGGGTTGGCGCCTGTGGAATGGATTCTTCTGGCGGTTTTTCTCTTCACGGGTTTCTGGCCGCCCTTTCGACCCTGGAATTTCGCCCTTCTGGCCGTGACGCTTTGGGGTTTCGCCGGATTGGGAGGGAAGGTTCCCGAACGAGTGCCCCTCTGGACCTTATTGGGAGTTCTCTTTTTCGTAATGCGGGCACTGACATCGCCATCGGCTTCGGGATGTGTGCGCTTTTTTGAGATCTCGGGGATTCTATTGGCATTTACCGTTTTACTGGCCCGGCTTCCAAACAAGGATAATTTTATAAAGGGATTTGGTTTCCTGGGGCTGTTTTGGGCGGTCAAGGTCTGGTGGGAAACCTTCCACTACAGCGATGGAAGCTTATTAGGCTGGGTTCATTTTCAGTTTTCGGACGTCAAGGACTGGATTATTTTTCCAAATCCGAAACAGATTGGACTTTTTCTGATACCTCTTTTGTTTTTGCCTTTTATTCCGAGGAATTTGAAAAGTAGTCGTTCCTCGGGAATGAGGTGGGTGGCCGCCTGTGGCGCGTTATTGACAATGGCGCGTTTGAAATCGGGGGGGCCCTGCTGGGGTTTGGGGTCGGGTTAAGCGGGCTTGTTAAAAAAAGGTATCTTCCCTGGGTTTTGGGTTTCGCCGTCCTGTTTTTAGTCGTGTTGTTATCCATCCGATCCGTTGATCCGAGTCCCACCAAATGGGGAAGGCTTGAAATTTGGGGTTCGGCGGCCAAGGTGTTTCTCATGAGGCCCCTTTGGGGAGAGGGGCCTGGCGCGTTCGCGGGACTATACCAACTGGTAAAAGAACCAAGGGAAGGAGGCGTTTCCCGCTTCCTGATGGATGCCCGCTATGCCCACAATGAGCTTTTGGAAGCTCTAGCGGCTTTTGGCTTGGTGGGGTTCATTTTCCTGGCCGCTTGGCTGATCCGGCTATGGCCCTGGAAAGATCACGGTTGGAGTAAAGCCTCGGTTTTGGGTTTGGGCGCGGCCTCCCTTACCGACTTTTGCCTCCATACGCCGCTGATAGCGCTTTGGGGAATGTCATTTTTAGATACCAAAGATCCAGAATCCGACGAAAAGAAAACACCGCGTATTCCCCCGCTGAATTCAGGGTTTAAATTATTCAAGGGGTTTCTTGTTTTGGGGATCGCTTTGGGACTATTCGCGACGCCGTCTTTTATTCCCGCCCTGACAGCCCAGTTTGAGAGGGATGTCCAGGGGAACCAATTGCCCCAAGCTTTACGATGCATTGAAACCGCCGAGAAATTGAACCCCTGGGATGGAAGCTTGACCCAGAGCAAGGCTAGTTTTCTTGAAAATCTTTTTTTAACCACCGGAGATGAAACTTGGAAGGAGCGTGCGGATCAAACCTGGGACCGTATTTTGGAATTGGAAGCTTCGGACGGGTCCTTGAAATTTGAAAAAGCCGAAAGTTTGACCCGGCGAGCCGCCTTTCTGCCTTCGGGCGAAAATGTTACCGCGGCCCAAAGGGCCTGGGATGAGGCGGATCAAGCTTTGCCTTTCGACGCTTTTGTGAAATTTGAGGAAGCCACTTTTTATTACCGGGGTGTCCAAGAAAAGGGGGGGATTTGGGACCTTCGTGGTTTGGATAATGGTACTAGGGCTTTTACTTGTTTTCGGCAGGCTGCGAATCTCGAACCCAATTTCGCCCAGGCTTGGTATTTCATGGGCCTTTGCCATAGGGGGATGGGAGACGATAGGGCATGCCGGGACGATTGGGCAAAGTCTTTCGCGGCGTACGACCATTTTAAGGCGGCCCGAAGAATTGATCCTTTGGAACAGCTTTTAGTTTCCTTATCCCCGGAGCAATTGAAAAATCTAAGGGTTGAGCTGGGGAACAAATGACCACGACACCGAAACATGGGATCGCGGAACTTGCCGGGGTTTGTTTGCTGGCCTCGTTACTGGCGTGTTTTTACGCGCCGGTCCTATGGGGCGGAAAAATTTTCGTGTTCGTCGATGCTTCCCGTTTTTTTTACCCGCTCTGGAAATGGGGGGCGGGGGTTTTATCCTCGGGCCGCCTGCCTTTTTGGAATCCGGACGCCCAATTCGGGACACCCTATTTCGCCGATCCCCAAATGGCTTACGCTTACCCGCCGGTACCCCTTCTATACGGCTTGTTGGACCCGGACCATGCCTTCGCATGGATCATTATTCTTCATCATTTTTGGGCTCTATGGGGATTTTGGCGTTTCGCTCGCAAGGAAGGCATGGGTTGGGGTGCGGCCTTATTTGGCAGCTTGGCGTTTGGTTTCTCGCTCCATGTCGTTTGTTCCTCTTGGACTCCCGTGGCGCTTTTCACGATCAGTTGGATCCCCTGGACGGTCCAATCGGCCCTTTCCCTTTACCGGGGCCGAAGGGGCTCGGTCTTGGCCCTTTCCTTATGTGCCGCAATGCAATTATCCGCGGGATACCCGGTTTTGGTTTACCTGACCGCTTTGGCCTTGGGCGCCGGCCTTGTAATTCAAACGATCAGGGATGGGAAAAAAAGGAATTGGGAATGGGTGAAGGGCGCCGGAATTGCGGCAGTATTAGCCTTGTTTTACAACCTGTCTTGGATTTTGCCCTTCGCCGAATATTTCCGGTTCAGCAATTACCAGGGGGGAGGAAACCACCTCCAGGCCCTCGGCTTCAAAGACCTGGCCACCCTTCTGGCTCCCTTTTACCAGGGCCATCCCCTGGAAGCCGTTTATCAGGGGCCCCATTATTGGATCTCAACCTTTTACTTAGGATTGCCACCGCTGGTTTTGATCTTGATGGGTACGGTCCAAGGCTTCTATTCGCAGACCAGCTTAGCGGGGTTTGCGATTTTGGGCGTCTTAAGCCTGGGGGAAACTCTTGGATTGGGGGGATGGCTGAAAGGTTTTTTACCCGGTTATGCCTTGGTCATTCGATCCGGTTTTTGGCTCGGGCTTTTTATCTTTGGCGCGGCCTGGATGGCCAGTCTTTCATTTGACCGGATGAAGGAAAAAGACGGGCCGGGGGTTCGATTCCTGGTGCTTTGGATCTTAACGGTCTTGGGTGTTTTTGGATTTTCCTATCTTTTGCGCGAGCCCAGGGACCCAGCCTGGTATTTGGTCTCGGCTTTTTTGCTCATGGCCTCCGCACCCCTCTCCCCCTTGAAATCATGGGTTCGGCAGGCGGCTTGGGTTTTCGCCCTGGGGGCTTCCCTGATTCCCGCCGCCAAGAGCGTCAATATCCTTCTTGACCGCTCTTATTACGACCAGGAACCCGGACTTGTGGACCGGGTCAAACCAAAGCTCGAACAAGGGAGGCTCTTTTTCACGCCCGCTTATATGAAAGACGCCTTTCGTTTGCAAGGTTTGAATTACCAGGATGCCTATGAAAAGGCCAAACAGCGGTTTTATCCCAATTGGCCACTGGCGGAAGGCATCGCGGAAATTCCATTCTACAATACCTTCCAGCTCGCGACCGGTTTGCCTTTCACCCGAGAGGCTTTTGAGTATTCCGAAACCCTCACGAAATCCGTTTTGGATTACCTGGATATCCGGTATCTCATGGGCGTCAGCCGGTTGAAAAACTTGATCGCCCTTGGACCTATCAGCGAGGGTGAAGGGCTTTATGAAAACCCCCAGGCCCAATCCCGCTGGTTCTCGGTCAGGGAAGCGAAACCGGCTTCAGTGGCCCTAGTCGATGATTTCAAAAAGGCGTCCCGGGAAAATTGGAGCTATGAAACGGTTTGCACCGTGGAAGACCCGGCCCTCATAGGAATCTATCGTTTTCGCCCGCTTAAATTCATTTCGAGTTATTGCCAGGGGTTGGAGATCGAGGCAAAGGGCAAGGGGAGATCCCTTCTGGTATCGTCCGAAGCTTCCTACCCGGGTTGGAAAGCCTACGTGAACGGGAAGGAAAAGTCGGTCGTGACGGTGAACCATTATTTCCGGGGGGTGGTTTTGGAGGATGGGGAAAGCCAAGTGGTCATTACTTATGAACCTTCCACGATCAAGTTGGGAATATTTTCGGCCCTTCTGGCTTGTGGGGCTTGGTTGTTTTGTTTTGGTTGGGTAAGAAAGTTAGAAAGCTGATCAGGTGTTGGGTTTAACGAGAAATTGTTAAGTGAACTGACATGCTTTTATTTGAAATAAGGATCTTACTAACCGAAATTCGTTATAAATTGTGAGATAATTCGTTAAGGGAAATCGGCATTTATTTTGCAACGATTTTAGGAATAGCTGTTTAAAATTGCTTGAATTCGTTTAATTCGGTTACCCAAAACATTTTAAATCGCGGTGGAAATAAGTGATTTCTTCACAAAAAATAACTTTTCCTGTAATTGGATTCATGGGGTTCCTGCTGTTTACGGCTACCCTTCAAGCCGCGAGTGTTTACAAGATCTCCGATAAACAAAATTATCAAAAGTGCGAAACCGTAACTTGGACCCTCGTCGTGGAACCCGGCGACGCACCCAACGCGGTCACTCTCCAAGACAACTTAACCGAAGGAACGGTCGGCACGCGGTGGGTTACCCAGGCCGCCGGTTGGTCGGGAGGAACCTGGACTTCCGATCCCACCAACGGTTTTTACTACGGACCTGGGTGTAATCAAACCGCTCCGAATTATCCCCAACTTGTGTCCGGCGGTTCGACCGGAGTCACGATTGGCCCCAACGCGGAATATTATTACCAAACCATGATCAGCCCCTATGTCGCCGGTTGTGGGGATGACGATTCGGTCTTTATCTTTCGAAACCAGAATTGCCAGCAGTATTACAACATGCGGTTGGACGCTTACCGTTTGGGAGGTGGCTGCCCCGGAAGTCCCGGTTACAGCGTATTGACTCTTGATACCGTGGCGCCCAATGGCGCGGCCTGTTCGCAAACCACCTGGACGGGTGGGGATTCCGGCACATTGGGAGAGACCTACGGAGAAGTTTCCTGCGTTAATTACAGCACCTGGTGGGATGTTCGCATCCGTGTTTGCAATGGAGTGGTTCAAGCCCGGGCTTGGGAAGCGGGCACCAACGAACCGGTTACTTGGGCTTTAACGGACACGATTGCCGCTTTATCGACCGCGACTGGCTCGGTTGGTTTTCAAATGGATGAGAGCTCTTCCTATTTTCGAAACCTGACCGTATGGAACCTTGGCACAGAGAACACAGTGGTAGTGACGGATCCCTTCCCCGCCTGCTTAAGCAACTTTACCAACACGTGCGGTGGAACTTTTTCGGGGAACACATTAACTTGGAATGTCGGTAGTTTCGCGTCTGCTTGCGCCAACCCAGTCACTTGTACGGTTACTTCCCTAATCGGAAGTGGTTGCTCCACGGGGCCCATGACCAACATCGCTTCGGTCACCAGCAGTTTGGGTGCGGGCGTGCCTGCCACCGCCGTGATCGACATCAATTCTTTTTCAATCAGCAAGGTCCAGGAAACCGCCCTGCCGGTCAGCGTTTCAACGCAAAATTTTACCCAGTTGCTTGAGGTATGTAACACCAGCTCGGTCACGGCCTTTGGCGTGACGGTAACGGACCAGGCGACGAATTATTCTTATGTGAATTACCAGGGTGTTGCCGGTGACGCCGGCGGGAATAGAATTGATGACACGAATTGGCACACGAATAACGAGGGGATGTCATTCATGATGGCGTCTCCTTCCAACTCAATGCCTCCCACCTTTGTCTGGCAGTACCTCGCCCCTTCCCAATGCGCCACCTTGGAAATGACTTTCCAGTTCAACACCTCGCCGCCCCCCTGTGCGGTCTTATCCGATTACGGCCAAGTGGTCGGATCGATCGCCCCCTGTTCTCCGGTGACGAGTAATACCATCGCCATTACCCAGCAATGCACGACCAATACCTTTACCCCGACTCCCACTACCACCCGCACTCCCACCCCCACCCCCACGCGAACACCCACCTTTACACCCACCATCACCCCCACCGTGACATACACCTTTACCCCTACGGTTTCACCCACCCGAACCAATACCGTGACCCCTACCAATTCGCCGACGGTGACGCCCACCTATACCCCGACGGTCACCCCTACCAAGACCAACACCGTGACCCAGACTAACACCAATACAGTCCTGAATACTCCCACGCCAACGCCCACCCTCACCCGGACGAACACGAACACGCCCACCAACACTCCCACGAACACCCCCACCAATACCAACACGAATACACCCACCGTCACTCCCACGGTGACGCCGACCCGGACCAATACGAACACAAATACTCCCACGAACACCCCGACCGTGACACCGACCCATACCAACACGAATACCGTCACCCCGACCAACACCAACACCGTGACCAATACAAACACGGCCACCCTGACCTCGACCAATACCAATACGGTGACCCGTACCAATACGGCGACCAATACGGTCACTCCGACCAATACCTACACGCAAACCGTAACTTCGACGAATACTAATACGGTCACCCGTACCAATACACCGACCAGTACGGTGACTCCGACAAATACCAATACGGTCACAGCGACGGTAACCCCCACGAATACCTACACGACTACCAATACGAACACGTCCACCCGCACCTATACCCCGACCGTGACCCCCACGGTCACGATCACGCCGACCTGGACGAATACCTTCCCCTTGACACCCACGATCACGAATACCTATACAGTCACCCCTACCAATACCGTGACCAATACGGTGACCCGTACCAATACCTATACGGTGACACCGACGGTCACGCCCACGAATACCTTTACCCCAACCAATACCCAGACTCCGACCCTCACCTCGACCAATACCCCGACATCCACGAACACTAATACGGCGACCAACACATTCACTAACACCCTAACCCGTACCCCAACGGTCACTCCCACGGTCACTGTAACGGCGACCTGGACGAATACCTTCCCCCTGACCCCG
The DNA here is from genome assembly GCA_963771075.1 of candidate division FCPU426 bacterium. Classification (GTDB taxonomy): domain Bacteria; phylum Oederibacteriota; class Muellerivitia; order Muellerivitales; family Muellerivitaceae; genus CAVTWJ01. The sequence continues at coordinate 23,405 of CAVYSE010000014.1, read as the reverse complement.
ACCATCACCGATACTCCCACACCCTCGCCTACCTCAACGGCCACCCATACCTTTACCTCCACCAACACCCTGACGACGACCAATACCCCCACGGTGACAGTAACCCTTACGCCTACGGTTTCGCCGACACCGACCAATACCTTCCCCCTGACCCCGACCATTACCGATACTCCCACGCCCTCGCCTACCTCAACGGCTACCAATACCTTTACCACTACGAACACCTTGACGACGACCAATACACCAACGGAAACAAATACTCCGAGCGTGACGGTGACTCCCACCAATAGCCTTACCGTGACGCCCACTTTGACAGCCACCAATACCTATACGGCTACCAACACACCCACTTCGACCAATACCTTGACCCCAACCAACAGCCCGACCTTTACGGCAACGCCACCTTTCACCTACACCGCAACCTATACTCCGACGGAAACCAACACCTTTACCGCTACGAACACGCCTACGGCGACCAACACGGCCACCGATACGGCGACCGCGTCCGATACCTGGACGGCGACGAACACGCCCACCTCGACCCATACGGCGACCGATACGGGGACACCCACGGACACGTCCACATCGACTTCCACCAAGACTTACACCTCGACCCCGACCTATACGATGACCCCCACGAATACCCATACGCCGACGGTGACCCCGACGGCGACCGCCACCCCCACCTTCACCACGACCGCCACCGCGACCCCCCTGGGCTTTGTACAGTTGACCAAGCAGGTCTCCACTTCGGTGACCAGCCCGGGATCCACCTTGCTCTATACCCTGACCTTGAACGTCTCGAACTACAACGTGATGAACATGGTGGTGACGGACCAACTGCCGACCAACCTGACCTTCTCGTCTTTCGGGACCGCGCCGGGCGGTACGTCCACGAGCTACAACGCGGGAACCTCGATCATGAGCTGGCAGATGCCGTCGCCCCTGGCGCCCGGGATCTACCAGATGACCTACCAGGCGACGGTGAACAACCTGGTGGCGGGAGGGCTGACGATCGTGAATTGCGCGACGGCCAGTTTCACAGGCGGATCCGCCACGGCCTGCGTGAACGTGCTGACGACAGGGCAGTACACGGTGAAGATCGGGGTCTACAACGAGGCGGGCGAGTTGGTGGAGTCGCTGCCGGTGAGCCAATATTCGCAGGCGATCAACAGTTTCACCCTGAACTCCGGGGCGATCACGGCGGTGAGCGGGCCCGGGAGCACGACGACGATCGAGTACCTGGGAACCCCGATCGGGACCTGGAATGGGCTGGATACGGCGGGGAACCCGGTGGGGAACGGGCAGTATTACGTGAAGATCGACAGCGTGAGCAACATGGGGGCGGACACGAGCGTGACCCAGCCGATTGTGGTGAACCGGTCGGTGTACAAGGTGGCGGTGAAGATCTACAACGAAGCGGGGGAAGTGGTGAAGAACCTGTACACCTACACGAGCAACCCGGGACCGACCAACACGACCCAGCTACTGCTGTCCGCGACGAGTATTCAGCCGACCAGTGGACCCGTAACCAATGATGTGCCAGCGCAATTAACTATTTCACTCAACAACGGGACGACGATCATTTGGGACGGAACAGGCGATAATGGAGCTGTGGTGACGTCGGGCCAGTATTATATCGAGGTTTCGGCGCAGGACGGGCAGGGCGGGGAGACGATCTTGACGGCGCACGTGATGGTGATGTCGGATACATCGAACGCGGGGATGGGGAACATCACCGCGAGGCCGAACCTGATGAATCCAACGACAGGGTATAACGTCCAGTTCATCTCGGACTCGGCCCAGAGCCTGACGCTGGTATACCGGGTGTATGACGCGGCGGGCGAGTTGGTGAAGCGAAGCGTGGCAGGGGCGTCGGGAGCCAACACGGCTTCATGGGACGCTTCGGGAGTGGCGAGCGGAATATATTTCGCGGTAGTGGAAGCCTACAACACGCAGGGCGGTTTGATAGGTCATCAGAACCTCAAGATCGTCGTTGTGCGTTAAGATAGAATCTCCTTAAATTTCAATTGTTTTTTTCCCGATTTATCAATCAATGTGAAGAAAAAGCCCGTTTTTAACTTCATTTAAATACTAAATCATGTTTTTCACCCTTCCTGACAAATGGCATTAGAGTGCTATAATTAAAGCAGGTTAAGAATAAGATATTAAATCAACACTGCCCCCACACCCGATGGATCGTAATTAACAAAAACAACTTATAACGTTTTAGGAAAGTACACTCTTGTCCTAAATAAAGGACTAAAAAAAGACACCTCCGACTGAAGTAGAATTGGGTTAGTCGACAAGCCCAAAGCGACGGTTACCAGCCGTCGCTACTTCAAACATCCGGAGGCGTATTTCGATGGTACCACCAACCAGTCTTTTTGCCCAAGTGTTGAAAATTGTGGATCGCACGGCTTTTGAACGAATTGTGCGGGAGTTTGAAGCCGAAAAACACGCCAAGGGGTTCAGTTGCTGGAATCAGTTTGTTTCCATGCTTTTCTGCCAGATGGGAGCCGCCCATTCCTTGAGGGAAATCTGTGGTGGCCTCCACACGGCCCTTGGGAAATTGACCCATTTGGGTCTTTGCGAAGCACCCACTAAATCCACCTTGGCTTACGCTAACGCCAACCGTCCTTGGCAGGTTCAGCAAAGTCTTTTCTACCATCTGCTATCGAAGTGTCAGCTACAGGCGGCCATCTCGAAGAGGAAATTCAAGTTCAAGAATCCCCTCTACAGCCTGGACTCCAGCACCATTGATCTTTGTTTGTCAGTCTTCGACTGGGCAAAGTTCCGTAGGACCAAAGGGGCCATCAAACTCCATCTCTTGCTGGATCATCAGGGATACTTGCCCTGCTGGGGACTCGTAACGGAGGGAGGCGTGCATGACGTGAAAGTGGCTCAAAAGCTGGATTTTCCGGTGGATTCAATCGTAGTGATGGATCGGGGATATGTGGATTTCTTTCTTCTGGCCCGATGGACGTTCCAAGGCGTGTGGTGGGTGACCCGTGCCAAGATCAACATGGCCTACGAGGTGGTGAAGAACCTGCCGGTTCCGAAAACGGGCAACGTCCTGAAGGACCAAGTGATACGGTTAACAACGTTTCGGTCACAGGAAGCCTACCCGAAAGAGATGCGACGAGTGGTGGTATGGGACGAAGACCAGAAGCGGGAACTCGTATTCCTTACCAACCACATGGGTTTTGCTGCCTCGACGGTGGCGGCCATCTACAAGGAACGTTGGCAGATCGAGTTGTTCTTCAAGGCTCTCAAGCAGAACTTACGGGTGAAGACTTTCGTAGGGACCACTGAGAATGCTGTTCAGACGCAGATTTGGACAGCATTGATTGCCATGCTGCTGTTGAAATTCCTTCAACTGAAGAGCCATATCGCCTGGAGCCTGTCCCACTTGGCGGCCATGCTGCGGATGAATCTATTGACCTACCGCGATTTGTGGGCTTGGTTGGATGCACCATTCCTGGTGGCGAGATTGGAACCGGCGGAAAAACAGATGGAATTAATACCCTCGTGATTTGGACAGCATCCGGACGAAAGGGGGGGGCTTATCCCTGGAAATTCACAAACCTGTCCAAAATCGCTTGTTTTTCTTGGGGGGCAGCGGTCAGATTGAGTTGTTTAGGATAGCAGTGAGGAAAGTATATTTATTATGGTTGTACGTAAAAATGAAAGCGGTTACATAAAATGAAACCGGTTCAACAAAAGTGGCTTAGCATGAAGACATCTCGGCGAATGGGGAAGTTTTTTGCCGGGCTGTTTTTCTTATTTTGGTTTGGATTATTTAGCTTAGAAGCTCAAACTCCTCCTGGCTCAAATATTGTCCTTACATCCAAATATTGCCCAACGGACCCCCCCACGACCTATTCAACCGTTGGTACTTGGTACAGTGGGGTGTATGACAATCCCGGAACGGGAAACTGCGCTTTCAATGCCGGCACTTATGACCCAAACATGTTTGCCGCCATCGACGGTTATACTTCCAATGATTATCAGGGTGGATTGGTTTGCGGGGCTTGCGCGGCGGTCCATGAGACCTCCAACGGCGCATCCGTTACGGTCATGATCGTCGATCAATGCGGAAACTGTTCAAACGCCCACCAAATCGACATGTCCCCCATGGCGTTCACCGCCTTGGCGGGCACGACAGCCATAGGACAAGTGAACATCACCTGGAATTTCGTCCAATGCCCCTTAAGTCTCATGACCGGAGACCCAACCGGGACGATAGAGTACCAATGGAAGACTGGATGCAGCCAATGGTACAACCCGATCCAGTTCATGGACATGTTGTTCCCGATTACCGCGGTCAGCTTCAGCACAAGCCAAAACGGCACTTATACCTCCTTGAGCTTGGGAACGACCGCAGTGGGCGGGGATGAATATTGGGGGAACTTCGCGGGTTCCGGGAATGGCAACCTCAATTCCACAACCGGCCCCTTTTATTTCGACGTCACGGACGCGAGGGGCGACTCGGTCACGATCGGGCCCCTCAATATGGGTTCCTGCAACGTGACCTACGGGACGGGGGCCCAGTTCCCGGGATGCGGGCCCACCAATTCCCCCACTATCACCTTATCCCCGACCCGAACCCAATCCCCTACCATCACCTCCACGCCCACCCGAACGAGCACTATCGGCTCACCTACGGCTACCCCGGTCAACACGAATACGCCTACCCCGATCGTGGGCTCTTGCGGCCCCCTGCAGAACGCGACTTTTTGCGGCGGGTTTGACGACTACGGTATTGTCTGGATCAACGGCCATCAGGTCGCGGTTTCCATGGCGGGTGTCATGTACACCAGCGGCTTGCCGGTGCCCTGCATTTCGGTCCCCGCCAGCGACCTGGTGGTTGGAACCAATGTCATCGCTATCCAGTCCTACAACACCGCCCTCCATTACAACTGGGCCACCTGGTCCCTCTCGTACCAATTTGGAACAGCCACCGTCAATATCACGAGTAACAGCGGGAATATCCAAGTTTTTAATCAGCCCACGCCCAACGGGCCTCCCCCCTCAAACGACTCGGGCGGGGTAACCTGGTGGAATCCGGCCTACAACGAGGGGAGCGTGTCCGGATGGGGCGCTCCTGTAGAGGTGACTTATCCACCGGCCTTTTACCTGCTTCCGGCTTTGAACCCGGGCGGGGGTCGGCTTCCGCCACTGGGAGCTGACATTGACGGAGGAAACGGAACCAACTCCAACCCCGCGACCATTACCGGGGACCAGCTGGCGAACGCGTCGCTTTATTTCCGTCAAACTTTTAATCTCACCACCGTGTGTCCAACGAACACACCTGTTCCCAACCTAAGCGTCGTCAAATCCATCCTGGGGGCCTCTTCGGGAATTGCGACGAACCAGCCCGTGACATATGTGGTTCGAACATGCAATACAGGAGGGCCGATTTCAGGGCCGGTTACGGTCGGGGATAGTCTTTATTACAATTCCACCGCAAGTTCGAGTGGCCCCTTTTACATGACCAATATCTGTTACAACACTTGGTTCGCCGGGGTTTCGAACTGCGGTTATAATTTCACTAATTCGCCGGATGGACCCAACGCCTTCGGTTCCAGTGAGGCCATCTCATGGGCTTACCCCATCGGGTTCCCGGGTTACGGATTTTGTGATTCGGTGACGATTACAGTGCAATCCTACAATATCCCCCCGACAGGTGGGCCCTGTCAGGTACCCAATAACGCGGTGCTGACCTACTCCGGAGGAACGCTTACCTCTAACACTGTTGATTTCACAACCGATTCGGTTTGCACCGGAACCCCCACTCCCGCGACTACGCCTACTCCCACTCCGACACCCACCCGTACCCCCACGCCAACCCCGACATCCACCAATACTCCCACCCCAACCCTCACTCCCACAAAGACGCCAACTCCCACACCTACGAATACCCCGACACCCACTCCAACCCCCACGGTCACTCCAACCAAAACCCCGACGGTTACCCCGACCTACACCCCCACTGTCACTCCCACCAGGACGCCTACCAATACCCCGACTCCTACTCCGACCCCTACGAACACCCCTACCCCAACCCCCACGGTCACTCCAACCAAAACCCCGACGGTCACCCCGACCAACACCCCTACGGTCACTCCCACTTGGACGCCTACCAAGACCCCTACCGTCACCCCAACTTGGACACCGACAGTCACCCCCACATGGACACCCACGAACATCCCCACGAATACACCGACTCCCACGCCGACCGTTACCCCAACGAATACTCCCACGGTGACCCCGACTGTCACACCCACCCGAACACCTACGGTTACGCCAACCTGGACTCCGACCGTAACGCCCACCCATACCCCGACCGTTACCCCGACCAACACACCCACGGTCACACCCACGAATACTCCAACCGTGACCCCGACCCGTACGAACACGATGACACCAACCTATACCCCTACCGTCACGCCTACGAATACCAATACGGTCACGCCAACGGTTACGCCCACCCATACTTACACGCCTACCAATACGATGACCCCAACCAACACCATGACGCCAACCAATACCATGACACCCACCCGCACCAACACCCCGACCGTGACCCCGACCATCACCTTGACACCGACTTGGACCCAAACCTTTGTTCTATCACCCACGATTACGAATACACAGACTGTGACTTTGACCCCGACCGTCACGAACACCGTAACACCCACAAATACCTATACGGCAACGATGACCAACACAAATACGAACACGCCCACCCCCACCCCCACGAATACGCCTACCCCCACACCCACCGCCACCCCAACCTTGACACGCACCCTTACCCCTTCGGTGACGCCTACCAACACGAATACGCCCACACCCACTCCAACCCCCACGAATACTTACACACCCACACCCACGGTGACGCCCACGGTGACGAAAACAATGACACCCACCCTGACGCCAACCTGGACGAATACTTTTCCCTTGACCCCCACCATTACCAACACTCCAACGGTTACTCCGACCCTAACCTCCACCTATACGGTCACTTCAACTCAAACCTATACACCGACTCCAACCCCGACTTACACGGCAACACCCACGAACACTTTCACTTTGACCCCTACCGCAACACCTACAAATACTTATACCTCGACGAATACCCCGACCGTCACTTTAACCATGACGCCGACTGTAACTGCCACTTGGACCAACACTTTCCCCTTATCGCCGACCATTACCGATACCCCCACCCTGACCCCCACCTACACCGTGACCAATACCTATTCCGTCACGAACACCTTTACCTTGACGAACACACCGACCGTCACGGCGAGCTTAACCCCCACGTTAACGCCGACCTGGACAAGTACTTTTCCTTTCACCCCCACAGTGACCAACACCCTCACCTGGACGCCGACCCCCTCAGCGACAAACACCTTGACCGAAACCAATACGTTTACCGAGTCGGGGACACCCACCCCAACCCTCACCGTGACATTTACCCTCAGTTCGACGAGCACTTTTACCCCCACCTTCACTCCCACTACCACCCATACCCTTACCTCAACCAATAGCCCGACAGCGTCGGATACCTCGTCCTATACGGCGACCGCCTCCAATACCTGGACCGCCACAAGTACCTACACCTCCACGAATACCCCTACTTTCACCCACACCTATACCGGAACGGCAACACCCTCGATTACTCCTACACCTACCTCCACCCATACACCAACCTGGACCCCGACCTCCACGCTGACCAACACCCGCACGTTTACCCCAACCACCACCCCTACGCCGAGCTCTACAGCGACCTATACCGCGACGGCCACCCCTACGCCGCTAGGTTCCGTATCATTTACCAAACAGGCATCCGCTTCGGTTGCCAGCGCGGGTTCCGCATTGGTCTATACCCTTACCCTGGATATATCGACGAACAGTGTTGTGAATTTAGTTGTTACGGATCCGCTGCCGATCAATATGACTTTCCAATCTTTTGGGAATTTCCCTCCAGGAACTACCACTTCTTACAATGCGGCAACTTCCGTTTTGAGCTGGCAAATGCCTTCGCCTTTGGCCCCGGGGATTTATCAAATCACTTATCAAGCTACGGTGAATAACCTGGTCGCGGGCGGGATCACGATACAGAACTGCGCGGTGGCGAATTACCTTGGTTCGGCGGGAATTTCTTCCTGCGCAAGCGTCCAGACGAATGGCCAATACACCATCAAAATTGGCGTCTACAACGAAGCGGGGGAATTAATCGAATCGCTACCCGTCAGCCAGTATTCCCAGCCGATCAATGGCTTCACTTTAGGTTCCGGGGCGATTACAGCGGTGAACGGTCCCGGGAGCTCGACAACGCTTTATTACCAAGGGCTCCCGATCGGGTCTTGGAACGGCCTGGATGCGTCCGGGAACCCGGTGGTCAACGGCCAGTATTATGTGAAGGTGGATAGTTTAAGCAACTTGGGGGCGGATACAAGCGTGACCCAGCCGGTTGTTGTAAACCGTTCGGTCTTCAAGGTGGCGGTCAAGATCTACAACGAGGCGGGGGAGGTGGTGAAGAACCTCTACGTTTACACGAGCAATCCGGATCCAAACAATTCGCCGCAGCTAAATTTATCCGCAACAAGTATTGAGCCGACAAGCGGCCAGCCCGCCGGAAATATCCCGTCCCAATTGACCCTCACGCTCAACAACGGGATGACCATCGTATGGGACGGAACGGGGGACAATGGAAGCGTGGTGGCTTCCGGACAATACTACGTCGAAGTCTCTGCACAGGATGGGCAGGGAGGGTTAACAGTGCTGACGGCGCATGTGATGGTGTTATCGGATACAGCGGACGCTGGGATGGGGAACATTACCGCCAGGCCTAACCTTTTGAATGCCGGCACAGGATACATCATCCAGTTCACCTCCGACTCCGACCAAAGCCTAACCCTGGTGTATCGGGTTTATGACATGGCGGGAGAGTTGGTAAAGAGAAGTGCAACGGGTCAGCCGGGTGCCAATAAGGCCGCGTGGGACGCATCGGGGTTGGCGAGCGGGCTCTATTTCGCTATTGTCGAAGCCTATAACACCCGGGGTGGATTGATCGGCCATAAGGATCTCAAGATTATTTTGGTGAAGTAGTCTTCAATATAACGAGCGCTCGTTGGTTCTTGGGAATGGGTTTTAACGTCCACGGGCTTATTGTTATGATAAAGCCCCATGAAAAACAAATATTTGACCCGGGCGATTGGGGCCATTTTTATTTCGAGCCTTGTTGTTTGGGCTTTCCGTTTTGTGGGGCACTTTCCCGCCTTTGCCGACACCCTGGAATATGTTTTCCCTGAAAAATGGTTCAACGTGGAAATTTTTCGTAAGGGGTTTTTGCCCCTTTGGAATTCCAATGTGGCCTGTGGACAACCGCATCTGGCGAACTTTCAATCCGCGGTTTTTTACCCTCCCTTTTGGATTTGGTGTGTAACGGGTCTTTCGGATTGGTTTTTTATTCTTCCCCTGGTCCATTCCCTTTGGGCTTTCCTCGGGTTTTATTTTTGGATGAAGGAAAATCAATCCTCCCCCCTTCTATCGGTATTGTGCGCGATCAGCTACGGCGCTTCCGCTATGGCGGTGCTGTACTGGGGCTTTCCCACCCATATGGCGGCTTATGCCTGGGTGCCCTGGGTGTTTTGGGCCTGCCGGCGATACTTGAAAGAACCACGCCTTACCCATTGGGGTGTGATGGTGATCTGTTGGAGTCTCCAGCTATTAGCGGGTTATCCCTATTTCACCTTGTACACAACCTTATTTTTGTCCCTCTGGCTCGTAAAAGAAAAGCCGGGCTGGAAAGCCGCCCTTTATATGTTCTTCGCTTTAGTCGCTGGGTTGGCATTAACCTGTTCCCAGTGGCTTCCTTTTGCCGATTTTCTGGGATACCTTCGCCGGGAAGGGTGGCAGGACCCGGTCTATTGCCTTCGTTGGGTCAATCTGCTCACCCTATTCTCTCCGAATTTTCTGGGTATTCCGGGGACCCAGGGATATTGGGGGGATTATCCCAATTTCATTTTTGGAAACCTTTATTTGGGTTGCGTACCGCTGGTTTTATTTCTTTGGGGTTTTCGGTTTGGCGCGAAGGGCGTCGAGAGGTTTTGGAACCTTTCCGCCCTGGTTGTGGTGGTTTGGATGGCGGGTGTTTATTTCCCGCCGTTGAAACTGTTGCCCCAGAGGTTGTTTGAAATATTTGAACCGACCAAGGCGGCATTTCTTTTTGTTTTTTCCGCTCTTACCGCGGTAGGTAAAACCAATATTGATATGTTTTCGAGGAGTCCCAAAACCCGTGGCGAATCCATTTCGAAAGAGAAAATCCTTTTTCGCCGAAATGGGTTCATTTGGGCTATGGGGTTCCTTTGGATGGTGGACGTTCTCGGCGTACCTTACCGGGTTTTACATCTGGTCCCCGACCCTTATCGCAATCCACAGGTGGCACAGGCCGCAGAGGGGGTCAAGAATCTGGCGAATGGGGGTAGGATCCTAGCCCTGCGCAATCAACGAAGTCTTTATTCGCCTAATGTTCATGACTTCGGGAGTTCCTTTCTTGAGACGTCCATGACCTTCCGGCCCAACACCCAAGTCATTTGGGGAATACCCTCAGTGGCGGGATATCTTTCCATTTACATTGATGGGTATCAGAATTTAAAAAGTTACATGGAAAAAGGCTACCCATTTGACGGCAGGGTATTTGACGCGGCGGGGTCGAAAGTGTTTGTTCTTCCGGACAGGCTTCCGGCGTTCAAATACAAGTTGTCGTTTCCCCAGGGGCCGGTTTATGACATCCAAAACGCGGGCGCTATGCCGGCCGGTTGGGAAGCGGATCAGGTCAGGGAATTTCCGGATCGGGCTTCCGTATTCCAAGCCCTGTTGGACCCAAGGGCTTTTTTGGAAAATCAGGTTTTTACGGAAAAGGCGCCGGACGGAAAGGCGGTTCGTCTCCCCCCGCCCATGGAAAGCTTGGAAACGGGTTCCGATTTGGCCTTGTGGGACCGGGCGATGGGATGGTTCAGGGAACTCGCTGGAAAATGGTTTGACCTCCAACCGGAAATTCAGATCACAAGGGTCAGTCCGGCTCAGGGGGTGTTCGTAATCAATACTCCCCGCCCCGGCTACATGGTATTTGACGAAAGTTTCGCGCCAGGATGGAGAGCCTGGTGTGACGGAAAACCCGAGGCGATTTTTCGCGCCTACGGATATTGGATGACAGCCTTGATCCCGAATGCGGGGGCGCACAAGATTATCTTCCGCTATGAGCCGGTCTCGGTTCGAATTGGAATATTTATTTCTTTGATCTTTGGAACTATATTTGGAATGGGTATCGCGGGTTGGCGGATGAAAAGGCCTTCACCTTCTTTAACCTCAAGAATTGAAAATAGAACTTATCTCGGAAGAAAAAAATATATAAAGAGACACTGACAATTCTTAAAAGCGGATGGTTTAAACGAAACGGTTCGGTTGAAAAAATGAAACAGGCTTAAACAAATCGGGGAATGTTTAAGATCGCGCACTGAACGAAAAGTTAAAATATTTCTTTTAAGTTTGAAAACCGACAATAAGAGTTGAGCATTTAATTTTTCCACGAACCTTATTGATTTATTGATGATTAAAAAAGATTAAGAATCTAATCCCTTATTTAATATTGGGTTTTCTCGATAAACGTTAATCGTTAAGACGCCACTCAAAATGATTTTGGTTTATATTTTGCAGGTTTTTACAAACTTGTTTTACTTTTTTATTTCGCAATCAAGGGTAAAAATTCACCCGGGGGTTTTTTTGTCTAGACGAGAAAGCGCTTTTCATCATCGACCGATTTATATCCATCTCCTATTCATTTTGATTTGCCTTTTTATCCCTTTGCGATTGGGAGCTACTTTTCCAGTCTCGGCCGCGAATATCAATCAAGGCGCAGTGATGCCCCAATCCCCCGTCTGGCCTTTTCCGCAATTCAAGGAATACCTCTACGGAAAGTCTTTGGCCACGCAAAATCCGGATGGAGTGCCCCATGCGGAGATGGAAAAGGCACTCATTCAAATCTATGTGGAAGGTATGCATCGGTTGGTGAATAAGGGCGGATGGAAACCCGCGGCTTTACCTAACCGTTTAAACTTCAACGCGTGCGAGGGAACAACCGGTTGGTGTTCGGAGGGGGAAGGTTACGCGCTTTTGATGGCGGCGGTTATGGCCGATAAGGACACCTTCGACGGGTTGTGGATTGATATCCACAGCTCCATCCCGGGGGTCTTGAGTTATGAAATCGCCGCGCCAACGACTCAATTTACGGGTTATATGGGTACTTGCAAGACCCCGGGCTTGGCCACCGGCATGTCGGGTACGGCACCCGGTGACGCCGCCACCGATGGGGACGAGGATATCCTCATGGCCCTTTTGATCGCCTATAAACAATGGGGAAATTTCTCCGGATATCAAACCGCCTCGGGAACAAACATCAATTATGGGGATGAATTTTTCCGCTACGCCAGCGCCTTCGCTGATTGGGTGAAGGACCCCGGGTTCCCTGGGCCGGGAGTCGCTTATGATTCCGCGCTCATCGGTATGGATGGTTATTTAAAACCATGCAATACGAACGGGGATATGACGGGGTGGGGGACTACCGCCCACGGAACCTATCCCGCCTTGAGCGGTTATTGCAGTACCACCGGGGTGGCCAATTGCACCGGTGTTTGCACCAGCTACCTCGCCCCGGGCTATTACCGTTGTTTCAGCCAAGTGATCACGGATGCGGGCGGAGATACCCTGGCGGCTAGCCAATTCATGCGGGCTGCCTGCTCAAGCGAATATCTGATAAGCCAGATGAACACCCAAAGGCCGCCCTATTCCATCGGGACGGACGGCATCCAGGCCAATGCGGCGGGAGTGGTGAGCCTCAACGGGGCGACTTGGAATGTCAGTGGTGCGGCGGAGGGAATTCGTACTCCCTATCGCACCGGTTTGAGCTATTTATGGTATGGGACCCCGGCCAATACCTGGGACCCTGTCAACATGGCCGTGATCGCGGGTACCGATACGGCGGAACAAAATTTCGTGAACGCCTATTCAAGTCTCATGTATAACCCCACAACGGCGGGCAATCCCTATTCGGTTCCCGGCTCGGGTTATGGGCTCACCTTTTGGGGGATTTCACAAGTTCTCAGCGATATGACCCAGGCCGGAGGAATGACCAATTTCCATATCCCGACGGTATTGGGGCCTACCTCGGTGGCGGTTTGCGGTTCCTCTAGCCTGACAGCCGCCCAGCAATTTGAGGTGATGGACGAACTTTACAGGGAAAACTTCCTGGTTTGGGACATGAACAACCCCGGTTCGGACGGAGCCGCCTTCCAACCGGCGTATTTCCACGCATTCTTCCGCTGGCTGGGAGAGATCACCCTGACAGGAAATTTCCACAGCCCCTGTGAAATGACCGCCCAACCGAACCTGAAAGTTTATAAGTCGGTCAACAAGACCTTCGCTTACGCGGGTGACACCCTGACCTATGTCCTTTCATACCGCAACTACGGCGCTGCCGACGCCAACCCCGTCTCCATCGTGGACCATCTGCCCTCCGATCTTTTTTATCTTTCATCCACGACGACTCCCTCGAGCGCTCCCGCAGTGGGAAGCAACGGGACGGTGGTTTGGAATCTTGGCACGGTGCCGGGGTTGCACAATACGCCTGGAAACACCAACCTTTCCTCCACGGAAGGCGCGGTGACGCTCGTGGTTACGGTCAACTCGGCGGCGGCAACAGAGCGTATCTGCAATACCGCCCAAATCTACGTGGGAAGTTCACTCCATTGGACCACCAACCAATATCCCAACGAAGACTCGATGGTTTTCAAACGCAATTGCGTGGATATCGCCTCCCGCGCCTTGACGATCACCAAGGCGGCCAATCCCACCACGGTCGCCCCCGGGAGCCCTGTGACCTTCACCGTGGTGGCGTCCAATCAAAGCGGTGCTGGGTTTTGGATCAATGGGGGTCGCCCAAAAGTTTATCCGGGGTTCAGCTGTGACTTGAGCCCTGGATATGGTCCCATGCGTTTCTATACCCAATTGCGGTCGGAAGCCTTTGAGCCCTTGATCAACCCGACCAATTACCGTTGGTCATTCTTTTTCTATGATCCGGTTTATGGAACCCCGGGGGGGCTCTTGGCCAGCAGACTTATCTTTTGATGGCCACCCATAATTCAAACACTTACGGGTCCACCACGGGCCGGACCATGGCCGATTTCCAGATACCCCAGATTCCCATGTATAACGGCGTTAACGACTCCTTGACCGAACTCCCGGTGACACCCGGTTCCGACGCGAATGGGGCATGGAACCAAAGGTATGTGGTACGGTGGTTTGACACCCAGTGTCCCAACCCCCTGGTGCCCAACCTGGTTTATGGGAATACGGCGGGAATACCCAATCTCTGGTACATCCAAAAGTATAGCGGTAATACGGGCTTGAACATGCAGTATGGGGATCTCAGTTCAAATGTTCCCATCTTTTCATTCGACGTCTGGCCTGCGGCCAATCAAACGGACCCCACCAATCTTTGGGCCAACGGAGGAGCCAACAAGGCTTGGTCCTGGCAAGGTGCGGGCTATGGTCCCTCGGGAACGAACCCGAATATGTATCCCTTACCCGTATCCCCCGATTGGACAGCGGGGGACGGCACCAGCGTGCCGGTAAACCTATTCGATCCCTATGGGACTCAAACCTCCGCTACGATTTATACCCAAGTTTTGGTGGAAGAATGGGATGGTTACACTTGGAGGCGTATTTTCGGAAATGGCCCCGTGCCAGGCAGGGATATCCCCAACGTTGCGGTGACCGATGCTATCCCGAGCGCGTTTACTTGGGGAGGCTTTGTGGGGACGGCCCCCGCAGGGGCAACCTTTACATCCCCTAATTTGACATTGCAAATTCCCGATATGCTATCGGGCTCTTCGGTGACAATGACCTATTGGGTTACGGCCAATGCCCAGTCGTCCTATCCCTGGCCAGTGACGAATACTACTTCTATTCAGTCTCCAATCGATTCCCCTAAAAGCGCATCCGCAACGGTGGTTATCGTAAGCACGGTTGGGATTACCCCAACCTTTACCCGGACCCTTACCCCCACCCAAACCCCCACGCCTAGTCCGACCCTGACGCCCACCCGAACCCCCACCTTGACCCCGACACCGTCCGCGACCAATACCCTTACCTCCACTCCCAGCCCGACCCAAACCCCGAGCCGGACCAATACCGTCACCGCCACCAATACCCCGTCCGTGACCCCGACGACCACCCCGACCCTGACCCCGACCCGGACTTCCACCGCGACCTCAACGCCTACCGTGACGACGACCCAGACCTCGACCAACAGCTCCACGCCAACCTTGACGGTTACCCGGACCAACACCAGCACGGCCACGCCTACGGCGACTCAAACCTTAACGTCCACCAATACCGCGACCGGCACCTTAACCCCGACGCAGACCATGACCAAGACCAATACCGTCACATCCACCAATACTTATACGGTCACCCCCACGACCACCCCCACCCATACCCCCACGACAACGCTTACCCAGACCTATACTTCCACCGCTACCCCCACCCTGACCCTGACCCGAACCAACACCCTCACCTCCACGGCGACCTTGACCAATACCAACACAAGCACCGGTACGAGCACGAACACCTTGACCCGCACCCCGACCGTCACGGTCACTTCGACCGTCACTTCGACGGTTACCGTCACCCCGACCATCACCCTCACGACGACCTGGACCCAAACTTTCGTCCTCACTCCCACCATCACCCTTAGTCCCACCCCGACGGTAACTTTAACCGTGACAAATACGCTGACCCGCACCCAAACCTATACCGTGACCCCGACCCTGACGTCGACCAACAGTCCCACAGCGACGGTGACGAACACGAATACCTATACCCTGACCCACACAACGACCCCAACGCCGAGTACGACCCCGACCTTGACCCGTACCCCAACCGTCACGGTGACTGTAACGGTCACCCCGACGATCACCCTCACCCCGACCTGGACCCAAACGTTCTTGCTGACGCCCACCATCACCAACAGCCCCACCCCGACGGTAACCTTAACCGTGACGAACACCCTGACCCGAACCCAAACCTACACCGTGACCCCGACCTTGACGTCGACCAACAGCCCCACGGCAACATGGACCCTCACCTCCTCCAATACGGCCACGACGACGAATACCCCGACGGTGACCCCGACCCGCACCAATACCTCCCAATACACCTTGACCGTCACGATTACGCCGACCTGGACGCTCACGCCCCTCTTCTCGCCCACCGTTACGGTCAGCCCGACCCTGACGCCGACGGCGACCGCGACGCCCACCGCGACCGTGACCTTTACATCCACGAATACGCTTACGGAAACGACGACTTTCACCCTGACGAATACACCTACCCTCACGAGTACGCCTACACAGACGAATACATCGACTTCGACCCTCACTTCGACGGCCACGGCGACCCAGACCCAGACCATCACCTTCACGAACACCGAGACTTTCCGATTCACCCCGACGATTACCATGACCGAGACCGTCACGAATACCCCGACCCTCACGAAAACATCCACCCCGACACCCACCGCGACGGCCACTTTCACTCCCACCTGGAGCTTCACTTCCACCTCGACGCCGACCTCCACGGCCACCGCGACCTTTACCTTCACGCCCACAGTGACCCCCACCTCCACCGCCACCCGAACCTATACCCTGACCCCGACACCCACCCATAGCCCCACCCCGACCTTTACGCCCACCGGGACCTCAACAGTGACCTTGACGGCGACCTTCACCCTCACCTTAACGGTCACTTCGATTAATACGCTGACTCCCGCGCCGACGCTGACGGCGACGGTGACGGGGACGCCCTATCCGACGGGCTTTTTCGTGGACAAGAACCTGTTTTATCCTCCGCAGCAATCGGTATCGATCCGTGTGTCGGTGAACAGCTATCCGGGGGAATACACGGTGAGGATCTACAACACGGCGGGGGAAGTGGTGAGGAACCTGACGAAACTGGACTATGGAAGCCCCAACACGAACACATACCCCTGGGACGGGAAGAACGACTACGGGGAAATTTGCGCGAGCGGTGTCTACATCATCTATCTCACCGAGCCCTACGAAAGACACTTGGCCAAGGTCTTGCTGCTCCGTTAAGGGCATTTCAATCAAATAAAACTTTCTATTCAAAAAAAGTGCTTTCCTGAATTTGTTTGGAATTTTACTAATTTGTCCTGAATTTTTACTAAGTTATGAAAAAACCTGAATTTGGAACTTGTGGTTAGAAGTTTTATTTTGTTACGAAAAAACCTCGAGGCAAAATCCATGAGTTTCCCGATAAAGTACTTCCGATCTGCAATTTTCTAAACTTTACTTGAAACGTTATTGGTGTGAAAATTGCTTAAAATATGATGATTTTTATGGGTTTCAAAAGCTTATCTCCCTTTGATTGAAAACGTAAACGGGTTCATTTTGGCGTCCGGAGATTAGGCGAATAATCAAAAGCAGTTTGACCTGAAAGTTGAAGGACTAATAAAAGTGCGATTTGAACATCGTCAAAGTCTATTCATTCTCTTAAGCGTTCTTTTTTTTATTGGCGTTTATGGAAGCGCTTCTAATGCTTGGGCCCAGGCATACGGCACGATGTACGGCGCGGTTTACCCAAATGGAAACGTCAACAGCGGAAATCCAGCGCACCCATTCGGCGAGTATCTCCAACTTCCCAATGGAATGATCGCCCAACCCGAAGGCGTCACTAGCTCCGATATGACCGCTATGTGGATGAAGTACTACAGTCTATACGTCAATTCGGAAGTCGAATACACGGGAAATGTCGACAGTGGGATTCCCGAAATCGCCAATTTCGCCCTCAATAACGGTGGCAACAACCACCATGCCCTCTCGGAAAGCATGGGTTATTCCATGTTGATCGCCGCTTCCTTCGCTGACAAGCCGCTTTTTGACGGTCTTTATATGTACGTCAAAAGCCGCATGAACATGCAGAACAATCCTTGCGACGGGTTTGTGGCCTATATACCCGCATGGGAAACCTCCATGACGACCCCCTTTGGCATCACGGGTTGTGACTCGGCGGGGGACGGGGACGAGGATATCGCCATGGCCCTGTTGATCGCTTGCAAGCAATGGCCTTCCACGGGTGTGATCAATTATTGCGGGGAAGCCCAGACCATGATCCAGGCCATGCTCGATACGGGAACGGTTCCTGCAAGCAGTCCAGCCCAAACCTGGTACCGGGACGTGGACATGTGGAACTACTACACCAGCGGCGATACCTTCGATGTCAATGGCATCTCCAACAACGTTTATACGGATTACTGGGACCCGGGATATTACCGATGCTGGGGGAGCACCTACTCCGGGGTCAGCTATCCCAACCGGGGAACCACGGGTGCGGATTGGACCAATGTGGCCAACAACACGGCCAACGCCCTCGTTACCGCGGACGCGGCGGCGGGAAACCATGGTTTTAATTCGGACACTTTTACCCTAACCGGCGCCACGGGCACCAACGCTCCCACCGGCTTTGCCTATGGGGGAACCACCGCCAGCGCGGAAGGAATGAGGGGGCCGTGGCGTTATGTCATGGATGTGGTCTACAACGGCAATAATACCCTTCAAAACTTCGTGACCAACACCAACACTTCCCTCAAGAACAACAATGTGGTGGTCTTGAGCAACGCCGATAAGGTTTGGAATATCGGCCAGCAATGGAGCACCAACGGGACCTGGACCGCCGGGCTGCCCGGCCAGTGGGGAATGGGAACCATGGCGGCGGTCGCTACCGCTTCCGATGATCAAACCTGGATCAACCAGACCTACCGCCTCGCCTCGACCTATCAATTTGTCCAACAAGGAGCGGGAACGGACTACGCTCCCACTTCAATTATTTATTACAACAACGACCTGGATATCCTCGGGCTTTTGATGAATACCGGCAATTTCCCTTGGCCCTGCGATAACCAGTGGAGCCAGGCGGTCATGAAGGTATCGGAGGATGTGGATAAGACTTTCGGCTGTCCCGGCACGACCCTGAACTACACCCTGGTTTATAAAAACGTGGGGGAGGCCACGGCGCCCAGCGTCACGATCAAGGACACCCTACCTTCCAACGCGACTTACGCGTCATCCTCCCCGGCGGGAACCAACAGCGGCAGTGTGATAACCTGGACCGCGACCAACGTGGCGCCTAACGCCCCGGTTACCATCACGGTCCAATTGCAGATTTCCAACAGCGCGACCTCGGGTCAAACCGTGATCAACAACGTGGAGGCCGACCCTTCCGCGGGGGTGACCGGTACGGCGTCCCCCTATCCGGATGTCGTCAGCAGCACCTACAAAACCAATTATGTGGATGTCGTAAACTGCGCCCTTTCCACCGCCAAATCCGTCAACAAAAGCGTGGTCAACCCGGGCGATACGGTGACCTACACCTTGAATTACGCCAATAATTCCAATGAAAGGTTGCAAAGGACCCGGCCACAAGTTTTCTTTTGGTTCACGAACCAATCGGCCCAGTCTCCGGCCAATCCGGCGGCCAGCAACTTTTTTGAGACCGATTATACGGTCCTGAACGAGTCTTACGAGGACATCAACCTCCAGAACTACCGGGTTTCCTATTTCCTGGACGATGCCAACGCGGGCGTGAACATGTGTGGAAGCACCGGAAACCCGTTCGCTCCCCAAACCATATATGACACCTCGGGAGGGTTCACTTACTCCGATCTTCCCATGGTCCCCGGCAACGGCTACAACCAAAAATTGGTCATGCAATGGTCGGGCAATACGCCCAACATGGCTTCCACCCTTCTAATGGACCGGTACCTTATTTCCCAATGGAACGGATGGGGTGGACAAGTGCAGACCCAAGTCCATTGGTTCCGCACGGGCAATCGGAACGACACGACCGATTGGAGCTATTCGGTGGTGACTCCCGATACCTGCATGTCCACCAAATACTCCGCCTTGCCGAACTTGGGTTATGTGCCCATCAAGACCGCTTTGACGGACCCGGGAGGTTACGCCGACCCCTGCCATCAGTCCGGCTCGGCGGCCGTGACCAACCTGCTGGTGGAGGAATATGACGGTTATACCTGGCGGGTTGTGGCGGGGAACGCACCCTATTACGGCCGAGACATCAACGCCCAACTTTCGGATACCCTTAATACCGACCTCACCTTCGGGGGTTTCGTGGGCGCGCCCTGCGACGCGGTCACCGCCTTTAACTCGGGAACCAATACGGCCACCTGGACCTGGCCGGACCTGAAAGGCACCGAATCCGGGACAGTGACCTATTGGGCCATCGTCAAAAGCACGGATGCCGCCTGCAGTACTATCCCGAACCAGGCCACCCTTTCGGATCTGAACAATAAGGAAAAAACGGCCACTTCCAATTCGGTCGCAGTGACCATCGCCTGCACCCCTCTTCCCACCCCCACCCCTACGCCCGCGGAGATTGTGAAGACCGCCAACCCCACCTCCGTGGCGTCGGGAAGCAACGTAACCTATACCCTGGTTTATACCAATTCCAACCCTGGGCTTTATAACGGTAATTTCGCGGGCGGGTCTATGAGCGGATGGGTGACGGCGGCCGGATCGCTTGCCCTCTCCAATTGGGGAATTACCGGCGGGGACCTCACGCTAAACAATTACGGACCCAGCGGCATCATCAACCAGGGGGCCTATGCCAACAATGGAACCTTGAATTTCACCCTTTACGAACCTGGTTACCAGCCAGCGGGCGCCATCCTGCGCCAAAACGGAAACAGTTTTTACTACCTTTGGATCAACGGGAATACCTACCCCAATGCCGCCCAAATCGCCCTTTTATATACCACCAACGGCGGCTCCTCTTTTACGACGGTGGGTGGAGCGGGCGGGGTTGGAAGTTTCGTGGCCCCCAATACGGCCGGAACCGGGACCACGGGCCCGATCAATGTGCAAGTTGTCCTGAGTGGAAGCAGTTTCACCATCTCCGTTTCAACGAACGGGGGTCCCTACAACACGGTTTTGACCGAATCCGACAGCACCATCGCGGGCCCTGGCTATTTCGGCGTGGATGCCACGGCTTCCGGCACCCAATTCAGCAATTTTACCTTGACCACCGACTGGAATTCCCAAGTGGTCATTACAGACACGGTTCCTACGGGAGAAACCTTTGTATCCGCCACTAATGGCGGAACGAACACCCCCCCCGTGGTTTGGAGCGTTGGAAATGTGGCTCCTGGAGCCAGCGTGACCGAAACCCTGGTCGCGAAAGTTACCGCCGGAAGCGGGACCGTCATACCCAACACCGCATCCATGTCATCGGGCAGTCATACGATCGAGACCTCCTTGACCGCTTATGTGACCGTCGGTGGGGTAGCATCCACCAATACCATTACCCCCACACCTAGCCCGACCCTGACGCCCACCCGAACCCTCACCTTGACCCCGACACCGTCCGCGACCAATACCCTTACCTCCACTCCCAGCCCGACCCAAACCCCAACCCGGACCAATACCGTCACCACCACGAATACCCCGACCGTGACCCCGACGACCACCCCGACCCGGACTTCCACTGCGACCTCAACGCCTACCGTGACCCCGACGACCACCCCGACCCTGACACCGACCCGGACTTCCACCGCGACTTCAACGCCTACCGTGACGACAACCCAGACCTCGACCAACAGCTCCACGCCAACCTTGACGGTTACCCGGACCAACACCAGCACGGCCACGCCTACGGCGACTCAAACCTTAACGTCCACCAATACCGCGACCGGCACCTTAACCCCGACGCAGACCATGACCAAGACCAATACCGTCACATCCACCAATACTTATACGGTCACCCCCACGACCACCCCCACCCATACCCCCACGACAACGCTTACCCAGACCTATACTTCCACCGCTACCCCCACCCTGACCCTGACCCGAACCAACACCCTCACCTCCACGGCGACCTTGACCAATACCAACACAAGCACCGGTACGAGCACGAACACCTTGACCCGCACCCCGACCGTCACGGTCACTTCGACCGTCACTTCGACGGTTACCGTCACCCCGACCATCACCCTCACGACGACCTGGACCCAAACTTTCGTCCTCACTCCCACCATTACCCTTAGTCCCACCTCGACGGTAACTTTAACCGTGACGAATACGCTGACCCGCACCCAAACCTATACCGTAACCCCGACCCTGACGTCGACCAACAGTCCCACAGCGACGGTAACGAACACGAATACCTTCACCCTGACCCACACAACGACCCCAACGCCGAGTACGACCCCGACCTTGACCCGTACCCCAACCGTCACGGTGACTGTAACGGTCACCCCGACGGTTACCCTCACCCCGACCTGGACCCAAACGTTCTTGCTGACGCCCACCATCACCAACAGCCCCACCCCGACGGTAACCTTAACCGTGACGAACACCCTGACCCGCACCCAAACCTACACCGTGACCCCGACCTTGACGTCGACCAACAGCCCCACGGCAACATGGACCCTCACCTCCTCCAATACGGCCACGACGACGAATACCCCGACGGTGACCCCGACCCGCACCAATACCTCCCAATACACCTTGACCGTCACGATTACGCCGACCTGGACGCTCACGCCCCTCTTCTCGCCCACCGTTACGGTCAGCCCGACCCTGACGCCGACGGCGACCGCGACGCCCACCGCGACCGTGACCTATACATCCACGAATACGCTTACGGAAACGACGACTTTCACCCTGACGAATACACCTACCCTCACGAGTACGCCTACACAGACGAATACATCGACTTCGACCCTCACTTCGACGGCCACGGCGACCCAGACCCAGACCATCACCTTCACGAACACCGAGACTTTCCGATTCACCCCGACGATTACCATGACCGAGACCGTCACGAATACCCCGACCCTCACGAAAACATCCACCCCGACACCCACCGCGACGGCCACTTTCACTCCCACCTGGAGCTTCACTTCCACCTCGACGCCGACCTCCACGGCCACCGCGACCTTTACCTTCACGCCCACAGTGACCCCCACCTCCACCGCCACCCGAACCTATACCCTGACCCCGACACCCACCCATAGCCCCACCCCGACCTTTACGCCCACCGGGACCTCAACAGTGACCTTGACGGCGACCTTCACCCTCACCTTAACGGCCACTTCGATTAATACGCTGACTCCCGCGCCGACGCTGACGGCGACGGTGACGGGGACGCCCTATCCGACGGGCTTTTTCGTGGACAAGAACCTGTTTTATCCTCCGCAGCAATCGGTATCGATCCGTGTGTCGGTGAACAGCTATCCGGGG
>CAVYSE010000013.1:0-14339 GCA_963771075.1 candidate division FCPU426 bacterium | reverse complement strand
GCAATGCCCTTGCCGCCTATGAGCTTATTGTTCCCGCAAAAAAAGTAAGTGGGGAATTCCACGGTATTCCCCATGAATCAATGCAAGAGAATGAAAAGTTCACCATCCGTCATACCGAACGTCCTGAGGATTGGGATTTCCGGCCTGGTCTTTCAGAAAAGCTTAACCGGATTCAGGAAGCCGCCAAAAGCATGGTGAAGTACTGGGTTATGGACCCGGGAACCATCAAACTTTCCGGAGATTCCCCGGTCTCACCGAAGGAATGGGTCCGGGATGGAGCGCTTTTTGGTTTTAGGGAGTTGGAGCTATTGGCACTCAAGGTATTCCAAGAAGTGTGCATGGATACGGTAGAAATCAAACCATCGGCCACGGAAGAAGGATAAAAACGGGTACCGGCTGGTTTGACGGCGGAAGAAATAAATGAGAACCGAATATTTAATCCGTGGAAACCGGATTTCCCCCCCTCCCATACCCATTACTTCCTCCGGGAACCCAAAAGATGGCTCCTTGATAGATGTCAGAAAAGGACATATAATTCTGACATAAGGAGTTATTTCCCATGAGCCCCCTCATTGAATCCATTCTTAGCTCGTCCAAGGCAAAGCCGGAGGGAAGCGTATTGTCCCCCAAGGAGTTTTTGGGAAAAAACACCCGCGCCGCCGTGGATCAGGCTTTTACCCGCCTGACGAAAGCCGGGAAATTGATCCGGGTTGAGAGAGGCGCATATGTGGCCCCCGTGGTAGGTCGTTTTGGCAGCCGCCCCCCCTCCCCGGAAGCCGTCATCCAGTCCATCGCGGTCAAAAAAGGGAGGAAGTGTCCCCGAATGGCGCGGTCGCGGCCAACGCACTTGGCCTGACCACCGAGGTTCCCGTCGAGGAAGTGTTCTTCACATCCGGCAGGAACCGCACCATGAAACTCGGGAACGAACCATTCGTTTCAGGCACGCGCCCCGGTGGCAGTTGTCCTGGGCAACCGGCCTGCCGGAATGGCCGTCCGGGCCTTGGCTGGATACCCTGGGCAGGAGGCCCTTGTCAAAATCCGGCAAAAAATCTCAAAGGAAGAGTGGAAAGTGATGGTCGCTTCGAGGGCCTCATTCCCGGAATGGATCGCCCGATTGCTGGGCGAAGCCGGCCAACTTGGCTGAGTCCTACTTTTCCCTTTCAAGGTCGGATCGCAAGGAAGCCCTGCAAGCCGCCTCGGCAAGGATAGGAAGCCCGGCCTACCTGCTGGAAAAGGACGTTTGGGTTGTCTGGACCCTATCGGCGCTTTTCCAATCCGCAATCGCCCCGGCACTTACTTTCAAGGGCGGAACGTCGCTTTCCAAAGCCTATAACGCCATCAACCGGTTCTCAGAGGATATCGACCTGACCTGCGACATCCGCGAATTCATTCCTGAAATTAAGGCCGGTGAAAACGGTATTCCCGCCACCGCCAGCAAGGCGAAAAAATGGTCCGACATAATCAGGAAAAGCCTACCGGGTTGGATTACCGGGAAAGTCAGGCCGATCCTTTCGGAAGCCCTCAAACAAAACAAGCTGGATGCCAGGCTCGCTACCAGTGGGAAGGAAGGGGAAAAACTCCTGATCTATTACCCGCCCTTAACCGAAAGCTCCGATTATGTTAGCCCCTCGGTACAACTTGAGTTTGGCGCGCGGTCAACCGGTGAGCCGAATGAAAAGAAACTCATCACTTGTGATATGGCAGCCAAGATGCCGGAATTGGTATTTCCCGAAGCTTCACCCAATGTCATGCGCATTGAAAGAACCTTTTGGGAGAAAGCCACTGCGGTTCATGTCTATTGCCGCCAAAAGGAAGCTCCCAGCGTGCGATTTTCTCGCCATTGGTACGACCTGGTTGAAATATCACAAACGGTTTATTTCGCGGACGCCCTGGGGGACAGGGACTTGGCCCTGAGCGTTGCCCGTCACAAGGGAATGTTTTTCAAGGAAAAGGATTCAAAAGGGAAACCCATCAGTTACCTTGATGCCATAAAGGGGAAGATCCAATTGGTTCCCGAGGGCAAGGCTTACAGGGATTTAGAAGCGGATTATGGAAAAATGACGGAAGCGGGTTTGATCCAAAGCCCGCCAAGTTTTGGGAAGATCATGGCAGGTTGTGAGAAAATTCAAATTGAGATTAACGGAAAAAATAGTTAGCCCGGTCCGTGGGCTTCAACCTCCCCTTTTATGAGTGGATCATTCATTCTTCAAAAGCCGGAGGATTTTCTTCCGTCCACACCATTCTGGAGAAGGGGTAAAATCCGTAAAAATTAATCCCGGAATAAACAAAATGAACCAATCCAATTCCTTCCTTTATTTCGCGTATGGCTCAAATATGAATTCGGAAGACCTGGGGAAAATGGTGTGTTGAAAACCATTCCAAAATCAGCCTCAACAACCCTAAAGTTGCCATCTTGAAAGATTTTCAATTGGCGTTTACTCACAAATCAAACCGCCGCAACGGAGGGGTCGCCGATATTGTGAGAAGAATAAATGAGACGGTCTGGGGAGTTTTATTTGAAACGGACAAAAGGTCTTTAGATAACATTGACATAAAAGAGGGGGTCCCCTCGGGTGTTTATAGGCAATTTCGGGTTGAAATTCTGGTGGGTGAGAAATCGGTATCCGATGTTATTACCTACGAGGTTATAAAAAAGGGAATCTATAGGCCCAGCAGAGACTATCTAAACGTCATTTTAACAGGAGCGGTGGAACATCATTTGCCGGTGGATTACATTGAAAAATTGAGAAAGCTATTTGAGCCAAGGTGATGAATGAAATGAATAAGAAAAAGGATATTAAAACGAAATTCGTTCTTCTGACTTTGTTGGCTTCAAGCCATCAAAACTCCAAAAAGTAAAAAGGAGAATGGAAACCGTGAGTGAGATTAAAAGTTGAAAAAACCGTGCGCCAAAATTCATAAGATTGGTTATTGATGGATAGGTCCAAAAAAAATGAAGGCCATTTGTGGGATTTCTTCGCAAGATTGTTCCGTAAATTCAAACCGAATTTTCTCAAAAGAAAATTGGAGCCTGGAAAAGGCAAAGCTTTTCAAGCCGAAATGGAATCCCTGATTAATGAATTTAATGGTTACCAGGAATTTGGCGCTGGATATTTTAATCAAAAGAAAGCCCAGGTTTGGTTAAGCAAAACGGTGGTTGTTATTGAAAAAGGTTTTGATTTGTTGGCTGATTTCAATTTTGAACCTGAACTGATGAAGAAGTGGAAACAATTCGGTTCCCTTTGCAATGATGAACTACAACCAAGAGACTCCTACAACCAAACCTTCGTTAGCCATGAATTAACCAACTTTAAGAACTTTTTTGATAAGTCCGGTTCAAACCCCTTGGATGATGACCAACGCCGGGCGGTTATATGCGACGAGGACAACACCCTTGTCTTGGCGGGTGCCGGAAGCGGTAAAACGGCTGTGATCGCGGCTAAAGTGGGTTACCCAGTGAAATGTAAGAAGGTTGATCCGGGGGATATCCTGCTTTTGACTTTCGGAAAGAAGGCCGCAGAGGAAATGAAACGTCGGGTAAAAGACTGGTACGGGATAGGGGATGTTGAATGCCGTACAATCCATAGTCTGGGTTACCAAATCATCACCCGGGGTTCGAAAAAGAAACCCCGGATGTTGGAAAAGGACGACGCTCTTACTCGAAACAGCCAAGGTTTCCTGGATTTTCAAATTTTTAAAGACCTTTACCTAAAGAATAAGGAATTCTATGAAGGGGTTCTCAATTATTTCTCGGGTTACCTAAAGCCGTATATTCCCAAATATGATTTTGAGACGAAAAAAGAATGGGATGAGTATGTGGCGGACCTTGGGGACCTTTACACTCTTTCGAACCATAAAGTCAAAAGCCTTGAGGAAAAAGTCATTGCAAATTTTCTTTTCAGAAAAGGAGTGAGTTTTGAATACGAAAAGCCATACGAAATTCCAACCGAAACTCTGGAGAAAAGGCAGTACCAGCCTGATTTTTATTTGACGGACTATGGGATTTATCTTGAACATTTTGGAGTGGATAAAAAAGGGAATCCTCCGCCTTGGTTCACGAATGAAGAAAAGAAAAAGTACGTTGAGGGAATGAAATGGAAGGAATTGCTCCACAAGACCAATAATACGAAATTAATTTGCACATACAGCCATCAACAAGCCGATGGCATCCTTGAGACAGAATTAGAAAAGATGCTTCGCGGGGAAGGGGTCAAATTCAGTGAACAGCCGGTTGACCTGGATAAGCTAATCCGGAAAAGCGATGTCAGCCAATTCCTGAATAAAATCCTTAGGAAGTTTGCGGACCTTTTTAAGACCAGCGGCCTGAATTTTGAGGATTTAACGGTAAGGGCACAGGACGGGCCGAGCATCTACAGGTTGCGTAACCTAGCTTTCCTCAAAATTTTCAGGATCTTTTACGATTCCTACCAATCATCCATTGAGTCGGAGGGACAAATTGATTTTGGCGATATGCTGAATAAATCCCTACAATACGTTAATCAGGCTTTCCCGGTATTGGGTTTGAGGTTTCGTTACATCATTGTCGATGAGTTCCAGGATACGGCCCAGGGAGCTATTAAGTTAATCCGGGCTATTGGGGATAAAAACGATAATTGCCATCTATTTTTCGTCGGTGATGACTGGCAATCCATCTACCGGTTTAATGGTAGCGACGTAGGAATGATCCAAAATTTTGAAAAAAGGTTTCCAAACAATAAGGTGGTGGAAATAGGGGTCAACTACCGGTCATACCCGAATGTGGTCGATTTAGGGAAAAAGTTTATAGAAAAGAATCCTCATCAACGATCAAAGACGGTCAGGAGCTTTCATCAAACCCCCAAAAAAAATCTAGTCATTTGGGTTCATAATCTAAGCATCGTGAAAAAGTTTATTGAAACAATCGATAAGTTTGAAAGAGGAAAAGGGGCCAGCGTCTACTTTTTGGGGCGTTACAACGAAGATGTCCCAGTATATTTAACCGAATTACAAAAAACCTTCAAAAGCCTGAAAATTGAATATATGACCATCCATAAATCAAAAGGGTTGGAAGCGGATTATGTTTTTATCATACCGCCCAAGAAGAATAGCTTCCCGAGCGTTATTGAAGACGACCCTGTTTTAGATTTGGTTGCTGCCCCGAGGGAAAACTTTCAGAATGCCGAGGAAAGGCGCTTGATGTACGTGGCGATCACTAGGGCACGGAAACAACTATTCTTTATTCGTCCGGGGAACGAAAAGCAGAAGACCTTTATCAGGGAGATCGAAGAGATGGTGAACAGTAAACTCAATTGACGGTAAAGGTTAAAAATAAGCAAGTTGTAAGTGAAACTTAATCCGTCATTTTCAGAAAGATATCCCTAATACACCCGCCTTGCTTGAGCCTCTTTTGAATTTCTTCCATTCCGTTCCAGATAGTCAGTTCATCCCTTTTCCAAACCACCGGAGGTTTGTCCTTGGCGATCCTGACGCAAACAAAGTCGTCGATTTCTTTGATGACCGTACCGATAACCTGCGTCTTGGTATGGATTACATGGCTACCTGGGGGAAGAGATTCCTTTGTCATAAACACACATCCCAATTTACTTTATGAACGATTTTAGAACCTTTCCAACCCGATCTGCCGTGCCACCGCGATTGTCATCAACGTCGGATGGGAATATTTTGGTTGAGAATCGATCCAAGACTGTATCCAGGGGAATTCGGAGGTCAGATGCTCGAATAAGCTCCCGGCTTTGGTTGTCCTGGAAGGTGGCTATTTCAACGTGCAGGCCCAATTCCTTTACCTCCTCCAAGACCGAGGAATAAACAGCGTCCTCTGTTACCACAATAGCCGTATCACAGGCCTTGCGGGCGGCGTAATAGACCATATCGGAAGCAATTAAAACGTCCATGCCCCTTTCCTGAACGTTACCATCGAATGTGGAAACCAAGCGGCCTAAACGCAGTTCCAAATAGGGGGTCCGATCCAGGGAGTCCAGGAAGGACATTTGCGTTTTGGCTTTGTCGGGAAATTGGGTTTTATCGTAGGCGACATTGTAGTAATAGGTGCGGACCAGTTGCCGGTCGGGTCCGGCCAGGGCAAGGCTTAACTGGTAATAATCCACCCTGGTTGCCCGGTTGTTTCGTTTGAGGGCGAAGTAAAAATTGCTTCCATCAATGAAAACGCATACCCGGTTCATATAAAATCCTTTAGGAAATGATGAATATTACGACGAAAAGCGAAGGCCGTGAGTGTCATGAATGAGAGAATATACCTAAACGACCTAGTTCAGCACCAGCGGTTCAAGATCGTGGGGCGGGTCAAGAAGATTGTTCCTTCCAAGGATGGAAAGGGGAGGATATTAAAAATTGAAACTGATAATAAAAACCTTCCCCTCCAATCTTGGGAAGAAGAGCAAGTGAAGATTATCGAAAAGTTTGAGGGGTAGGATGCATTCCAAAAGCCTAGAAATTCAAAACCTTGCAATAATCCTTTCGGCTCTCCCAACCGCTCATCATTCTTTTGGCCCACTAACCGGTGAGGCTGATGTCCGGTTGGAACTTTGGGCCATGAGGTACAAGGAGAGTGGAGCTTGGGTCGCACGGGTGGTTTATGGAATGGTCTCGCTGTTAAAGGTGCCACCGGGTTCTAACTGGAGTCCTTCTACGTTCAAGAATTTCTATGACTCGAACGAGATTGATCGGACCTTTAAAAAACCAGAGGTCGGAAAGATCGCAATTACTCTCAAGGGACGGGAAACAGTCGAGGTTGCGCAAAAACTCTTCGAGGGTCGGTCACTAGGGGAGGCCGCCTCGGACTTGTGCCTGCCAACCGTCGATCCTGATTATTCTGATTTGAAGCTAGGGATTCGCGGTTTGCCTAAGTCCGAATTCGTGTTCAGGCCTCCAGTGACAGGATTGCCAGAAAATGTCTTGAGGGTAGTCCCGGACGACCTGAAGGGCAGCGGAAGTCCGATAAAAGACGCGGTCACGATGGTTGCGACGTTGTTCCGCACGGATAAGACTCTTTTGTGGAGGATGCGAAACGACGAATTGATCCCTGGGGCCGAGGAACTGCTGAAGGATTTGGTCGAGTACCTGGCGCTCCAAACCGGTCTTTCGTTTCATGAAACGGATTTTAAACGCTTGGGCAATATTGAATGGATTGCTTATCCATCGAAGGACGCTATTGAACAATCCCTTTGCAAGGTCACCACGCAAACCCAGGTTAAGGACCCGGCAACAGGGGCGGTTCGATCCCCGGAGGACCTTAAAAAAGGCCTGATCGGGAACATTGTGTGTGAAGGTGTAAAGGTGGAAATCTTAGCGGACGCTTTTCCTGTTTCATCCGAAATTATCGTCGGGTGCCTTTCTTTTAACGGCAATGACCTGCTGTCCGATCAGTGTAGAGCCGGGCGATTTCCCTCCGACAGGCAGTTTGAATTTCGATTTTCCGAACCTATTACTGAAAGCGAGGTGAAAGTCTACAAAAGAGTGCCTGGTGAAGACCGTTGGACACTCTGGTACCAGGAACGATTTAATGTTTTGAGGAAAATGGAATTTCAAATGCGAATAGGGAACCCAAAAGTCCCGAAATCGTCATGGTTGGACCGTTTGTTATCCCTGACTGGTGGAAAGATCGACCGCAAACGTCCTCCCGCTCAATTTTTCTTTAGGGACCAAGGCGTGCTGCGATATCCATTTGACCCTTGGAATCCAATCGGTCGGAACATGGATCTGCTGAAGAAAAAAATAAATCCCGCTCCATCAACGGCCGTTTTTATTCGTCCCTCCGGAAAAACGAACGAGGAGCGTTCCACCCTGATCGCCGATTGGCTTACGAAGGTCTGCAATATCCACAAGGCGCAAACTTGCCTAATCGTCGATCCTTACTTCAGCTCTTTGGGGGTGGATGTTTTGCTGAGGGTGAACGCTAGCGAAACTGAACTGGTGGCGGTCACTAATACCCAATGCATATCAATCGACGAGGCGGAAATCGACCAAACGGAAAATGGCGAAACTTTGAAAGGCCCTGAAGCTGGGCCGAACGGGTCTGGATCAGGAACAGTATCTGAGAAGCAGGGCCACCCTGGGAAGGGCATTGATCCTGTCAAGCCTGGGAATAATGAACCTGTAGAGAAATTAAGGGCCGATGTTATCAGAGAATACTGCGCGGCCAACGAAGAGAGGCTTCGTCACCGTGGTATTAGGATTCTGGACTTGCAGACAGTCTCGGGGGCCCAGAAGCGGATTTTTCATGATCGGTATGTTCTTTTTTGGGACGGGGACGGGCGACTTTTCGCTGGATACAACCTCTCAAACTCAATCCAAAAGGCCATGGTGAATTATCCACTTCTCATCACTCCCTTGCCTGATGATGTCTTGGGTCCGATTGAAGAATATGTCCGCCATGAAATCCAAAATAATGCCATATTGGGTACCCGGAAAATTGAGACGCTTTACCAGCCACCTAAAGATTCGCCTAGCCCACCTTTGTTCAAGAAAGCTTTTGAAGTTATCACCCAACCCGGAAAGCTATTCTCCTTTTTGATGCCCGGTAAGGTTAACGAGACTATTGGAGTTTCAGAAATCAGAGATGTTCTCAAAGCCGATGGGCTGTTTTTGGAGCCCGATGAGTTCAACTTATCTTCACCTTTGGTTGACCTACAAGATGTTGTTAGCCGTCTTTCCGGGCTGGCACCTGATCATTTCAAAGAAATATGGCGGGACTGTGGCGAGGTTTTAGCAAGATCAAGCCGGTTTCAGGAGTTCAACACTTGTGTGGAAAAAAATGACGATTTAAAAAAACTTCTTTCCGATTTTTTGCTTGATGACGAAATAAGAAATCAACCGATTGGGATCAAGGGCAACACCCTAGAAGGGCTTCGGGAGATATATAACTCGCGGAAATCAGCTGTTGATTTTGCAGTGATCTTAGAAATATCTAATCGCTTTCAGAAATATGGTTTAAGGGGATTGCCTTTGGTGGGTCCTTATTCGATATCGATGGCCGTTAGCGTTTTGGAGTCGGTTGATCCAAAAGCATTGGTCGAGATTATTGACACGGTTTTTCAACGTGCGGATTGGACTGAAACGGACTTGTTTTTGATGGACCAAGGTTTTGATGGGCTTCATCTCCTGGTGTCCTTCAAACCGTCCGAAGAACTTATTACGGGCTTGTGCAAGGCTAAAACACCTTGGATAAAAGCTCTGGCCGCAACCACCATTTTTCAAAACGAACCACCGTTTGAAGTGATGGCGCGTTTTGGATCGTTTATGGATTGCTTCACAATCGAAGAACGGGTGCTGATTTTCTCGGATTGGATAAATGGCGTTTATGTGAGGTCGATGCAAAAAGGGGGGGCAAGTACCGTTGAGAATGAAATGCTAAGAAAGGCGTTGATCGAAAATATCCTTCAACTATTTCCAGCTGGAAACATTGCTCTGTTTAAAAAACTGGTTTTGGTGTGTGACGGAAGAAGTGAATGCTGGTCACTCCTGAATTACCAAGAAATCGGCCTTGAACTAATCAAGTCTAGTAAGTGTTCCTTGGAAGACGCGACACAAATATGGCTGGACCCATTGATTGAGAAAATCCAAGAATCTCCAACTTCCGAATACTATTTTAATGTTTATGTGGATGTGCAAGCCACTGCTGTGGCAGCCCATCTCCTACTTTCGTTAGACGATGGAAAGAAACGGCAGTATTTTTCAAGAATTAGGGAAACACACAAGGTTTTGTTGGGATGGTTTGAACGGCCGAGGGTTCAATCCATCGATTCGTCAGGATGGTTTTACCGTATGAAAACATTAGTTTGGCTTCAGGTCCTCCTCAAGATTTTGTTGTCAATGGACGGATTTGATAGTTCAGTCGCAGGTTACGCAGATATTTCCTCGGATTACTCGCGGGGAGATTCATTCTTGGCGGATAAACAAGACCTGCAAAATATCTGTGGGGAGCACCTTTATGCATGGTGGGAAAGTTTAAGAAATTCATAGGTGCGCTGGTTTATTAGGGAGTTATTTTAAGGAGCTTCCAGGGTTTCACGCCGATGACTTCCGCCGCCCGGAGGAAGGAATCCATGCTCATTGGATTCCCTACTTCTAGTAAGACCCATCGTTTAGGGGTACAGCCATAGGCCTTAGCGGCCTTGGAAATCGAAAGTCCTGCCTTTTTCCGTTGCTTGCGGATGTTTACGCCGATTTTCTTATGGAATTCTTCCCGGTTCATGCCGCCATGGTAGGCGGTTTTCAAAATCACACTTAGCCAGTAAATACTACCTAGGTAGTATTTTATAGGGTAAAATAGGCTTACCGATATGCGAATGGGGAATTATTACGAAAAAGCCTGTGGACCAATTGGTGCTGGTCGGCCAAATCCTATCAAAGTGTTTGACGACGGAGATCCTCCAAAAGTATTGCCCTTCCTGGAAAAAGGGCAACGGCGACAATGTTATGGTGGATAAGGGTGAGAAAACCAAACTTTTCGTGGAACTTTTGGAACACGCCGGGGAGGTGTTGACCGAGGAACTAAAACGAGATTTGAGCCCGGATGAAGTCATCCTGGTCTACAACCGGGTCCAACAATTCCTGATCGCCAGGGGTTTGGAGTGATCGAGAAAATGTCGGATGATGACCAGGGCGGTCAGAAAGATGGCGGATTTTTAAAAAATTGGCCGGATGTTTCCAAATGCTTGCCACCCTTAGGGAATGGGTCTATCCTAATTTTAGGTTAAAAAGTTAAGGGGGTTGAAGCCCATGGAACTTCTAACCAGTTTTTTACCTCACCTGTTTCATTATGGTTTCATCGTCATAGTTTGTTGCTTCGCTTTTGTGGTTTTAGTTTGGGGATTCGGGCTTACCGTTGCCCCGATTCATTGGGCGGTAACGAAACTATTCGACACCCGTTGCCCTGAATGCAAAGGCTTCTTCAAAAAGAATCTCCTGAAACACGAAATCACCGGCGAACATGAAAAACGCCAGACCATCAAGCGGGTGGATCAGGGCGTACTCTATTCCAACAATCTTTTCGCACTCAACCAGGGGTTTGAAATCACCCGCCAGGAACAAGTGACATTAGTGGAACAGACCATTCAAAACACTTGGCAATGCAAAGATCCAGCTTGCGGCCACCAATGGAAAACCGAAGAATACAGTGATTACGAAGGCTCCCTGAATAGCTAATTGGTAGTTCTTTTTACCCGCCTGAAAAACCACAGCCCGAATCCATTAGGATTTATAATCAACCTCGTTACATCTCTATTATTTTTACGGGACCATAGCTAGAGTTAGATTAAAGGAAAATTAAATGAAAAACGTCGAAATGAAAGTTGAAGGAAATATCCTCACTATAAAAGTGGATTTGTCCAAGGAGTATGGGCCTTCCTCTTCCGGCAAGACCACAATCGTAGCCTCAACCGAGGGGAACGTCACGATCCCTGAACGGGATGAAAAGGTCGGCCTAAACGTTTACAAGAAGAAGTAAAGATTTAAGGGTATATTAAATTGAACAAATATAAGGCCGCCGCAATAGAAGTTTTGAAGAAGTCAAAAGAACCTCTTCATTACAAAGAAATAACAAAACGTGCCCTTGAAATGGGTATCTTAGAGACTTCCGGGGCCACCCCAGATCAATCCATGGGGGCTCAACTTTTCCCCTCAATTAAAAAGAATGGCAAATATTCCGTATTTATTCTGTAACCTAGAAGAAAGGTATAATCAGTTTCGAGCGAGTTAATGAGTTTTATTTGTAATGCGACCTTAAGTGTAGATTGTTGGCCAGGCACTTTTTTTTCTTCAACCGCACCCAACCCCTGGCCGAAGGGGTCCAGATCCATCCCGAGAACCCCCGGATCACCCTGGAAGGCCGCCCCTGGCGGGTGGAGGACTTCCACTATTGGGTCTTCAGCGGCAACCGGCGTTTGATCGCCTTAAACCGGCTTCAAAAGGATAAGGCCCCTTGCTATATCACCAACCCTAGCGAGTTGGAAACGGTCGTCAAAGGCCGGATCGATAACGTTGTTGACCAGCGGGGTTGGTGGGTGGATTACCAGGATGTCGAAAGGGTTATCAAGGCCAACCCCTATGTGACCCAAAGGCAGATAAAGGGGTATTTGGGGATCGAGTTGGATAGGGTTAACCGTGCGCTTAAGCTTTTACCGTTACTAAACCCGAAAACCAGGGAGGCAATTGTTCGGGACCCGAACATTTTAAATAAGGGAATTCAGGGTATTTCTGAGTTGGCCGTCTCCCAATTGGCCGCCTTGGGCCCTGGTACCGGCCTCAAAGCGGGTCGTCCCAAGAAAGACTTGGCCGAGGGGGGGGAACCCCAAAAACTATACCCCTACCCCCTCATCCCCCCCGAGACCCAAGACCAAGTTTACCGGGCCCTCCAGGTGGCCATTGATGAACAGATGACTGAATCCCAGGTCAAGGACTACGTCGCCTGGATTAAGGCCGGGAATCGGCCTGAGGAATACACCTCCCAAAAAGTGGCGGAAAACATAAAAGCCATGAAAGTTCAGAATAAGGCCCACCCATCCGCCTATCCTGAAGGACCCACTCCCACCCCGCGTACTTCTCCCAAGGTCGAGGGGGTCAAACCGTCCGAACCCTTGACGGGGGAAACAGCCCCAACCGATACGCCAGAAACAGTCCATCTAGAATCTAAAAATGATCCTGGTGAGTCTCGCACCGATACCCCTATGGTATCGGCACAGACAGGTCATGGCCGTCGCCTTGAGAGCGACGACCAGTCGGTGTTTTGGGGCACCATGGCCGGCATCCCCTGGATCAAGGCCATCCGTGCCAAGATCAAGGCAGGGCAAGACCTCGCCCTCTGGGAAAAGCTATTCCTGGTAGCGGCCTTCTTTGGCCGGATCTTGCATTGGACTTGGCATACAACCTGGCCCCCGGCCAAGAAGTCCATCGGCTGGGTTGGGCGACACCTAAAAAAGGCCTTGAACGGCACTCTAAGGTTCTTGGGGGAGGTGGTGGGCAAGCCCGCCAAGAAAATAACCCAGGGCGTGGTGGGTATCGCCTTGGTGGTGGGCCTAGCTTATGGGCTCTATCTATTCTTCTTCCACCCGGCAGGGCTAAGGGGCTTGTTGAGCCGAACCGCTTCTGGAGTAATCCATTGGGTGGGGTCTTGGGTAAACCCTTGGGAAAGCGATAGTAAGGCTGTTCCTCAACCACTACCCACGACAATTCCAACCCCGGGAACTTCAAATCCAACACAAAGACACGAAGACACAAAGGAAGGCACGAATGTTGGTTTCAGTGAAACCCAAAACCCAACAACTTCCACCACTCATATTTCGCCTAAAGCTTCCCTGCCCTCTGTTCCGAGGTCTCAAACCGAGGAACAAGGTTTGAGCGCGCCAATTCCGGAAAAGGGAATTGGTGCTCTGGCTGCGAACCGTCGACTGCCGACTAAATCGGCCCCATCGGCTACCGATAATAGACCTTCGACTAACCCTTCGGGCCAGTCCCAGTTGGACCTTCTCAACCAAATCAACGCGGAATCAAAAACCGCCCAGGCTTTCGCCCAGGTCTTTTACGCGGCGGATTACAACGACCTGTTGGGCAGGAGAACCAAACTCAACAAATATTTGAGCCCAGGCTATTCCAGCGCTTTTTTCAAAGCCTTTCCAATCGCTTTGAAGATCAAGGAAATCGGCGAACATAAGCTGGTTGAAAGTTTCAAACCCTCGGGCGACGCGAAACTATTGAGGTCGGACGATCAATCGGAGGAATTCCAAGTGGAGGGCACCTTGGTCACCCGGAGTGAGATGGATATTTCGGACCCCGTCACCACCCAAAAACCCTCGGGGCTCGTGATTGACCTCTCCCGTGAGCCGGAGTCGAAGGGGCTGGTGACCGGCGTGAGGGAAATGGTTTTTCCGGGAAAAAAGGGTAACCCGTAAAACAATTCTTTAAGCACTTCATGAAAAGATCCAATTACAAAGAAATTATTTTAATACTTTTGCCTACTCATGGCGGCGGCCCCGAAAACGACCCCTTCAACCCTCCCCGCAGGGCGGTACGGCTGGCGGCGCCGTGAGGGAAGCGGTTGTTTTAGCGGCCAAACTAGGGTGTCCACTAAATCGGGGAAGTCCACATGACCAAAGGGGGTAAAATAGTCGTTATCAGGTTGTCTACGATGGGGACCCGTCGTGGACAGGTAATGCGGATAAAGGTGGCCAGGCACCTTTTTTCTATGCTAAGTTCTGTGAAAGATGATGTTGACATTGAATCTGCATTTGAACTTATCCAAATTTCAACGAATTCGGCGGAACATTGAAAAAATCCAATAATTACAGGCTCCTGCACATGGCCCTCGCAAAAAGGATGGTGTGCAA
>CAVYSE010000012.1:0-30336 GCA_963771075.1 candidate division FCPU426 bacterium | reverse complement strand
ATTTCCCAGATGGAATTTCCTTTCGAGTATAATAAGACAACGTTTGGCCATATAAACAAAGGTTTTTCTTCGTGTTGGGGAACATGAGAGGGGGAAATGCAATGGGTGAAGGCGGAAAAGACGCTCTTCGGGTGGTTTTTGATCCTGGCCTCAAGTTGGAGTTCCATGGTGCGAAGGTCACTTCCGATGGCGGGTTGATTCCCTATCGCGAACTCGACGAAGCTTTTGGTTTGACTGACAGAACAGAAAACATCCTTTGGGATCGGCGGACCGGTAAGAATACGCAACACACGATGACGGCGCTTCTTCGCCAGTCGGTATTCAGCCGCTTGGCCGGTTATGAGGATACCAACGACGCAGAACGCCTGAGTGTCGATCCTGCGATGCGGCATGTGATCGGAGGACGGGCCAGGGAAAAACAGGCCGCCTCCACCAGCCAGATGGGTCGTTTCGAGACGGAGGTCCTCACCCAGTCGAAGAATTTGACCGGCTTAATTGACTTATCGGGCCAATGGATCGATGGAGTCCATGAGAAAAAGTCCATACAACAGATCATCCTCGACATGGATAGCTCAGTGAGCGAGACCTACGGGGATCAGGAAGGTTCCTTGTACAACGGTTACTTTGGCTGTACCTGTTACCATCCCCTGTTTTGCTTCAACCAGTTCGGCGATTTGGAACGGGCTATGTTGCGCAACGGCAATGTGGCCAGTGCCCACGAATGGCGTTCGGTTCTTGAACCGGTAGTTGCCCGCTACCGGGGTCTTTCCATCAGCCGGTTTTTCCGGGGTGACGCGGCTTTCGCCCGTCAGGAACTATACGAATACCTAGAAGACGAAGGATATCTTTACGCGATCCGCCAACCTGCCAATGCCATACTCCAACGGGAAATCGAGCCATTTTTAACCCGTCCCGTGGGCCGCCCCTCCCACAAGCCGGTTGTCCGGTTTCACAGCTTCCAATACCAAGCCGTCAGCTGGGACAAACCCCGCCGCGTGGTGGCGAAGATCGAACATCACAACGGGGAATTGTTCCCAAAGGTGGGTTTCATCGTAACGAACATGCGACGACCGGCACCCCAGGTGGTGAAATTCTACAACGGAAGAGGCACGGCTGAGCAGTGGATCAAAGAGGGAAAGTATGCGATGAAGTGGACAAGACTAAGCTGCCACGACTTCGCGGATAACCAGGTGCGGTTACAACTTTTCGCCCTGGCTTACAACCTAGGCAACTTCCTTCGCCGACTGGTATTGCCAGAACTGGTGAAGCATTGGTCGCTGACAACCCTGCGGGAAAAACTCATCAAGATCGGTGCTAATGTCATCCGCCATTCGCGGTACGTGGTTTTCCAGATGGCGGAGGTGATGGTTTCCCGGCACTTGTTTGCTGAAATCCTTAATCGGATACGGCTGCTGGCGATGGTAAGGCCGCGAGCGCCAGTACTGCGATAAACGCAGGAACGCTTCATGGCCTTAGCCGGATCGACTACCCTGGGATAGGTGTGCGCTCACAACGAGAAATTGCTTTCTGGAAGGTCATTTTCAACTCTTTTCGGGCACAGAAACCTTTTCCCGGAACTCATTTCACTGGCCCTGGGCCA
Organism: candidate division FCPU426 bacterium; assembly: GCA_963771075.1. GTDB lineage: Bacteria > Oederibacteriota > Muellerivitia > Muellerivitales > Muellerivitaceae > CAVTWJ01. Next base: position 28,736 of record CAVYSE010000012.1, on the reverse strand, counting down.
GAAAATTCTGAATTTCGTTGGAAGAAGCGGGGGGGGGGCAATATAATGAGAAACAAATTACCCGGCAATGTTTTCAGAGAAGGTCATCTGGGAAATTCCGGTTGAAGTTTAATTTGGCGTATATCGGATGAAATGCTTTTCGAGTCCTTGACGGTGCTGTTCACGTAGACCGAGCCCGTACTGCTGTCGTATAGCCAGCCTGAATCGCCGGTGGTGGGCGCCTCGCCCTTGTGGGCCAGGGTGACCTTGTTCCCCTCCGGGCTCGGGGAAGCGTGCACGAAGGCGCCCGTCGCTAGGACATCCGGGATGAGGTCTTGCTTCGGGGATAAGGGATCCCAGTCGCCCGAGGCCATTTTTTCAACATCGCTGGTCGATGCCGGCCAGCGTTTGTTTTTTTGACCGAACGTTCTGACCTCGATTTCCAACCTCGCCAGATTACAGACAGTCATGGCCTCCCTGACCTTTTCAACTAACTGGCCGTTTTCCGGGAAAGAACTCAAACCCAAGATCCAACCATTACGGTAAAAACCCTCATGCATTGATCCCCAGTCCGGGCGCTGGCCGGGTTGGGAACCGATTGATTGAATGGCTTTTAATTCGGGGATGTAGGCCTCATACCGGGAAGCCAGATCGAACAACAAAAACGGCCAGTAAATGACGCCAAAAAAATAATTCGGGAATATTTTTTCCGCCTCGGTATGTCCAGGGAAAGGGCTCTTTGTTAAAAAATCGGCGAATTTCAACCAATCCATGGGTTCCAGAAAGCGGTTGGAACCTAAAAATTCGTATTGCGTGACGTTCGATAAACCTTCCGAAAGCTTTTTCGGCTGCATGAAGGGGATGAGCTCTTTAGATGAAAAATTCTTCGACTTCAACATGGGAAGAACATCACAGACCGTATCCGCCATCATCCGAACGATGCCGGCATCGACCATCACCCCGATCAATGTGTGTTCTTGCCAGGCCGCGTCCCCTAAATAGAACGCTGTCTGGATGCTTTTGACCGTTTCCGAACCGTTCCCGTCGAACGCCGCCAGGAAAGCCCGGCATCTTTCCAAACGGGCCATATTCATGAAATTAGCCCCAATGGGAGGGAATTGAATTTCCCGGAAGGGTTTGCTCCAATCCAATCCCCAATCCACGGTTTTCTTCTCAAAGGCCTTGTCGGCGAAGCCCAGGATATCCTGGTGTTCTTTCAACAATTTGCGGGCGTAGGTTTTTTCTTTCTTGGTCGCCAAACCGGCTTTCGCAGCCTCGTTAAAAGCCAACAAGAACTCGAACTCCGTTTCCTTCCCGTAAAAAGGTTTTTTAGAATCGGCGGTTTGCCCCTCCAAACTACCCATGGAGGGCGCGTTCATGGCCTGGGTAAGGTCACGGGCCGCGTTTTTTTCATCCGGCAAGGGAGGGGCGTTTTCCGGAACGCCTAATTGGAGCCCGGCGGAAAGAACATCGCTTTTGGCGTAAGCCAGGGCGATCTTACCGGCGTGCCACCAGATATGGCCCGTGAGGATGTAACCGGCGATGAAGAAAAGGAGGAAAGACAGGATGGAAAGGCCCCTTATCCAGGGCCGGACGGACCCTGCAGTCTTGGGGAAGGGAGATCGCCATGGTTTTAGTTCTCTCAGGATGAGTAGGGACCCTATCCCAAGAACGGCGGTACCCAGCCAAAACCGGAACGGCAGGATGCTGTGCCAGGGCCAAACCTTGCCGATATATAACCCCGGGATCGTGACCAAAAGGGCGCCCGTCGCCGCGTAGCGCCATGCGGTTTGCCACCAGTTCTCGATGGATTTTAAGATCTTTTTATTCATGTGCAAATCCTCGCGAATTAAATTCTGAAAAATGGTGTCTTGTTTCCCCTTCGTCAGGCTGTGCGCAGGGTTCTCCCTAAAGCGGGTGATCCATCAAAGCATATCTTAATTTCTAGGGTTTAGTTGTGGGGTTTCCTCACGATTAAGTGTGTTTGCCTACAAACTCAACGTCATGAAGGTATAGGCCAGGTTGCTCCAGGCGGAATAGGTGCTGTTGTTGGATTGGGCGTTGGAATATTGGTCGCCCAAGCCGGCGTTCAGGCCGGTCATAAGGGGGATGGACCCTTCGACAGTGCCTCCCAAAGCCCAATCCGCGCGGGTCGAGCCGTCGGTGTTCGGGAAGTTGGGCCAGTTCACCCACTGGGAGGAAATACTCGCGGTGATGCCCCATTTGGTTCCCCCTCCATAGCTATACAGGGCCGTGACGTTTTGGTTGGTGTAGTCAAACATTACGGATTGGGCCCAGGTTTGGCGGTAGGCGTAGGCAAGTCTCAACCCATGCCCTCCCGCCAGGTAATACATGGCGGACAACGTTCCCACCCCGCTCTGCGAGGTATAGCCCGTGTAGGTCGGGTAGATCTCGTTGAGGTACTGCGCCTGGATCTCGATGAAATTCGGCTGTTGGAAATAATAAAGCCCGGCCAGGGAGGCCTGGTGGTGCTGGTATTCCAGGTTGAGGTTTTGGTCCAGTTCCAGGGCTTCGTCAAAGGAACAGGGAAGAAGCATGATTGGGGAAAGACGGGGTTGGGCCGAAACGGTCAGGTTGGTGTATCCGACCTCGCTGAAGGTTGAGGTTTGCTCGCTGAAAAGGGTGTATAGCCCCAGGGAAAAGTTGAGGACATTGTTCAACCCCGGCGGGGTATAGGAAAGCTGGCCTAATAGATATTCCTGCAGGCTGTCGGGTACGGCCGTGGAAAGCTGGTTGTACCCGCCGATGTCATAGCCCGCCTGGAGCCTGCCGTAAAAATGGAAGGGGTTCGGGGAAAGCGACACTTGCATCTGGGACATGCGGTTCGAGGCCAGTGAAGAAAAGGACCCGGCCTGGGGCAGTTGAGAAATGGAACTCAGGTATTGCTGGGCCTGGGCGTAGTAACCCTCCTTCTGGTACAACACGCCCATCGCGTAGCGGGCGCCCGCGTTGTTGGGGTCGATCTGCAGGCAACGGTAAAGCTGGTCCTGGCATTCCGCCCAATTCTTGGTCTTCAGAAGACAAAGCCCCAGGTTGAAATGGGCGTCCGCCGAGGCGGGATAGAGATCCACCGCCTGGCGAAGGTCCTGGATGGCTTCCGCGTAACGGTGGGCCCGGTAAAGAACCACCCCTTCCTGCATCGTCTGGTGGAACCGGTCTTCCGGGTTCCCGTTTTTTTTCTGCGCGATCAATTGAAGGATGCCCGGGGCCAGCTTGTGCTGGGGGTTCAAGACCAGAGCGCGTTTCAGGTAGGCCTCGGCCACATCCAGATGGCCCAGCAGGTACTCGCAGATGCCGATGCAGTAAAAGGCGTCGGCGTTCTTGGGGTTGACTAGGGCGGCTTTCAGGTACAGATGGGCCGCGTCCGAGAATTGTTTTTGGAGGTAGGCCTGATTGCCCTGCTTCATCCAATCCTGGTCCTGGGAAAGGCCGGGCATTGGCAGGGCAAAGGATAAAAGGGTGAAAGAAACCCAAAGAAAGGTCGCTTGGGTTGGCATGGATGACCCGTTTAATCGAGATGTTCAAAACCGAAAAACCTAATCAATGGTGAAAATATATCACACCCTTTGTTTGGATTTAGCGGTATTTGGGGTCTTGTTCGAATGCTGAAAGTGTTTTTTTATACCTAGAAGCCGCTTCATATGTATCCAAAACCCTCGCCCCTTGGGGGAGATGGCAGGGTGAGGGGTGTCGATTTCTTGATTATTCACCCTCATCCCGACCTTCTCCCCTCGAGGGAGAAGGAGAAAAATCCAAAAAACAATATTTATAGAAACAAAAAAAGCCCCTTGTTTCCAAGGGGCTTTTTGAAAGACGGGGGAAGACCGGTTGTTATTCGTCGATGTCCTTGGCTCCCAGCTTCTCGTTGGGCAGGACCACCGGGCTGTAAGGAATCACGTGGGTCGCGATGATGATCGGGGGATTCGCGACTGGCAAGGGGGTGCCGGAAGCGGTGGGAGGCACGGCCCCGGTCCAGCCGTTGTTGGTTCCCGAGTTAGAGGTCGCCGAGGTGCCCGGCGTCCCGATGGCAACCGGGGGAAGCGGATTTCCGATGGCAACCGGGGTTCCAACAGCGATGGGAGGCATGGGAGGCAAATTACCGCCGTAACCCGGGGGCAAGGTCGTCGGAGGAACGATCGGCGTGGGGAAGAGCGTGGGCAACGGGACGATCGGGGGGACGGTGATCGTGGTCGGCACCGGGATCGGGGGCATGATGATCAACGTCGGTACGGGCAAGGGGGTTTGGATGACGATTGGAGGCAGCGGGGTAGGCACACCAGCCGGGACCGTGGGGACCGAGATGGGTGTGGCGATGATAATGGGCGGCTGAACCGTTCCCGGAGGCGGTGTGGGTGGAAGCGTCGGTATATTCTGCGGGGGAAGCGGCGTTGGGACGCTTCCGGTTCCAGATTTTTGAGCGTAAACGCTCGTCGCGACCAAAAGCAGGCTGGCGGCGAACAGCCAGGCAAATGGGGTGAGAATGAGCTTTTTCATGACTTCCTCCTTGGATCTGTACGGCTAACAACTTCGATACCTTGTAAAGCAACCCTTGTGCCAGACTTGGGACGTGAATTTTCAGGGATTTTGAGTGGCCGAGGGGCCGACATGTACAAATTTTCGGCAGGCTGCCGAAATTCAAGCCACCGGGAAAACCGAAGAAGATCGAACCAAAGGATAAAACATACAGATTAAAAAACCGATTTCACCGCCAAGAACGCCAAGTGCGCCATGCCGACCTTCAATAAAAAACTAAAAGAGGTCGGTATAGTACCGATTTCCTTATTAATCTTTTATGGAGAATCGGCACAAGAAAGACAAAAGCATTCTGGGGTTTAAAGATTTCCAAACATTTGCTTTAGCAAAGACGGCTATTACTGCCAAGTTCGCCAAGAATGACTTGGCTTTTGTTGCTTTCTCTTTCTCCCCTGGAGGGAGAAGGATGGGATGAGGGGGAATTCCGCTGGACATGCACCCCTCACACTGCCCCCTCCCTCAAGGGGAGAGGGTAGGTCGTTATGGCTATGCCAAGTGCATTCTTCCGAATAATTTTTTCTTTCTTGGCGAACTTGGCGGTCTTGGCGGTGAAAAAAAGTGCTTCTGGTTGAGGTTTTGCTGCAGGTTTTAATCTTTATCTGCATTCCCTTTTCAGGCGCAGGAATTTGGCTTTTAGTTTCGCGTCCGGTTTGGCGAGGAGGCCTTCCTTGATCTCATTTCGAGCGGATTTAGAGTCTTTCAAATCGTGAAGGTACAGGTAGGCCAGGGCGTAGTGGGCCTTGGCGAGTGTGGGTTCCAGCTCTAGGGCCTTCAAAAATTCATTTTTCGACTCCGGAAAATCCTTCAACTTATATCGGCTCAAACCGAGGTAGTAATGAACCATGGAAATCCCCGGGTCTAGGTCGTTGGCGGCCGTCAATTCGGCCCTGGCCTCATCCCATCTTCCCAGGTCGTAGGCGGACCTTCCGAGGTAATAAAAAACCACCGGGTTATGGGGGTCATGATCGACCGCCCACTGGAAATAGGCCGAGGCTTCCGCCGGGTGGTTTTGCTCGTACTTGATCAGGCCCAGGTAGAAATGGGCCTTTAAATTATCCGGATCGTTCTTCAAGACCCCCAAAAACCCCGCCTGCGCCTTGGGGTACTTTCCCGCGTTAAAGGCGCCCACGGCGCTCAGGAACTGGGCCTGGGGATCAGCGCTTTCCTGAGCCCGGAGAACCCCGGACCAGAGGGTGATAAGAAGTAATGGAATGTAAAAAAGTCGAAAAGTAATAACGGAATAGGGAAAATTAAGTTTTTTTGTTTTGTTGGAGCCAAGTAAAAAGGTTTCCTTGGCGTCTTGGCGTCTTGGCGGTGAAAAGATTAAATATTTTTCAAGGGTTTTCACGGCAATATTCCTCCAGCTTGAACTTGGCGATCTTGTACTGCAGGGCCGAGCGGGAAACGCCCAGGCTCTTGGCCGCGCGGTTTTGAACGCCGTTGGCTTCCTGTAAGGCTTGCAAGATAAGTGCCCGTTCCACCTGTTCCAGGGTCTGGTTCAGGTCGCCCTGCAGGGCGGGGGCGGATTTGGAAGTGTGGGGACCGCCTTCGGGGAAAACCGCCAACTCCTCGCCTTCCGAAAAGACCACCGCCCTTTCCAGCAGGTTCTGCAGTTCCCGCACGTTGCCCGGCCAGGAATAGCCTTGCAGGGCCTTGAGTGATTCGGGGCTCAATTGTTTTTTGGGCTTTCCCATCTGACGGCAAAAACGCTCGATGAAACTCCCGCACAGCAGGGGAAGATCATCCAACCGTTCCCTCAAGGGGGGCATGCGAAGGGAAACCACGTTGAGGCGGTAATAGAGGTCTTCTCGGAAGGCGTTCTTTTCGACCAGCTCTTTCAGGTTCTTGTTCGTGGCGGTAATGACCCGCAGATCAACTTTGAGGGTCTGGGTTCCGCCGACCCGCTCGAACTCCTTCTCCTGGAGCACCCTCAAGAGCTTCACCTGAATCTCGGGGGCGATCTCGGAGATCTCATCCAGGAAAAGCGTTCCGCCCTGGGCCATCTCGAAACGTCCCAGTTTGCGCTGGAGGGCGCCCGTGAAGGAGCCCTTCTCGTGGCCGAAAAGCTCGCTTTCCAGGAGCGTGGGGGCCAGGGCCGCGCAATGGACCCGGATGAAGGGGGCATCCTTCCAGGGACTGCTCTCGTGGATGGCCTGGGCGGCCAGCTCCTTGCCCGTGCCGCTTTCGCCCTCGATGAGGATGGTGGTCTTGGCGGCGCTCAACCGGCGGATATTGTCGTACACCTGTTTCATGACGGCGCTTTCGCCCACCATGCGGCCCTGGAAAAGGGAAAGCTCGTTCTTGAGACGGCGGTTCTCGCCCTGGAGCGAACCCACCTGCAGGCAATTCTTGATCTTGAGTTCCAGCTCGTCCATCGAGAAGGGTTTCAACACGAAGTCATAGGCCCCGCCCCGCATGGCGGTAACGGCGTCTTCCACCGTGCCGTAGGCGGTCATGACCAACACCTGCAGTTCGGGGTCTTTCTCCCTGGCCTTTTGAAGGAGATGGAGCCCGTCCATGCCGGGCATCTTCAGGTCGGTAAGGAGCACTTCCACCTTCTCGTGGTCCAGCAGGTCCAGGGCGGCCTGCGCTCCCGGGGCGGTCAGCACCCGGTGGCCCGAGCTTAGAAGGTGACGCTCGATGATCTCCCGCATGTCCTTCTTGTCGTCCACGACCAGGATGGTGCTCATGCGTTCCCTTTCACGATCGGGAGTTCGATGCGGAAGACCGCGCCCCCGGCGGGGATGTAGCCATCCGCCTTGCGGTTGAAGGCCTCTATTTTACCCCCGTGGGCCAAGACCACCTTCTGGGTGAAGGCCAGTCCCAGCCCCGTGCCCGAGACCTTGGTGCTGAAGAAGGGCTTGAAGAGATTGGGGAGCACATCGTCCGGGATGCCGGCGCCCGTGTCCTCGACCTCGATGCGGGCGAACCCATCGCTCTCGGTGAGCCGCAGGGTCAGGGTGCCGAAATTGGGCATGGCCTGCAGGGCGTTCAAACCCAGATTATAGAGTGAATTGGAGATCAGGGCGCTGTCGGCTTCCACCGGCCCGCAGGGGCGGATCTCCTTGACCACCTGAATGGCCTGCTTCTGGGCGAGTGGCGCCAGATCCTGAGCCAGGCTCTCGATCCAATCGGCGGGGGTCTGGACCTTGAGGTCCAGCCGGAAGGCCCGGCTGTATTCGAGGAAACGGGTGACCAGGTAGTTCAGGGCCTTCACCTGGGCCTGGATCTTCTGGGAAGCGGGCTGGATATCGGCCGAACCGACCGATTTTTTCTCGATCCACTCGGCCTCGCCCCGGATGATCCCCAGCGGGTGGCGCACCTCATGGGCGATACCGCCCGCGATCTCCTTCATCTGCTCGGCCAGGTTTTCCGCCTCCTTCTTCAGGTGGGACAGTTCCACCTCCCGGGCCTCGATGCGGGCGGACATGGAACGGATCGAGGTTTCCAACTGGCCCAGCTCATCCCGCCGGGTCGAGGGGACGGGGTCTTTCGGGTATCGGCCCTGGGCTACTTCTTCCGCCAGCCGCACCACCGTGCTGATGGGCCGAAGCACCGTGCCGGCTACGAGCACACTGACCAGGGCGCTGAGGAAAAGGCCGGCGAGGCCTAACAGAAGGGAGTAGGTCTTGAATTTCTTGAGCACTTCCAGGGACTTGGGGTCCGCGTCCACCTGGAGCAGGAGCCCCCGGGGAAGGGGGATGAAGACCGACTGGTGGAGCAAGCCGAAGTCGCCCGCGTGGATGGGGATGATCACGGGCTTGTTTTGGGAAAGCGCCTCCAGATTTTTGGGGGAGAGAAGGGGGCTTTTGAAACCCGGTACCGCCTCGCCCGTGGCGTCGAGCAGCACGGTACCCTGGGGGTTCAGGAGGGTGAGATCCTGGAGCACGCCCGCCTTCAGGAAACCCTGCAGGACGGGGGTGAGCCCGGCGATCTCCCGGGAATCGGGCAGGCTGGGCTGGAGCGGCCCCGCCAACTGGCCGGAAAGGGTTTGCGCCACGAGCCGGCCCATGGCCAGGAGCTGTTCCCCCATTTTTTCCTGCAAGCTGGAGGAGACGATCCAGTAAACCGTCACGCCGGTCAGGAGGTTCAGGGCGAACCAGAGGACGGTATAGGTGAGCAGGAGCCTGGTCCGGAAGGAATAACGCCAGCGGTCCAGGAGGGAAGGGGCGTGGGTTGGGTTCGGCGCTTGGGTCAAGGTCGGTTCCCGGTGAGAGATTGACTCAAGTTTACTCTTTAAGACCCCGTCTGGCAAAGAAGGTAGCCTCTTAGAAGTGAGTCGGTTTGGGTGTCATTGCGAGGAATGTCCCGCGAATAGCGGGACGGTTATGACGTGGCAATCCCAGTTTAAATATGCCTTTAAATCCTCATCGCACACCCACCATGCACGGTTCGCTTCGCTCACCGTTTACAGGGATTGCCGCGCCGCAAAGTTCGCGGCTCGCAATGACAACAAAAGTATCGTCTATTCAAACGAAGAGGGTACTGCAAAAAAGTGCCCTTAACGCTTTCGGCGAAATGTGAATAAAATGACGCCCTGGCTTTAGACTTACGAACACCGAAGAGGAAATAATGAAAATCAAGATAAGGGCCTTTCGAGGCGCCGGCACGAAAGCCGTGATCCAGTTATGGAAAGAATGCGGTTTGTTGTCGCCCGACAATGACCCGGTGAAAGACATTAAGCGCAAACGCCGGGAGCACCCTGAGCTCTTCCTGGTGGCGCTGGACGGAAAGACGATCGTGGGCGTCCTGATGGGCGGCTATGACGGCCACCGGGGGGCCGTCAATTATTTCGGGGTTTCCCCGGCTTACCAGGGGAAGGGCATCGGCCGGTCGCTGATGGAAGCGGTTGAGAAAAAAATGGCTCGCCTCGGTTGCCCTAAGATCAACCTTTATGTGCGGGTTGGGAATGAATCGGTCATGACTTTTTACGATAAACACGGATACTCCAAAAATACGGGCGCTGTCAGCCTTGGAAAGAGGCTCGTGAAGGATTAGCAGGGAAAAAAAGTTGCACACCATCCTTTTTAAAACCGCCATGTGCAGGAGCCAGTATTTATTGGACTTTTTCAATGTTCAGCCGAATTCGGCGTGATTTGGATTAGCTCAAATGCAGATTCAATGTCGACATCATCTTTCACAGAACTTAGCGTATCACTGAAAATCGAATCCTCAAAGCACGACCGGCAGAGCGTGTAAAAATTGGGATCATCCATTATCCACCAATTTTGGTGTTCCTTCAGGGTCCCCGTCGTGGACAACAAAATCATCAGATTAAAGCCCCAACTTTTTAAGAAGTTGGGCCGTGGTGTACCACTCAATGCCTGTTCCTTCAAAATCCCCGTCGTTTGACCAAATGGGTATTTCCAACTCAAGCGCTAAAGCCAGCAAATCGACATCGTCCGGGTCTCTTTTCCCGATTTTTTTGCGGGCCATTGCAAGCGAACCTTGATAATCCCTCAAGCTGTACTCCTTGAGGGCTAATAATTGAAATTGGCTTTCCAAAAGTTCCACGGCTATACCGTATTTCTCTGCCATTATCGGTATGTATTCCCGAACCTCATGGATATTCAAGGTCGTGGATATGATTTCAAGGTGGGATTGGGTGAAAACTTTGAGGGCAGCCCTGCCGGTTACAGCGGAAAGAAGGACGTTAGCGTCCGCGGCGATCCGACCGGCGGCCTTTTCTCCATGTTTCAAAGTCATGTGTGACCGTCCGCTCAGTGACGCCTGATTTTTTAAGGTGATTCGAAATGGCAAAGCCCAAGTTCGTCAAAAGCTCTTTCCGCAATTCTAAAGGAAGTTCCTGTGATTTGGTCATCGGAACCAAAAGGCTTGCAACTTTCCCGTGTTTGGTCACAAACACGAGATCATGGCCGTTCAGAAACTCCGGCGCGTGATCCCTAAATTCCCTTACCCCCGCGACTCGCATAAAACCGCCTTCCCACGACCGTTGATACTTTCGACCCCCTTCAATATAGGATTTCTTATAATTATGTCAACAATTATGTACACAATATACATTCTCCTTTGTTCACGATGGGTCCCCATCGTGGACGACCTTTTCCCTTTTGGTCCGACAATTTTACGCCTGATCGATTAAGAGCGAGATGCAATATTTTCTTAAATGAGCGCCGATTTATAAGGGCAAAGCCAAAATCGGCGCGATAAAAAGGGGAGCGGGGGCAAAGCCCCCGCTTTTTTGATTTCCCTCAAAAGCTGAAAGCCCCGGCCTGGTGGCCAGGGCTCCGCTTCTAGTAAATTTTGAATTCCTTGTTAAGCCAAAAGCCCGGCTTGTCGGAAAGAAAAGTGGCCCTCATGGGTCACGATAACGTGGTCATGGACGGTGATTCCAAGCGCACGGCAAGCGGTGACAATCTGGCGTGTGAGCTGGCGGTCACCCTCTGAGGCTTCAAGGCTTCCTCCGGGGTGGACGTGGCTCAAGATGATTCCAGAAGCGTCTAGTTCCAAAGCCTTCTTGAGGACTTCCCTAGGGTAGACGGCGGTATGGTCAACGGTTCCCTCTCCTCCGGCGATTACGTCCAAAACGTGGTTGCGGTGGTCAACGTACATGGTCAAGAAAATCTCGACCTTCTTCCCGCCTATCCATTTGCGGAAATAATCGGCTGCGTCTCCGGGGCCGGATAAAGCGGGTCCCCTCTTGTAGTCGGCTCGGGCTTCTGCCCATGAAACCGGAATAGTGGTCGGGGGTATTTTGAACATCACGTCTAAAGTCATTTCGAGTTGTTTGGGTTTCCTGTTCATGACCATTCCCTCCCTTCCACCAAAACCATTTCCAAAGCCCTGTCAATTTCGGCTTCTGGAACGGGATGCTTTATCGCCTCCTCAAGAATCAATTTCGTTTCGATAAACTTCGTCATGAATTCGTTCATGTCACCCTCCGCTTGATTTATTTGTTGGAGGGGAGCGGCCTCCGGGGACCGCCCCCCCAAAAGACTTGGGGGCGGTACACGGAGCGAAAAGGTGGGCGCTGTTGGTTCCAGAAATTCTTTGTTCCGGGGGAGTGCGTCTAGGTGTCAGCATCATCCGGGCAAAGCCCGTCCCATCTGTGCTGGCCGGATAGCCGACGGAGGAGGCCCGGCCAGGGACGGGGTTTAGGGGCGGAGGCCCCGGCCCGGACGGCGAAGCCGCCCGGAAAAAGGATTTCTTCCACGTTGTCGTGCGCTGTGGGGGCTCCGGGGGTTACTTCCCCCGGGCTAGGGTGGGGATAAAGGGGAGGGGGTTTTTCGTCCCTCCCCCTGGGGGGTCCGGGGGATCTTCACCCGGGCCAGGAAAAGGTGAAGGGAAGGGGTTTCCCCCTTCCCTTCTAGGTATGTCTTTAGAGGAAACCTACACGGCCCCGGGAAGACTTCCGCCCGGGGACGGCGAGGTTTCCTACCTGCGCGAAATTATTTGTAGCGGTGGGGCCTTACCAACCGGTCGGAAATCATATCCTTGGGATTCGTCTCCCTCATCTTTTTCAAAATCCGCTCATGGGTTCTTTGGTTGGGCTTGAGGAGTTTGACCCCCATGTGTTCCACCACGACACGTTTTAAATCTTCCGTCAAAGCATCCACGTCCCCCCCTCTCTTCCCGATTTCGTCCTGGTGGATTTTCTCGATAAGCGCAAACTCAATTAAGCGGTTTAAGTTGGTTCCCTTCTTCCTGGCGATTCCCCTTAATTGGTCAACACTGTATTTTTTCGGCCTGTAGGTAAATGTGTTCGCCATTTTTTATCCTTTCTCTATGTCGAAAAAGTAGATGTGAACCACACCATCTACAAAAGCCCCCTGGATTTCCGCCATCTGGTCATTTTCCAATTGGAAAGTGACCGTCCCATCCTTTTGATTCCTTAAGTCGAACCACCTTTTCGGTGGCCACCACCTTAAAGCGTCAATCCGCTGGTCCAAAAGGTCTTTTTGAAACTTCGTCAATCCGTTCTTACGGTCTGACATCAAAAAGTCGTAATTCTTTCTCGCTTCCACGTCCCATATAATTTCATTCATTTTCATCTCCTTGATTGTAACCTATTTAGATTACAAGTGCAAACCCGCTGAAATAAACTTCTCTTAATACGCTAAAATTTAGTTGTTTTACCGAGGAGAGAGCGGCCTCCGGGGACCGCCCCCCCTAAAAGACTTAGGGGGCGGTTCTCGGAGCGATAAGGTGTGGGCTGTTGGTTCCAGAAACTCTTTGTTCCGGGGGAGTGCGTCTAGGTGTCAGCATCATCCGGGCAAATCCCGGCCCGGCTGTGTTGGCCGAAAGGGCGAGAATTCGCCCCGGCCAGGGGCGGGGTTTAGGGGCGGAGGCCCCGGCCCGGACGGCGAAGCCGCCCGGAAAAAGGATTTCTTCCACGTTGACTTGCGCCTGAGGGGCACCGGGGGTCATTTTCCCCCGGGCTTGGGTGGGGATAAAGGGAAGGGGGGGTTCGTCCCTCCCCCTGGGGGGTCCGGGGGTCCACCACCCGGGCTATGAGACTAGAAAAGTCTATTTAATAGACTTTTTAGATAACCCGACCCTGGAAAAACCAAAAAAAGACGATTTCACTTTTAAAGGCCGAAATTTTGAAATGTTTTCTCGACCTAACAGAAATGCCCGGAAAAGGAAAAATACCTACCTCAAACGACAAATTCAGAAAAAGGGTTTTTACCTCACGCCACCCGAACGGCAGGGAAGGGAACCGACCTGCGGCCTTTCCTTCTGGCCGCAATCCTGAAAATGGAAACCGACGCGGTATTTTTTTTGTTACGCGGAAATTTTCATTTTCAGGATCTTCCGTGAGGCACTTAACGACCCCTTCCTCCTGGTGGCTTACGTTCCGGGTCCGCCGTTCTTGTGGACCGGGAGGGAAGGCCCCTTTGTGGGAGGGCCAATCTGTTAAACCGATAGACTCCAAAAACACCTTCCCCCGGGAGGATAAAATACTTTTGGACAGGCTAGTCGGTTTAACTGCTTGGCGGGGTCCCCAAAAGGTCAGGGGAAGGGGAATGAACGAAAGGGAAGTGGGGAACTGATCTCACCGGAAAGGGGAGGGAGTCTTCTCTTTTGCGATCTTCAAAAGGGAAGTCTCCCGGGGGAAAGCCCACGGAAAACAAACTTCTTCTCGTTTGTTTTCCTTTCCCCCAAAAAGGGAAATTCAAAAGGGGGTTCTCCCTTTTGGGCAGGGGATCGCGGGGCAGTCGCCCCCGGGGAAAGGGGTGCGGTTGCAATCACCCTTTTGGCGGTTTTCCAAAAGGGAAGTGCAACCCAGGGGGAAGGCCCAGGGAAGGGAAGTGCTCCTGTTCCCTTCCCCTTCCCCCCTTAAACCAATGTCTTAAAATCTATGATGCGGAATGATATTTTGTGTAATCCTAAAAATTACTCGGATCGAAAACAGAAGCGAATGAAACCCAGAGCCGCCAAAGCAATAAAAGAGGAAACCCCGCAACTCGTGAAATTCCTCGTGCGGAATAAAGTGAAGCCCAAAGTCGTGAAAGCCCTCATGCGGAAGAAAGAAGTAAAGAAATTCCTAAAGACCCTTGATAAGCTCGCAAAGCTCCTGAATAAGCTTGAAATGACCAAGCTGAAAGTCTATTGAATAGACTCGTTGTCGCGTTCTTTCGGTATAACGATTTTTATACCGAGTTTTCTTGAAAGAATCCGTAAGGAAAAGTATACCGGGTATACTTCTTGTCAAGTATTTCATATAACCATGTTTATATGAAATGGTAAAAGCAAAACCAACCCCAAAAAATTAAAACCTGAAATTTCCTCACAAATTTACCGGGATAATCCCGGTTATCCAAAAAACTCCAATTGGTGAAAGTCTATTTAATAGACTTTAAAAAGCCTCTAAAGGAAACCGAAGGTTTCCTTCCTCCTGGTTTGAATCCTTTGACGTTCACACCTTGGCCGGGCTTACGCCCGGCCCCCCCTTTTCGCCACGCCTTTTGGCGAAATGAATAAATAAGCCTTTCGCCTGTTAATGCGGATCGCCTTTTGATCCGCTTGCCTTCCAGTTGGCCCATTGGCGAACTTTGCCTTTGGGCCAACTGTGCCTTGGTGGCCCCGGTTCGCCTGCCGATATCCGAGGGGCCATGCCTAGCGGCCCGCCCTCATAAGCGGGCCGTGCCTCTTTGCCGGGCCAGCCTCCCGCGCGGCCCGGTGCCTTGGCAGGGCCAGCCACTCGCGCGGCCCTGTACCTTTAGAAAAAAACAGCAGGAAAAAAGCGCAACGCTAGAAAACCGCTTTGGCCGGGCTATAAAAGGCGGTGAACCTTCTTTTGTTCACCGACTTTTTCCGGCCTGTTTTCTAGCTTTTTTCCTGCTGTTTTTTTCTCTCCAACTGTTTAAACACTTTTAAAAACATTACATTGATCCATTACTCGCGCTCCCGACCCCGCTCTTGCTAACCCATCACGTATTATGTGATGCGGTAAGAGCGGGGTCGGGAGCGCGAGGAATCGTTTGGATCAATGCCTGTAATGTTTTTACGACTTAAAAGTGTTTAAACGATATCAACAAAAGGGAAAGTGTCTATTTAATAGACTTTAGTCTTTATTTAACGTTTTAAATGCGGTTTTGAAGGGTTGGGTGGTGGCTTTTTCGATGCTGGACGTCATCCATTCGCCGTAGTCGAATCTCCGGCCTTTGATCGAATCCATGGTCTGAACGAGGATCTTCCTAAACCCGTCTTCCCTTTCCGGGGTTTTGCAAACGACCAACTTCCCCGCTCCCCGGAAAGAATCCTCAAGCCCGTTGATCATCCCAAGGATTGTGGTCCTGGAATATTCCTGGTGCTCGTATTCAAGGACGTAGGACTCCACTTCATCGTTACCAACCAGCGCGTCAAAGTATCCGTCCGGGTCGCGCTTGTACTTTATCTTCTTCCAGGTCTTTATGAACTCAAGCCTCTCCTCGGCGGTTTCCAGCTCCCGGAATTTCCATTTGGCCTCTTTGCTCATCCCTTGCTTGATCTCGAAGTCTGAAAGCCAAAACACGTCTGAAAATGCCGGGTCGCCCTCTATCTTGATCCTTAACCTGGTAACGGCCTCGTGGTGGGCCTCATGGCCGAAATAAATCCTTACGGGCCTTACCCTCTTGGCCAAGAGAAATCCTTTTGACACCATTTCGGACAAAGCCTCCTGGGTCAGCCCAAAGACAGCCGGTTTGAACTTGTTCTCATGCTTGGAAAAAAGGTAGTTTTTACGCTTTAAAAGGCCGATGAGTTGCCAGGCCCTTTGGTAGGTCTTGCCGGGGAAAAATTTCTCTTTGAAAAGCTCGATGGTAATGGTTCGGTTGCTGTGGATATAGGCCAGCATCTTGTAATGCTCGCCGCGAAGGGAATTCAATTCGATCCGTCCTCGACCTTCTTAGGTCTGCGGTGCTCGATCATTTCCTTCTTCATGGCGTCCACCTTGTCGAAAATGGCGTCCTTTTTGAACATCTGCTTCCCCGTGCCAGGCGAGGGGTCCACCTTCGCCACGGCCAAGGGCTTTTTGAATGGTAAATTTTTCTCAACAGGGCCTTTATGGTAATTCCTGATTTTCACATATTCCGTAAAATCGAATGATGACGGCGGTTCCGGCGCAAGTTTGAATTGGATGATTCCGTGCTTCACACCCTTTTCATAAGACACTTTTATTGCGGCCTGCCCTTTGACGAAATCCATTATTAAATCCGGGTGGACTTTGTAGGCCCGGTCGTTTTCTTTAATGGTGGCCCCCGCCTCCTGGTAACCACCAAAGAGGCCAGCGTTTGTCTTTACCGATTTCACCATGTATGGGTCCACGATCTCGGTCCCTATGGAGTCCGCGCATTCCCTGGCCGTTTCCTTTGAGAGGACCCGGAAATAAATTTTCGTGGTCGTGTTGTCGCAAACCGCTCTCTTAAAGGCCGGGCCGACTTTATCAAGGTCGCCCATGGATTGATGACCTAGATGAATACCTATCCCCTTTGACCTTACCGTTCCAACGGTATCTGCGAATTTCTCATAGGCGATAGAGGCGAACTCGTCAATAAATAGGTCATAAGGGGTTTTCTCCAACTTGGCCGCCCTCTTACCTACCTCGATCATTATCCCCATCAAGAAACAGGCGGCCAAGCGTCGATAATCCGATTGGTAAATGGAAGACGCCGCCCCAAAATGAAATATCCTGTTTGAATTAATGAGGTCGGAGATAAGAAAAGTGGGCGTCTTGGTGTTTATCAAAGGTGCCCACGGTCCTTGCACGAATGGCACTATAAGATTTATAAGTCCGGAAAGAGCTTGACGCCTTTCAGAAGAAGATGTTTCCAACCAAAGGCCCTTAAAATAATTTGCCTCCGTGCTGTTAGGGTGCAGCTCACACAAGGCGTTTATTGAATCCAGGTTTTCCATTTCAGATGTGACGACGTGGTAGTAGTCCGCAAAAGTGATGATCGGGTATTCGTAATGAAGAAGTCCGGTAAGATTCTGAATGAACATTTTTCCGGTGTCGGGGAAAAAGCTCACATTCGACTTATTTTCGAAATAAAGAATTTGCTGGGCAATATTTGAAACAACCTGGGAGTCGGGTTTGCCTTCCGGTGTGAACCATGCCAAAGGATTGACCTTGTCGCTACGCTCCGGGCAACGCAAATCGAAGGGTACAAAATCAGTAATCCGACCCGCTTCATGCGCGTAATAGGCCAGGATATGAATTTCCTCGCTCTTGGCGTCGTATGAGAAGCAACCTTTGCCCTGGTGGATAGCCTGAAACTTAGCGTTTAAAAAATAGCTGGCGGATTTTCCGCTTCCTGACTTCCCTATCACCTGGACGTGTTCGAAAACTTGTTTGGTGGAAATGAAAAAATCCTGTTCTTCGTCCAGGATAATCGGATAGTTCCCTTTTTCGCCGTCAACAGGCGCGGTCACGGTCTTCTTCTTCTCAACCTTTCCAAGAACCATGAATAAAACTACGGTGGTGGCCACGACGCCCAGGACGGTTACAAAAACAGTTATTATATTATTTCCGAGCAAACCGAAAAAATGCTCTGTGAAGACAACCCATGGTGCCAAAGCGGCCAGGCGCTCCAAAACGGAAAGTTTCTTATCCTTCGCAAGCCGGAAAGCACAATAAAGATTCGCCGCTACGGCCAGAACGTCCACCCAGCTAACCCCGGGCGCAACCAGCCCGAAAAGTTCCAGCAAGTAGTTGACGAGCGAAAAGATTCCAAAGAACCAAAGAATTTTTATATAAAAGTTTGAAAGCATTCATTCTTTCCCGATGGTTGAAAAATCAGCCCTTCTTCCCTTTTTTCTTACCTTTGTCCGCGGTTGAAGCAACGGTGATAACTTTTTCCAATGCGGCCGAGAAGCCGGCAACGGCCTGTTTCATCTTCTTTAGTTCCGCCATCTGTGTCTTCCCGGGCACGGCGGTTGCCTTGAACACGATTTTCCCATCGTTGAATTTCTTGAAGTAAGCTCCGTCATCCTTGGCGGTGTGGCTCTTGGTCTTGGGTTTGCTCGAATCATCAGACTTCGACGCCGGATCTGTTGGTGCGCCTGGTTGGCCCGGCGCGGCTGGTGCGGTCGCCAACGGGATATCTCCCTTTTTGTCGGCGAAATAATCAAGGTCGGAAACCTTCAACGTCCCAGCCGAAAGGGCCTCGATAGCTTTCACTTGAAGCCCTTCTTCGAGTGACTTGGAGGAAGTGGTCGAAGCTAAAAGCCTCGCGTCTGAAATCGTGATCTTCCCCGCCTCCAAAGCCTCCGTGATTTTCGGGTAATCAAAAATTTTGAAAGTTTGGTAAATCAAGGCCTTCTTTTTGTTGGCGATAATTGAAATCTCGTCCACTGAAAAATTCTCTTTTTGAAGCTCGTACATTTTGAGCGCCTGGTCATACCCCTTCATGTCGTTGCGTTGAAGGTTTTCGGAAAGGGCCCAAGCCTTGCAAGTCCGCTCGTCCGCGTCCGTGATGAGGACAAGAACCTCTTTCCCGATGAGCTTGCAAGCGTGCGTCCGGGTTTCCCCAAGGATGATTTGTAGCCTGTTCGTTTCATCCCACCGGCATTTGACCGGCTGCTCCTGGCCGTGGGTCTTGATGGATTCGCCCATGCTTTGAACGGCCTCCGGGTCGATGGCCCGCCTGGTCGCAAGTCTCCGGTTTTCCAGGTTGAACCATTCCTCGTTGACCGGGATCGAATAAACCACGTCCGATTTGAAGCTCGCCTTGAGTTCGGCGGGGGTAAAGCCGCCTTTGACTTCCTTGGGGGGATCCCCCTGGACCGGGTCCTTGAAAAGCCCGGTTAGTTTTTGGCTGGACAGCGTGTTTAAGGAAATAGGCTTAACCACGGACGGCCTCCTTTTTGGTTTCTAGCTCTGAGAATCTTTTCCGGATTTCACGGAAAACGTTGTTGAAAATCTTCACCATGACCGGGTACTTCTTGGGGGCAAAGGCAAAAGGAACCATGTCCCCCTGGGAGTTGTTCACTTCCTCCGTTAAGGGAATGCCCGTCATGGCCACCAACCGCCCCAGCTCCCGGAAATTCTTGATGTGGTAGGCCGTGTGCTTCTTAACATTTCCCCGCATCATGTTCATGATGGCGAAAATCAGGTCCGGTTTTTTGCCGTAAAGCGCCTGCAAGTCCCCGAGCTGGTCCATGACCCGGATGACTCCAAGCCGCTCGAATTCTCCCGGCTTCAAAGGGATGATGATCTGGTCACAAGCGAGAATCGACATTTTGGAATGACGGTCCCAAGAGGGAGGGCAATCAATAAAAATGTAATCGTATTGGTCCTCCACTTCCGATATCTTTTCGGCCAGCAAGGTCGGTGAAAGACTTGCCCTGAATAAATCCTCGTCCATCAAATCCCCAAGGGTGAGTTCTTCCAAGCCCGCTTTATCCAAAGCCTTCGTCACCTTGGAATAATTCCCGTTGTGGCTCGGCTTATCCTTCTCCAGGTTGGCATGAGCCGGGACAATGTGGAAGTTCTTGATGACCCTGAACCTGAATTTTCGTTTCTGTAGGACTTCCTGGCCGTTGTCGTCAAACCCGGTCCACTGTTCGTCGGAAAGAACATCCGGGCCTGTGGCGTCCGCCCTTAAATAATCCCTCGATGTGAAGGGGATAACCGCCTCCTGGATCGAACCGCCCATTAAGACGGTCCCTAGATGGCGGTCCTTGTCGGCGTCGTCCCGGAAATTAGAACCCATTCCTAAATAATCGGACGTGTTTTCCTGCTGGTCCGCGTCGATCAAAAGAACACGGTAAAAGGGATCGCCCGGCCCGATGACCCGGCCATTGAGTTTGACGGGCCTTTTAGAGGTGTTTGTTTTGGCGGCGATTAGGGCTGCCAGGTTGACGGCTATCGTCGTCTTCCCTACGCCGCCCTTTTTGTTGTAAATCGAAATCTTATAGGCCATCTATTTGCCCCTTTCAGTGAAACGCTTAATCGCCTCGTTCAGGTGCGGGTTCCCCTCGTAAAGTTTTTTCACGGTATCCAGGGGGTCGTTTTTCTTATCGTGCTTCTTGAAAAAATCCAAAGAATCCAAAATTACCTCGACCGTTGCCGACTTCCTCTGTGCTTTTAATTCCTCGTCGTATTTGTCCTCGATTCGCTTTTGCTCGTCGCCTGGTGGAGTTGGTGTCTCGGGGGTAGCCCTGGGTGACCAACCCTTTTCGATGGCCTTCCAAAGCAATCCTTCCGGGTCCTTGACGATTTTGGACTGCTCCACGACAAAAACGCCTTTTTTAAACCTATCCTGTGCCAGGGCTAGGTTATCCTCACAAAGGTTAAAGGTCTTGAACCAAAGATCCTCAAACCTTTCAAAAACGGTGTTGGGGCTTTTGGTTATAAATATTTTAAAAAGGGAACGGACAAACTCTTCTTCCTGTTCGTTTGTTTCTTTTAAAGATTGTTTGTTTATAAGGTGCTGGTTTTTTCCGCTCATAACGCTATTTTCTCGGCTCGGTAGGCCTGAATTTCCGCTTGATCGTGCGGAATTATTCGGCTCATTCGGGGAAATATACGGCTCGGAATCCTCGTGCGGAAAATTTCCGCTCGACCCATTTTCACCTACTACCTGTGGTATGTGGGTATATTTCGATTGAAGGCCCGATTTCTGAAGGGCCAAAAGGGACGATTTTGAGGGCTTCCAGCCTTTCGGAAAATATTCAACTACGATGTGGTCAGGAGCCGGGAAAATAGGCTCTATGAGCAAATATTCGTTGGTTTTAGCCCTGTCCCCGGGGATTTTCTTGATCAACCCCAAAGCTTCCAAACGTTTTATCCCGGCGTGAACAGTGTCTCGGTCGCATCCGCATAACTTCCCAATGTCCTCGGCGGTGTATTTAACGACAATCTTTGTGTCGTGGTCAGCCAGGCGGGTAAGAACGGTGTAAAGCCAGCCAGCGCGGCCCATCCCAGGGCCGTAAAAGTCGATTACGAGATAGGGGATCCAAACGTAGGGCAACCCTAGGTTGGAAAGGACACTTATAGCGTGGGTGTCGTCGGACTCAATGGTTTTGGGTCTTAAAGTCTCCGGCATACAACTCCTGGCTCTTAAAAGGGTATTGACACCCAAGGGCCAGTGGCTAAAATAGCCTCACTGGCTCCTCTGTAAGGGACACGCCCCGCGAAGGTAGGCCCCCAGTTGGATGTCCAGAACGCAAAAAGGGCGTAGCGAACGCACTTCTAGCGTCTGAAAAATCTAAGCCAATCTGAAAACTTTGGACGGTGGTCAGATCGGCGAAACTCTCAAGCCCTGAATCTTGCGAAGGATTCGGGGCTTTTTATTTTGAGCTCTCTACGTTTTCACTTTGTCCTTCTGTTCTTGGGTTGATTAGGCGTTCGCCTAGGTGCTCTTGGTTCCGGCAAAGGAAGAACCATCTGGCTCCTTGGCCGACCGCGCTGCTGACCCCTCGGCTTATTCCAATACGGCGATCTGCAATGAGCGCATACCCTCGGTAATCCGTCTTTCCGTGGTATCCACACATAATCGCAACGCAAACAGGTGTATTTAGGTAAAGTTTGGGGGCCCATATATCACATGTTAATATATTAATTAATTAAAACAAGTAAATTATTGTCATTAGAGGTATTTATCGGGGGTGGGCTCTCCCGGCTGATCTGGCCAGGATTTGTATGTAGTTTACCAGCGCTGGCCGGGCATCATCTTAACCTTCGATGATCTTCTTTAAGCCGTCAAGGATGCCTTTCGTCTTGGGCCTTCCCCTTGGTCTTTTAACCGGGGGTTCCTCGGGTTTCTTTTCCACGATCTTCTTTTCTGCGGGCAAATTCACAACGTTGGATTTGATCTCCTGCGGGAATATCTTCTCTGCGTATTTCTCCAAAACCTTATCAAGGTGAATAAAAGAATCGCCCTCGCGTATCAAATCCCTCTGCTGTGAGTCCGCGAAAGAACAAATTTCAATGTGCTTCCCCAGCTCCTTAGCTTTATTGATGGAGTAAGCGAAGTCCGAGTCCTCGGTATAAATGATGGCCGTATCGAATAAGTTCCTGGCGGCGTAATAAACCAAGTCCCCGGACAAAAGAACATCAGTTCCCTTCTCCTTATAACCACCAAGGCTAAGGGGGTGCAGTCTCCCGAGCCTTAACTCAAGGTAGGGCGTTCGGTCCAAAGAATCCAAAAAGGGCTGCTGGGCCTTGCTCTGCTCAGGCGCTGTAACCGGGTCATAGGCTGAATTGTAGTAAAAGGTGCGGACAAGCTTGCGATCTGGCCCGGCTAAAGCCTTTGATAATTCGTGGT
The DNA here is from genome assembly GCA_963771075.1 of candidate division FCPU426 bacterium. Classification (GTDB taxonomy): domain Bacteria; phylum Oederibacteriota; class Muellerivitia; order Muellerivitales; family Muellerivitaceae; genus CAVTWJ01. The sequence continues at coordinate 6,492 of CAVYSE010000012.1, read as the reverse complement.
AATCAACCCGGGTGGCCCGGTTGTTGCGCTTGAGGGCGAAGTAGAAATTACTCCCGTCAATAAAAACACTTACACGTTCCATATCAAAAAATCCTTGTTGCCTTATTTACTATGGGTTTTCTGTGAAAGATATTCCTTCAAAGTGTCCAAGTCCTCTTCTTTTATCGCCTCGAAGTGAAGTCCCGCTCCGGTATCATTGGTCCAAACCACCTCTGCATAAACTGAAAACATGTCGGAAATCTCCGGAAGCGTAATATCCATTCGAAGGACACTACCCACGTTGAGGACATGATCCGGGACCAGGTACAACCCCCCCAAACTTACGTTAAAGGTATGACTTGTAAGCACGTTTATTTTCCGCTCGTGGACGTTCTCTATTTCTTTCTGGTCCTCAATCACCCGGTACTTCACGGGGATTTTTAGTGTAACTCGAGGGTGGACTCTTTTTTCAATGAACATGTTTGCATCAGGGGGCATATCTAAAATCCTTATGGAGCGAAAGGGATTATAGTCCGAAGGGGCTTAAACGGGAAAACCAATGCCCTGGGCTGGGGGTGTTCTGGTCCACTGGCGGCCGCCCGGGTCCACTGTGGCCCGGGGTCCGCCTAAATTTACGGTTATATTTTGCGGACTTTAACCGCCTTTGGTCCCTTATCGCCTTGGGCCACATCAAACTCAACGCGGTCCCCTTCATTCAGGCTCTTGAAACCTTCGCCTTGGATTTCAGAAAAATGCACGAATAAGTCCGGTCCCCCTTCTTGAGTAATAAAACCAAAACCCTTCTCGTTTTTGAACCACTTCACTATTCCCTGTGCCATTCTATGATTCCTTTTCTTTCCTAAAATTTATTCTAAAAAACAGCGTCTCAACTGGTCCACCCAAGCAATAATCTTTCAACTGGCGGCCAGCTAGGGGCCTTGTTTAGGAGCTGGTCTTTCCAAAAAGGTCGTTTCCTCAAAAATCCAAAATCTTTCGTGGCCGTTCACGTCCACTAAAAGCCCTTCCCCGTGGTTCGAACCTATGGTCCAGGGCAAGGGTTTTATGAATACTCCTTCCTCGCCGGTGATGTGATGTTTCAACTTATCGCCTGGTTCCAGCTGGTCCACCGGGCACACCCCTTTATATTGTTCGCCCCTAACAACCAAGGATCTTTAGGATGGGGAACCTTTAACAAGCTTTTCCCCAATTAAAGTTTCAATAGTCTTCTCTCTTTCGGCTTTGTTTCGGGGTAAATCTTTTGTTGGTCCTTGGCATACAGGGCACACAGGGTTAGGTTTTCCATGATCCCGGCTTTCATTAAAGGTGTTTTGGCATGGTGGGCAAAAGAAAAAAGCCATGTTTTCTATCCTTCTTTAAAAAGCACTAACCCCAATATAGGTGCACTTTGGGTAATTGGAGCAACCAAGGAAATACTTCGCGGGCCTGACGTTCTTCGTCATTCTCCAAACCATAACGGACCCACACCGCTTACATTTAGACGCCTGGGGTCTTTGTTCCTCCCCGGATTCGGCCTTCTCCTGGCATTTTACGCACTTTTTAGTGGCTGGCACGGCCTCCAAACGCTCGATGGTGATCGGCTGGCCACATTTGGTACAAACAACGGCTTCGACGGATTCTTCGGTTTCTGGGTGGGGCTTTTCCTCCTGGCGGGGGGAGCTGGTGGCCACGGGCACTTCTTTAAAGTCTTTCAATTTATTCGAATAAATCTTCCGGAGGGCGGCCACCTGGTCGGCAGTCAAGCCGTTGGCCCTCAAGCCGACGAAGCTTAGTGCCGAATTCTATCAGGGCCAAAGGCCCTTCGGATTGTGGAATTCGGCGAGTCTCTTTTCCCCGTCGTTAAGAAGCTCGGTTTGCCCCTGGAATTGGGCTGGCCGCTCGAAACTTCCAGTTGAGGGCGAAGGTTGCCGGTGCAGATTCCTTGGGAATCTGTGCAAGGTCTACCCCAACGGATTTCAGGAAGAAAGCCGTCTTTGCGTTGTGGATCGCGCCGCGCCAGAAGGGGAAGTCTTTCATGGTGTTTTCTGACTCGTAGGAACGGTGGGAGTAGGTTTAAGCCGGTTAACCTTGAAGATAACCATTGATCCAACCTGTCCTTGAAGACCTTCTCCACTAATCTGAACGTTCACTTGGATATTTTTAACCTCATTAGGAATTTTAACTTCAATAGGAAATTTATTTAAAGTCCCTGGATTAATGGCACTAATTATATTTAAACCGGAAAACTGACGGAAATTACAATCTTCGCCGGGAGTGGAATCCTTTATGCAAACTGACGAAGGATTGACCGTTAATAAAATTATGGGGTTTTTTAAAGGGATCAATCCTGAATTTCCAATAACAAAATTGAGTTTAGTCCATTCTTCCCCAGAAGCAACGTCTAGAGAAACAGGCTCTTGATCTTTTCTCTTATTCAAATCTAGGCCACCGCAATAAACATCGATTATGGCCGTGCGGTTCATTATTTCCTCTTCCCGCTTTAAAGTTTTGGTTAATATTTCAATTTGCTTATTTGCAAGGTCTATATTTGATTGAAGGACCTTTTGAAGTTCATTGGCCGTGTTCCTAAAGGTTTCTAATGAACCTTTGGAAGCCTCAAGAAAATCCACACTTCTTTTATTCATTTCGGAGGCCCCATCCAAAACATTTTTGGTTTCATTATTTAATGTTTTGAAAGATTCAAGGGATTGTTTTTGAAAGGTTTCGGCTTGTTCGTTGATGTTCCTTGCGGTTTCCAAAAACTTTTCATTTTCCTTAAGAAGACCTGCCCCCTCCTGATTGGCTTGGTAGGTCAGCCATAGAACAATAATTGGGACAAAAATGTTTACCACGGTAGTTAAATCGGGAATAACAATTCTTTTGACCGCTTTTTTAAAACCGTATTTTTTATAATTACTTGAAAAAATATTAAAAAAAGTAATTAATTGGATCAAAACAAAAAATAAAAGAATGCTCATGATTGTCAAAATAATTTTACTCATAAATTATTATGAATCTCCTAATTCCTCACGCAGTTCATGGCTCGTTTTGAAGCCCCATTCCTGCTGGGTTTCGGCTCGCGTGTAGAAGGTGCCGTCCTTGTGTTGGAAGCCGGTATTTTCCATTCCTAAGTGGCGATTACCGTCCGCCTCTGCCGCTTTTAGGGCGTCGTGATGCTCAATTCCGGTGTAGATCCTCCCTAATTCGGGATCCCGGACGGCCGCTTTGAAGTCGGATTTAAGGAAGGGTTTGGGCATGTATACCTTATTTTGGAAATTCAGATTTTAATAAATCCCAATTATCCCGATACTTCTTCAAGTCCTTTGGCCAAATCGCGCAATGGAAAGACTCGGGGTTTTTGACCCGGCGTCCGCCTTTATAGGCCAGGGAAAAATACTTTTGGAGGGCCTTGAACTCGAAGAGATAAAATTCATCTTCCCGTTCGTTTTTACCAAGCAAGACAAAGATACACAAAAGGTTGGGGTTCGGAACCTTTTTTACCCCCCGGACAGTTTGGAAACCATTTTTCAAATCGATGTCCAGAAACTTCTTGGCGTTGAACTGCCAGGAGGGCCCATTGATGGCTTTTACTTGAATAGGGATGGAATCCCCCTCACATCTGCGGCCATCAAGTCAAAATCGGGTACGTTCCCTGCGAAAGGTGCGGCAATATAACCAAGGCGGCCAAGTTTAGCTGTAACGAGATGCTCTGGGTATTCCGAGTCAAAGTGCCCATTGATTCCGATTTAAAGTGCGCACCGATTCCGATCGAATGTGCGCAGTGATTCCGACGCAAAGTGCGCAACTTTGGCACGTTGTTTCGGGAGAAGCTTTTCGGTGAAAGCGACGCAGGGTGAATTCCTGTTAGTTGGTATGGTGCTTCCTTTTGAATCCATCAGGAGGAGGGCCCATGCCGAGGGAAAAAATCCCCATGCGTCAAATTCGAGAAGTATTGAGGTTAAGGTTTGAGCAGAAGTTAAGTCATCGGGCGATAGCCCAATCCTGTGGAATAAGTCCCACCGCAGTGAGGGGATATCTCAAGAAGTTGAACGCTTGCCGCCTGACTGGCCATTGCCGGAAGATTTAACGGATGAAATGCTGGAAAAACAGCTTTTTCCTCCTACCCCCTGTATTCCCACCGAGAATCGAACTCTTCCGGACTTTTCCTGGATTCACCAGGAACTTCAGAGAAAAGGCGTGACGCTCATGCTTTTGTGGAGCGAATACAGCCAAGCCAATTCCCAAGGATATGGATACAGTCGATTCTGCGATCTTTACCGTGCCTGGGCAAAAACCTTGGACGTGGTGATGAGACAGTCTCACAAGGCCGGGGAAAAGATGTTCGTGGATTATGCCGGAATGACGATGGGAGTAGTGGATCGAAAAACCGGCGAAGTGAAACAAGCCCAGATCTTCGTGGCGGTCTTGGGGGCCAGCAGCTACACCTACGTGGAAGCCACCTGGACCCAAGAGTTGCCTAATTGGATCGCTTCCCATGTCAGGGCATTTGAATTTTTTGGCGGAACCAGTGAACTGTTAATTCCAGATAATCTCAAAAGTGGAGTCGTGTTGGCCCACCGCTACGAACCCACCCTGAACGCTACCTATCAGGAAATGGCTCGGCATTACCAAGCGGCGATTCTTCCAGCCCGACCCCTCAAACCCCGGGATAAGGCCAAGGTGGAATCGGGGGTCCAGGTGGCGGAAAGATGGATTCTGGCGGCTTTGCGAAACCGTACCTTTTTCTCCCTGCATGAACTCAATGAGGCCCTCTGGGAACGCCTGAAGGACTACAACGAAAAGCCTTTCCAAAAACTGCCGGGAAGCCGTCTCCAACAGTTTGAAACCCTTGAAAAACCAGCATTAAAGCCCCTTCCCCAATACCCTTACGAGTTTGCTGAATGGAAAAAGGTGCGTGTGAACATTGACTACCACGTTGAGCTGAAAAAACACTACTACAGCGCGCCCTATCAACTGGCACACCAGCAGTTGGAAGCGAGGGTCACAAGCGCGGTGGTGGAGATTTTCCACAAAGGCCAGAGGGTGGCCAGCCACGTTCGATCCTTCGTCGATTACGGCTACACCACGCTGGTGGAACATATGCCTCAAAACCACAGGGAATATGCCGAATGGACGCCCGTGAGATTGGCCCAATGGGCCGCCCAATCAGGGGAAGCCACGAAGGCGGTAGTTGAAAAGATATTGTCCAACCATGTGCATCCTCAACAGGGGTTTAGGCCCTGTTTGGGGATCATGCGCTTGGGAAAAACCTATGGGCCCGATCGCCTGGAAGCGGCTTGTCGGAGAGTTTCGAAACTGGCTGATCCCAAGTTGCGTCAGATCCATGCCATTCTCCAATCGGGATTGGATCAAAAGCCATTGGTAGAAGAGCAGCCGGTATTACCCGCCTTGGAACATGAGTTTGTCCGAGGCGCGCAGTATTACCAAACTCAAAACTAAAGGAGACTATATGTTGGCTCAACCGATGTTGGAAAAGTTGTCCGCATTACGCCTGGAAGGAATGCTGAAAGCTTTCAAGGAGCAAATAGAAAACAAGAACTGCAAATCCTTGAGTTTCGAGGAAAGGCTCGGGCTTTTGGTGGACCGGGAGATGACGGTACGAGAGAACAAAAGACTCGTCAGCCGTCTGCGTACGGCCAAGCTGGCTGAACGCTTGTATGGAGGATTTGGACTTCAAGCAACCCCGAGGCCTGGACAAAGGCCAAGTGATGTCCCTGGCTTCTTGCGGTTGGATTTCAGACCACGACAACTGTCTGATTGTGGGACCCACCGGGGAAGGCAAAAGTTATCTGGCTTGTGCCTTTGGTCAAAAGGCCTGCCGGGAAGGTCATCGGGTGTTGTATTTGAGGTTTCCAAGGCTCTTCGAGGAATTGGCCATCTCCCGGGGTGGAGGGAAAATATTTGAAATTCCTTGATGCCTGGCCAAGTTTGACCTTTTGATCCTGGACGATTGGGCTTCCATGCCATTGGTGGATGAACAACGAAGGGCCTTGTTCGAGATCCTGGAAGACCGCTACGATCGTAAGTCCACCCTCGTATCCGCCCAAATTCCGGTGGAAGAGTGGCATGAAGCTTTGGGAAACCCGACACTCTCCGACGCCATCCTGGACCGTTTGGTGCACAACTCCCACAAGATCACGATGAAAGGGGAGTCCATGAGGAAAACCCGTCGGGGAACGAAAAAATAATTTTTGTCATGGGGAGAGAAATATTTTATGCACGTAACGGCCCTTCTTTTGGGTGATCGGAGATGGAGTTGAGTTTCGGGGCATGGTGAAGAATAAATATTTCCTCACCAGGCACATCAGAATGTATGATCAAAAAAAGAAAGGAGATTCCCTCAACAGCATAGGAATGGAACCATGTTCCGAAATGTGTGCAACACCATTCCCACACCCTTGTCGCTTCCGGCTAAGCTGGTCAAATAACTGCGCACTTTGCGGCGGAATCACTGCGCACTTTGGATCGGAATCGGCGCGCTTTTTCGTCGGTATA